>NZ_BASE01000110.1 GCF_000813125.1 Mesobacillus selenatarsenatis SF-1
TCCTAAACTCTGAAACCTGTCATAATAACCGCGTTTTCTTGACAGCTTTGGGTCATAAACCCTGAAACCTGTCATAATAACCGCTCTTTTTTGACAGCGTTGGGCCCTAAACCTTGAAACCTGTCATAATAACT
>NZ_BASE01000109.1 GCF_000813125.1 Mesobacillus selenatarsenatis SF-1
GTGACAGGGTTGGCGGTGAAAGTGGAAAAGCTGTAAGAAAAGCCCGGAAATGTGACAGGTTAGGCTGTGGAAGCGGAAAAGCTGTCAAGAAAAGCTCGGAAATGTGACAGGTTTGCCTGTGAAAGTGGAAAAGCTGTCAAGAAAAGAACCTGTAATCCGCCTGCATAAAAGGAAGCCGCTAACCGTATTTCCTAAACCAGCACAAGAATTTATATCAATAAAATTGAATCCAAGAAAATAAGGAATAATAAAGATATCCGTTACGCAATATCCGTTGAATCCTGTCGATAAGTTGATTTTATTTGACGAAAGGAAACTGTTATCATTAAATGGAGATATATAATCTGGATTTTATGAATATTTATTTACAGTTTTAAAATTGGTTTACAATTGGACGGAAAAGGGTAATGTAAAATTTTGTTGTGATAGAATGGGGAGGATGGAATGAATAAAATAATTTCAAATTACATTCAGGCTCACAAGCAAGAGATCCTGGATCAATGGATAGATAGGACAAAGGAAGAAGCGGATGACCGGGTGATTCGCCTTGTATCGGATCGGGTTTTTCAATCTACGAGCAAGGAATTCATCGACCTCATCATCTCTAATTTTAAAGGGACGAGTGAAGAATATAATGAAAGGCTGACTGATTTTGCTGAAAAAGTAGTCAGGCTTGGCTGGCCGTTGACGTTCGTCACGAAAGGTCTTCATACCTTTAATTTGATTGTTTTTGAAGGCATGCAGAAAGAAGGAGTAGTGACGCAGGAGAATCAGATGGAGATCGTTTACGAGTTTGACCGCTGGGCAACTCCGATGAACAATGAAATCGTCAGCGTATATTCGTCAACATGGGAAAGAACAGTTTCCCTCCAGAAAATTGCCTTGCAGGAGCTTTCGGCGCCGCTCATTCCAGTGTTTGAGGGAATTACCGTAATGCCATTAGTCGGTACGATTGATACAGAGCGTGCAAAGCAAATCATGGAGAATCTGCTTAAGGGTGCGGTGAAACACCGTTCCGAGGTGGTCCTGATTGATATTACAGGCGTTCCGGTCGTAGATACGATGGTTGCCCACCATATCATCCAGGCAGCTGATGCTGTCAGGCTCATTGGTGCCAAGTGCATGCTCGTAGGGATTCGTCCTGAAATTGCACAGACAATCGTCAACTTGGGCATCGACCTGAATCAGTTTACAACAAAGAATAACTTGAAAAAAGGAATCGAAGCAGCTCTTGAGCTGACAAATAAAAAAATTGTGTCATTGGAGGGAGCAAAGTGAGAATACCAATCCTAAAGCTGGATGATTGTCTGTTAGTTTCCATACAATGGGAGCTAGATGACCAGACTGCGCTTCAATTTCAAGAGGACTTGCTCCACAAAATTCATGAGACAAGTGCCAATGGAGTTGTCATTGATTTAACCTCAATCGACTTCATAGATTCTTTCATCGCAAAGGTCCTTGGGGATGTCATCAATATGTCCAAGCTCATGGGTGCGATTGTAGTCATTACCGGAATCCAGCCTGCTGTTGCCATAACGCTAATTGAATTAGGGATCGGCCTTGATGATGTCCTAACTGCATTAGATTTAGAAAAAGGTTTGGAGAAATTACAACAGGAATTGGGGGAATAGGTGAATGGACATCCAATCCTGCGTTACGATTATTAACGAATGGGACATCGTCGCAGCACGCCAGCTTGGCCGGAATGTTGCGAAAGAGCTTGGTTTTGGAACTGTTGACCAGGCACGAATCACCACCGCCATCAGTGAATTGGCCAGAAATATCTACTTGTACGCCGGCAAAGGGCAGATTTGCATCGATAAATTATATGACGGCGGTAAAGCGGGATTGCGAATCAACGCAGTGGACAGCGGTCCAGGTATAAAAGAAATACGCCAAGTCATGGAAGATGGCTTTTCAACATCAGGAGGACTTGGAGCCGGCCTTCCCGGAGTGAAACGTCTAATGGATGAATTCGACATAGACTCAACACCCGGACAAGGAACACAAATAAAAGCGACTAAATGGCTCCGATAGGGGGAGAAAGTATGGATTTCCGAGAAATGATGGAATCAAAGTATCGGGATATTCTTGACAATTATATACAAGAGCAATCAGAACAAGCATTATATGCAGGGCAGAAATTCAGCCGGAAGTCGATAGAACATAAGATCGCGCCGGAAGAAATCATTAGCGTGCATAAAAGCTTGCTTCTTGAGATGTATCCTGAACTTCCAGAAGATATTATGCATTCCTTTGATATCCTCCTTGAGGTGATGATTGGTTATGGCATTGCTTATCGAGAGCACCAGAGCTTAAGGCATCAGCAAGAGGAGTTAAGATCAGAAATGGAGATTGCCGCGAATGTTCAGCAAACCTTGCTCGGTACGAAAATCCCGACTGTGCCTGGTATTGATATCGGGGCGATCAGTGTCCCGGCTAAGCATATGAACGGTGATTACTTCCATTTTGTCCAGGATGAGAACAATAATATCAGCGTGGCAATCGCTGATGTCATTGGGAAAGGGATTCCGGCAGCACTTTGTATGTCCATGATCAAATATGCGATGGACAGTCTGCCAGAAAACCGGCTCGATCCGAGCAGCATCCTGGAAAATCTGAACAGAGTCGTTGAGCAGAACGTTGACCCAAGTATGTTTATTACGATGTTCTACGGGATGTTCAATCCTGCCAACAATATCTTCTATTATGCATCCGCAGGGCATGAGCCTGGTTTCTATTACGATTCCAAAAAGAAGGAATTCTCAGAGTTGGTTGCAAGAGGCTTACTGCTTGGAGTGGATAAGCGGACGAAATATACCCAGTATGAAAAAGAAATACTAGCTGGGGATATGGTGATTCTGATGTCTGACGGAGTAACAGAATGCAGGACAGATGAAGGTTTCATCGAAAAGGAAACATTAATCGGATATATAAATAAATATATTCACTTAAATGCTCAGGAAATTGTCAATAATATCTTTAGGGAACTTGAAAAACTTCAGCATTTCCAATTGCGTGATGATTTTACCTTAATCATTTTGAAAAGAGATGTTTAATCGGGTTCCAAACCGGGTAAATCAAAAGAGCAATTGAATTGTAAAGGGTGGGTCATTTATGAATATTTCGATAGATGTTAAAGAAACAGAATCAAAGCTAGCAGTTAAGGTAAGCGGCGAAATTGATGCATATACAGCTCCACAGCTTCGTGAAAAGCTTTTCCCTTTGTCCGAAAAAGAGGGCGTAAAGATGGTTGTTGACCTTTCGGAGGTCAATTATATGGATAGTACAGGGCTTGGAGTATTTGTAGGAGTATTCAAGAACGTCCGTTCACATGACGGTGAATTTAAAATCGTTGGGTTGTCCGAACGTTTGCAGAGACTTTTCGAAATCACCGGCTTGGCCGATATTATCGATATAAACAGCCAGATTGAGGGTGGAGTGCAATGAACCAGTCATTTGACTATATTGAAATGAAAATCCCGGCCAAACCAGAGTTCGTGGGTGTCATTCGTTTGACCCTTTCTGGTATCGCAAGCCGCATGGGTTTTTCCTACGACGAAATTGAAGATTTGAAAATTGCTACGAGTAAAGCTTGTACGAACGCTGTACAGCATGCATATAAAAACAATGAGAACGGCGAAGTCATCATCGGGTTCGGATTATATGAAGACAAGCTTGAAGTAATGGTTGCGGATAATGGCCAGAGCTTTGATTTCCATTCAGCACGCCAGGGACTTGGCCCTTATGATCAGAATAGTTCTGTGGAATTCCTTCGTGAAGGAGGCTTGGGACTGTATCTGATCGAAACCTTGATGGACGAGGTTCGAATCCATCACAAAGAGGGCGTCACGGTCTTTATGACCAAGTACCGAGAAGGAGAGCAGGTGGAGAGAGATGCAGAGACAATCTCAACCTAAGCAGAGGCCAAAAGAAGAGATTAATGAATTAATCAAAGCCTACCAGCTGCATGAGGATGCAGACGCCCAAAGTGAGCTGGTTCTTCATTATCAAAACCTTGTCGAAACAATTGCCAGAAAGTATTCCAAAGGAAGGTCATTCCACGAGGATATCTTCCAGGTTGGGATGATTGGACTTTTAGGCGCAATCCGACGCTATGATGAAACATTTGGCAAAAGCTTTGAGGCATTTGCCGTGCCGACCATCATTGGTGAAATCAAAAGATTCTTAAGAGATAAAACGTGGAGCGTCCACGTATCGCGCAGGATAAAGGAGCTAGGTCCAAAAATCAAGACGACTGTCGAAGATTTGACCACCCACCTGCACCGCTCTCCACGAGTAGATGAAATCGCGGAAGCACTTGAGGTTTCCGAAGAAGAAGTATTGGAAGCCATGGAAATGGGTAAAAGCTACCAGGCCTTATCCGTTGACCATTCTATTGAAGCCGATTCTGATGGAGGAACAGTCACCCTGTTGGATATCGTCGGAAACATTGATGAAGGCTATGAAAAAATCAATCAAAGAATGGTGCTCGAAAAAGTACTGCATGTACTAAGCGAACGCGAAAAGTTAATTATCCAATATACCTACCTTGACAACCTCAGCCAAAAAGAGGCTGGTGACAAGCTTGGTATTTCACAGATGCATGTATCACGTCTTCAAAGAAGGGCAATTAAAAAACTTCAAGAAGCGATTCATGCGGAAAACAACAACTCGGAGTACATTACATGATCCAACAGTTCAAAGACAAAATAGAACTTTATGCTTACCAGACAATCAAAGAAGGTAAAGTAGAGTGCGGTGACAGCTATTATTATACGGCTACTGATGATTATTTTGTCTGTGTACTTGCTGATGGATTAGGGTCAGGGCAATACGCCCATGAAGCTTCTGCCGCTGTCGTTTCAGTAGTAGAGCAACACCATCACGAAGATGTAGATACGCTCATGAAATACTGCAACAATATTTTGGTGCAAAAAAGAGGGGCCGCTGTCTCGATCTTCAAAGTCTACTTCGAAACCCGCGAATTTGTATACAGCTGTGTCGGAAATATCCGCTTCTTCCTCTATACCTCAAATGGCAAGCTGACATACCCATTGCCAGTAACAGGTTATCTGTCAGGGAAGCCGCAGGTATTTCACACCCAGAGATTCATTTATGAGCCAGCATCAAAATTCCTGATTTACTCAGATGGTTTTGACAATATCCATGGCGCTAAAACGATATTGAAAGGGTATCGCTCAGTTGGTGCCATCGCAGAGCAAATTAAAGGCGAATATGCAAACTCAATGGATGATGCAACTTTTATTGTGGGAAGTCTACTTTAGCCGGTGGGCTTCTTTTTGTTTTATATAGGAAGTAGGATGCAGTTTAACCCTATGTTTCCCATTGGTGGGTGATGCGCAATGGAAAAATAGCAGGAAGTCCCGCGCTCGCTGTAAACCTTCCGCCGATTTTGGTACACTATTAAAGTGACAAGCAACATCAATATAGATTATGGAGGATTGTCTCTTGACTCAAACAATGGATAAGCAAGATCAATATGTAAAAATCATTGCCAAAGAGCAATCGTTAACAGCTAAACAAGTGCAAAGTGTCATTTCATTAATTGATGAAGGAAACACTGTACCGTTCATAGCCCGTTACCGAAAGGAAATGACGGGTGCGCTTGATGAAGTGCAAATCCGTGACATCGTTGAAAGATGGCAATACATACAGAACTTAGAGCAGCGTAAAGAGGAAGTCATCAGGCTCATCGAAGAACAAGGAAAGCTGACTGACGAGCTTAAGACGAACATTGAAAAAGCAATCAAGCTTCAGGAAGTAGAAGACTTATACCGACCATACAAGCAAAAAAGAAGAACGAAAGCGACTGTCGCCAAAGAAAAGGGTCTTGAGCCGCTTGCTCAGTGGATGTTGGAGTTCCCTGTAAATGGAAGTCTTGAACAAAAAGCCCGGGAGTATTTATCAGAAGAAAAAGGTGTCGAATCTATCGAAGATGCGATTGCCGGAGCGAAAGACATCATCGCTGAAATTGTTTCCGATGACGCAGACAGCCGCAAGTGGATTCGGAATGAAACCTTTAAAACTGGCTCCATCGATTCTTCAGTGAAAAATGAAGAGCAGGATGAGAAAAATGTTTATGAGATGTATTATGAGTATTCTGAGCCAGTCAGTAAAGTGGTGCCGCACAGAATCCTTGCACTCAACCGCGGTGAAAAAGAGGACCTTTTAAGGGTTTCTATAAAGCCAAAAACAGATGTCATTATGAGCTATTTGCAGCGTAAATGGGTTACTAAAAATCACTCTATCACAGCTGCTTCAGTAACAGAAGCAATCGAGGATGCATATAAGCGTTTGATCCAGCCGTCAATCGAACGAGAGATCAGGAATGAACTGACAGAAAAAGCCGAAGAGCAAGCAATTCATATCTTTTCCGAAAATCTGCGCAAACTTCTCCTCCAACCGCCGTTAAAAGGGAAGGTTGTCCTGGGGGTAGACCCGGCATTCAGAACGGGATGTAAGCTGGCAGCTGTAGATGAAACAGGCAAAGTATTATCAATCGGTGTGATATATCCACATACCTCAGGAGCGAAAAATACAGAGGCGAAAGATAAATTCATTAAAGTCCTGAGAGAGTATGATGTGGAAATGGTCGCAATCGGCAACGGAACTGCTTCGAGAGAAACAGAACAATTCGTCTCTGATATCCTGAAAGAGATGGATAAAGAGATATTCTATCTCATTGTCAATGAAGCAGGAGCGAGTGTCTATTCTGCATCCGATCTTGCCCGTGAAGAATTCCCTAATTACCAGGTAGAAGAACGAAGTGCAGTTTCGATTGCCCGCCGATTGCAGGACCCGCTTGCTGAACTCGTTAAAATCGATCCGAAATCAGTCGGTGTCGGCCAGTATCAGCATGATGTCAGCCAGAAAAAGCTATCCGAATCGCTGACATTCGTTGTTGAGATGGCAGTTAACCAGGTAGGGGTCAATGTAAATACAGCTTCTTCTTCTTTATTGCAGTACGTATCTGGTCTCTCTAAAACAGTAGCCAATAATATAGTAAAGAAGCGTGAAGAAGAAGGGAAGTTCACAAGCAGGTCGCAGCTGAAAAAAATCCCTCGTCTCGGAGCTAAGACATATGAACAGGCAATCGGATTCCTGCGTGTCATCGACGGGAAGGAACCTCTTGACCGAACTGGCATCCACCCGGAAAGTTACGGTGAGGTAAAGCAGCTGCTTGATAGCCTGGGATTTAAAACAAAGGATTTAGGAACTCCAGAATTAAAGGAAGCCCTCGCTAAAATCAACATCGATCAAACGGCAGATGAATTAGGAATCGGGAAACTTACACTGAAAGATATCATTGATGCACTCGTAAGACCTGAAAGGGATCCGCGGGACGAGCTTCCAGCACCACTTTTGAAAAAGGATGTATTGAAGCTAGAGGATCTGAAGACAGGAATGGAGCTTCAAGGTACTGTCCGGAACGTGGTTGACTTTGGAGCTTTCGTTGATATCGGTGTAAAACAAGACGGACTTGTTCATATTTCTAAGTTAAGCAATCGATTCGTAAAACACCCTCTGGATATTGTATCCGTTGGGGATGTAGTAACCGTATGGGTGGATAGTATCGACCAGAAAAAAGGTCGGGTCGCCTTGACGATGCTAAAGCCTGAGGAGGCATAATATAAAAGGCTGCAGGAATCCCTGCAGTCTTTTAATCGTTTAAACTCTGTTTATTTCTATAAAAGTACCAACACTGATTTAAAAGTTTGATTTGATACCGATTTTTTTCATAGAAGGCTCGTTTCATTTGATTCTGAAACCAGACAGGCATGGTTATACCTCCTTAAGATAATGCGTTAAAAGGTAACATTAATATATGCTATAATGGGTTGTCATGTTTCTAAAAAGGCAGGCGTTTTACAGATGAACGATCAAGAATTGCACAATCTTGTAGTAATGATTTCCGATAAATACTTCCATAAGCCATTCAGGCATAAGGCGTTCTTCAATCCGAGACTTCGAACTACTGGCGGGCGCTATATGCTGAGCAGTCACAATATTGAAATTAATAAAAAGTATTTTGAGCAGCTTGGTGAGGCAGAGTTGATCGGGATCATTAAGCATGAACTTTGTCATTACCATCTTCATATAGAAGGAAATGGATACAAGCATCGCGATAAAGACTTTCGGGATTTATTAAAGAAGGTAGATGCCCCGAGATTTTGTTCTGCACTTCCGGAGGAGAAGAAGAGAAGGGCGAAACAGAAATTCATTTTTTATCAGTGCAGTAGTTGCAAGTTGACCTATCGCCGGAAAAGATCTATAAATACATCAAAATACGTGTGTGGAAAATGCCGAGGAAAGCTGATAAAAGTAAAGGAAATGACTGTAGAATAAGCCTTTATGGGCTTTGAAAAAAGAAATAAAAAACTTATTTAAAATACCCTTGACTTTTACTAGGCACCTCCCTATAATAGTAAGAGTCGACAAGACAACGACATCGAAAATTAAAGTTATTCCGCAGTAGCTCAGTGGTAGAGCACTCGGCTGTTAACCGAGCGGTCGTAGGTTCGAATCCTACCTGCGGAGCCATTAATTTTAAGGTATGGGGAAGTACTCAAGAGGCTGAAGAGGCGCCCCTGCTAAGGGTGTAGGTCGCGTAAGCGGCGCGAGGGTTCAAATCCCTCCTTCTCCGCCAGAACCTTTTAATAATATGGCCCCTTGGTCAAGCGGTTAAGACACCGCCCTTTCACGGCGGTAACACGGGTTCGAATCCCGTAGGGGTCACCAAGATTTTTTCGCGAAAGCGAAAATAATCATCCTTAATTTTCACGCTAGTGAAAATAACTTTGCTTAACTTCGCAGCAGCGAAAGTAACCATTATAATTCTATATCTGGTCCCGTGGTGTAGCGGTTAACATGCCTGCCTGTCACGCAGGAGATCGCCGGTTCGATCCCGGTCGGGACCGCCATTTTATTGGGCTATAGCCAAGCGGTAAGGCAACGGACTTTGACTCCGTCATGCGTTGGTTCGAATCCAGCTAGCCCAGCCATTTTTTGAGCCATTAGCTCAGTCAGTTGCTTGCTTCATTGAACAACATCAGCGGCAACTTGCGAGAAAGACCGAAGGTCTTTTGAGCACAGGTTCCAAGCGCAACTTGTATAGGATTCTGTTTGAATACGAGCCATTAGCTCAGTCGGTAGAGCATCTGACTTTTAATCAGAGGGTCGAAGGTTCGAGTCCTTCATGGCTCACCAAAGTTTTTTCGCGCCAGCGAAAATGACTTTCCTTAATTTTCGCTTCGGCGAATGAATATCCATATGCGGGTGTGGCGGAATTGGCAGACGCACCAGACTTAGGATCTGGCGCCGCAAGGCGTGGGGGTTCGACTCCCTTCACCCGCACCATTAATTACCTATTGATTAACGAACCTCAAATAGTTATTATATAATCCTGTCATGTTTTGCGGTCGTGGCGGAATGGCAGACGCGCTAGGTTGAGGGCCTAGTGGGGGCAACCCCGTGGAGGTTCAAGTCCTCTCGGCCGCACCAAAAAAGTTATTGACATCCTATATCGGGTGTGATAAGATATAAAAGTTGCTATTAACAGTAAATGCGCCCGTAGCTCAATTGGATAGAGCGTCTGACTACGGATCAGAAGGTTATGGGTTCGACTCCTTTCGGGCGCGCCATTATTTTTTCTTAATAACGGGGAGTAGCTCAGCTTGGTAGAGCACTTGGTTTGGGACCAAGGGGTCGCAGGTTCGAATCCTGTCTTCCCGACCATTCAGCAACTAACTTTATATGCGGGTGTAGTTTAGTGGTAAAACCTCAGCCTTCCAAGCTGATGATGAGAGTTCGATTCTCTTCACCCGCTCCAATTACA
>NZ_BASE01000108.1 GCF_000813125.1 Mesobacillus selenatarsenatis SF-1
CATGCGCCATAAAAGCGACATGGTGGAGCCTAGCGGGATCGAACCGCTGACCTCCTGCGTGCAAGGCAGGCGCTCTCCCAGCTGAGCTAAGGCCCCATTATGAAAGATATATGGTGGGCCTAAGTGGACTCGAACCACCGACCTCACGCTTATCAGGCGTGCGCTCTAACCAGCTGAGCTATAGGCCCATATATCATATATAGAGGAATTA
>NZ_BASE01000107.1 GCF_000813125.1 Mesobacillus selenatarsenatis SF-1
GGAGTTTCTAGGAGGCGAAACTAGACAAGCGACTCGAGGGCTAGGCGCTGGAGCTAGACACTAATCTAAGTGTAAAAAGTTTTATACTTTCTTATAAAAAAAATAAAGGGGCCCTCTTCAAGAGCCCCTCTCAATAAATCACATTATCTCTTCTGATCATTCTCAATCAATTCTTCTACTTTCACTGGCTTCCAGCCCTGGCCGTCTACCCATTGAATCGATACTCTGTACGTCTGGTCACTTCCCTTTTCAGAGATGGTTCCTACCGCGGTATTAGGCGCACCGCCATTTCCATTAAACCATACCGTCATATTATTCTTATCAATTCCGGTAGCATATGAATATGCAAGAATCATTTCCTGCCAATCAACGGCATTTTGGTCGAAAACGGTATTATGTTCTCCAGATTGGGTTGTGCCTACAGGCTTCCATTCTGGATTCTCAATCGTCTGCTTGACATTGGCATCACTGCCGCCTTCTGTCACGATTGGTTCAGCCAATTCCTCATCCTCTGCAGATTCCTCATCTGCTTCTTCAGACTCGGTTTCTTCTGTTGCACTATCATCTTCTTTATCAGAATCTTTAAGGTCATTCTTTTTGCCAGTATCTTTGCTGTCATCTTTGTTTCCTGAAGGGGTTGCGGCATTATCTTTTTCTGCCACAACACCGTTTTGGTCGGCAGCCCCTTCATCATTGCTGAAAAAAATGTTAAAAGAGACAATTCCAATCAACAAAATAACGACAACAATCAAGCTATTTAAAATAAGGTTCGTTTTTCTGCGCTTGGATCTTTTTCCTGAACGTGTCCCCTCATTTAGGTTGTCATAATCGTGCTTCAAGATCTTTCCCTCCCTTATAAGGTTGTCAACATTCTACCATGACTTGGGGCAAACTTGAAGGATTTTATATTCATCTAATGTTGTTTTAATGGTTTTTCGGACCTTCATCCAGGCTTCCATGGTTATATGCATAGACCTCTTTTACTATATCCGCAAAGAGTGGGTTCACCCCGCCTTCATTCTCCAGGACCCCTAAGTTGACAGTCACAAGTGCATACTTCGGTTTTTCATAGGGAAAATATCCAGCGAACCATTTATTGTGCAATTGTTTGTCATCTTTGTAGATCCCGGTTTCGGCGGTCCCGGATTTTCCTGCCACCGAATATGGCAATTCCCTGAACCATCTCCCCGTACCCTCTTCATTTAGAACGACCTCTCGTAAAAGCTTTTGAAGTTTCATGGCTGTAAAAGGTGAGATTTCCGCCCCTTCTAGCTCCTCTTTGGGGAAGTCCGTCATTTTAGCGCCATTTTGGTACTGGATGGAGAATACAGCCCTGACCATGTTTTTTTCGCCTCCTCTGGCGATTGTAGCCATCATGTTCGCAACAGCAAGAGGAGACACCCTCACTTCATGCTGGCCGATACCTGATAAAGCTGCAAAATTCCGATCTTTCCTCGCTTCATCTGATAAAAATACCCGGCCCTTTTCCTCATCTTGCAGCTGTTCGAAATCTTCTAGGTGAAAAATGTCACCCTTCCATCCAGCACCGCCAGTGATGGATAGCATCTCTGCGTATTTTTCAAGCATATTTGGGTCCTTCTCTTGCAGTTCCCGGGCTACCTCCCCAAAAGTCCTGTTGCAGCTTACTGCAAAGCTATCAGCGAAATTGAGTATACCGTGGTCATATTTCAAATCTGGATCCCCGCTGATCGTCTTGCTGCAATCGAACTTCCTCGCTGGATCATCGAGCCCATGATCAATTGCTGCGGCAGCAACCACCGTCTTAAAGACAGAACCAGGTATATGCTGCTTGACCATCATATTTTCTGTTCCCTCGTCATTATAAGGGTTCACAGTGTTAATGTCGGGTCTTGAAACCATAGCCAGTATACTATTTGTTTCAATATCCAGCAGCACGACGCCGCCTCTGTTGATATTATGCTCGTCAACTTTTTCCTCAAGGATCATCTGCAGATCTTTGTCTATCGATGTCTGCAGGTTGATTGGATAAAATGGATTTGCTGGATCTATATATTTAACATTGATTCCGAATAGTGGTGCCCCTGCCCCGTCGACATGATACACCAGCTTAGATTTCCCTTCAGCAACCAGGAATTCGTCAAAACTTTTTTCCAATCCTGAGAGACCAATCAAGGTTCTTGGCAGCAAATCTTTCTCCACATACCTTGATTTCAGTAGCGATTCATTCTCACCAATGATCCCTAGAAGCTGGGCAGCCGGCACTTTCGCCAATGGATACTTTCGCTCAACAGCAAATACACCCGGGATTTCCATCTCGTTTATAATGTCCATTTGTCTTTTTGTCAAGATCATCGGATCTGGGTCACCATAGGCGAATGGTTCCTTGGACTTTTCCACTGCATTTTCCAAAGCGTATACAGATACTCCGATAGTCCTTGCGATCTTGTCAGCTTCCCAGTCCATTTTTTTCAAAAATGGAAACAGGACAAGAACTGACGAAGTTTCATAGGATAGAGGTGCCCCTTTTCTGTCAAGGAAATTCCCTCTGCCATTGTCAACGACCATTTCCTGCGATCTTTGCTTAACGCTTGCTTCTATTAAATTGATTTCATGCTTGGAAAAGGACTCTGTATCATATAGCTGCAGCTGTGCCAGCCGTAACATCAGCAGACCAAAAGCAGCTATACAAATGGAGATCCAGGCTACCATTCTTTTTTTACGCATAAAAAACACCTCGTCAAAAGTGTTGACGAGGTGTTGATATTTCAAACATAAGGTATTTACTTAATTGTTGTGATACGAACGTTCATTTCACCGCCAGGAGTCTGGACAGTCACTTCATCTCCAACTTTCTTGCCCATCAGGCTCTTGGCAATTGGAGAGTCGTTTGAAATTTTGCCCTCAAACGGGTCAGCTTCAGCACTCCCCACGATTGTATAGGATTCTTCATCGCCATCAGGAAGCTCGACAAAAGTTACTGTGCGGCCAAGGCTGACTGCATCTGTGCTTACTTCATCTTCCTGGATGATCTTTGCATTGCGAATCATATTTTCAAGAGTTGTGATACGGCCTTCAACAAAGGCTTGCTCTTCTTTTGCTGAATCATACTCAGAGTTCTCTGAAAGGTCGCCAAAGCTGCGTGCGATCTTGATTCTCTCAACAACTTCTTTACGCTTTACTGTTTTCAATTGTTCCAATTCTTGTTCCAGCTTTTCTTTTCCTGCCTGTGTCATAGGAAAAACTTTTTCTGTAGCCAAAATACTTCACTCCTTCTAGTCTTCACAATTCCCCAAAAAATAGATTGTGTAATATTATATTATGTAACCTGAAAAATATACAGGAGCGCACCCTTTACCAGGGCGCGCGTTTTTAAATAGGACCGGAACGGACCATTTACTTTTCATTGGACAAAAGGAAGCACTTTATTCAAGTACTTCCATGTCCACATTATCTATGCTATTGTGTCACAAAAACGATTTTTGTTCAAGAATTGTTTGAATTTTTGTTACCATCAGGTCAATCGCCACATGGTTGTGGCCCCCCTCAGGGATAATCACATGTGCATAACGCTTGGTCGGCTCAATGAACTGGTTATGCATCGGCCTGACAACATTCACATATTGTTCGATGACAGAGTCCATTGAACGGCCGCGCTCCTTAATGTCACGCAGCAGCCTTCGGATAATCCGCAAATCTGCATCTGTATCAACATAGAGCTTGATATCCATCAAGTCACGAAGTCTCTCATCCTCAAGGATCAGGATTCCTTCAAGAATAATTACATCTTTAGGTTCAACATGGATGACCTCGCTAGATCTTGTATGGACAGCGTAATCATAAACTGGCTTATCAATCGCCTCGTGACGAAGCAGCTTTTGGATATGTTCTATCAAAAGGTCATTGTCAAATGCCAGCGGATGATCATAATTTGTCTTCAAACGCTCTTCCATTGGCAGATGGCTTTGGTCTTTATAATAGTAGTCTTGTTCTATCATCAGGATTGAGTGGCCTTTAAAGCTATCGTAAATCGCTTTAGTTACACTAGTTTTTCCTGAGCCGGAGCCGCCGGCTACACCAATCACAACAGGTTTGCGGTCCATTTGTTTACTTCTCCTTCCGCATCATGTTATTTGGGTAGACAGGCTTGTCCATCTTGAACTTGACGATTTGCAGAGGATGGCGGGCTACATCCAGCTCATTGCCATCTTCATCCCAAATCTTCTCAACGACATGAGTGAAGTTCTCGATTTCTGGTCCAAAGAATTCAACCTCGTCGCCTGGCTTGAAATAGTTTCTTTGCTGAAGTGTTACCGTTTGCGTCTCAGCATCGTAATCAAGCACAAGTCCGGCAAAATCGAAAGTTGTCTTTTTGCTATGGTTTCCAAACATTTGCTCTTTATACCCAGGAACTCCCTCAAAGAAGGCAGTTGCTGTCTCACGATTCGCACATTTGTCCAATTCTTCAAGCCATTCCTGCTTGATGACAAAGTTCTCAGGGTCTGCGCAATAAGCATCAATCACTTTGCGGTATACACTGACTACCGTCGCTATATAGTGGATCGACTTCATGCGGCCTTCGATTTTCAAGCTGTCTATTCCAAGCTCGATCATGCGTGGAATCGATTCGATCAGCTTAAGATCCTTTGGGCTCATCGCAAATGGAGAGTCACCTTCAGCAAACAAGGCGTTTTCTTCATTTCCTTCAAGTGTGTACAAGTCATAGTCCCAGCGGCAAGACTGGCAGCAGCCGCCGCGGTTAGAATCACGTGCTGTCATGTGATTGCTCAATGTACAGCGTCCTGAGTATGCAATACACATTGCTCCATGGATGAAGGTTTCGATTTCAATATCTACTTTTTCCTTCATTTCCTTGATTTCATCAGCACTTGTTTCACGCGCAAGAACAACACGCTCAAGACCTTCTTCTTTCCAGAACTGGACAGCCTTCCAGTTTGAAAGGGATTGCTGTGTGCTTAAGTGTACTTCAATCTCTGGAGCGACCCTGCGGCAAGTTTCGATGATCAGAGGATCAGCGACAATGATGCCGTGCACGCCAGCTCCCTTCAAGCCTAATAGATAGTCTTCAAGACCATCGATGTTTTCATTATGTGCGAAGATGTTTGTTGTGACATAGATTTTGGCGCCATATTCCCTGGCAAACTCTACGCCCTCCTTCATTTCTTCGAATGTGAAATTATCTGCGTTCGAGCGCAAACCATACTCTTGCCCGCCGATGAAGACGGCATCTGCACCATACTGCACGGCAATCTTAAGTTTTTCAAGATTACCGGCTGGCGCAAGCAGTTCTGGTTTCTTTACGATAACACGCTTCCCGTCAACAATTTGCGAGATTTTATCTGCTACTGCTGCCATTACGCAACCTCCTCATAGTTCTTACTGTTAATAAACCGTCTCTTTGAAAAAGAATCCTGTATCCAGTGGGCGGTTTGGCGGCTGCAGTTCTTCCGCTGCTTCAAGCAAGCCGTCTTTTTCTTCGTCGTATTGGTCTGGATCTTCAACAGCCAAATCAATGGCATTGCGATAAAGCTTTGTAACTTCCAGGATATATTCAGGGCTCTTCAGGATGCCGTCAATTTTAAAAGAATCGACTCCGGCTTCCACAAGCTCCGTTAGTTCATCAATAATGCAAATATCGTTAGGACTCATGATATGAGTGCCATTTTCATCCTCGAAAATAGGATATTTATTTTCTCGCTCTTTATCATGAAGGAACATATTGCGTTCTTGTTTGCGGTTCTCAACTTCAAGCGCTTTGCCTTGGTATTCAAAGTAATGTCCAAGCAATGGGCGTTTAGACTGGAACATGTTCATCATTCCGTGAACCTGCACCTCGATTTCAACCTCGGCATTTTCCTTGATCTCAACAATAGCGTCCATATTGATTTCCCTTGCCAGAACGGCACGTTTTGCACCCTTCCTGCCCCAATAATTGCAAGTATACCAGTTCGTGCCTGTTGTTTCCGTGCTCCAATGAAGCTTCATTTCCGGGGCATATTCCTTTGCGGCCATCAGTACTGCCGGGTCGCCGAAAGTAACTCCGTCCGCATTGAGATCTTTTAAGAATCCAAGGTAATCACCAAGCAAATCAATTTTTTCATTGTGGAACAACGCGTTCATAGCGACATATACTTTCTTGCCTTTTGAATGTGCCAGTTCGATTGCCTGCTTTACGTCTTCACGGTCAAACTCACCAGCGAGACGCATGCCAAATTTCTGTTCACCAATCAAGAAAGCATCTGCTCCCGCCTCCGCCAGTGGAATAATATCCTCAACACTCTTTGGAGTTACCAATAATTCAGGTTTATTCATTCCGTTCACCTCTTCTTACTAACCGCTATCCCGTCGCCTATCGGCAGTATGACAGTATCATACTCCTGATTGGCAGCAAGCCAGCGGTTGAATTCGTCTATTTTTTTAACCAGGCTGCGAAGTCTTCTGCTATCTGCTTCCTGATTGTATACAAGCCCTTTAAAAAGGACATTATCCGTAATGATCATACCTCCAGGCTTTAAATGCCTTGAGTATATTTCAAAAAAACGCTTATACTGGCCCTTGGCCGCATCAATGAAAATGGTCTCAAACGGACCATGGCCGGCAACTTCCTCTTCAAGCTCAAGCGCATCACCACTTATTTGGATGATCTGCTGGTGCATGTCTGCCCTCTTAATATAATCAACAGCAAGCTTAAACCGTTCCTCATCACGTTCCAAAGTGACGATCTTTGTTTGCGGCAGGGCGAATGCCATCCTTAGTGCCGAATAGCCAATTGCCGTCCCTACCTCCAAAATCGCTTCCGGCTGCTGTATTCTCAAGAATTGCAGCAGGGTTTCAATACCTGCCGGCTCCATGATTGGAACTCCGTTTTGATGGGCATATTCCTCCATCTCTAAAAGGAGACCATTCCTAGGCTGTATTAAAGAATCTATATAATTTTGCAGCTCTTGACTAAGCAAGCTGCTTCACCTCTATTCAATGGCTAAATCTCAGCCAGAGTAGATATATTAGAATGACTGTCCGAGCATGAAAAAAATAGCGTTCACAGTTTAAGAGGGCACACCATCAGGCAATGTTGCCTTAAAGGTTCATAAGCTAAAAGCCATAACTCCTACTTCTGCAATACACGCTATCAAATAATTCGGAGCTCCCACTCGGAGCTTACGATAGACAGTAACATTACTATTGAATCTAGAAAAAAACACTTGAATTATTTTATCACAATAAGAAGGGAAATGCTAACCTTTCTGCATTTCCCTTTTATTTACTGTTATTTTTTGTTTGTTATATGTTCGTTCACTTTGCGATTATGCTCTGCAAGTGTTTTAGAGAAGAGCACATCTCCTGTAGACGTTGCAAGGAAATACATATCATCTGTGTCGGCAGGTGACAGAGTGGCTTCAATCGACATTACCCCTGGATTGGCGATTGGGCCTGGCGGCAACCCCTGAATTTTATAGGTATTATAAGGGTCATCAATTTCAAGATCCTTGTAAAACACCCGGTCTTTATGTTCTCCGTGCGCATATAGGACAGTAGGATCTGTTTGCAGCATCATACCGTCTTCCAGGCGATTATAGAAAACGCTCGCGATTTTATCGCGGTCAACTTTATCAGTCGCTTCTTCCTCAATGAGCGATGCCATCGTCATCAATTCATGTGTCGTCATTTCTTTTTCTTCCATCTGACCTCTGAATTCACCGAGAACTTCCTTAGTCTTAGTCAGCATGACAGTAACGATTTCCTCGACCGTTGGCTTTTCAGAATAGAAAGGATAAGTTGCCGGGAACAGATAGCCTTCAAGCGGATACTTCACATTTTCTTTTAATATGTCTTCCGTCAGAACGTCTGGATATCTACCCATCATTTTTGTGATGAACTCTTTATCGTTGAGCTGTTTAAAAATCTCTTCTTCATTTTGCTGTGTCTTTTCCGCGATAATTCCAGCGATTTGCTTTAACTGCTTTCCTTCAGGAATGGTAATTTTCATGACCACTTCCTGCATGACTTTACCAGTTTTCAAGCTCGAAATTATTTCTGGAAGTGTCATGGACGGATTCATTTTGTAATCGCCGGCCATAAAACCTGCTTCATTCTTAAATTTCACATAGTATTTGAAGACCCTCGCATCCCGGATTACCCCATTCTCCTCCAATATCTTTCCGATTCCTGTAGTAGAGGAGCCAATCGGGATATTGACATCAACCGTCTTCTCGCTGGATGCATTTACCGGCTTAAGAGCTTCTTTAATATAATAATATCCGCCTCCGCCAACTGCCCCGATGAGTAAGATACCAACGATCGCCGTGATGAATACAATCTTCCTAACAATTCTTGCTTCCTTTTGCTGTTCAACCAACTTCTCAGCAATCAACTTCTTTTTATCTTGTTTACTATTTTTTTCGTCAGACATAACTTCCCCCTCCAGTTAACAATGTTGATTTCCTGGATACTCTCTATTTTCACATCTCGAACCATTATACTATATTTTTTATTTCTATTTGCAAATAATTACGAAAAAATACCACTAGCGACAAATAAACCAAAATTTCGACAGTGCTAATAAGACCTGTGAGAACAGAAGTCGGTGAGATTATCTATCGGACACTTTTCTAGGAATCTACCCTCTGTTTGGACGATAGGTTTACTTATAAAAATAAAGGACCAGGCATCATTCGCCTGGTCCTAAAGTAATAATTTATTCTTCGTCTTGCTCTGCAAGGAATGTTTCTAGCATTTCTTCAATCATGTCCCATTCTGCGTCAGTTTCGATTGGCATTAGTTCGCCATCTTCGTTGTCTTCTGACGGGGTGAAAGCTGAAGCATGGATTTCGATTTCTTCATCTTCACTATCATCTGCACCCATCGGATAGTATAAAACATAAGATTTACCAAACTCTTCTGAGTCAAATGTGAAAAGTACTTCGCATAGTTGTTCGTTACCGCTTTCGTCTACTACTGTAATGTTGTTTTCGCCGTGATCCATTAAAGTCACCTCAATTTAGTTTTGACTATTCAAATAGCCTTGTAAAATCATCATTGCTGCCATCTTATCAATGACTTTCTTTCGTTTCTTTCGGCTTAAGTCAGCCTCAAGCAAAACCCGCTCTGCAGCCACTGTCGTCAGACGCTCGTCCCAGAGGATAACAGGGACGCCGAACCTTTCCTCCAATTCACGGGCATAGAATTGGCTCGCTTCTCCGCGTGGTCCAATTGTGCCGTTCATGTTTTTAGGCAGCCCGACGACAACTTTGTCGACATCGTACTCTTTTATTATTTTACCTAATTCATCGAAACCAAACACATTTTCTTCTTCGTTGATTTTCAATGTTTCAAGTCCCTGAGCAGTCCATCCCAGTTCATCGCTCAGCGCAATGCCGACTGTTTTCGAGCCGACATCCAGTCCCATCGTACGCATTTATTTCCCCTCTCGGTGGTTCCTTAAATAGGATTTAACCAGTTCCTCGATAATTTCATCCCGTTCCAGCTTTCGGATGATATTTCGGGCATCCAGATGGCGGGGAATATAGGCCGGGTCGCCGGAGAGCAAATATCCGACAATCTGGTTGATAGGGTTATATCCCTTATCCTGCAATGCTTCATACACCTGTAGCAGGACTTCATTGACATCATGCTCAAAAGGCTCTTCGGGAAAATTAAATCTCATCGTTTTGTCAAACGAGCTCATCGAATGCACCTCACTTTTAAAAAATGGCAGGCAAATTTTCTTTAAGATATCTTCATTCTACACTACTTTACTGTTATATCAAATTGATTTAACCCATTCTTCGGCAAATTGTAGCGCTTTGTCGAGCTTTGATGGATCTTTTCCGCCAGCCTGTGCCATATCCGGACGGCCTCCGCCGCCTCCGCCGCATATTGTTGCAGCTTCCTTGATCAGTTTTCCAGCTTGATAGCCTTGCTTGATCAGGTCATCTGTCACTGCGGCAATCAAATTTACTTTGCTGCCGTCGGTCATGCCAAGCAGAATGACAGCTGAACCAAGCTTCTGCTTCAAGTCATCAGCCATATTTCTAAGGCCGTTCATATCAGCCGCTTCGACGCGAGCTGCAAGCAACTGGACACCATTGACTTCTTTGACCTTGGTAGTAAGGCTTCCTGCTTCAATATTACCCAATTTTGCTGAAAGAGATTCATTTTCACGCTGAAGCTGCTTCATTTCAACAAGCATGGAATCAATTCTGTTCGCTACTTCTTTTGGAGACGTCTTCAGTTTAGATGCTGCGTCCTTCAGAATACTAATCTGGTCATTTAGCACTGTGTAAGCTGCTTCGCCTGTTACAGCTTCAATCCTTCTAGTTCCCGCCCCAATACCGCTCTCGGATACAATTTTGAACAATCCGATGACAGATGTGTTAGGAACGTGGCACCCGCCGCAAAGCTCAAGGCTGTAGTCGCCAACTTTTACGACACGGACAATATCGCCGTATTTTTCACCGAACAAAGCCATAGCGCCCATTGATTTTGCTTCAGCAATCGGCTTGAAGCTCGTCTCAACCTGGATGCTTCTCCAGATTTTTTTGTTGACGATTGCTTCTACTTGCTCAAGCTCTTCAGCAGTCACCTGACCAAAATGAGAGAAGTCGAACCGCAATCTATCAGGCTCGACTAGTGATCCTGCCTGGTTTACGTGACCGCCAAGCACATCCTTCAATGCCTGGTGGAGCAAGTGTGTTGCAGTATGGTTCTTGATGATTCTCGCACGGTTATCCTGGTCAACTTTAGCTGTCACTTCAAGACCCTTCGTAACTGCTCCCTCTAATACCACTGCATGGTGAAGGTTTTGGCCGTTAGGAGCCTTCTTTACATCCTTGACTGATAGCTTCACGCCATTCGCTTCGATTGTTCCCTTATCAGCGATCTGGCCGCCGCTTTCTGCATAGAAAGGTGTTACATCAAGGATGAAATGGATGTCATCACCAGCTTTCGCTTCCTCGACAAGCTCGCCTTCCTTGACTAATGCAACAATCTTGCTGTTTGTTTCAAAATTGTCATAACCGACGAATTCGCTGCTTTCTTTAATGTCGCCAAGAATGCCGCCCTGAACCTGCATGGAACCTACGTCCTGTCTTGCAGAACGTGCTCTCTCACGCTGCAGCTCCATCTCTTTTTCAAAGCCTTCATGGTCGACCTTCAAACCTTCTTCTTCAGCATACTCTTCTGTTAATTCAACAGGGAAGCCGTATGTGTCATAAAGGCGGAAGACATCTTCACCCTGGACCATGCCGCTGCCTTTTTCTTTTTCCTTCTTGATCAACTCTGAAAGAATTGCAAGTCCTTCATGAAGTGTTTCGTGGAAGCGGTCTTCTTCGTTCTTTATGACTTTTCGGATAAATTCTGTCTTTTCTTTTACCTCAGGGTAGAAGTCATGCATGATCTCTCCAACTACAGGCACAAGCTCATACATGAATGGACGGTTGATACTCAGCTTCTTTGCATAACGCACAGCGCGGCGCAATAATCTGCGAAGTACATAGCCGCGGCCTTCGTTTGAAGGAAGTGCACCATCGCCGACAGCAAATGCTACAGTACGAGTGTGGTCAGCAATTACTTTGAACGCCTCATCCTTCTCCTTGGAATGTCCGTATTTTTCACCAGATAGTTCTTCAGTCGCATTGATGATCGGCATGAACAGATCGGTTTCAAAGTTTGTAGGAACGTCCTGGACAACAGAAGCCATACGCTCTAGTCCCATGCCTGTATCAATATTTTTCTTCGGCAGTGGAGTATATGTTCCATCAGGGTTGTGATTGAACTCGGAAAACACTAGGTTCCAAACTTCTAAATAACGGTCATTTTCTCCACCAGGGTATAATTCTGGATCTTCAGGGTCATTGCCGTATTCAGGTCCTCTATCATAGAAGATTTCCGTGTTCGGACCACTAGGACCTTCACCGATATCCCAGAAGTTCCCTTCAAGGCGGATAATTCGCTCCTCAGGAACACCGACTTTTTCTCTCCAGATATTGAAAGCTTCATCGTCTTCAGGGTGAATTGTCACTGACAGTTTTTCTGGATCAAAGCCGATCCATTTTTCATCCGTTAGGAATTCCCATGCGAATTCGATTGCTTCAACCTTGAAATAGTCGCCAATCGAGAAGTTCCCGAGCATTTCAAAAAACGTATGGTGGCGTGCTGTCTTGCCGACATTTTCGATATCGTTCGTACGAATTGATTTCTGTGCGTTTGTAATCCGTGGATTTCCCGGTACGACACGGCCGTCAAAATACTTTTTCAATGTTGCAACACCGCTGTTGATCCAAAGCAGGGAAGGATCATCATGCGGAACAAGCGACGCACTCGGTTCGATTGCGTGGCCTTTTTCCTTAAAATAATCAAGATACATTCTTCTGATTTCAGCACCTGTCAGTTTTTTCATAAAACTAACCTCCTAAACCCAAGTGAAATTTTAGCTTTCAGGGATTTTAGGCAACAAAAAAAGCCCTCATCCCTGGACAGGGACGAGAGCTTGCTCGCGGTACCACCCTGATTATGGACACAAATACGTGCGCCCATCTCTCAAAAACGCTTTAACGCAGCTGCTACGGCAGGTTTTGCCTGCACTCCGGAATAGCTTTCTGTTATCCTTCATCGGGAATTCTTGCAGCCTGGGAATCCCTCTCTGGACGATGGTCTATAACATACTCGTTCCTTCTACATTTTTCGAATTATTAATCTATAGCCGAATTATATATAGCTCCTTGCACTTTGTCAAACGACTAGGCAAAAATTATGATGGACGTTCTTTCTTTCTTTCAAGTATGATATGGTCTTTTGCGTGAATCAATGCCGCCCTTAATACGACTAGGACAGGAACAGCAAGAATCAATCCAAGGATGCCGCCAACTTCTTCACCAGCCAACAGTGCAAACATGATCATCAGCGGATGCATGTGCAGGCTTTTGCCGACAATCAGCGGGGAAAGGATATTTCCCTCGAGGAACTGAAGCGAGAACACGATCACGAGTGATAAAAACACCATCTTCACCGACATTGTCGCGGCAATAATCACAGCTGGAATAGCTCCAATGATCGGGCCGAAATAAGGGATCACATTCGTTATCCCGACAATTGCTCCAAGCAGCAGCGAATACTTTATGCCTGCCAGCCAAAAAAACAATGAGGATAGGACTCCAATTATGAGGCATATGAGCAGCTGTCCGCGGATATAGCTGCCCAGGGATTTGTCGACTTCATGCAGGAACTTAGTGCCTGGCTGTCTCCACTGCCGTGGGGTGAGATACCACGCCGCTTTTTTCATGACATCGAAATCCTTCAGCATGTAAAAAGCGATAAACGGGATTACTGCAATCGTCAAGATGGAATTAATGATATCCATCAGAAATGTCATTGTACCTGCGAGCACTCCATCAAGCCATTGTTCCATCCGGGTAATGCCATCCTCGATTCTTTCATGGATACCTGCTGGCCAAGTCGATGTCTGATCAACAATATTATTGACCATTTGTTTATACTGCTCGGCGAAATACGGAGCATTTTCCGCCAGGTCACCCAGCTGGTGAATCAAGGCCGGAATCCCTTTGTAAAAAGCAAACCCAGCCCCGCCAAAGAACAGTATATAGATGATCAGGATTGAAACGCCGCGATGAAGCCCTCTTTGGTGAAGAGCCTCCACAATAGGATGCAGCAAATATGTAATGAAAGCAGCCACGGAAAAAGGCACAAGCAGCGAAAGCAAGACTTCCAAAAAAGGAACCCAGATGGACTGCAATTTGATGAATACGTACAGAACAATGAATAAAAGGAGAAGAAACCCAAGCCGGTAATACCATTTCATTTGGATATTCATCATCTTCACCCTCCTTCTTGTTTATTCTTGAGAGAAAGGTGGTGGATTATGCATTTTTGGCCATGTTTGGGATTATTCAAAAGGGCCTTTCCATTTTTATAGCGAAATTCTAATTTTTATAGCGATTTACAAACTATTATAGCTAAGAATAATTTTTTATAGCGAAAACTTCATTATTATAGCGAAAATAGATTTTTTATAGCGAAATGGTAATTTCAAGCGCTTTTTTCCAATTTTACATATAGGCTGTTTTCGTAGCGATTGTTGATAAAATCCTAAGGCCGATTTTAACGTGATAAAAAACCGTTTTGGTAGTTCGGTATTAAGTGTGTCGGTTCTTTCCTCATAACAAGCTGTAATTTTTCTGAAGAAACAAGGTCATTCAATCCTATTTTGTAGTCAATAGCAACAATGTTTGAGAAAAGAGCCTACATAAAAAAACCCCTGCGGAAATTACAGGGGTTTATCAATTAGACTGGCTCAGCTTATTAGAATAAAGCTCTCGTCATTTTCTTGCCAAGCTTCCTCATTTTCCTTCCAGACATCATATTATTGTTGGAAGCATAATTGTAAGCTGCCATACCAGCACCTAATGCGATTACGGAGGTTAACATTTTATTCATGTGTCTCACCTCTTCGATTTATTTTACATGCCGTATTGACGTTGATCTTCCTCAAATAAATCATCAAGTGAGCTCAATGTTCCATCTTCTTCGACTTGATGGGTATGGATCAAGCCATTGTTCAGAGACAGTTCGATGAAGCAATTCCAGCAGTAATATTGGTTGATGCCAATTTTACCTATATCCTTGCTTCTGCAATTGGGACAACTTAACATAAGGACACCTCATCTCGATTTAACAGTGACGACGATGGCATCCTTTCCGATTGCAGGCGGACCAGTGGTCTTTATGACACGCTTCCCATTCGCGATATCCGAAAAAAAGCCATCCGTTAATTCGTACCCTACAATCGTGCCCAATTCTTCCATAAAATATACATCCTCTAACAGTCCCAGCTGTTCTCCTTCTTTCGTAAGAAGCGCTTTCCCAGCAAGGCTCTTATTATGTTCGAATGTATATTCCGGCTCTGTCTCCAATCGCTCCAAGGCTGACTTGTCTTTCACCATGACTCCATCTTCACCAAAGGATGAAACCTGATCCACTTTCACCTGAAACGTTTTTTTGATGAACGCACCCTTTTTTACAAGTAAGCCTACTACGCTTCCATTGCCAGAAATGCTCACATCACAAACTTCGCCCAGTTTTTGTCCACTCGCCAATTCATATACAGGCAGTCCCTTTAAAAGTGAAAATGTCCGCAAAAGTGTGTCCCGCCTTTCCCGAACAATCTTAGTTTCCACCCCTTCGCTAAAATCATGTGGTGTAAGGATTTCCATGGAAAATAAAAAAAGAATCCGCATTGACTGCAGATTCTTATGCTTCCTGTTCCTCCATAAAATCATAAGGAGTCAGATTGTCCATTCCGATCATCGGATCAGCGTTTTTGATGATTTCAATATAATCCATTTTTTTATCTTTGCCGGTACTATTTTCATTTTGGAGTTTATTTTCCGACTGAGACCCGCTTTGATCCTTTGTATTCCTTTCATCTTGCAATTCAGGCAGTAATTGTACAAGCTTCTTAACCAGTGTTGTATTCCTTTCGGTATCTTCACCGCGTTCTATCCCCATTTTAAGTGCTTCTTCTTCGCCAACGAGAATGAGAAATTGCTTACTCCTGGTGATTGCTGTATAAATTAGATTCCTGCGCAGCATTCTGAAATAGCTTTTTACCACTGGAAGGACGACAATTGGAAATTCACTACCCTGGGATTTATGCACGGAACAGCAATAAGCGTGGGTGATTTGCGAGAGGTCCGGCCTATTATAGGTAACTTCTATACCGTCGAAGGAAACGATCAGCTGATCCTGCTTTTCCGTGTTTTCCTTTGCGTAAAATATCGCAACAACCTCACCCATGTCACCATTAAATACATTGGCTTCCGGCTGATTGACTAGCTGAAGGATCTTATCCCCGATACGATATTTCAGATCGCCAAACGCAAGCTCTTTCCTCGTTCCATCTGAATTCGGATTGAAGAGATCCTGCAGCAGTTCGTTCAGACGGTCAATACCGGCTGGACCACGGTACATCGGCGCCAGCACCTGGATGTTCCTCGGGGAATACCCTTTTTTCTTAGCATTGGCGACAACCTTTTCGACTACCTGAGGAATCTGGCTTGTCGTACATTTTATAAAAGAACGGTCAGGCTGTTGGGCAGAAATATCGTCTGGCAGATAGCCTTTTTTGATTTGGTGGGCAAGTTCGATTATTGACGAACCTTCAGCCTGCCTGTAGATATCCGTCAGCCTCACAGTCGGGACCCTGCTAGAATCCAATAGATCCTTCAGTACCTGGCCAGGACCTACTGAAGGGAGCTGGTCTTCATCTCCCACTACGATCACCTGAATATTGTCAGGCAGAGATTTGAATAATTGATGGGCGAGCCATATATCAACCATTGAGGTTTCATCGATAATCAATATCTTTCCCTCAAGCGGCTGGTCTTCATTATGATCAAAACCTTCTGCGCCATTCCAGCGCAACAGCCTATGGATTGTCACGGCAGGCAGACCGGTTGACTCAGTCATCCTCTTTGCCGCACGGCCAGTCGGCGCCGCAAGCAAGAATGGATAAGGTTCTTCTTTTTTGTAATCTTTCGGGTCCAGAGAACAGCCATGAAGCTCTGCATATAGCTCAACGATTCCTTTAATGACCGTCGTTTTACCTGTGCCGGGACCACCGGTCAAAATCATCATCGGTGACATAAGCGCTGTCTGGATCGCTTCCTTCTGGCTTGGCCCATATTGGACACCCAGGCGTTCCTCAAGATTTCCTAGAGCAAGGAGAAACTCCGATTCAGGAAATTGATTTTCGTATTCTGTCTGCTCAAGAATCCTTTTAATGTTCACAACCAGGCCTTTTTCCGAATAATAAAGGGATGGCAAATAGACTCTCTGTTCTTCGGCAACCAGCTTTCCTTCTTCACCTAGATTGATGATTTCGTTCGAGATATCAGTAAATTCAATTTCGACATTCTGATTGTCTTCAAGCAGCTTTTTCACCTCGACGAGGAGCTCTTCCGCTTCCATGAACACATGCCCGCCCTGGATGCTTGAGTTCTCAAGTGTATAGAGACAGGCAGCCTTGATCCGGTCAGGATGGTTACCTGTCAGCCCGAGCTGGCCGCCCAGTTCATCCGCCCTTCCGAATCCGATGCCTTGAATATCCTCCACAAGCTTGTAAGGATTGTTTTGAATAACATCAATCGCCTTTTCCTTGTATACTTGATAAATTTTCATCGACAGCTGAGGGCCAAAGCCAAATTCGTTCAATGCGACCATTACCTGTTCAAGGCCCTGATGTTCCATTAATGTGTCATAAAGTTCCTTTGCTTTTTCAGGCGCAAGCTTTGGAATCTGGTCAAGGACAGACGGTTTCTCGATAATCCTCGTGATGGCCTTTTCACCAAGTGTATCGACAATTTTCTCTGCTGTTTTCTTCCCGATTCCTTTGAAAAGATCACCGGAAAGGTAACTGATGATCCCCTGCTTTGACTGTGGCAGATCTTTCCGGAAGTGAGTCGCATGGAATTGTGCGCCGAACTTAGGGTGCTCTTTGACCTCACCAAAGAAAATATAAGTCTCCTGCTCATGAATCCGGGGGAAATACCCTGTAATGACTGCTTCCTTATCTTCGTACTGCTCATTTGTCTCCTCAACCCTGATCCTCAGGACTGTGTATAGATTCTGTTCATTATGAAAAATGGTAACAAGATGCTTCCCTTTCATGAACTTGCCTTGTTCTGAAAACAAATCAAGCGAGTCCTGTTTGTCCAAAGTACTTCCCCCTTTCCGTCAATTCAATTTGATTAAGACTGTTTTCGCATTGCGCAAAAAAGATTAAGAAAAGATCCTAAATTAATGGATATCTTGTCCCTCAATCAATTTCTTGCCGTGGCCTGCAAGCAAGTGATCTGGCTGGATTTCCAATGCACGATTGAACATCTCGAGCGCCTTTTCGCCATTTTCCTTGTAGCCATAAGCTACACCAAGATTATAGAGGGCGTCCGTATGCTCTGGATCCAGCGATATTGCCAGTTCAAACGCATTAATACCTTCGTCGATAAAACCTTCCCTTGCAAGGCAAAGTCCATATTGGAAATGGGCTTCGGCATCAATTTCGAGAAGTTCTGTACTGCGCTGTAAGTATGGCAACGCAAGCTTGCTGCTTCCCATCTGCGCGAGGCTCATTCCCAGCATAAAAAAGTTATCGCCAGTATCCAGCCCTTTTTTCAAAGCAAGTTCGAACATGTTTTTTGCTTCCTCGAAATTTTGGCTATCATAATAAACGCCGCCTTTGCTGTAGTATGCTGCAGTTGCATTCTCATCAAGGCTGATCGCTTTATCGTAAAAGTTCATTGCTCTTTCGGTATCCCCCACTGCTGTGAGGACGTTTCCGAAATTTATGTATGCAACAGGATCTTTTGGCTGAGCATCAATCGCTTCCGCGAATGCCTTGGCAGCCTCTTCCCATTTGCCTTCTTTCATAAACTCAATACCTGTCTGGTTTTTATCCATTTTTAACACTCCATTCTCCATGAAAGTATACCATATTACGGCAGGATTTAGACTCTTTTCGAGGTAACAACTGACCTGTAGATTTTTCAATTTTGCAGAAAAAATCCGAAAAAGAGCCTAAGCCAAAACAATCCCCGGCGAAGCTGGCCCGCCGGGGATTTTAACAGGATTAACCGACATATGTCAGTTTGTTCCCATTCTTGAAAATTTCATCAATCGTACCTCCGCCAAGACATTCTTCCCCATCGTAGAAAACGACAGCCTGTCCAGGAGTCACGGCACGTATTGGTTCTTTGAACAAAACTTTTGCAGTTCCATTATCCTGCAGCTCGACCGTTACAGCATTATCAGGCTGACGATAGCGGAATTTCGCTGTACATTCGAACGTACTAGGCTTCTCTTTGTCAGATACAAAGCTGACATTAACCGCCGTGATGCTGTCTGAATAAAGCAGTTCGTTGTGGAAGCCTTGTTCAACAAGCAAGACATTGCGCTCGAGGTCTTTCCCGACAACAAACCAGGGTTCACCTGATCCACCAATGCCTAGACCCTGGCGCTGGCCGATAGTATAATACATCAGCCCATCATGCTTCCCTTTTACCTCGCCGTTCATCGTCTCCATATTTCCCGGCTGGGCCGGAAGATAATTTCCAAGGAACTCCTTGAAATTCCTTTCACCAATGAAGCAGATGCCGGTGCTGTCTTTTTTAGTTGCTGTGGCAAGATTCGCTTCTTTTGCAAGCTCCCTGACACGGGATTTTTCCAGATTTCCGATTGGGAACAACACTTTTTCTATCTGGTCCTGACTCAACTGGTTCAAGAAATAAGTCTGGTCCTTATTTTCATCCAGCCCACGAAGCATTTTGCGTTCCCCGTCGCGGTCTTCCACTCGCGCATAATGACCTGTCGCCAGGTAATCTGCGCCCAGGTTTATTGCATGCTCAAGGAATGCCTTGAATTTGATTTCCTTGTTGCACATGACATCCGGGTTAGGCGTCCTGCCTGCTTTATATTCATCTAGGAAATAAGTGAAAACCTTATCCCAATATTGTTTTTCAAAATTGACCGCATAATATGGAATGCCGATCTGGTTGCAGACGCGGATCACATCCTCGTAATCCTCGGTAGCCGTGCAGACTCCGTTTTCATCCGTGTCGTCCCAGTTTTTCATGAAGATGCCGATCACATCATATCCCTGCTCCTTCAAAATGAGCGCAGCAACAGATGAATCAACACCGCCGGACATTCCAACCACCACTCTTGTATCCTTAGGTGATTTTTCCATTATGCTTCACCTCTTTTCTCTTCCTATAAAACTTATTCTTCCCTTAAACCTGGCTATTTTTCGCAAGCCTGCGGACAATTTTCGCCGTATCCTCTGCTGCTTTTTCTATCTGTTCTCTTGTATTGTGCAAACCGAAGCTGAACCGGATAGAATTTGTCAGCTTATCATCTTCTTTTCCGAACATCGCGACAAGAACATGCGAGGGATCGATTGAACCCGCAGTACACGCTGAACCGCTGGAAGCAGCTATTCCAGATAGGTCAAGATTCACAAGCATCGCTTCGACATTCGTGCCCGGAAAGCTTAAGTTTAAAATATGAGGGAGTGATTTATCAAGCAATCCGTTCAGCTGGAAAGAGATTCCGCTCATTTGAATTTTATCGATGAACAAATTCCTTAAATCATTATAGAAGCTGCGTTTTGTTTCAAGCTCCTTTTGGGATAGCTGAACTGCTTTGCGAAACCCGGCAATAGCTGCTACATTCTCGGTGCCGGCACGGCGTTTTCTTTCTTGTTCGCCGCCGAAAAGCTGACGCGCCAGCTTGATTCCATCACGGATATAAAGAAAACCAATCCCCTTGGGGCCATTGATTTTATGGGCTGAAACAGAAAGCAAATCAATCTTAAGTTCATCAACATCTAACTTTTCAATGCCATACGCCTGGACAGCGTCTGTATGGAAAACAGCTTGATGACCAGCTAGCATTTGACCAATCTCTGTGATAGGCTGGATCGTGCCTACCTCATTGTTTCCGTACATTATCGTCACAAGAATCGTATCATCACGTAATGCCTTTTTGAATGATTCCATGGATATCTGGCCATGCTCATCCACCGGCAGATATGTGACCTCAAACCCTCGTTTCTCCAATTCCTCACAGCTATGCAGGACAGCATGGTGTTCAACCTGAGTCGTGATGATATGCTGTCCCTTAGACCGATTATTTTCCGCATAACCGATAATAGCCAGATTATCTGCTTCAGTGCCGCCGCTTGTAAAAATAATATTGTTTCCCTTCGTTCCGATGCTTTTTGCCAGTTCATCACGGGTATCGTCGAGTATCTTTCTTGCCTCACGACCGAAATGATGGATGCTCGAAGGGTTGCCAAATTCCGCTTCCATTACCTTGACCATTTCCGCGAGTACGTCCGGATGCATGGGTGTAGTGGCTGCATGGTCCAAATAGATTCTTTCCAAAGTCTTACCCTCTCTTCAGAAGTTTTTTTTAAAATTGCCGTTATTGCATCTCCATTAATGATGGGTTGTGCAGGCAACAAGATTTACGAAGAAAACCTAAATATAAAACATATAAGCGTCAGACTCGCCAAAGTTGTCTGAATGATTGGCGAGGTCTTCGATTGTCGTATTATCGAGTACGTCTTTGACCGCGTCCCTGATTCGTGTCCAAAGCTCACGCTTGGCTGGTTCCTCGTCCTCTATACCCTCAACAATGCTGATAGGTCCTTCCAGGACACGGATAATGTCCCCCGCCGAGATGGTTGATGGTTCCGAACTTAATATATAGCCGCCGTATGCTCCCCTGATGCTTTTTACCAGGCCGGCATTCCTTAGCGGCGCAACCAATTGCTCCAGGTAATGCTCTGATAAATCATTTGTTTGCGCAATGGATTTTAGAGAAATCGGGCCCTCTCCGTATTTTTTGGCCAACTCGATCATGATTGTCAATCCATAGCGTCCTTTCGTGGATATTTTCATAAGGCACCTCTTTTCCTTTTTTCTTAAAAGTTAGCTGTTTTTTTCAGATATATTCATAATGCCCCATATGGCATTCTCTCACTATAAATAGTATCAAAATCCTCAGTCAATAGGTAGGCTTTTGCAATTATAGCACAAATTGCGTGGACCATGCGCAAGTCCCACGTTCGTGTTATTGTATATATACGAAATAAGCGTTATTGGAGCGATGAGCATGAATCTAAAACCTCTTGCTTTCAGGATGCGGCCGCGGACGATTGAGGAAGTGATCGGCCAATCACATCTTGTAGCTGAAGGAAAAATCATAAACAGGATGGTCAAGGCTCGGCAATTATCCTCGATGATCCTTTACGGTCCGCCCGGCATCGGAAAAACCTCGATTGCCAGCGCTATTGCAGGAAGCACGAATTTCGCGTTCAGGACGCTGAATGCTGTTACCAATAATAAAAAAGATATGGAAGTTGTCGCTGCTGAAGCGAAAATGTCAGGAAAGGTCATCCTGCTTCTCGATGAGGTTCACCGCCTTGATAAAGCGAAGCAGGATTTCCTGCTTCCTTACCTCGAAAATGGGATGATTGTCTTGATTGGGGCGACCACAAGCAATCCATATCACGCTATTAATCCCGCAATCAGGTCAAGGTGCCAGATTTTCGAACTTAAGCCGCTTGAACCTGATGATATAAAAGCGGCTTTACGCAGAGCGATTGAGGATGAAGAACGAGGCCTGGGAAACTTAAATATTGAAATTACAGAAGAAGCACTCACCCATATCGCAACCGCTTCAGGTGGAGATGTTAGGAGTTCATTGAATGCACTGGAGTTAGCAGTCCTTTCTACTGAACCCGATGAGAATGGAATCATTCATATCGACGAGGCAGCAGCAGAGGAATGCATGCAGAAAAAAAGCCTCTCACATGATAAAGACGGCGACGCTCATTATGATGTGCTGTCAGGTTTTCAAAAATCCATCAGAGGCAGTGATGTGAATGCCGCGCTCCACTACCTGGGCAGATTGATAGAAGCAGGCGACCTAGTCAGCATCAACCGAAGACTCCTTGTCATCGCCTATGAAGATATTGGACTGGCAAGCCCGCAGGCAGGACAACGGACGCTGGCAGCTATAGAAGCAGCAGAACGTATCGGGTTTCCGGAAGCAAGAATTCCGCTGGCGAATGCGGTTATAGAGCTATGTCTGTCTCCAAAGTCCAATTCTGCTTATGTTGCTCTTGATTCAGCACTGGCTGACATCCGTTCCGGTATTAGCGGAGAAGTTCCTGACCATTTAAAGGATGCCCATTATAAAGGTGCGAAAGACCTGGGAAGAGGCGTTGATTATCTATACCCACATGATTATGAAGGCGGGTGGGTCAAACAGCAGTACCTCCCCGACAGGATCAAGAACAAGGTCTATTACAAGCCAAAGAAGACCGGGAAATTCGAACAGGCAATTGCAGCGATTTACGAAAAGATTACAGGGCAAAAAAAATAAGCGGCTGGACCATCAATCATGGTCCTTGCCGCTTTTTAGCTATTCACACGTTCAATTTCAATGCCTTTTAAAAGCTCCCTGACAACATAGCTCGCCATAATGAGCCCAGCCACTGAGGGAACAAACGCATTTGAAGATGGCGGCATTTTCGCCTTCCGGATTTCGGCATTATCATTGCCGACCTCTTTGCGCACATCTTCACGGATCACAATCGGGCTTTCATCTGAAAAAACAACCGGAATCCCCTTTTTGACTCCTTCTTTGCGTAACTGAGTACGAATGACTTTGGCGAGTGGATCAGTGTGTGTCTTGAAAATGTCAGCAATCTGGAACCGCGTCGGATCCATTTTATTAGCTGCTCCCATGCTCGAAATCATTGGGATGTCACGTTTAATCGCTTCCTTGATAAGATGGATCTTATAAGAGATTGTATCAGAAGCATCCACAATAAAATCCAGATTGTAGCCAAAAATCTCTTCATATGTTTCTTCTGTATAGAACATTTTTAACGCAATGACTTCGCATTCAGGATTAATATCCATAATCCTGTCGCGCATTACTTCTACCTTCTGCTTGCCGACAGTGGAAAGAAGAGCAATAAGCTGACGGTTAACGTTGGTGATATCGACATCATCTTTGTCGATCAGAATCAATTTACCAACACCCGATCTAGCTAAAGCTTCTGCCGCAAACGAACCGACCCCGCCTATCCCTAAAACAGCGACGGTACTATTTTTCATTATATCAAGGCCTTCCTTGCCTATGGCCAATTCATTACGAGAAAATTGATGAAGCATCCTGACTCACTCCAAATATAAGATTGATGTTACTATCTATACCCGCTTTTGAATATAACATACCCGGCGTTAATTTCAAGTATTTTTATAGGAATTAAAGTGTATGTTTTTGGATAAGGGTCTGGAAGTTGTATTAAGTTTAAGGATGAGGGGGAGTTATCAACTAAATGACGGACAGGATTAACATATTTTCTCGCTTTTCTGTCCGTCATCACGCCTATGACGGACAAGAATTGCACATTTTCTTGTATTTCTGTCCGTCATCACCCCTATGACGGACAAGAATTGCACATTCTCTCGTATTTCTGTCCGGCAACACTCACACCGCTTCAATCAGCCCGAAAAAACAAAAAAACCATGCATCCGCATGGTTTTTGATTACGTATGTAGGAAGAGTCCCAATCGTGCCGTCGTGTTGGTTGCCTTCGTCTTGAACCCGCTCTCAGCAGGTGGGTGCCCTGTTCCGGGTTTCTGTAAGTCCTCTAGCCAGAGGCATTTACGCGGCCTGGAAACGCGAACTCCCGAAGGATAGATGTTAGGTCAAAACTTCAGGTTAAACAACGAACACATCAGGACTCTTCATCTGTTGTTATTATATTACCATATGCTTGATTGAACTTCAAGGATATGGACGCTGGATATTACTGGTCCTTCTTAATTTTTAATGACAAATGCAGTTCATCGAGCTGCGCTTCGCTTACCTCGCCAGGGGCGTCTGTGAGCAGATCGCTTGCGCTTGCTGTTTTCGGGAACGCAATCGTATCGCGAAGGTTAGTTCTGCCAGCAAGGAGCATGACCATTCTGTCAAGGCCCAGGGCGATTCCGCCATGTGGAGGCGTGCCATATTCAAATGCCTCAAGAAGGAATCCAAACTGCTCGACTGCCTGTTCCTTAGTGAAACCAAGCACTGAGAACATTTTTTCCTGGACATCTCTTTCGAAAATCCTTAGAGATCCGCCACCTAGCTCATAGCCATTGAGGACAAGGTCATATGCCTGTGCCTTAACACTTGCAGGATCGCTCTCCAGCTTAGATAGGTCTTCGCGCGCTGGCATCGTGAATGGATGATGTGCCGCGTAATAACGGTCTGCTTCCTCATCGAACTCTAATAGTGGCCAATCTGTAATCCATAGGAAGTTGAATTTGCTCTGGTCAATCAATTCGAGCTCTTTACCAAGCTTTAAGCGCAACGCTCCAAGTGCGTCTGCTACAACAGACTTTTTATCTGCTACGAAAAGCAGAAGGTCCCCAGCCGAAACATCTAGCTTGGACTGAAGTGCTGCCTGTTCTTCTTCTCCAAAGAATTTCGAGATTGGGCCTTTCAAGCCGTCCTCTTCGGCTTTCAGCCATGCAAGACCTTTGGCACCGTATACAGAAACAAACTCAGTCAATCCATCAATATCCTTACGTGAATAGTTTGCTGCCGCACCTTTTACATTTATTGCTTTCACCTGGCCGCCGTTTGCAACTGCAGAAGCAAATACCTTGAAGCCGGAATCTTTAACCGTTTCTGAAAGATCAACAAGTTCCATTCCAAAACGAGTATCCGGCTTGTCAGAACCGAAGCGGCTCATTGCCTCATCATAGCTCATGCGAGGAAATGCCTCTGTCACGTCCACGCCTTTTACATCCTTCATAACTTTTTGCATCATTTGTTCAGTCAGGCCCATGATTTCTTCCTGGCTCATGAAGCTTGTTTCAATATCGATTTGCGTGAATTCCGGCTGTCTGTCAGCTCGGAGGTCCTCATCACGGAAGCAGCGGGCAATCTGGTAATAGCGTTCAAATCCGCCAACCATCATCAGCTGTTTAAAAATTTGCGGCGACTGAGGAAGAGCGTAGAATTCACCGGGATGGACACGGCTAGGTACTAGATAGTCACGTGCTCCCTCAGGTGTGCTCTTTGTTAAAATCGGCGTTTCAACATCAAGGAATCCTTCGCCATCAAGGAAGTCACGAATCGCTTTAGTTACCTGGTGTCTCATTTTAAAAGTTTCGAACATTACCGGGCGACGAAGGTCCAGATAGCGGTATTTCAAACGAACATCTTCTGATACATCTGTTTTATCAGCGATCACGAAAGGTGTAGTCTTCGCTTCATTGATGATTGTCAGCTCTTCAGCGTGGACTTCAATTTTTCCAGTTTTAAGATTTCCATTAATACTTCCTTCACTGCGGGCAATGACTGTCCCTTTTACATCAAGAACGTATTCTGTACGGACTTTTTCTGCGAGCGAAAGTGCTTCTGGTGAAACGTCAGGATTGAAAACAATCTGGACAAGGCCTGTCCTGTCGCGCAGGTCAATAAAAATCAGTCCGCCCAGGTCACGACGCTTCTGGACCCAGCCTTTCAGCGTTACCTTTTCACCAATTGCCTCTTCCGTTACTTCACCGCAAAAATATGATCTCCCAAACATCGAAACTCCCCCTCTACTTACAAATCTCTTTGAATTTTTCAATAAAACTCTCAAGCGGCAGTTCGGTTTGTTCCCCGTCCGCCATTGATTTTAGATTGATTTTATTCGCTTTTAATTCATCCTCACCCAGCACTGCCACATATCTAGCATTCATCCTGTCAGCAGCCTTGAATTGGGCTTTGATTTTACGATCCTGATAATCTCTTTCCGCAGAAAATCCGGCCATTCTCAGATTGTGGAGCAGGCCAACAGTATAATCTTTGGCTTCTTCCCCCAATGAAACGAGGTAGCATTCAATTCCTTCATTGACCGGAAGCTCGACACCCTCTGCTTCCAATGCTGCAAGCAATCTTTCAATGCTTAGCGCAAATCCGATACCAGGTGTTTCCGGTCCGCCGATTTCTTCGACAAGGCCATTGTACCTGCCGCCGCCGCATAGAGTCGTGATAGCTCCAAAGCCTTCAGCATCACTCATGATTTCAAAGGCTGTGTGGTTATAATAATCCAGGCCCCGTACTAGATTGGCGTCGACCTCGAATTCAATCCCCAGATTCGTCAAATACTTCGTCACTTTATTAAAATATTGAGCAGAATCATCCGTCAGATAATCGATGATCGATGGTGCGGACTTCATCAATTCGTGGCCACGGTCTGCTTTGCAATCCAGGATTCGCATTGGATTTTTTTCAAGACGGTTCTGACAATCGCTGCAGAATTCCCCAATCCGAGGCTGGAAATGGCTAACTAAAGCATCCCTGTGAGCTTTTCTGCTTTCCTTATCTCCCAGGCTGTTCACAACAAGCTTGAGCTTTTTCAATCCCAGTTCCTTATAAAGGGACATGGCAAGGGAAATCACTTCAGCGTCAATTGCAGGGTCTGCACTTCCCATTGCCTCAACACCAAACTGGACAAACTGGCGAAAACGACCTGCCTGCGGACGTTCGTAACGGAACATAGGTCCCATATAGTAGAGCTTCACTGGCTGATTAGGACTTCCAAACATCTTATTTTCGACAAATGAGCGAACAGCCGCTGCTGTACCTTCAGGACGAAGCGTAAGGCTGCGGTCACCCCTGTCAGTGAAGGTGTACATTTCTTTCTGGACAATATCCGTTGTATCACCAACGCTCCTTTTAAATAGATCTGTATGCTCGAAAATCGGTGTTCTTAATTCCCGATATTGATATCTTTCACAAAGTTCTCTCGCCTTCGCTTCAATGAGTTGCCATTTTTCTGTCTGTCCTGGCAAAATGTCCTGTGTTCCGCGCGGGATATTAATTTGATTAGACACAGTGCATCCTCCTCCATTCATTTCAAATCATTTTATAAGCTCGTACTTATATCTTGCTCTGGAACATCGCGAATCTAGCAACATTCCTATGAAAAACTAGCCTTATGTAAAAAAAAGAATACAAAAAAGCCCCCAATCCCTTGCCATAATAACAAGGGACGAGAGCTTTGAATTCCCGTGGTGCCACCCTAATTGAAGTGCATGAATGCACTTCCTCTTTAACAGTTAACGCCTGAATACGTCCTCTCCTAATGATGGAATTACCCATGTTCAGAGAAAATCCTACGGAGTGTTCATTCACCAGGTCATCATGCAGAAATGCTTTCAGCCACGGCATTTCCTCTCTTTCCACGTGTATCAAGGTTACTATGCTCCATCAACGGTATGTTTTCTATATAACATTTTATTTATATTATAATACGGAGTAGAAATGGCAATGTCAAGCACTATTCAAGAACGTTCAATCTGTTTTTTCAGTTTTCTTACATCTCGGAGAGACAGCCCAAATTCTGAAGCTAATTCTACAGTGTTAGTGCTTTGTTCCTTTTGGATAAAATCGTGGAAATCCACCCCGAATAGTTGATTCTCCCCAAATGAAGCAGATCTTCCTTTATCACTGAACCGCATGGTATCACCTTCCATTGTTTATTGCTTTCTATTCTTCCCAGTCCTTATGATAATTTTTCATGAAATTACGATATTCTTTTTACACTTGAATTTTTCTCGTTTAATACCGATATAAGAGAAAAGTCCTCGTGATTTTACCGGAAAAATCAGGTAATATATTTTTAAAGAGAATGAGAGAGGGAGGGAGATCATTGCCCAAAAACAGAATGGTTCCTATCATCCTTTGCTTGATGCTCATTTTCGGGAGCCTTCCAGCTTTAGAATCAGCTCGGGCGGATAATGGAAGTGTCTCGATAACTGCAACAAGTTTGAATGTAAGGACTGGGCCGGGACTAAGTTACCCGATATCAGGTTCAGTTAAAAAGGGAGAAAAGTTTTCTATCGTCAAGGAGGAAGGCGATTGGATCCAGATCAGCCTTGGAGGCAGCAAAAAAGGATGGGTAGCACAATGGTTTACTGCCAAGGAAGCTGCCAAAACAGCTGTTTCACCAGCTGTCTCGCCAAATACGAAAGCCACAGGCAGTGTCACAGTCAATGGTTTGAGGGTTAGAAAAGGTCCGGGCACCAACCACCAGGTAATAGGGTCGTTTAACAGTGGACAAGCTGTCGAAGTCCTTAGCTCCAATGGTAATTGGGTAGAAGTTAGCACTATTGGCTTACGAGGCTGGGTCTCGAAGGAATACATAACTACAAAAGAGAGCAAGAGTAGTGAAGCTCCGCCATCAAGTACCAAAACAAGCGGAACGGTCAGCGCTACTTCCTTGAATGTCAGGGAAAAGCCTTCAATGAACTCTGGAAAAATTGGTCAATTAAGTTATGGAGCTGCAGTTACAGTCCATTCCCAGTCAAATGGCTGGGCGGAGATTACTTACGCAGGGAAAAGTGCCTGGGTAAGCGCTGAGCATCTAAAAATCAGTGGAAAACCAGTGGCTGATAGCGGAAAGGCCCCAACGCCTATTGATCAATTCACAGGCACGGTCACCGCTTCCCAGCTGAACGTCCGTGACAAGAATTCCTTGGATGGAAGCGTCATAGGTTCAGTATCAAAGGGACAAAGCTTTAAAATCCTCGATGAACAAAACAATTGGGTCAAGATTGAGTTCCAGTCTGGCAAAACAGGCTGGGCAGCAGGGTGGTTTTTCGATAAAAAGAAAAACGGATCTGTCGCTGCCCCTAGCCAGTCGGTGAAAAACAGCAGTGTCTCCATGCTTCATAATGGAACAAACATCCGCAAAGGTCCAAGCACCGGCACAGCTGTCATTTTCCGTGCCAATCAGGGGGACAGCTTTGAAATCATAAGCGTCGAAAAAGATTGGTATAAAATCGCGCTTCCAAATGGGGCGAGCGGCTTTGTAGCTGGCTGGATTGTTTCTGTACAGGGAACTGCCCCGCAAATAGAGCGACCGGGAGCGGAAAAGCATACAAAGAATAAAACGATTGTCATCGATCCTGGGCACGGTGGCAGAGATAATGGGACAACTGGTGTAAGGGGAACATTGGAAAAAACGCTCACCCTGAAAACAGCCCAGCTTTTATATGACAAACTAAGAGCTGCCGGCACGAACGTTATCCTGACCAGGAACAATGATCAATACATTTCACTAGGTTCAAGGGTTAGCAGTTCCCACTACCAGAATGCCGATGCTTTTATCAGCATTCATTACGACAGCATCAATGATAGGACTGTAAGAGGCATGACGACTTACTATTACAATTCAAAACAAAAGCCGTTGGGTGAACAAATCCATTCTTCGATTGTAAGCAAAACAATGTTGAAGGATCGAGGCACTCGGTTTGGGGACTATCACGTCATAAGGGAAAACAAGCAAGCTGCCGTCCTGCTTGAACTTGGTTATTTGAGCAATCCCGCGGAAGAGATGCTTGTCAATACAAGTCAATATCAGGAAGCAGTAGCTAACGGTATATTTGAAGGATTGGCCCGCTATTTTAAAAATAATTAAGCAGACGATTGATAAGTTTGAAGATTCCCGACTGAAGACAGCTCACCTGTCTTCAGTCTTTTTTCTTGTAAAAGTACCCTTATGGCTCGAAGACTGACTCATAAGGGTGTCTTTCTTCACGAAGGGTACCCTTATGTCTTCGCAAACTAACGCATAAGGGTGTCTTTTTCCGTAAAATGTACCCTTACTTTCTCGCAGACTGACGCATTAAGGTGTCTTTCTTAGCAATAGTACATTTATGTCATTGAATTCCTCCTCAAAAGGGTATCCATAGGCACCTCAAGTCTCCTTAAACTAAAAAGAAGGCATCCCGCACAATGGGATACCTTCTTTAACTTTTGCTTATTTACTATCGATAATCAAAGTAACTGGACCGTCATTTGTCAATTGAACATCCATCATGGCGCCAAATACACCGGTTTCCACCTTGATTCCTTTTTCAGCTAGGAAGGTGTTGAATGATTCATAGACAGTTTCCGCATGGTCTGGCTTTGCTGCGTCCATAAAGTTCGGGCGTCGCCCCTTGCGGCAGTCACCATACAGGGTAAACTGCGAAACGGAAAGAATCTCTCCTCTTACATCGAGAAGGGACAAGTTCATCTTTCCTGCTTCATCCTCAAATACCCTGAGATTAGCAGCCTTCTCGGCAAGAAAGGCAGCATCTTTTTCTGTATCATCATGGGTAACGCCCACAAGGATAACAAATCCCTTGTTAATGGAGCCTGTTGTCTTTCCATCAACTGTCACTTTTGCTTCTTTGCTTCTCTGTATCACTAAACGCATAGCGAATCTCCTTACACATCGGTCTCCATAATTTGCTTATGGTTGAAATCAGACTAACTCATTACCCTTCTGACAGCATAGATATCCGGAATTTGCTTAATCCGGTCCACCACTCTCTGCAGATGGCTGACATTATGGATAGCGATGGACATATTGATAGTCGCCATTTTATTTTTGTCAGATTTTCCGGATACTGCGGTAATGTTTGTCTTCGTTTCATTTACGGCCTGCAGTACTTCGTTCAGCAATCCCCTGCGGTCATAGCCGCTGATTTCAATATCAACATTATACTCTTTGCGATCATTCAAGGCGGTTTCCCATTCTACCGGGATCAGCCTTGCCTGCGCGTCCTCAGTATGGATGTTCGTGCAATCAGAACGGTGAACAGATACTCCTCGGCCTTTTGTGATAAAACCAACAATATCATCTCCAGGTACAGGGTTGCAGCAACGGGATAGCCTAATTAGCAAATTATCGATACCAGACACACGGACGCCAGACTCCCGCTTCTTAGCAGGTGTAAATGCCTTAAGCTCGGAGACAGCATTCGAAATATCCTTTTCCTGTTCCATGTCACGCTGCTTGCGAAGCTTCTCTGTCAGTCTGTTCGCCACCTGCAGGGCTGTTATTCCGTTATAGCCGATTGAGGCAAACAGATCTTCTTCATTGGTGAAATTATACTTATCCGCAACCTTTTTCAGATTTTCAGATGTCAAAATTTCTTTAACATCAAAATCCATATTGCGGATTTCTTTTTCCAGAAGCTCTCGGCCCTTTTCAACATTTTCGTCCTTCTGCTGTTTCTTGAAGAATTGGCGAATTTTGTTTTTGGCCTGTGAGGTCTGGGCAAGCTTCAACCAATCCTTGCTCGGTCCATAAGAGTGTTTAGAAGTGAGGATCTCGATGATATCCCCCGTTTTCAACTGGTAATCAAGAGTCACCATCTTGCCATTGACCTTGGCACCAATCGTCTTATTGCCGATCTCAGAGTGAATCCGATAAGCGAAATCGATTGGAACTGAACCTGAAGGCAATTCGATGACATCGCCTTTCGGGGTGAAAATAAATACCATATCCGAAAAAAGATCAATTTTTAGTGATTCCATGAACTCTTCTGCATTCGCAGTATCATTCTGGAATTCAAGGATTTCACGAAACCATGATAGCTTCGTTTCAAAATTGGAAGCATCAGTTGGTTTGCCCTCTTTATATGCCCAGTGGGCAGCAACCCCGAATTCAGCAATCCTGTGCATTTCATCTGTCCGGATCTGGACTTCCAGCGGATCGCCTTTAGGACCGATTACTGTAGTGTGCAGTGATTGGTACATATTAGGCTTTGGCATCGCGATATAATCCTTGAATCGGCCAGGCATCGGTTTCCAGCAAGTATGGATGATACCAAGAATTGCGTAGCAGTCTTTGATACTGTTGACGACAATCCGAACAGCAAGCAAATCATAGATTTCATTGAACTGCTTGTGTTGCAGTACCATTTTACGATAGATGCTGTAGATATGCTTCGGCCTTCCGGAAATTTCAGCCTTGATTGAAACTTCATGCAGCCTTTCCTTCACTTCATCAATGACTTCGACAAGGTATTGCTCGCGTTCCGCTCTTTTCTTTTTCATCAGATTGACTATTCGGTAATACTGCTGTGGGTTCAGATAGCGTAAAGCTGTATCTTCAAGTTCCCATTTGATTTTTGAAATACCGAGCCTGTGAGCCAGCGGTGCGAAAATTTCCAGCGTTTCATTAGAAATCCTGCGCTGTTTTTCACTCGGTAAATGCTTCAAAGTTCTCATGTTATGAAGACGGTCAGCCAGCTTGATCAAGATGACACGGATATCTTGGGCCATCGCAACAAACATCTTACGGTGATTTTCGGCTTGTTGCTCTTCGTGCGACTTGTACTTTATTTTACCAAGCTTCGTGACACCATCAACAAGCATTGCCACCTCGCCATTGAAGGCCTCTCTTATATCATCGAGAGTCACATCCGTATCTTCGACAACATCATGAAGAAAACCAGCTGCAACCGTCGCAGGGTCCATCTCAAGATCAGCAAGAATCCCTGCTACCTGGATTGGATGGATGATGTACGGTTCACCGGATTTCCTGAATTGATCATGATGAGCCTGTCTGGCGAACTCATATGCCTTTTTTACCAATTCAACATGTTCATCATTCAAATATGATTTTGTACAGTCAATGACTTGTTCTGCGGTCATTACCTGGTCATTCGCCATAGGATCACCTAATTTAATTTTCTTTATATTAAACCCGCATTTTTTCTCCAGCGGGAACCAAGGAAAGAGTCGACGTAAAATTGAAAATCCTATATATACAATAATTATTCTTATAAAGGATTGTTACTATTATCAAAGAAAAAAAACGAAGATGTAAAGAGAAAGGAAGAGATTTTACAGCAGAATTTAAAAATATTGTCGAAAGATATTTCTTTTCATTCAATTATAGGTTTATTTTTGCAAAAATGGATACCTTTGAAAGAATTTTCCTGATTATAAGAAAAGGGCACTTCACAATGAAGCGCCCGGTAAATTTAATATTGCATCAAGGTTAAAACATCATAGCCATCCAGCTTTTCACGGCCATCGAGATAAGTAAGTTCAATCAGGAAGGCGATACCTGCCACGATTCCTCCTAGTTCTTCAACTAGCTTGATCGTTGCATCAATCGTTCCTCCAGTTGCCAGCAAGTCATCGGTGATCAAAACTCTTTGGCCTGGCTTGATTGCGTCTCTATGGATTGTCAGAACATCACTGCCATATTCAAGTCCGTAATTAACCTTAATTGTTTCGCGCGGAAGCTTTCCTTCCTTCCTGACAGGAGCGAAACCTACGCCATGTGCATAGGCAACCGGACAACCAATGATGAAGCCGCGGGCTTCAGGTCCGACTACAAGGTCGATTTGCTTTTCACGGGCATATGCCACGATTTGGTCTGTTGCATATCTATAAGCCTCGCCATTGTCCATTAAGGTTGTGATGTCCTTAAATTTAATGCCGGGCTTTGGCCAATCGGGAACGATTGTTACAAATTGTTTCAAATCCATTGAATAATTGCCTCCTCATTTTTCACCGACTCTTGAATGAATTGGTCAAACCAACTCTTCAATTGCTCATACGATGAGTAGAGCAATTCATTTTCAAGAGTGAATGCTTGCACCTTGTGCTGATATGTTTTGGATTCAGTTAGGTCCCTTTTCGGGACATCTTTTTCAAGTGAAATAAACCCATTGTTTATTTTAACAAAATCTAGTTCAAAAAACACCTGCGACATGAATTCTACAGTTTCTTTTGTCCACCCTTTATGCTTGGCCAATTCGCCTCCATAACGTTTAAGATCAAATGGCTCTTTCTTTGCGAGGAAAGCGTAAAACCATTTGAAATGCTCCCTGGTTGGCATAGTCGTGAAGAAATCGCTGTTTTCTTTGTAAAAATGGACATAGATTCTTCCTGGATTTTTTCCGGCAAATAATTTTTCCAGGATATCTTTGGAAGGCGGCAGATCCAGCAGTACCACATAGGATTGGTCGAACTCGATTTGCTCAGCTTTCTCATCTGTGGATACCAGTTCCAATGAGTCTCCGATAATAGGAGAAAACTTATTTTTCAAATCAGGGTTGAAGAGAATCCACTTTATATTACTCCCTGGAATCATGTCTGGAAGCTTTTCCAATCTTTTAAGACCGCGAAAATCGAATAGCTGCCAGGACTTGACTGCTACATCCCTGAGAAAAATCTGCGGCTTCTTGATATTGTTCCATTCGTTGATCGATAGTTCGCCTATGACCGACAGCTTCGAGCTCGGCGAGATATGGTCATGGAGATGTCCAAAGCCAAATCCTATACCATCTATCACGGTACCTTTCTCTTCAAGTGCCAGTTTAAGGTGTGACTGATCTGCCCCTATCTTTCTCAGTGTTGAAATATTAGCTCCATCTATCAGCACTTTCGGTTTAGAGTTGCTCACACCATAAGGAGAAAGCATTCCAAGCTCATTTATCGTTTCAATCGTAATCTCTTTAACATCAATCCTGGCATCGATATGAGATACCGGTATTAAATCCTCTTCTTTCAGCTGCTCTTTTGCCAGAGCATTCAAGCTTGACCTTAATGTGTCAACATCATTAAGATCCAATGTCATGCCCGCAGCCATTGGGTGTCCGCCAAAGTGTGGAAGGATATCTCTGCAGGTTGATAGATTCTTAAACAGATCGAAACCGGCGATACTGCGTGCAGAACCTTTCGCTAGCCCCTTCTCTTTATCAAAACTGAGCACAATCGTTGGGCGATAATATTTTTCAACGAGCTTGGAGGCTACGATACCAATGACTCCTGCGTTCCAGCCTTCCTTGCCAACGACAAGGACTGAATTATCTTTTATTGGATAATACATTTCCACTTCAGCAACTGCTTCTTCGGCAATTTGCGAAACGATGTTCTGTCGTTCTTTATTGATGGAATCAATCTCTTCCGCAAGCATCATCGCCTCATCACGATCTTGAGTCATCATCAATTGAACGGCAGGGTCAGCGCTGCCGAGTCTTCCGGCTGCATTAATCCTCGGGCCAATCATAAAACCGATTGTTTCTTCATCAATGGCTGACCTGTCTGTTTTAGCCAGCTTAAGCAGTGCATTCAACCCAGGTGTCTGGCTCGACTTCAATTGCTCTATTCCCCTCAGAGCAATTAGCCTGTTCTCACCCAGCAGGGGTACAAGGTCGGCAATTGTCCCAATAGCGGCAAACTCCAACAAATGCTCTGGGACTCTTCCAAGCAAAGCGTGTGCAACCTTAAAAGCGACACCTACGCCAGCTAAATCCTTGAAAGGGTATACACTGTCGTCCAGCTTTGGATGGATGATGGCAAACGCATCCGGCAGGACTGGGCCTGGTTCATGATGATCCGTTATGATCAGGTCGACACCTAGGTCTTTGGCAACAGTTGCTTCATGAAGAGCTGAAATGCCCGTATCGACAGTAATGATCAAGCCAACTCCGCTGTCTGCGGCACTGCGGAATGCTTTCTCATTAGGACCGTACCCTTCTGTAAAACGGTTCGGTATGTAATAATCGGCGTTCGCTCCGAGTTCAGCCAGGGCTTTCATCAGGACCGTCGTACTGCTCACACCATCTGCATCATAATCACCAAATACCAAAATGGGTTCCTGTGTTTCTATTGCCTTATTGATCCGCTCAACTGCCTTATCCATATCTTTAAGCAAAAATGGGTCGTGAAATTCGCTTTTTTGCCCAAATAAAAAATACCGGGCATCTTCCACGGTATCCAGTCCGCGATTGACTAACAAAGAAGCAGTCAGATGATTTATGTTCAGGTCTTTAGCGAGTGAATCTATTATTGTCTGGTCAGATTTTTTAACAATCCACCTTGATTTTGGCTTTAACATACGATCACCTCTCAGCTTTTTCATTATACAAAAGCGAAGAGTCGGTTTCAATGACAATGAATGTTAATAAGTGGCTTTTAATTTATTTACAGCAAAGAATTGTATTAAAACAGTGGCAAAAATAATAAAATGGCAGCACAATTGTATGCTGCCATTTTTGCAGATTAATGAATATCTTCTATTTCGTGCTGGGGTGCTGTTTCCTCCGGCAGAGTTTCCTTTTGAGCCAGCTGAGCTTCTAGTGAATTGTTTCGCTTCTTCAATGTCTTTACTTCCCTTTGAAGCACAAACATCCTGAATAGACCGACAGAGCCAACTATGATTCCCCCCATCAATACTGAGCCTAAGATGACCAAAATTAATGGCCATTCTGATTCCCCAAATAAATAGTTCACTGTTACTGGATCGACATTGATGACTGCAAAAACAGCAACAATCAATGCAAACGCAAGCCCCAGCAGCAATGTCCATTGAAACTTCATGCTATCTCCTCCCCTGAGACTTATTGAATATCTACGTCATCTTCAGAACTTCCACTCTCACTGTATGGGTTTATATGGACCAGAACGTTTTGGACATTTTTGTTTTCCATCAGTTTCTTTTTCACAGTTTTTCCAATCCGGTGCCCCTGCTCTACGGTAATATGTGGATCAACAGATATCTTCAAATCAATGATAACATAGTGACCATGCTCTCTGGCATGCAATTCATCTAAGTTCTTCACATCTGGTATGGACTGTACAACGTTTCTGAATTCTTCTGTATCCTCATCATGAAGCACATGGTCAAGTGTGTTGTGGATTGATTCCTTGCCAAGCTTCCATGCCATCCTGATGACCAGCAAGGCTACAAGCAGCCCGGTCACCGGGTCGGCATATTCCAGCCAGCCTATTCCAAAGATACCGCCCAGCACGGCAGCGCTGATCCCTATAAGTGCTGCAATGGAAGAATAGACATCCGATCTATGCTCATACGCATTAACGATCAGCGCATCACTTTTCAATTGTTTACCCAATTTGTATTTGTACCTGAACATTCCCTCTTTTACGATAATTGAAACGACAACAGCCACAATTGCGATTGATTTGGGAGGTTCAATGGGATGAAAAAATGCTTCGAACGATGATCTGCCGATTTCGACTCCCACTAACATCAATAAGACTGCGACAATGATTGCAGCAATTGATTCGGCCTTTCCATGGCCGTATGGATGGTCTTCATCCGGCGGAGCTTTCGCTGCCTTGAGGCCTATGTACACTGCTAAAGATCCGACTACATCAGATGCAGAATGGACAGCATCCGCTACAAGTGCTTTACTGTTCGCATAAATGCCTACTCCCCACTTTAATGCTGCAAGTATAATATTTCCGACAACACCAACCATTGCCGCAAATTCAGCTTTCTTAAATCGAACATCTTTTTCCAATAGCAAAATCCCTCCCTGTACAGAGCTATTTATCCGCATTCTTCATTTTCCGCCATATTTAGTCTGTCGGCATTCCTTTTATTTTATCCTGAAAAATGGCTTTTCTAACCATGGACAAAAAAATACCACGGGGTAACCCCATGGTATTTTGGATTTACTTTTATGAAATTAAACTTGCGGCTCATCTGAGTAAACTTTCTTTTCCTTGTAAGTCTTGATTGTGCCTTTTTTCTTAAGCTCTTTATTTTTCCATACATACCACAGCTGTGCTGCGATGAAAATGGAAGAATAGGTACCAGCAATCAGACCAATAAGAAGGGCGAAAGAGAAGTTCCAGATGGATGAACTTCCGAATAACAACAGAGCCACGACTGTTATGACAACAGTCAAGATTGTGTTGACCGAACGGCCGAGAGTCTGGCGAAGAGAAGAATTCACTACATCAGCAATATCTTCTGGTGTCTTCAAGCGTTTCTTCTTCACCATATTCTCACGCATCCTGTCAAAAGTAACTATCGTATCATTGATTGAATAACCGACAATTGTCAGGACGGCAGCAATGAAGGTAATATCCACTTCAAGCCTTGTAAGACTGAATAGAACGATGATAAAAAATGCATCATGAAGCAGTGCTATAATAGCGGCCAGCGCCATGTAAATCTCGAATCGGATCGTTACATAAATAATGATCCCCACGGCAGCAATGGCAACAGCAATCATGGCATTCTTAGCCAGTTCTTTACCTATCGTTGGCGATACCGTACCAACATTTGGCTCGGCACCGAATTCTTCCTTGAAGTGTGATTTAAGCTCAGAAATCTTATCCTTGGATAAAACTGTTTTAAACCTTGCTACACCAATTTCTCCATTATCACCGGAGATGACAATATCGTTTGTTTCCAAATCAACTTGCTTTAGTTCTTCTTTTAATTGTGCCGCTGTAAGTTTGCTGTCCGACATGACCTCTACCCTTGTCCCAGCCGCAAAATCAATCCCAAGATTCAGGCGGAACACGAGGAGTGCGATCAAGCCTATACCAATTAAAATCGCTGATGCCATAAAGAATTTGTTGCGGCTCTTAATGAAATCGAAACGATCGAATTTCGTTTTTAAATCAAGTGAATCTAAACCTTCCGAAATATCATGGACCTCACTTTGCTTCACACCGAACAAGCCTGGTTTGTTTTTGAACATACCACTGTTCACTAGCAATCCAAGGAACAAGCGTGCACCGAAGACTGCTGTGATAAAGCTTGCCAGGATACTGATGATCAGCATGGTCGCAAAGCCTTTTACAGAGCTTGTACCATACGCGAACAAAACGATTGCCGCTAGCAAAGTCGTGATGTTGGCATCAAAGATTGTAGACAGTGAGCCTTTGCTGCCCGCATCAAACGCCGCTTTGATATTGCGGCCAACCTTCAATTCCTCTTTAATCCGCTCATACGTGATGATATTCGCATCCACCGCCATACCGACACCGAGGATCAAGGCCGCGATTCCAGGCAGGGTGAGTACCCCGTTCATCCAATCAAAGACTAACAGGATAAGGTATACGTAAATAGATAAGGTAACTACTGCAACAATTCCAGGGATACGGTATAAAACCAGCATAAATACGAAAACTGCAAGAATGCCGATGATCCCAGCAAAAACTGTTTCATTAAGAGCCTGTTCACCGAACTTCGCTCCAACCGATGTGGAATATGTTTCTTCTAGATTAACCGGCAATGACCCAGCATTAAGCAATGAAGCAAGCTGCTGTGCTTCTTCTATTGTAAAATTACCTGTAATTTCAACATTTTTTTGATTTAAGATCTTATCAACATTAGGATTTGAAAGGAATCTAGGTTCTGGCTTCATCCTTTCTTCCTTATAAGAATCTTTTCCTTCCTCGAAATCAAGCCAGATAATCAGCTGATTCTCAGGATACATATCACGGATTTCCTTCGTGATTTCACCGAATTGGTCTCCATCTTTAAGAGTGATCGAGATGCTTGGCTTGTTTTGTGAGTCAAAGCTTTGCTTTGCCCCGTTTTCTTCCAGGTCACTTCCATCCATCATGACTCGGTCGTTTACGTCACGGAAGGTAAGATTCGCTTCAGTAGAAAGGATTTCACGCGCTTTGTTTTGGTCCTTTACACCAGCAAGCTGAACGCGGATCCGGTCATCTCCTTCGATTTGGATATTCGGTTCACTGACACCAAGGACGTTGACCCTTCGTTCAAGGGCTTCAGCAGTGCTCTTTAAGGTTTCACGGTCAACCGTCTCGCCTTCTTTGCCATTTAGAGGCGTGACTTCATAAAGGACCTCAAAACCACCCTGCAGGTCAAGACCTAGTTTGATATCTTTCAATATATTCTGGGTTGTTGCACCCATGGCACTTCCGATTAATATAACCAGCAAAAGGAAGGCCACGATGCGGCTGCGTTTTACCATTATGTATAAATCCTCCTTATTCTTCGCACGAACATGCTGCCAGACAAATAAAACTTAAGACTAAGAAAATAAACAGTAGCCAATTTATAGCATTCTAATTATGTAACAGTTTAAAAAAACTGTCAATTAAGCTTTTGCCGTTATCTACATATAGAAGGTCTCCCACTAGAAAAAATCGGATTGTGAATTTTTTCAGTTCATTTTGAAAGTTTCTATACCGGATAGGCCAACTTTTAAATCTTTTTAGACATTTTTACAGGTATCCGCTGCTCAAAATGTCTATTAAAGCTCTCTTTTTAGACATTTCATCCGTGTTCCTCGCTCAAAATGTCTATTAAAGTCCTCTTGTTAGACATTTCACAGGTGTTCCCCGCTCAGAATGTCTATTAAACTGTTCGAAGGAAATATCAGGTATTTTTATAAGATAGCGATGGTAAAGAGCTGCATCATTTTAGCAGTTCCTTTCGCTCCTCTTCGTCATCGAGCGTAAAATCTCCCAGTTTGAAGGCTTCAACTGTGGTGAAATTCATAACGTCTCCGATTTTCGCCGATAAAATATCAGCGATGATTTCATACATTTGTACTTCTTCTTTCGGTTTCTTCCACTTTTTCTTTGTGAGATAATCCCATAATTCTTTTTCTTTAACCTGTTCATAACCAAATATTTTGAATTCTTCAATTTTGCTTTCCAACGCCGGTTTTACCTGCTTGTAAAACCGTCCGTATTGATGGCTTTGATTCATCCCCTGGCCCCCTCGTCCAATTTTCTAGTCTTAATGTTTTAACCTTGTCATGCTTTGTCCACTTTCTTGCATATAGTTAATTGTATATGAAATATGCATTTTTGAGAAGGCAGGGAGCGGAATGTCGAAGTTTTTAAAAGGAACATTTATTTTGTTAATAGCCGGGCTCGTCACTAGGGTGCTTGGTTTCATAAATCGGATCGTCATTGCCCGTTCCATCGGAGAAGAAGGTGTTGGTCTTTACATGATGGCCTTCCCCACTTTGGTGCTTGTCGTGACGATTACACAGCTGGGTCTTCCAGTTGCGATTTCAAAAAATGTGGCTGAAGCCGAGGCAAGAGGCGACTTCCGAAAAATCAAGAAAATCCTTGTCGTTTCATTGGCAACCACTATTTCCCTATCTATTGTCTTTACACCCGCGCTGATTTTCCTTGCTCCATACTTATCTGAGACATTGTTTACTGACCCCAGGACACAATGGCCGTTGCTAGCCATCGCACCAATCGTGCCAATCGTTGCCGTATCATCGGTACTCCGTGGTTACTTCCAGGGAAGGCAGAACATGAAGCCGTCTGCCATTTCCCAGGTTATTGAACAGCTTGTCCGGATTACCTTGATTGCCGTACTGACAAAAGCCTTCATGCCGTATGGCATAGAATATGCTGCTGCCGGCGCCATGATAGCCTCAGTAATTGGGGAGCTCATTTCATTAATTTATTTAATGACCACCTTTAAACTTAGAAAGAAGTTCCCACTGCGGAAAAACTTTTTTCAATTCGTCAACTCTGGAAAATCGACCTTTAATGATCTGATGAAAATCGCATTGCCAACAACTGGTTCAAGGATGATTGGCTCGGTTTCCTGGTTCTTTGAACCGATTGTTGTTGCGCACAGCCTAGCAATCGCTGGCGTTGCCGCCGTTGCAGCAACCAAACAGTATGGAGCATTGACGGGTTTTGCGATGCCATTGTTATTACTGCCATCGTTTATCACCTATTCCCTGTCGACCTCCCTTGTCCCGGCGATCAGCGAAGCAAACTCAAAAAAGAACACAAAAGTAATACAACACCTTTTGCAGCAGTCTCTGCGTTTTTCTCTTTTAACAGGAGGCCTTGCTGTCGTCGTCCTTTACGTTCTGGCCGAACCGTTAATGACGTTAATGTATGGAACATCGAATGGGTCACAGTTCATAAAGTTAATGGCACCCTTCTTCCTCTTCTATTATTTCCAGGGCCCATTGCAGGCAACACTGCAGGCACTCGATTTAGCAAGGGCTGCAATGATTAACAGCCTGATCGGAAACCTTGCCAAGACTGCTGTCATTTTCCTGCTGGCAAGCCAGCCTGCCTTTGGCATCAATGGCGTAGCACTTGGGATGGTAATGGGCATTGTTCTGATTACACTCCTGCACTTCGCTACGATGCTCAAGGCTGTTTCCTTCACCTTCTATATAAAGGATTATATTAAGATGTTTGCGCTGATCATACTTTCGGGGTCGCTGGGATTCCTGCTTTTGGAATGGTTGAATGAAAGCATTGGACTTACTGTCAAAGTATTGTCCAGCGCAGTAGTAATGAGCGTTCTCTACATTGTTCTCGCTATTGCTCTAGGCTTGATCAGGAAGAATGAAATTCTCCGCATCCGCTCTGCCATAACTTCTTTTTTCAAGAAGACCATTATGTAAAAGACTGAAACTGGTTATTTAGAAACATCACATAAAAACGTGGATTTTCGTCCACGTTTTTTATGTGTCTTTTATATCGATATAGAATTCACCATTCTGAAAACTGCAAAAAGAAATATCCTTAGTTTCCTCATATCCATTTTTCTTTAATTCCTGAAGCAGCCAAGCTCTTGATTTGTCAATCAGAATAAGATTATCTTCCTGGATTTCTCCGTCAACGATTAATGGCAGAGCTAGACTTCCATTCTCCTCTTGTCCTTCATTGTTTTCCTGACCTTTTTGAAAAATAGAAAGTGTCCCAGAAGGCTCGAGTATAGCATATTCAACATCAGCGATATTCCCGACATCCTTTTCACGCAATTGAAGAAGCAAATCATCAAAGTTATACCTTTGCGATCTCATCGCCTTCTCGTCTATTTTGCCATTATTAATAATAATTGTCGGCTTTCCATCGACGATATCCCTGAATTTTTTGCTTTTAAGCGAAAGCATTGCCAGTGTAATTTGAATGATGACAAGTATACTGATTGGGAGAAGAGTGTCGACCAAGGGGTTTTTCGTATTTTCTATGGCCATCGATGCCATCTCTGCAATCATGATATAAACAACCAAGTCCAGGATGCTCAATTCACCGATCTCCCTTTTTCCCATTAAACGAAAAATCAACAGGATTAATAAATAAAGGAGAACTGTCCTAAAAAGGATAATGAAATATTGTTCCACTTTCCCCCCGCCCTTCACGAAGCATTCCTCTATAGTCTTTTACGCAGCAGTAAAATAATACTTATTGTTACAGTAATTTTTTCAATGAGTTCCCGAATAAAAAACTGATTCTATTTGTACTTTTCCATGAATATGCTTGTACTAGGCAATTCCCGCTTTGAGGGATTAGATCAGAGAGGAGAGGGGTTAATGGAATCTAAAAGTTTAGGCAGGGCCGTCCTGTACGGGGTGATTGCAATATTCCTGTTGGCAATCGTAAGCAGCTTTATATTTTCTCTTCTTTTAAAGTTCACCTCCGTCCAAGAATCTTCGCTTCAATATGTCATGACATCTATTTCTTTTTTATCGATTTTCATCGGCGGCTTTATCACTGGCGGAAACGGCAAAGAGAAGGGCTGGATGATCGGGGGGACTACAGGGCTGGCGTATTCTTTGATTATTTTCTTGTTCCAATACCTGGGTTATGACAGTTTATTCTCGCTCGAACAAGTCATCTACCATATTTGCTATATACTCACGGCAATGATGGGCGGCATCCTTGGGGTGAACATCGTTGGGGGGCCATCAAAGGCATAAAAAAGAAGCGAACACTGTTCGCTTCTTTTTTTAATGCTAGTTAGACACCAGCTGCAGATTCTTTGACATCGCGAATTGCCGCGCGATCATATGTAAGACGGCTTCCGTCTCCACATTTGATGACAACAGTGCCTTCATCAATTGCATCAACAATTCCATGCAAACCGCCGATCGTTACTACCTTGTCACCTTTTGCAAGGTCACTCTGCATTTGCTGAACTGCCTTTTGCCTCTTTTGTTGAGGGCGGATCAGTAAAAAGTAGAACAATACAAACATCAGCAATAGCGGGAATACTGTACCTAATAATCCTTCCATTCATTTTCCCCTCCTTTCATTGGTTGGCATTGTCCGCATTGCGAAACAGCCTTATTAAAAGCAGTTTATTTAGAAGTTTTTGGCATTCGGCTTATTGTAGCCATACTGCTCAAAGAACTCTTCTCTAAAGTCCCCCAGACGGTCTTCACGGATTGCCTGTCTGACCTGCTCCATTAATTTTAGCAGAAAATAGAGATTATGGTAAGAAGTAAGTCGAATTCCAAACGATTCATCCGTTTTAATCAAGTGGCGGATGTACGCCCTGCTGTAATTTTTGCATGTATAGCAATCGCAGTTCGGATCCAGTGGTCCAAAGTCCCGCGCAAATTTCGCATTCTTGACGACCAATCTTCCCTCGCTCGTCATCAATGTGCCATTTCTGGCAATACGAGTTGGCAGCACACAATCGAACATATCAATTCCGCGGATGGCACCATCAATCAATGAATCTGGTGAACCTACCCCCATTAGATAGCGCGGCTTGTCCGTTGGCAGCCATGGTGTCGTGAATTCCAGCACTCTATCCATGACATCCTTCGGTTCGCCGACTGAAAGGCCCCCGACAGCATAGCCCGGGAAGTCCATGGAAACAAGGTCCTTCGCGCTCTGCTTTCTCAATTCCTCATATTCTCCGCCCTGGACGATTCCGAATAATCCTTGGTCCTGTGGACGCTGATGCGCAGTCAGGCAGCGTTCTGCCCAGCGGGAGGTCCGTTCTACCGACTTTTTCATATAATCATATTCAGCAGGGTATGGCGGGCACTCATCGAATGCCATCATGATATCTGACCCGAGAGCATTCTGGATTTCCATTGCCTTTTCCGGTGAAAGGAAAAGCTTGTCCCCGTTCAAATGATTGCGGAAGTGTACACCTTCCTCTTCGATTTTCCTGAACTCACTCAAAGAGAACACCTGGAATCCACCTGAGTCTGTAAGGATGGCTCGGTCCCAGTTCATGAATTTATGCAGGCCGCCTGCCTCCTTGATTATTTCATGACCTGGCCTTAACCAGAGATGGTATGTGTTGCTCAGGATGATTCCTGCACCCATCTGAACCAATTCTTCAGGTGACATTGTTTTAACAGTAGCCAGAGTGCCTACCGGCATGAAGACAGGAGTTTCAAAAGATCCGTGAGGTGTATGTACACGCCCGAGCCTCGCTCCTGTTTGTTTACAGGTCTTAATTAATTCGTAACGGATTGCTGACAATGTTTAAGCTCCTTCCAGAAGTACAAATCATTTATTTTCAACACATAAAAATTATAGAATCAACATTGCATCGCCGAAGCTGAAAAAGCGATATCTTTCCTCAACAGCTTTATTATAGGCATTAAGGACATTTTCCCGTCCAGCCAAAGCACTCACAAGCATGATTAACGTCGATTTGGGAAGATGGAAGTTGGTAATCATCCCATTGATTGCTTTGAACTTATACCCGGGATAAATGAAGATATTCGTCCAGCCATTTTCAGCGACAAATTTACCGTCATTGGCTGCGGCAATGGTTTCAAGGGTCCGTGTGGAGGTTGTTCCTACGGTAATGATACGTCCGCCCTGCTCGCGTACAGAGTTCAACAGCAATGCTGTTCCTTCAGTCACCTGGTAAAACTCCGAATGCATGTCATGCTCTTCGATTGAATCAACGCTGACAGGCCTGAATGTTCCCAAACCTACGTGAAGAGTGATGAAAGCAATATGGATGCCCATTTCCTTTATTTCCTCAAGCAGTTCTTCTGTAAAATGCAAGCCCGCCGTCGGGGCCGCCGCAGAACCTCTTTCCCTAGCGAAAACCGTCTGGTATCTGTCCTTATCCTCCAGCTGCTCCTTAATATAAGGAGGCAGTGGCATTTCACCTAGCTGTTCCAGTACTTCGTAGAAAATACCGTCATATGAAAACCTAAGACTCCTGCCGCCATGCTCAGCTTCGACTGTGCATTCTGCAGTCAAAAGTCCATCTCCAAAGACGATTTTCGTGCCTTCCTTCACTCTCTTAGCCGGTTTTATAAGTGTTTCCCACTCATCTCCCTCGAGCTGTTTCAGTAGAAGGACCTCAATTTTGGCTCCCGTGTCTTCCTTCATGCCAAAAAGCCTTGCCGGAAGAACCTTTGTGTCATTCAGGACGAGGCAGTCACCTGGCTTCAGGTGGTTTTTGATGTTTTTGAATACATCATGTTCTATTTTGCCCGATTCTTTATTCAAGACCATCAGCTTGCTTTCCGCTCTTTGTTCAAGCGGAGTCTGGGCAATTAGTTCCTCTGGCAAATGGAAATCAAACAAGTCTACTTTCATGTTGTCACCCTTACTAAGTTTTCTTTATATTTCATTTAAAAAATATCGTACCAGCAGGTCATCTGAATCGGCCGATAAAATAAAATATCGCTGATAGAATGATGCTCACCAGGATGGATGTCACGATTGGGAAGTAGAAGGTCGAGTTGCCTTTTTTAATGACGATGTCTCCTGGCAGCCTTCCTAAGTTGATAAACTGCATGATAAAGCCAATGATGAAAATGACTACTCCGGCAATCATCACAAATTTTGCCGCTCCTGTCATCGTTCAGGCACCTCCATTTCAAAATGTCGGTATACTGCCTCCGTTACAATTCTTCCTCTTGGTGTCCTCTGCAAAAAACCGATCTGCAATAAATATGGTTCATACACATCCTCAATCGTCTGTGATTCTTCGCCGATGGTTGCGGAAATAGTCTCTAAACCAACCGGTCCGCCGCGATATTTTTCAATGATGCCCTTGAGCAATTTATGGTCTATATGGTCAAGTCCCAAGCGGTCTACCTGCATCAGTTCCAATGCCTCCTGGGCAAGAGTTTCCTCTACGGCGCCATTGCCGCGCACCTGTGCAAAATCGCGTACTCGCTTCAATAGGCGGTTGGCGATCCTCGGTGTCCCTCGCGATCTCCTTGCTAACTCCTGAGCGGCAGGCCAGTCGATGTCAGTCTCCAGAAGCTCAGCTGTCCTGACGACAATATCAGTAAGCTGTTTCTCATTATAGTATTCCAAACGGCTCAAAACTCCAAACCTGTCTCTTAATGGAGCTGACAACGATCCAGCGCGAGTTGTCGCACCCACAAGCGTGAATGGCGGAAGATCAAGCCTGACCGATCGGGCACTTGGTCCTTTACCAATGACGATATCCAGGCAGAAGTCTTCCATAGCAGGATAGAGAACTTCTTCAATCGTTCTTGGAAGCCTGTGAATTTCATCAATGAACAGGACATCGCCTGGCTCTAATGCCGTCAGGATGGCTGCCAGGTCACCAGGCCTTTCGATCGCCGGTCCGGATGTCGTCCTGAGGTTGACGCCCATTTCATTGGCGATGATTGCTGCGAGCGTTGTCTTCCCCAATCCAGGTGGCCCATAGAGCAATACATGATCCAGCGTTTCACGCCTCATTTTAGCTGCTTCAATAAACACTTCAAGATTTTCTTTTACTTTATCTTGGCCGATATATTGCCTGAGTGTCTGTGGTCGCAGGCTTTGCTCAAATGAAACATCCTGGTCGCCCGCTTCACTGGAGATGATTCGTTCTTCCATCTGTTTCTCACCCTTCTTATAAGCTGGTTAACAGATCATTTTTAACACAGCGTTACTTTAATAGCTTCTGTAATGCTTTCTTGATATATTGGTCTGTCGTCAAATTTTCTTTCTTCAACTCTGGAGTGATCTTGCGAATTTCCTTTTCTGAGTAGCCTAGTGCCTTCAGTGCCAATACCGCTTCATCAAACTCGGTCGACTGGCTTATGGTTGCTGCAACCTCGTCCGAATTGAAAAGGTTAGGGAAGTAATCTGGCACAAGATCATGCAGCTTTCCCTTTAAATCAAGGATCATTTGTCTCGCAGTCTTCTTGCCGACTCCAGGGAATTTGACCAGGAACGATTCATCTTCACTTTCAATTGCCTGAACCACTTGACCCGGTTCTCCGGACGCAAGGATTGCCAGTGCCCCTTTTGGACCGATTCCCGAGACATTCAAAAGTCTTGTGAAAAGTGCTTTTTCCTCACGATTCTTAAAACCATAGAGGGCCATCAGATCTTCCCTGACATAATGATATGTAAAAATACAAATCTCTTTACCTGCTTCTTTCGTGAATGCAAATGGATTCGGTGTCATGATTTGATATCCAATCCCTCTGTTTTCAATGACTATATATTCAGGACCAACGAAATCGACGGTACCTTTTATGAACTCATACAATACTCTCGCCCCTCTGCTTTGCTGTAACTCATTTTAACATACTCTTTTAAAAGGTATGAATAAAAATATACGAAAAGGCGAACGTATGATCATTTTTATAAGAAAAGCGCAAGCGCCTTTGGTCAGCCCCGACAAGCGTTGCCCGCCTATAACGCCACTTCGTGTGGCTGGCGGGTCTGCACGTCCTGTGCCTCAGAGGGCCGACCGGTGAAGTCGCTCTTTGACTTCATCGGGCGGACCGAAATCCAAAAGCGGAGGCGACTGCCCAACTCCGACAAGCGCTGCCCGCCTAAAACGCCACATCGTGTGGCTGGCGGGTCTAGCACATCGTGTGCCCCGGAGGGCCTGACAGTGAAGTCGCTCTTTGACTTCATTGGCAGGACCGAAATCGAAAAGTATAGCCGACTGCCCAGAAACACAGAAACTGGAGACTCCGACCCTGCCGGCGGAGTTGAAGTTTCGGAGTTTCTAGGAGGCGACACTAGACAAACGTCTCGAGGAGTTAGGAGCCGCAGCTAGACAAACATCTCGAGCTGCTCAAAGCTATCGCTTCTCGCAAGATACTCGAGGAAGCTATTTCAGGTATGAAAACTGGCTAGGCTCTGGAGCTAGACAATAATCTAAGTGGATAAATTTATACTTTCTTATCCAGTAATAAAATCTCTCCGAAACCTTAGGAAACACAAATAAGAGCCAGTCAGCCCGGCTCTTCACTGTTTTCCCTCACCGTATATGGTTTAAAAGTCTCTAATACCTCTTCATAGCATTGTTTATTCCGAATTGGAATCCCTTTTTTCAATTGATCTCGTTTAATACTTTCAAGTCTGCCAAGATCGATTTGAAAGAACGATTGAATGATATTCGAACCATCAGGCCTTCCATTAAAAATAGTAAGTACCCCTTCATCTGACAATCCGAAATACCCGTTTGCCTTCAATAGCGGCGATATATCATCATATTCCTGTCTGAACACAGCCTTATTCGCTTCCATATCTACTAGCTGCCATTCGTCATATTTGGCCCAAAAGTCTTCCATTGACCAAATCGATTCCTCAATACGTTCCTCACTCATTTCACCATCAAGATAAACTCTTTGCAAAATGATTGTGACCTTAAGAGGTTCATTGATTTCATGGACTGCTTCTTCAGGCTTCTCAGCAAAAACCGGCTCTGTCTGAAGTACTAAACTGTATCCCGATAGACCCATTAGGAGCATAACAGCTGTACTGAACGCTTTTAATAATTGAATTGAAGCCATTGCTGTCCACCTCTCTTATTTGCTAAAATTGTTCAATTTCTTTTCCACTAATAGTTTAGCCAAAATTATCTTATTTATCCTTTCTTGAAAAGAGCATGAAAATAGAAGGCAAAGGTTACTCTGCCTTCTATTTTTATTATGGGTTAACGTTGATGCTTTCCCTTGGGTTTCCATTCCTTCGGTCATAATCAATATTCCTTGATCTGCTGAAGGTTCCCTCATCCTCGATGATACGTAGGTCTCTGCCTTCAATATATGGAAGGACTGCCTTCCTAATGTTCTTGTTTGTTTGTTTTTTCAATGACTTATCTTTATAAGTCACGGCAACTTCAACTTTCCTGCCAAACAAAACAGATCTCACTTTATCAACATTGTCGACAGACTCTGCAGCAATACCTACTTTCCGAGCCAATTTGTTATCTTGTTCGGTATTATTGTAGATCCTTGCCTGGCCGCTTCCCCTGTGCTCACTTAGATGTCCGTGGTAATTCAAATCACCGCGGCTATATTTATTATCTCTTTGGAAAAAGTTATGGTCATGATCGGAACGAGGGACGGTTGGATTCGGAGGGTTGCCATTTTCATCACGCGACTGGAGCATTCTCCGCTTCCGGTTTTCTCCAGCTGTTCCCTCTTTCCCAAAATTATGGTCAAAGATTTCCGTGATTGCACCCTCTCGATCATCCATCACGTCAATTTCATTCCCTTTTTCATTCGAGTAATAGCCAAGTGGCTGCCCACCATCGGCATTCTGGCTTTGAACAGCGGCATCATCATTTCCGGTACAAGCCGTCAATCCTATTGTGAGCAAGGAAGCTAAAGGTACGAGCAACTTTTTGTTCAATCGAAAAACCCCCATCCTAGCTAAAATGAGCACTATTTTCATGCTCATTATTAGAGTGCGGATGGGGTTGGATTTTCATTCTGACAGATACGTCCAAAAACCTAATAATTCAATCTTGTTTTAACTTCTTCCTGGAATTGTTTCCTTTGTTGAAACTGACCGACAGTCATTTCAACGATTGTTGCCAGGCTATACGGATGTGTCTGGCTTCTGTCCCGTAATAGGCGGTTCCATTCCCTTAAAATATCTGCAGGATACAATAGCCCGTATAAAAAGGCGTCAGAATCCAACCATTTATTCAAATGGTTTATTTTTTCCAGTGATTCAAACTGCCAATCCAAAAAAGGCAGGATACGGTTTGCATACTGCAGCATATCATATGCTCTTGATCCAGAGCTGATTAAATCAAAATCAATTAAGTGCAGCTTTCCTTCCTTTGATCGAAGAAAATTGTGATGAGCTACATCACCATGGAGGATTGTTGGTGGCCCTGCTTCAAGCTCATTTTTCAAATTCACAAAATTCCTCAGTGAAAAATCCGCCCATTCCAGGAGCTCGTCGGTTATGGCTTTTTCTACATAGAAATTAACTCTTGAGAGATTTTTTGTAAATTCAGTCTTTCGATGTCTCCATTTTTTGGCTAAATCTGTTTTCGGCAGCATAGCAGCATATGAAGGAACTAGAACGGAAGTATGGTCATGGAAGCTATTCAGAAGTTCAACGCCTTTCTCTCTGTCAGCTTTGACCCCGTAATCAAAGCGGTTTTCATGGTGGTCAATATATTCAATACAACCATAGTATGACCCTTGAAAATAAAGAGGATCTTTATTCTGATTATAAAATCGGTAAGAATGATGAAAACCGGATTTTCGTAGAGATGAAGTAAACGCTTCTTGAACTTTTAACTTACGAAGATCTTTATAACCTTTTAAGATAAAACGCGTTTTCACTGTTTCAACGAGATAGACATTTCCTCTTAATTGAGTTATCTCTTTGATTTCAACGTCGAGTTCGCTTGTTAAATAAGAGAAGAGACGATTGAAAAAATAATCGTCTCCACCTCTCTTGATGTTAATATTCATTGCTCTCTTCATCTTCGAAACGCGGCATCGGCATACCATAGCCTCCACCCATCGGACCTGCTCCATAAGGATTCATGAACCCCTGCGGACCCATGCCCATCTGGTATCCTTGATGAGGGTTCATATGCATTCCTGGAGCTCCTGGAAAGCCTTGGTGCATCATCATATGGTGAGGGTGGTGCATACCTGCTCCCATCAAGCCATAAGGATTACCCATTTGGCCCCCGCAGCCACAATCATAGCCGGCACCCTGCACTGCCTGCTTAGGCATCATTGGCTGCTTCATCATTCCGCCCACCTGTGGCATCATCGGCATTTGATTATCCATCATTCCACCG
>NZ_BASE01000106.1 GCF_000813125.1 Mesobacillus selenatarsenatis SF-1
AGGGGTATGACGGACACTTTCCTCCTTAAATCACTAATTTCTGTCCGTCATCGGAGGTATGACGGACACGATCCTCTTAAAATTCTAAATTTCTGTCCGTCATCTCTAGCTTTAGTAGATACATAAGCATTCAATCAAACTTTTAATTAATGAACTTTTTATAGCATAAAGTCTAGTAATACCAGATAATACGTGGAAAGGAGTGCAATATCTATGGACCCTATCGTGATTCTTATTAGCTTGACGTTTATAATGGCATTATTTTTTTATGGAATTAATATTCATTTGCCTCGCTTGGCGAAACTGAAATACTATGTAGCACTAGTTTTGTTTGCACTGGGTTGTTTGGGCTGGATTGCAGTCTTGCTAAAGTATGGCTGGCTGCTGACCGCTGTCGTTAGTTCATGGTTGTTGGTATTAGCGGTAATAGCTTTAATGATCGCTTTCTTAATGGACCTCTACGATAAGAAAAAGAAACGAGTACACCATTAAATTTGAAACTTGTGTTCCAGTCAATCCGTATAATTAGATAATGATTTATTCTAGGGGTGATCGTCAATGACACTTTTTATCGGTATCCAGCTTTTTATGATCGGTTTGTTCCTGTTCTTCGGTTGGGCCATCGTGAAAAAGGAATGGTACTCGCTGATTTCTAATTTCAATGGCAAATCGAAGGATGAGCAACAGCAGCTAATCAAGAATGGCTATCCACAAAGAGTTGGGAAACTTATGGTCGTTACTGCCGTGGGAATGGCCATTTTGCTGCCTTTAAGCTTCACATCTTTCCAATATTCAATCGAAGTCCAGTTCGGCTTCATGATTGTATTTCTTTTAGGAGGTCTTATTTATCTCTCAAAATATGAAATAAAAGAGAAGCGAAAGCGGAGCTATATCTTTAGTACGCTTCTCGCCATTGGAACCATTGGGTTTACTGTATGGCTTTTCTTCTTAGGGTACCAGGACTTTGAAATGAGGGAGTATAAGGATTCCTTTGAAATCACAGGTATGTATGGTGGAGAATGGGACTATGCAGAAATTCGTCATATTGAACTTTTAGAGGAGATGCCCGAAGTGACGTGGAAACAAAATGGGTTCGGTCTAGCAACGATGGCAAAGGGCATTTTCAAGGTAGAGGAATACGGAAGCAGCCTGCTTTTTATCCACAAAGGCTCTCCACCTTATCTTTTCATCGAAACGGACAATGACAAGATATTCATTAACAGCAAGAATCGAGATGAAACCGAAGATTGGTATGATATTCTTTCTAAAAGAACTAAGTAAGAGTGTCCCGTTAAAAAACGGGCACCCTTTATTTATCTCGCGGGTTTCCCTCAGCACCTACACTATCGAGTCCATCCTTCGTGCCGATGATTCCGAAGGGAAAAACCATCAGCGATTAGAAAGTCCAGTTATTGGTATGATGAATTCAGGTTAACTTGTTTGACTTAAACGCTTACTAATAGTAACCTGAATAACGCTTACTAAAAGTAACAACAACTTTGGAGGAATAGATATGAACACATCTGAGACAAGCCTAGCCACGGTAATTCGTGAACGGCGTTCTGTCAGAAAATATGACCCTACCGTCAAGATCTCACAAGAAGAGATTTTAGATATTTTAAAAGAAGCTGCCCTGGCACCTTCTTCTAGCAATCTCCAGCCATGGAAGTTCCTCGTCATCCAGGATGAGGAAACAAAAAAAGAACTAAGAATGATCGCCAACAATCAGGAGCAGGTCGAAACTGCTTCAGCGGTTATTGCGGTTCTAGGCGACAGAGAAATGTATCATAATGGTGAAAAAGTATATCGCAGTTCATATGAAGCTGGGTATATGGACGAAACAATAATGAACAGAATGATTGAGAACACCAATAAATTATACTCTTCTGCACCTGTTGGGATAAGGGAGAACATCGCGTCTTTCGATGCCGGACTTGTTTCGATGCAACTCATGCTGATTGCCAAAGCCCGAGGTTATGATACTGTCCCAATGGGCGGATTCAACAAGCAGCAATTCATCGAAAAATTCAACATTGATGTCCGCTACATGCCCGTGCTTCTGCTGGCTCTTGGAAAGGCTGCTCAGCCAGGACATCCCACGACCCGTATTCCGGTTGAGGAAATTGTGGAATTCATATAAGCACATAGAAAAGAACTAGTCCGGGGACTAGTTCTTTTTATTAGGAATCTCACAACCATCGTCATCACAAATCATTCCGTCATCATTGTTCAAAACAGTGATTTGATTTTCGGCAATCACTTTTTTCAATGACTGGACGATAACATCCGTCGGCTGTGCGCCTGTAATGGCATACTTCTTATTGATCAGGAAGAATGGCACACCTGTGATGCCGTACTGCTGGCCGGTTCTCTCATCAGCACGGACTTCATCGGCCATCTCATCGCTGGCAAGCATTTCCTCTACTGCTCCACGATTTAGCCCGACTTCTACAGCAAGCTCTGTCAATGTTCCATGGTCGCCAATGTGCTTTGATTCCGTAAAATAGGCATGTAGGATTCTTTCGGTCATCTCTGCCATCAGTCCATGCTTTTTCGCAAACATCGCCAAACGGTGAGCATCAAATGTATTGGTTAAAATAAGTGTGTCCATATTATATTCCAGGCCGGCTTCCCTGGCCATTTGCACCATATTAGCCGTGCTCGCTTTCGCCTGGGCTACACTCATTCCATATTTCTTTGCTAAACCTTCATATATATTATACTCGATATCCCGTTCCATATTTGGATCGAGTTCGAAGCAACGATACGTCACTTCAATTGGGTGATCAATCTGTTTAATAGCGTCATCCAGACGCCTTTTGCCAATATAGCAGAACGGTCAAGCAAAGTCAGTCCACATTTCAATCTGCATTATGGATCCCTCCAGTTGGTTATTTCACACTATAGTATAGGTGTTAACCTGGTAAAATACACGAGATTCGACTCGGGAAGTGCAGTCTCACCAATGCAGATAGTGCCTTTCTATTCAATTTCATAAACAAGCCATTCTGACTGCCTTCCCCCCATTTTATTGTAAAGACCTTGAGCAACATAGTTATCCTTGGCCGTTTCCCATGTCATATAAGCGAAGTTATTTTCCCTGATATGTGCGAGACATTTTGCAAAAAGCTGCTCGCCTGCCTTTTGGCCTCTTGCATCGGCTGATACGAATAAGTCATTCAAAATAGCCGCCCGTTTTACCTGGAGAGTGCTGAAAGTATAATACAGGGTTGCAAATCCCACAATTTCTCCTTGGTTTTCAGCCACGAACTGCAAACCTGAGTCTGGATGTTCCTGTAAGTGTAGAATCAAATTTTTCAATTCTGCTTCATTTGGTTCTGGCTTCTTGTAAAAGTCAACAATGTATTGGGTCATTAAATGGTATAAATTTGGAATGTCTCGTTCTTCTGCAGGTCGTATAGTCAACTCTTCCATGCCATCGCCTCCGGAAATATATTTTTCTCAAGCTCTATAGCCTCTTTTATAATGCACAGTTTATTCTGATGAACGCCAAGAATAGTCAGGATTTCCTGTCTGCTCTTTTCCTCAAAATATCTGTTCCAAACAAACATCTTCCTGAATATTTTTAGAGTTGGAGCGTAATTAGCCTTTTCAACTCCAAGTTTTTGCAGAATGAATCTTCTGATGATCCTGTATTTTCTTTTTCGATAGGAAAGGTCCAAAAAAATAATCATATCTGCGTTTTCAAAGCTATCCGCAACCCACTCGTAATGGACACCTTCGATTATCCACGAATCGGTATTAACGATTGACTTCAAATATTCATCTCGTTCCCTGTCACTTCGCCTAATATCCCCCATATCGGTTCTTTTCCAGACAACATTGTCAAGCTCATGGTGCGGCAAGTTGAATCTGGCTGACAGACTTCTGGCCAGGGTCGTCTTCCCGCTTCCGACAGAACCAATGATATGGATTTTGTTAGGTTTAATTTTTGTCATAAAACATCATCACTTTTTCTATATTTAAACTACAATTTCTCTTCCTTTTTGGTATTTCCTCTTTTTTTCGCAAAATAAAAAAGCTGCCTGGGCAGCTTTTTCGAATTTATGCATTTTGCAGAGTCTGAATCTCTTTAAATGCTTGATGGAGATTTGATTTTACCATTATACCTTCGAGGTTGAGTCCAAGCGTCACCATTGTATGGGCAACCTCTGGACGGATGCCGGTCATGATGGTCTTTACCCCAACTAGTGATAGGGCGCTGATTACCTTGAACAGCTGGTCCGCTACCATCGTATCTACGATCATGACTCCGGACACATCAAAGATAAGGTGAGTAAGTTTGAGTTTTACAGCCTGGTCCAGTGTTTCTTCCATCAACAGCTGAGCCCTTTCAGTATCGACGTTCCCAACAAGAGGCAATACTCCGACTCCAGGCATTAACGGAACGACTGGTACTGACAGTTCCAACAATGCAGTTTTTGCGTTTTCAAGGCTCTTTTGATGCGCGTCGACAAACGTAAGGCTGAAGCTGTAGATAGCATGGTCCATCAATGGATCTATAATATCCAAAACACCAAAGATTGCAGAAGCAGGCATATCCTTTGCTTCTTCTTTGATTGCCTTCCAAATATGCTCGCGGTAATAGCTTGTATCTTTAAGTGCTTCATCAAGAGATGCGCCAAGCTTATAGATATACTCGCCAGTTTCTTTACCCCAGTTTGTTATTTTAGCAAATACCTTTTCTTGATCTTCATGCTCAATCAATGCTTGACCGAAAATTCCGATGAAGTCCGCCCGGATTTCAAGGATTTGCTGTTCAATTTTACCAAGGTCATACTTCTGGGCTTCTGTTAAAACGGAATCAGAATACCTGTCTTCGTGGACAGCTTTGGCGATATTATGCTTCCTGCTGACAATTGCTTCTCCTAATGCTTGCAGTTCTGTGGTCATGTAGATTCCTCCATGTGTTCAATGACAATTTTATATATATACTTCTACGGATTATATTCCAAAATACACTGTTATAATCCATCATAACGCAGGTTCAGAATGCAGGACAAGTTTTTGCACTTATGGACGTTCACCAAATCTGATTTCCAGGACGAATAAATCAGTTTCTTTTCGCCACATCTAGCTTTCAATCGGGAAATTATGTACAGAAAAGGACTGCAGCCATTCAAGATTAGTTAATTGATGGCAGCAGTCCTCTTTTATAAAAGTATGCAATTAAATTCATCGCAGGCTCTGGCATTTTTTTCGGGAAGCGTTCATGCCTGTAATATTTATAAAAAACGCTTTTTAGGTCCTCCCACTGAGAACATTGCTTCGTCTGCCGGAACCGAGCCACATCTATAAGCTTGACTTCATCATCAGGAGTGATGATTATATTCCGCAGATGTATATCAGACGGATTCAAGCCTTTTTCTCTTGCAAGCTTAAGGGCTTGATCGACATCCTCAATATGGCCAGCGGCAATCGGCATGCCATTTACCAAACATTGATAAAGCGTCATGCCCCGGACATAATCCATGACCAGATAATTGTTTCCCGACTTATGAAGAGAAGGGAAGAATGGATTTCCAGCAAGCTCCCTATAAATCCCCGCCTCTTCTGCTGCCACCTTTTCAAATTGCGGAAAGAAAACCTTTAAAACAAGATTTGTACCGTCAATTCGGAACGCGAACGCACTTCTTCCCTCTCCAATCAGCTTTAGTGATGGATCTTTATGAATCAAAGCTGCTTTTAATCCTCGAGTTGAATAAACTACACTATCTGCCAGATGTTTATATTGATTCATTCTTCCGCTCCTCTCACCGTGGTCCCGAAAGGCGGGGTCTGGTTTTTCCATAAGCACAGATTCCACAGTTCAGCCCTTCACCACCTTAATCATGTCTTCGTCCCAGCTTTCAACTCCCTGTTTAAAGACCAGCTTTGTTTTAAAATGATAAGAGATATCCTTGCTTGAAGGAGGGACATCCAGCGGCAGCAGGAAACTGAACGGCACCATATCATCTCCATCTGGCTGAATCCTCAACTGTACATCGATTGATACAGTATCCAGTACGTTTTCTGCTTCAGTCTTTAAATTCACCATGACAAGGGCACACTCAATGAGCTGGAGGTCCTGGTCAACCGTCCCGCCCTTGATTAAAAACTTCCCATTCACCGAATCACCAGGGATTAAAACATCCTTCTCCAAAATCAGGTCGATCTGGGCGGAGCCAACCCCTAGCAAAGACATATACTTTCTTAGTAACATCCTGTTCCTCCGTCTATTTACTTTTTTGGATTGGTGTATTTGTCATCAAGCCGCTTTTCGATGATTTCGATCCGCTTTTGGTCTGCTAACAATTCTTCTTTGTTCTTTTTTACAAGTTCCTCAAAACGAAGCTGTAATTTCTTCACAACATCCACACTCCAATAATTAAATTTATGTTTCAAGTTAAAAAAATGTCTCTGTAAAAACTCTTTTTAGCGTGCATATATTTATTCCATATGAACCCGCCTGCTTCTTCGAGAAAGTGATACTATGGATTTGGGCCGTAAGTTCCTTTTGCTCTTTTACGGAGACATACCCCATCATCGTGTCACCATAATCTCCTTTTCTTCACTAGTACGGTTTCATTCGTCTTCAGTCTTTCCAAAAAAGACCTTCACCCGCTCAGGTGAAGGTCAGAAAACAAATAAAGACCTTCACCAAATATGGCAAAGGTCTTGCTAACAACGATTGTTGCCAACAAAGCCGGGAGAGATCTCCGTAATGACGACTCTGTTGTGAAAGCTACTCCCCTTTAGGAGAAACTATTCAAATGTATACGATTATGATACATGACAGTGCGCATTCCGTCAATTGATTGGAATCAAATTGGTAAGTAATCCCTCTGCTATTGCTCTCATGCTAAATCTTACTTACCGTTACCTTTCCCTTTTTCCTTGTCTTCATTTTTATCACTGTCATCGTCTTCTTCGTTATCTCCGTCTTCTTGTTTTTCTTTATTTTTCTTGGCTTCTTCACGCTTTTTTTCTTCAGCTTTTTTTGCTGCTTCTCTTTGCTGCTCTTCGGCCTTTTTTGCTGCTTCTCTTTGTTGCTCTTCAGCCTTTTTGGCTGCTTTCCTTTGCTGCTCTTCAGCTTTCTTAGCTGCCTCACGTTCTTGTTCTTCAGCTTTTTTCACAGCTTTAGCCTTTTCTTCGGCCTTTGTTACACTTTGTGCTGAAGCAACACTTACCTGCTGGTCAGTAGATTGTTCAGTTACTGTTTCTTCATTTTCACTTTCTTTTTCATCTACTGCTTCAGTTTCATCGACAGGCTGTTCGGTTTCTTCCGTAATCTCTTCTTCGGACCCTTCTTTGTTTTCATCAGTTTCTGTATCTTTATCTGTTTCTTCATCAGATGCCTGTTTTTTGCCTGATGCTAGGCCTTTCATTTGAGATGGATGAACACCAAGCTGCTTAGCTGCCTGTCCGAATCCAATCTTTTCTTCGGTATATAAATCAGTGATTTCTTCTACTGGTTTGCCAGCTGCTTCTGCCAGCCAGAAGATTTGAGCTATTTGGCCATATCCCAACTCCAGTTCACGCAGCTGAGAAACCATTTCCTGGTCCAAATCCTTCACTACGTTAGCAACGACCTTCGCTTGTTCTGTTGCTTCTTCAACCTCTTCCTTCAGCTCATCTTCCAGGTCTTCAGTCAACTCATCTTCAATTTCCGATACTTCTTCAAGCCCTTCCGTCAGACCGTCTTCTCCTTCAGTATCCACCTCATCTTCTACAATCACTTCCGTTACCTTATCCTGTGCTTCTTCAAGCGCTGCTAAATATTCCTCAAAGGCTACTTGAACGAATTCTGTTTTTTCTTCAGCTGACATCGCTGTAGCTTCAGCCAATCTCTCGTTCGCGAATTCCAGGAGAAGCTGGGCTTCTTTTTCATCATCGAAGGTTACTAGTAGCTTCAATTCCTCAAATAATTGATCAAACGTAAATAAAAACTCGTCAGGAGTCGTTCCCGGATCTACTGTTTGGACTATCTCATCTGCAGAGACTCCCGTTCCAAAAGCAAGCACTCCGGTCAAAATTGTTGATGCTAAAAGCTTCTTCATTCCAATACCTCCACTTTTTCCTATATTGGAATTAAAATCGACAAAAAAAGTGCTGTCCGAAGAGCAGCACATACACAAGCTATGTGAATCTTCGGCAACTGGCTGGCATGGTCGATGACTTTAGCCCCTGTAGCTTTGCGCCCCCAGATTTCTCTGGGTTTGCCATTATCGGATTTTAATTCTACTTTTATCTTACTTATTCGACAGGGAAAAATAAATAGAAATTTTAAAAACTTAATATTATTCTGCAGCCTTCCCAAACTTCCCTTCCTGATAATCGCGATAAGCCTGGCGAATCTCCTCCATCGAATTCATCACAAACGGTCCGTAGGCCACCACTTCCTCTTTAATTGGCTTCCCGGAATATACCAATCCTCTTGATCGCTTATTCGCTTTCAGCATTAGTCTGCTTGCACCTACGCCTCCGTCATTAAAAGTCAAAGTCGCTGCGGATGATTTTTTGAGGTTTGTCTGGCTTGAGCCCGCATCGATTTCACCGGATAGGATATATAAGAACGCGTTATGTGATTCCGGTAATTCATATGTGAAGTTAGCTCCCTCTGCTAGCTGAATTTCTGATAGAGTAAACGGCACTAATGGCTCGAGAGGCCCTTTCACTCCAGCAGTTTCTCCTGAATACACCTTTAAAGTTCCGCCTTCAAACTGGACAACAGGTGCATCTTCCGAAAATACGTTTTGATAAGAGGTGGTTGTGCTTTTCAACTCCTTAGGCAAGTTCAGCCAGAGCTGCAGTGTATGTGCTATATCATTGTCCACTGCCTCTTCAGCATGCCTCGCACCACTACCGGCGTTCATGTACTGGATATCACCAGATTCCAGGATACTGTGACCACCATGATTGTCAATGTGCTCAAGCCTTCCGTCAATGATATATGTGATTGTCTGGAAACCGCGATGCGGGTGATCGGAAAACGTCCCGCGCTTAAACCAGTCCTCCGCCATTAAAATGAAAGGATCCAACTCCCTCCAGTTTTGCGGATTAAGTACAAGTCCCGCCTGGACGTGCGGCATCCCTCTCTCTTCATATTGAACGGTCCAATGGTTCTTGATATCTCTATTAAACATTTACATAACCCCTTTATCTAAATTAGCCTAAGTTCTTATCACCAAATTATAACAATCCTATGATATATTTTAAAATAAAGATACTTTAAACTGAGAGATATAGATATGCATGACTGGATTTACTCAATTCCGATCCAGCAGAAGGATTGATACACAGGGGCAGGTAAAATATATGAATATAAAGCAAGATTTCAATTGGGTAGGAAACGAGGAAAGTTTTGTGGACCAGCCAAGTACTGTTGAGTTGGGCACTATCTGCATTGGCAGGTACGGAGGGAGTTCCAGTGCAGGCCAATACAAAAATGAGGATGGCTGCTTCATTTTGACAGATCCTGAACAGGATTGGGAGTTTCTGATTCTTTTAGATGCCCACACTAGTGCCGAAAGTGCTGAAATGATTGTTGAAACCTTCAGGCAACAAAAGGATAAAATACGAAATCTCCTCTCCCTATCTATAAATGAAGCTTTTCGAAGTTTGGAACATTTTACACTTAATCTTTTTCAAAGTGAAGATTTTTTAGAGGCTTGCCAGAGAATTAATGGAGAAACTGCCTGCTTGATCGTCTCCAGGAAAGGCAAGTACTGCTGGTGGTTTTCTGTTGGCGACTGTCTATTCTACTTGCACCATCCCGAACTTGCCTCACTTGGCCAGTATCAAGTGAACCAGCGCCATTTTTTTGAATGGATTGGTCAAGTAAACACCTTTAATCAAGCTGTTCCTTGCTTCAGCATCGGAACAAAGGAATTACGAAAAGGCGTGAATCATCTCATTATGACAACGGATGGCCTGGTTGAGTGCCCAGGGGAGCCATACATAGACCCAAAAGCCATTTTCAATGAATTCTCTCATTCGTCCAACAAAAATGGAGTAAGAAAACTGCTTAAAAGAATTCAAGATAACAATGTACGTGATAGCACAACCATCGTATCCTGGATGGTGGCCATCGAGGAAGAAGCGACAATACCAAGTGAATAAAAACGGGAAAGACGCTCAAATGTATCTATTTGGGCGTGTTTTTTTATTTAGTTTTCCGTAGACCTGAGACTTATAGCTCGCCTCAACTATTATTCTAGTAAACTGTATTGTGAGAAGACCTTTTATCCTATATAATATAAAACTGGCTTTTAAATAACGTGGTTCGTAACCATCCCACGTAAAAAAACTAGGAGAGATGAAAAAATGAATACGAGAACGATTGTCCGGAACGGGATTCTGGCTGCTTTATATATAGCCGTTTCTGCCGTCATCCAGCCATTTGGCTTCACCAATGTGCAATTCCGCGTATCGGAAATGTTCAACCACTTAATTGTTTTCAATAAGAAATATTTCTTTGGAATCGTATTGGGTGTGTTTTTAACAAATCTGCTCTTTTCACCAATGGTCGCATACGACCTTGTCTTTGGAGTGGGCCAGTCTGTGATATCCTTGCTGATTACTATTTTCACAGCAAAATATATTAAAAGCATCATCGGGCGCATGATCGTGAATACAGTGGTTTTCACCTTCACGATGTTCCTGATTGCAATTGAATTGAACCTGGCATTCCAATTGCCATTCTGGTTCACATGGCTGACAACGGCTGCAGGCGAATTTACGGTAATGGCTGTAGGTATCCCTGTAATGCTTGCAATTCACAAGCGCGTAAACCTTGAAAAATTGGTTTAGATATATGAAAACGCATGGAGAGAAATCCATGCGTTTTTTATACCTTATACCTTATACTTGAAGGCTGCCCGTAAACTTCATCAGAAACTCCCTATCTTCTTTGAAGCCAAAATCTGATTTGCTCATCTCACTCACCTTTTTCCAGGCAATTTCATGGATTAATCCATCAGGGTCCTGAATCCGCAGGTCTCCTCCTATTATTTTTATCTCGAAGTACTGAACCTTGACTTCCACTCCAAAAAAGACGCCAGTTTTCACAAAAAGCTGTCGGACGATTTCTGCTTCATATCCGGTCTCTTCCAGCACTTCCCTGATGCAGCACTGCTCAAAAGTCTCTCCGTCTTCCTTACCGCCAGCAGGTACTGCCCATAGTTTTTCTTCGTCCTTTTTCCCCTGGCGAACCATGAGGATCTCTCCCTGTTCATTTAAACAAACTCCAGCAGACCCCTCCCAAATATCCATTCTCTTGCCCCTTTAAGATAGCCATGATTTATAAGCCGTATGTATATTCCTTTTTACGCCTTTTAACTCTATACATATTCGCATCTGCTATGGATAACAATTCATCCATTTTCCCAATCGAGCGATTGGAGTATGCGTATCCAATTGATATTTCAATTTTATACTCTTGTTTGTCCATGTTAAAAAGGGCAATAGATGACTCGATAAAATTGATAAGGTCGGACACGGATTCTTCTTTCTTATCAGCCAGGAGAATGGCGAATTCATCGCCTCCGATTCTTGAGACAGAAATATTATCCGAAGAGAAGGATTTTAATAGCTTCGCTGTTTCAATTAACAGCCTGTCCCCTTGCTTATGTCCAAATGAATCATTCATCATTTTTAAATTATCTAAATCACACAAAATGATTGCAATAGGACTATTCTTTTTTATATTAAAAAATGCTGCCTTTTGTTCGAAATATTGACGATTATAGATTCCTGTTAAGGCATCATGGTAAATCCGATATTCCAAGTCTTTCTGCAGTTGGATTTTTTCATCAATATTTCGAATGATTCCCTGGACAGCAACTAGTTGTCCATCCTCATATACCGGGCTTGCATGTTCTTCAAACCAGAGGTAGCGGCCATCTGGGCCCAGCCATCTCTGAAGGATAGGCTTTGAATAATCCAGATTTCCTGTCACTTTATTATGTAAATGATCAACATCATCAGGATGAGAACGCTCAAAACAGTCGAATGGATTTTCCATGGCCGCTTTTACGACCCCTGGACCCAAATAAAGGTCCAGAGAAGGACTTATATATTTAAATTTAAATTCCGGCTTTACTTGATAATAGTAAACGATATCCTTTGAGTCTTCCACTAGCCTGACAATCCTCTGTTCCTGTTCATTCGGTTCATGATCATGAAACCTTTTTAGCCTTGATCGATAAATCAAGATTGTTAATCCAACCCCAACAGCAAACCCACTTATTAACTCCATAACATCCAACCCCTGTATACCAAAGATGCGAATCTTCCCATATAATGGATTTTATCACAAAAGAAATAATAGAAATATATCTTTAAAAACTTTTGTTCTCCTATTCTCTTCTATTAAATCTCATAGCAGAAATTGTTCCAACTTTAATAAAGCCGCTTACCTTAACAACTTCCTATATAAGACAACTGCCAAATGCCCTGACACCGAATAGGATTAAATGTGAAAAGTACCTTTCGATGCAAAAACAGCCTTAATAAAAGACCTTGCGTAAACATATATATCTATCATTGCAGGACTTTTTTCCGGGGAGGGTCATAATGATCATTCATGTTGTCCAAAGAGGTGAATCACTGTGGCAAATCGCAAACAGATATCAAGTGACAATTCCACAGATTACTGATATTAACGGTCTTGAAAACCCAAACCAGCTGGTCGTTGGCCTGGCCTTGCTTATTCCATCTCATGATACTTTCCATTCAGTTCGATCCGGAGAAGCATTATGGTCAATTGCCCAGCGTTACGGGACGACCGTAGATGCCATCATCCGGGCTAATGCTATAACCAACCCTGCCCTAATCTACCCTGGGACCGTACTCCGCATACCAGCCACCCGCCACACGATCCAGCGCGGTGAAACCTTATGGCACATATCCCAGCGTTATGGGGTAACCATACAGGCGATCATCAAGGCCAATCAAATCCAAAATCCGAATCTGCTGTATCCAGGGACTATTCTATTCATTCCAAAACCAAAACCAACGATTGAATCAAATGCATTCACCTATCATTCTGACGAGAAGGCAATTGAGCTGGTCGGCGAAGTAGCCGATTTGATGACCTATATTGCTCCGTTCGCATATGTCATCCAGCCTGACGGTTCGCTTGTTCTTTACATGAAGGATGATACCGAAGCCATCCAGACTGGGCTGGCAAAAGGCGCACTGCCAATGATGTCGATCACCAACTTTACAGCGACTGAGGCTGGGGAGAATATCGCCCATGAAGTTCTTGCTAGTGAAGCAAATCGCAGCACACTGCTCAACAATACCCTTACTGTTATGCGTGAAAAAGGTTACCGTGGCTTGAACATTGATTTCGAAAATGTCCTGCCTGCTGACCGTGAGCTTTATAATACATTTCTGCAAGAAGCTGTTGATGCCCTTCATAAAGAAGGCTATTTTGTTTCAACCTCTCTGGCGCCAAAAATCAGTGCCGATCAAAAAGGATTATTATATGAAGCGCATGATTATCCTGCACACGGCAGGATAGCAGATTTTGTTGTTTTGATGACATACGAATGGGGCTACCGTTTCGGATCGCCTCAGGCTGTTTCACCATTGAACGAAATCCGCAGAGTGCTTGATTATGCCATTACCGCTATCCCAAGGAATAAAATCCTGATGGGATTCCAGCTATATGCAAGAGACTGGATCATCCCCCATGTTCAGGGCCAGGAAGCTGAAACATACAGCCCGCAGGAAGCAGTTAATCGCGCCATCAGATATGGCGCTGCGATTCAATATGATACTGTAGCCGCATCGCCATATTTCCGATACACCGATGAACAGGGCCGCCAGCACCAAGTATGGTTCGAAGACGCCCGCAGTGCCCAGGCAAAGTTTGATCTGATTAAGCAATATAACTTGCGTGGAGTCAGCTACTGGGTGCTTGGCTACCCATTCCCGCAAAACTGGGCACTGCTGGACGATAATTTTAATATCAAGAAGTTGAAGGAAGACCTTTTAGATTAACATATTAAAATAGCCTTCTAGTGAACCATCCTCTAGAAGGCTATTCGTCATCTCTCATTTTGATCAACTAAGAAAGTGCATGGCTCACTCCTGCCAGGCATTTTCAGTTCCTTCTATAAATCTTCCATCCTTCATGATTGGCACAATGCCGGAAACATTTAACTGACTGCAATACCTCACATCTTCCTCATAGCCTCGTTCACGCAATTCACGTCCGCTGCCGGAATCCCAAACCAATTCTTTTAATCGATTTTCTGAACTAGTAAAAGCTCCTGCGCATACCTCAGCTTCCGGAGATTTCCCACCACTCAGCTTTGCAAGGATTGCACCAGCACCTAAATAATCCTCAATCGACGGCCTGAGTCGATCTTCATTTTCACGAGCGTCATTCCACATTTCCCCGCATGGCACGACTGTGATGGCTGCTCCTGTTTCCTGCTGTAGCTTATCCGCCAGCACTGCAACAGCTGAAGCATTAAGCAGTGACCCTATCAATAGTGCAGGCACCTTGGAAGCAATCCACGAACAATAAGCACCATTAAGCGAAGACAATACATAACGCTGATTGCGATGCTCCTCATTAAATGTCACCGGTGACAAGGTGGGTTTTCCTGTTCTAGCTGCTTCTGCCCTTCCAAGAATATATTCTGCTCCGATGCTGGCCGCATATTTATTTCCATCGAGCTCTGGAGGATATGGAAAGACCGTTGCCCCCGCGGTTAAAGCAGCGACGATTGTGGACGAAAAGCATAGTACATCGACAATGATGACTATGTCACCCCGCTCTGCTGCTTCCCTCGCCCCACGCCTTCCCCACTCCACCTTACATTCATAACAAGACTGACTGAACATTTACACTCACCTCGCATTTTTCTATGGAAATTAATTATTCTCCGTTTATCTGCCTATTCCTTCTCAGTCTTCAGCCCTATGTTAAAATCTGTCTCAAGCTCATTATAGATTTCTATACCAAGGGATAAAATGGAAATATATTAAGGGGAATTAAAAGATTCTTATTTTCAAGCACAACTACACATTACAAATATAGGTATTTTCATATGAAAATAATTATATTTTTACAAAATCTTAGTTATATTTTCCTATAAAAGTGTGTATAATCTGTCTTTGGGTGCATAAAATAGAAATTTTTTACATTCCTATTTTACGATAATAACGGGGAGGACTTTATGAATTTGTTGAAATTTATTGTTCAGAAAAAAATCTTAGTCAGTTTAATGGTTGTATTAGTTTTATTGATTGGCAGCTTTTCAGTTTTAAAGCTGGATAAAGAGCTCTTTCCATCAATCAAGATGGATGGTGCTTATGTTGAAATCTATGCTGGGGAGATGCCGGCGATTGAAGTCGAAAGAACCATCACAACCCCGCTTGAAAAGAAGATTCTTGGCATCGAAGGCGTAGAGGAAATCCTTTCGAGCAGCAACATCGGGAAAAGCTCCATGCAGCTCACTATTGAACGCGGCCTTGGTGAGGAAGTGTTCAAGGAAGTAGAGTCAGTGGTGAATTCCACGACCTCCGATATAAGCGGTGTCAAAGATGTTATGACTGGACAATTTGGCACTAGCCAGGCATATGACTTTTTCATGGATGTTTCTGGCTCTGATATGGAAAAGATGACAGCCTTCGCTAAGAATATCCTGGAACCAAGGCTGGAGGCTCTTCCTGAAGTACATGATGTCTCACTGTCAGGCAGCCTGGAAAAAGAAGTGACTGTGGAACTGAAGCGTGACGAACTTTTGAGAAATGGACTGGATGCAGCACAGGTAATTGGTGCAATCCAGCAGGCAAACAATGAAGCAACCCTGGGCCAGCTGAACAACGAAACAAACGCTCCTTCCCTTAGATGGAATACACAGCTGGAATCTGTTGAGAATGTTAAAAACCTGCAGGTCCCGGCAGCGAACGGTTTTATTAAATTATCACAGATTGCGGACGTGAATTTACAGCCACTGGAAAGTTCCTCATTCGTCTGGAAAAATGGATCGAAGGATTTCATTTTTGTCCAGGTAGGCAGAGTAGCCGATGCCACTCAAATCGAGATGGCAGAAGCGGTACGTGAGGAAATCAAACAAATCCGCGAAGAAGGATTGGTCAGCGGCGCAGAATTGAATGAAATGGTCGCCCAGGCGGACTATGTCAAGGACTCAATTGATGGAGTGACTAGCAATATCCTGATTGGAGCTGCTATTGCGGTTGCAATCCTGATGCTGTTCTTGAGAAATTTCCGCGCTACAATGATTGTCGGACTTTCGATTCCAACATCCGTGCTGCTCACTTTCGCTTCAATGTGGGTTTTTGGCTACAGCTTCAATATGCTGACACTGATTGGTCTTGGACTTGGAATCGGGATGATGGTCGATTCATCCATCGTTATCCTTGAATCAATTTACCGTAAGAAAGAGCTTGGCATCAAGAATATGGAGGCAGTTATACAGGGAACGAAGGAGGTAGCTACAGCCGTACTGGCTTCGATGCTGACGACGATTGTCGTTTTTGTGCCAATCGGCCTGCTTGGCGGTGAAATGGGCTCCTTCATGATCATCCTATCCGTTGTCGTTGTCATTACTCTGATTAGCTCTGTGATAGTTTCTTTCACTCTGATTCCTTCTCTATCCGAGAAGTTCCTGAAGCTGAAAAAGAAAGAAAAGAACAACAAGGAAGGCCGGCTTGTACGCGGATACAGCAAGATGATTTCCTGGACCATCAAGAAAAAACGCCACAGCTTTGCTGTCATCGGCCTGTTCTTCCTTATGCTCATTGGATCCCTTATGCTGGTAACAAAGATTCCAATGACCATCATGCCAGACATGATGAACCGTTATGCAGAGCTCTTGGTGACCGTCGAACCGGGTTTAAGCCTGGATGAAAAACAGGAAATCGTAAGTGAAATGAACAAAGCATTAGACGGAATTAAAGATGTTGAATCAAACTATGTAATGGATAATGGCAACATGATGTACACCATCATCAACATGACGAAAGGCGATGAGATCACTAGAGAGCAAAAAGAGGTAAATGAAGAAATACTTAAGGCTTTAAGAGCCCTTGAAGAGAAGGTTCCTTTGAAGAGTGCCGCAGCAGCCATGTCTGGTGGCGGTGGTTCCCCTGTTCAAATCAATATCTCTGGCGAAAGCTTTGATGAACTTCAAACAATTGCTGATGGGTTTATAGAAGAGCTTAAATCTATCGAAGGAATTGTTGCGGTCGAAAACTCCATTGAAAGGACATCTGTTGAACAAATCGTCCAACTGAATGAGTCTGAAATTGAAAAAGCGGGTTTGTCCCAGCCGCAGATCAAGCAATTCATTGAGCAGGCCTTTTTACAAATACCTGTGGGTGAACTGAAAATCAATGAGGAAAACATTCCGTTAAATGTGAAGTGGGATGAAGAGATGACAACTAAATCCGCTTTGCTTGACCTGAAAGTCCCAACTCCTTCAGGTGAGAAAAAGCTATCTGAGTTCATCTCATTGAAGAGTGTCGAAAATCCAAACGAAATCTCGCACAAGGATGGTGAACGATATATCTCGATTTCGGCAGATATTGAAGGTAAAGACCTCGGCACCATCAACCGTGAAGTCCAAAAGTTAATGGACAAATATGATGTACCAGAAGGCTACAGCATTGCACCTGCTGGAGACCTCGAGCAACAGCAGGAAATGGTTCAGGATATGGTTCTGATCCTGGCGATTTCAATCTTCCTTGTCTACCTGGTCATGGCCGTCCAGTTCAACCACCTGGGCCACCCGCTGATCGTCATGTCCGTCATTCCGATGACCATCGTAGGCGTCATTCTTGGATTATTCCTGACACAGCAGGAATTAAGCATCATGTCCGGAATGGGCATCATCATGCTGATCGGGATTGTTTTGAATAACGCAATTTTACTGATCGACCGCACGAACCAGCTGCGCAACGAAGGCTACACTGTTCAGGAAGCACTTGTTGAAGCAGGCAAAAACCGCATCCGCCCAATTCTGATGACAACACTGACTACTGTTGGCGGCATGCTTCCATTAGCAATGGCTACAGGAGGATCAGGAAACTACCAGGCGCCAATGGCAACAGCCATCATTGCCGGACTGAGCTTTGCGACGCTGATTACCTTGCTTCTGATCCCGGCTGTATATCATATTTTTACAAGAAGTGCCGAGAAAAGAAGCTGGTTCAGCAGGAAATCTAAGCAAAGCAAAAAAACTATCACAGCTGTTCCAGAGATTTTGAGCTAAACATCAAGGAGGCAAAACGACTAGTACAGCGTTTTGCCTCCTTTTTTCATGTCTGATTTTGGGCGAGTACTTAGACCCCTTTGATCCGCTCTTCAATTTGGGCAATCATTCTTATTAGCTAATCATTAAAAATATAAGTCTGACCGGGTGGTTAGGCACTTCCATTGTTACTGTAATGTTCCTCCTGCCTGGATGTAGCGGGCATTGAATTCCTGCACGAACTGGTTGGTGATGGCTGCGTCATGGATGATCAGCAAGTTTTCATCATTTACATTATTTCCGTTGTTGCTCCAGTTTGTTGATCCCACGATGACTGTTGGATCGCTATCTGTATCGGCGTCGATCAGCATTGTTTTACTGTGCAGCTTGCGTGTCTCTGCGTCTGCATAGACAGGTGCCGGGTTGTTCCATCTTGTGTTAGGGTTATTGACGCTTGTCTGTGAAGCAGTCCGCCCTGTCATATCGACACTTGCAGACCACCACTGGTTCCAGAAGCTCGAGTCGAACAATCCTTTTACATCAAACCCGGTCAGGGTTCCTTCCATGTCATTATAGGACCCCTCCCACTTATTCTTCAATTCATCAGTGAGTGACTGGTCGCTCCAGGCAAAGATCGAAAAGTATGTATTGAAATGGGCTTCATTACGAATCAAATCAACCATTTTCCCGACTGCATTATCCCCCGCTGAAAAATAGATTTCTACCTTTTTCCCATTGATATCGATAACATGTGTTGTATTGTCCGTTTTCCGCGTGCTGAAGTTCGAGGCGACAGGGTCTGGAGTCAATGTATTGGTGCCCCACATCTCATTGAATTCAGTTTCATAGATACCTGCTAACTGTGGCCAGTTGATTTCGACGATTTGGTTCTGGTTGCCATCAAGGATTCCCTGCTCCATGTTTTCATCTGACCCATATAAGCCAGTGACGGTAAAATTCCATGTTCCTGTGAATACCCAGCGGTCATCTACAATCGCGAATTTATTGTGCATCTGGTTTCCAGGACCGTAATAACTTCCCGCTGCTTTCGCCTCGGCATCAACAAACAGGCGGCCAGTCGTCTCACTATTCCCAACAGTGACGGTTACTGAAGCTATATCACTAACACTAGCCGGCAATCCTTTAGCCGTTCTTTTCGCACTGTCTTCCACTGCAAACATTGGCGAGTCTGAGAAAACCACGATATCATCAGCCGTGCCGATTTTCGCATCCTGTCCGCGCACCATTTTTTCCAAGTAAAGTCGCATCGTTTCAAAGCGTTCTGCATAGTGAGGATCTGCTGCGTCCTTGGAATCTGCAATCACGCGCACATCGATACCCTGTGCTGCTTTCTGGATCAGCGTATCAACTACCCGCGGAAGGTTAATTTCATATGTAGCAAAATCTATGCTTTTTGTTGCTGAGTTGAGCCGCTTGATTAAAATATCTTCAAAGTTCACATTATAGTTCGATTCGTTCCCTGCTGAAGCATACTGTGAAAATGCACATTTATTAAAATAAACATTCATAGCGCCTTCTGCTTCGGAAACATTATTCAGGCGCTGGGTCCTGTCATCACATACACTTGGAGCTTCCGAAGGAGTCGATCCGCCGCCAGCATCACCACCAGAACCACTGCCATCCGTACCAGTCGAATTGAATGACTTCGGTGTTCCTAGTCCATCAGCGTAGCTCGCATTGGCAGTTGCCCAGTTCGTGGAATCGAGCCCAGAAACCCCTGGGTCAATTCGTTCCATTGTTGCTTTTGTCGTATTATCGCCTGCATACCAGCTGTCAACCTCGTCGATAACCGCTCCAGATGCATCAATCAATTTAAGGTGTTCAGCAGTATTTCCCAGTGAGCCGCTGTAAACAAGGTCAGCTTGAATTTCTGTAACGGATTGGTCATCTGTTTTTTCGAGTAAAAAATAACTATTGGCAGGAAGAGTGCCGCTTAGCGCAATTGCCGGGGCACCGTCAGCAGCGTTCAGCTGCCAGCCATCAAGCACTACATCAGAAGCTGAATTGTTATAAAGCTCAATCCATTCATCACTGTAGCTTTTATTCGTGCCCATCCAGGCAACTTCACTGATGACCACATTCGGTGTCTCAGCAGCATTCACGGTTGGTGCACTGGTCATGAATGACGGGTAAAGAGTTGAAAACAATAGGATAATTGCTGGTAAAACAGAAATCATTTTCTTCAACTTTGACTACCTCCTCAAATATAAATCCAAGATAATCATAATGTAAAAAAGTTGTCGAAATATGATGAATTTGTAAATTTTGCGAAAAATGATTCTATATGAGGAGTTTAAATTTGTGGGATAAATCACAAAGGAAACTAATGACCTAGCAACCTGCCAGACAGTTTCCAATCAAAAAAGTATCATTCAAAAATGGAATCGTTGCAGCTGTTATTGTTTTACTTTTCTTTGATAAAAATAAATAAAAGTGCCGGTCTGGATGCGAAACACCTGACTGGCACTTATCAATATCAAGCTTTGTTCATCCGCCACCAGGCTGATTTTGGATAATCATCAAGACTAACCGTAAAAGTCTCACCAATTCTTGGTGTGACAATATCAACTCCTGATTCTTCTGCTGCACGGACTGCCCTCTCAACCGGATCATGCCAGGCATGAAGCGACAAAGTGAACGCTCCCCAATGCACAGGAACAAGCAGCTTCCCCTTTACATCTTGATGTGCCTGAACTGTTTCTTCAGGCAACATGTGGATCGCTGCCCAGCGAGCATCATACTGGCCGCATTCCATCAGGGTTAAATCGAATGGGCCATATTTTTCGCCGATTTCTTTAAAATGCGGCCCATATCCGCCATCGCCACTGAAAAAAACTTTTGTCTCCTGACCAATGATCACCCAGGAGCACCAAAGAGTTGCATTCCGGTCAGTAAGACTTCGGCCAGAAAAATGGCGAGCAGGGGTACAGGCAAACTGGAGCCCTGCAAATGAGAGTCCATCCCACCAATCATGCTCCTGGATCATTTCAGGGGAAATTCCCCAGCGCTCCAGATGTGCCCCAACTCCCAGTGGAACAACATAGTTCTTCACCTTGCCCTTAAGCTTCATGATGGAACCATAATCCAAATGATCATAATGGTCATGTGAAAGCACGACCGTATCTACAACTGGGAGTTCCTCTATCTTAAGAGGCAGCTCCCTGCTGTACCGCTGGTTTCTTATCGGGAAAGGAGTGGGCGCTTTTCCGAACATCGGATCGAATAATATGGTTTTGCCCTCTATCTCCAGCAGGAAGGCTGAATGTCCAAACCAAGTGACCTTCGTTGCTGAACCTTTTTGTAATGGCTGTGCGAAAGTTGCCATCGGAAGTGGAGCTCCCGGCCTTCTCTCTGAATTGCCTTTTAAAAAGTCCTGCATCATAGAAATCATCGAGCTTAAGCTCGTATCCCATGATGTTTCAATCTGATTGGCAAACTTTCCGTTCCGATATTGCGGAGACTTCGCGTATATGGATTTTCTTTTTTCCGTATGCTTACCGCCAAAAGCCGGATAGTAATTCAGGATTGCATAATTTGCAATTACAATCACAGCTATGATTATTAGTATATTTAACATGATCTCTACCTCATTAGCGCTGATTGATCATCGGCCTATTTCCTGGATTTTTCCAGAAGGATAGAGTGCTAGTCCTGTCACTTCCTTCTGGGCTACTTGATATATGGCCGATGCTACTACCCTGCCTTCAATTGCTTTGTATTTCTTGAATGGCCCCCCAAAGAGAAAAGGCATTTTAGTAAAAATTGCTGCAGCTGCCCTTTCGCCAAACCTAAATTCATCTCGCTCCCCCAATAACAATGATGGGCGGAAGATGGATGTTGTTTCAAATGGAATCCGCTTGATTTCCTCCTCGAGCTTCCCTTTCATTTTTGAGTAAAAGATTGGGGAGTCAGGATTTGCATTCATCGAGCTCACAAGCAAAAACTTCCTGGCTCCTTTAGAACTGGCCAATTTGGCAATTGCCACAGGGTAGTCTACATCAATCTTCCACATTGCTTCCTTAGTCTTTGCTTTCTTGATTGTTGTTCCAAGACAGCAAAATACATCGTCTACTGCAAATAACCCTATATACTCTTCCAATCGGTCGAAATCAATCACCCTTTCATCTAGCTTAGAGTGTTTGACGTAAAGCGGCCTTCTTACAATTGCCGTCACCTGGTCATATTCCTTCGAATTCAACAAAATCTGTAGCAATTCATTCCCAATTAATCCTGTCGAGCCAGCTATCAAAGCTTTTTTCCCCATAGCCAAGAGACCTCCCTGTAAAATGCCTGCTTTTATTATTTCATATTTGGCCCAGATAGAAAAATCAAGAATAAAAAAAAGGTATTTAAAAAAGGTTTTACAAATAACTAAACTTTGTATAACATATGTATAAGTTATGTATAACTTTTTTCTCATGGAGGATACCTTACGATGCTTGATCATAAATTGTTATTAAACATGCTTTTTTCCGGGTCGCGAAAAGTGATTGAACATCAGGAAGAATTGAATGCAATCAATGTTTTCCCTGTTCCTGACGGAGACACCGGGAGCAATCTGTCCTATCTGATGAGGACTATTCTACAAGACGCTTATATTAGTGATGATCCCTCCGAATCACTCACATCGCTGAAGAAAGCTGCTTTGAGGGGGTCACGGGGAAATTCGGGGATGATTTTTTCCCAGTTCCTGATTCATTTCGCGAACGGATTATCGAACAAGAATATTCATAGCACAAATGATTTCATCTCTGTATGTGAGCTTGCCGCAGGAAAAACGTACGATTCTGTCATGTCACCAGAAGAAGGAACGGTTCTGACTGTCATGAAAGACTGGGTGCTGGCGATGAAGCAATCAACAGCAGCTCACTCGAATGTAATATCTTTGATTGGCGATTCCCTGCCTCAAGTCTATCAATCTCTCGAGAAAACGAAGATAAAGATGGAAAAGATCAGTGGAAGAAATGTTGTGGATTCCGGTGCGAAAGGTTTTGTTTATTTTCTGGAAGGGCTCATGCAGACGCAAAATAAGTCTGAAGAAACGACAAAAAGTCAAATCGCTTCATTCTTTGAGGACCATATTCCATCTAAGGAGGATTTCCTTCCCTATCGCTACTGTACTGAATTTATGATCCATGGAATCTCTGAATCTTTGAAAATAAAAGAAGTGGCAGGAACTCTTGGGGATTCGGTCGTAATCGCAGGGGATGAACAGCAGTTGAAGATCCACTTACATACAAATGAACCTCACGAAGCTGTCGAGCTTCTGTCAGCACTTGGTACTATCAGCTTCCAGAAGGTTGAGGATATGAGGCGCCAATACGAGAGCATCCATGCGAGGAAATCAAAAATCGCGCTTGTCGTCGACTCAGCCTGTGACCTCCCTGAAGAATTCATGGACCACCACCAGATTCATTTGCTGCCGGCTACAATCGAAATGGATCAGTCACCATATCTGGATAAAGTAACAATGAAACCAGAAAATTTCTACAATCGATTGGAAGTTGCTGAAGAAGCACCTAAAACCTCTCAGCCAGGCCTTGAACAAATCATCCAGACATATGAACAACTGGCAAACCATTATGATCATATTTTATCGATACATGTTTCCAAAGAGTTGAGCGGGACGTTTGAATCCTGCATGCTTGCAGCTGCTCAGGTCAACCCAGAAAAAATCACCGTGCTGAATACGAAAACACTCTCAGGTGCTTATGGCTTGCTAATCCATACGGTCGCTGAAAACCTTGACAAAGGAGCGAGCCTGGATGAATTAATTCAATTGACAGATGAATTGACTGCCAAGACAGAAATCCTTGTCAGCGTTCCTACGTTAAAGCATATGATTCGGGGTGGCAGAGTCACTCCTCTGCAAGGCAAAATCGCGACGTTGTTAAAAATGAAGCCAATCGTTTCTGTTGATGAACAAGGCAAATCAAAACTTTACGGAAAGACCCTTTTCCGAAACTCCAACCTAAGAAAAATGTTCAGCATGATTGCCCATCTGGATAAAACGAAGCAAATAACACAATATGTTGTGCTTCACGCAAATGACCCAGAGAAAGCAGCATTGTGTGCAAAAGAAATGAAGAACCTGACAGGGATCGACCCTTTATATACCGCCAATGTATCCCCTGTCATCGGGGCTCATGCAGGCAAGGGATCAGTCAGCGTAGCAATGCTTTTCGACAAATCCAAATATGAAAGGAGTTTTTAAAAATGTGGGACTTATATGTAATCAATATCGGTGCAATTTTTCTATTTATGCTCACGATGTTCATCATTGCCCAATTAATAAAGGATAACTCGATTGTCGATATCGGCTGGGGGCTAGGATTTGTCATCATCGCATTCGTCAGCTATTTCGCATCAGAGGGAGAACATTCCCTAAGACAAACCATTGTTTTAACTCTAGTCTCTTTATGGGGAATCCGCCTCTTCCTTCACCTGCTCATCCGCTCCATCGGCAGAGGAGAGGATTTCCGATATGCCAATTTCCGTAAGCAATGGGGCAAAAACGTCAGGATTATTGCTTTTTTCAGAGTCTTTATGATGCAGGGAGCCATCATGCTGCTCCTTGCTTATCCTATTATTCTGGTGAATGTCGCCGAGTCAAGAGGCTTTGACATTTTCGCAGTGCTTGGACTGATTGTGTGGGTAATCGGTTTCCTATTCCAGAGCGTTGGAGATTACCAACTAGAACACTTTAAGAAGAGAAAGAAACATAAAGAAGAGATTTTAAAATCAGGACTATGGCGCTACAGCAGGCATCCGAACTACTTTGGAGAAGCGGCGATGTGGTGGGGTGTCTACCTGATTGTCATTGGGGCACAGAACGGCTGGACCGCATTCTTCAGTGCAGCGTTCATTAATCTATTGCTATTAAAGGTTTCCGGAGTTCCATTTTTGGATAAAAGATATGCCGGGAACGAGGAATACCAGATTTACAAGCAGGAAACGAATCTTTTCATCCCGTGGTTCCCAAAAAAAGTTAACTCCTGATTATTCAAAGCCTGCCTATAAAATTATGGGCAGGCTCTTTACTATTCACTCGACAAATCTCCTGGCAGTGAAAAAGCTTAACAATGAAGAAATTCCACAGATGAAAGTTCCCCACATCAAGTCAATAGCTGTGATCATCAGCGGCCAATCGCGTATGGTCGCCTGATTCGTCAAGTCATATGTGGCATAACAGACAAGACCAAAAAAAGCGCCATTTTTCACAGCTGTCTTCCAGCTATCTCCCTGTATCGCAGGTTTTACAGCAAAGTATACAAGTCCGGCGATGAACAAAATATAGAACAAAGCGGCTGCAATCCAGTTCACCTCTGGAGCGAGCAAATGACCAATCTGTTCTTTGTAGAGGCTTGGTGAAATCAACCCGAGCCAAACACTGTCAAGTACCAGAAAAATCAAAAAGGTAATGCCGTAGATTTTCATACGATCAAGTCTCCTTCCCGTTTGGCTCTATTATATTAAACACAAGGTTCTTCCTTGAAATCTGGATGTGTGCAGATGTGTTTTTTTGAACGTTCGCTAGAACTAGGCCCTCCTGCATCATCACTCCTGAACTTAGAAAGAGCCTGATATCGTATCAGGCTCTTTTAAGCATTATTCAATCTAACTTTCTTTTTGCAGTTGCGTTCTTCTTGCAGCAATGATCAAATCTTCTACCGGAGATACACGTCCGAGTTCATCTTTATGGACAATATGCTTCCGTTCAAATTGCGTGGGGCTATCGATACCGGCTGCGGCTGCCAGATTGTAAAGTCCCTCACGCAGTGAAATGATATAGTTGGCGACCCGGTACATCTTCTCATCGACGACCAGTCCGTCCTGAAGCTTCTTATCAGTGGTCGCTACACCTGCAGGGCATGTATTCGAGTGGCATACCTGGGCCATGATGCAGCCGACGCTGATCATCATCCCGCGTGCGATATTCACAAGATCGGCTCCCATAGCCAGGGCGATGGCGATTTTATCAGGAGTAATCAGTTTTCCTGATGCAATCAGCTTCACTCTATCTCTGATTCCGTACTGGCGGAGCATTTCGTCCACTACCGGAAGCGCTGAGTTGATGGGAAGTCCAACTGTGTCAGCCAGCTCCTGATAGGTTGCTCCAGTGCCGCCTTCTCCACCGTCTACAGTAATGAAGTCAGGGCCTTTCCCGCTTTCCTTCATGTAAGAAATCATATTTTCAAGCGCGGCCATATCACCGACGACAATCTTGATTCCTACTGGCTTGCCGCCAACCGAGCGTAATTCCTCGATCCAGTCAAACATCGAAGCGACATCGCTGAATTCATAAAATCGGTTTGGACTGTTAATCGTCTTCCCGACTTCCACCAGCCTGATTTGGGCGATTTCCTCAGTGACCTTCTCCCCTTCAACATGGCCTCCACGCGTTTTCGCTCCCTGGGCAAGCTTGATTTCAAAAGCTTTCACCTGGGGCATTTCGCTTTTCTTTTTGAACTCTTCCCATGAGAATTCGCCGTTTGGCTTACGCACACCAAACAAGTCTGGTCCGATTTGCATCATGATATCCGGATTTCCAGCGAGATGGTGTTCAGACAATCCGCCTTCACCTGAATTCATCCACGTTCCGCCTGCCAGTCCGAGGCCTTTTGACATCGCCTGGATCGCTTTTTCCCCAAGTGCACCATAACTCATCGCTGACTGGCCTACCTGGCCTTTCACACGAAAAGGATAGCGGCAGGTGTGCTCGCCAAGCACGACGGCATCATCATCCTGTAAATAATATGGATCTGCCAGTTTTTCCTCGTTATGCTCTTTCCTTGTAAAAAGACCCTCGCCATCAATTTTGTATACTCTTGTTTTAATTTTTTCCGCGTTATCGACCTTCATTTCATCAGTCAGTTTAGGAAAAAGTGTATTTCGGATGTAAAAGCCTTCAGCCTCAAAGTCCTTTAATGACCCAAAACCTATTAATCTTTCCTTATACTTGCCAGCCTTTACGACATCCTGGTATTCCTTGCGTGAAAAAGGCTTCCCCTCATTATCACCATCGAATAAATATTGCCTTAACTCTGGACCAATATGCTCGGTGAAATAACGAACCTTTCCAAGCACAGGGAAATTCCTTAAAATAGAATGCTGCTGCTGGTTATCGTCTTTAATGTATAAATAGATAAATAGAAGGACCGGCACCAGGATAATCAAAGCTATGAAAATAAACAAGCCGATCACTAGATAATCCGTCAATCCCATTGAAATCCTCCTTTCCTATAATGAAGATAATGCTTTTGTGATGACTGTATCTCCTTCTGCTACCTCGTAAGTCTTGTTAAAAGTTGCCTCGTTCTCGACCGACATGACCAGTACCTCCGCGATGTCTTCGTGTGAAATTTCGAGCTCATTTGAATCCAATGTTTCACCGGCAAATATTTTTCCAGTACCAGGTTTGTCTGTAAATGCTCCCGGCTGCACGATGGTATATGTTAAATTTGATTGCCGCAGTAACTCATCGGGCATCTCTTTAGCGCCAATTTCCCGGCTGTCATCTCCTGCGGCTTCATTGGCCATGATGGCGCTCATCATCACAAACCGCTTGACGCCCTGCTTCTCTGCTTCCTTCACTGTCTCAATGACCGACTCATGGTCAACCATTACAGTCCGGCCAGTTTTGGCCTTTGGATTGATGCCAGTTAGATAAATGGCGGCATCATATCCATGAAATAAAGTCGGCAGAATCCTTTCTTCATATAGAACTACTTCGGTAGCTCCTCTCTTTTTCAGCAGGTCGATTTGATTCTCATCGCTGACGACTGCGCAGGACGTATACCCATTTTCCACCAGCTTGCTGACGACAAACTCCCCGACGCTGCTATTTGCACCAATCACGATTACCTTCATTACATTCCCTCCTTTGTAAAAAAGAGAAACAGATTCACTCCGTTTCTCTTTTTTTATCATTCTATGATTAAACCATTCGATTCCAGTGGCGGTGTTCGGCGATTGCATCAATGAACTTCTGGCTGTCTCCTGCCACTTCTTTGCTGTTTTCAAACACAACCACACCTGGCACATCCTCTGGCGTTATGCCTGCTGCAGCCAATAATTCTGCTGCTTCTTTTCCCACACCAACTGCTTTCAAATGGCTGAATGCCTCATCGACAAAGTAGACTGCTTCTTTTTTCTGCTTCAGGCTGTCCACGCTTTGCTGTCCTCCGGCAATATATAATGCGTCAAACAAGACAGAGCTGCCGGTCAGCAAGGTATGCTGTACTTCAAGCTCAGTTCCATCATCACCCTTGATCAACCCTAGCTGCTTGCTGACGATTTCAGCGGTGATGCCGCTCTTTTTCAGCATGTCCATCAAACCGGAAACTTCCGCTCCATAGAAGCCATTATCAGCAAGGATGGCGACCTTTCTTGTATTCGGCAGCTTCGCTGTATTCATCTGGCTCAATGCTGGCGAAGTCATCGTCACTTCTGCCGGTTTACTTGTCGGCTTTTTAGCGCCTAAGCTTTCGGCTACTTGCTCAGCAAGGAAGGTATCAATATTGCCAAGCATCTCAACAACCTGCTGCTGCACATCCTTACTCTTCACTTTACCAAGCTCAAAACTGAAGGCCTCAATCATATGCTGCTTTTCCACATCGGACATGCTGTTCCAGAAAAGGATAGCCTGGGAATAATGGTCATTGAAGCTGTCACTGCGTGCTTGTACCTTTCTGCCTTCGACTTTTTCCTGATGGTGCTCATACCCGCCTTCGCTTGCAGAAACAGGTTTTGGATCGTTATTTTGCATAGAGTTTTGATGATAAGCAACCTGCCCACGGTCAATCGTCATCCGATGCATCCCATCTCGCTGGTTATTATGGAACGGGCATACCGGTCTGTTGATCGGAATCTCATGAAAGTTCGGGCCGCCCAGACGTGACAGTTGGGTATCGGTATAAGAGAACAAACGCCCTTGAAGGAGTGGATCATTTGAAAAATCGATTCCCGGTACAACGTGTCCAGGATGGAATGCTACCTGTTCTGTCTCCGCAAAGTAATTAGTCACATTCTGGTTCAGCGTCATTTTACCAATGATTTTGACTGGTACCAATTCCTCCGGCCAGACTTTTGTAGGGTCCAAAACATCGAAATCGAATTTGAATTCATCTTCCTCGTCAATCATCTGTACGCCGAGTTCATATTCAGGAAAGTTCCCCATTTCGATCGCATCAAAAAGGTCTCGGCGATGGAAGTCCGGATCCTTCCCGGCAAGCTTTTGCGCCTCATCCCAAACTAACGAATGTACCCCAAGTACTGGTTTCCAGTGAAATTTTATAAATCGGGCCTTGCCCTGTTCATTGACAAACCTGAATGTGTGCACACCAAAGCCTTCCATCATCCTGAAGCTGCGCGGAATAGCCCGGTCTGAGATATGCCACATGATCATGTGGGCAGACTCCGTATTATTCGCAATAAAATCCCAGAATGTATCATGTGCTGACTGTGCCTGCGGGATTTCATTATGCGGCTCAGGCTTGACTGCATGGATCAAATCAGGGAATTTGATCGCGTCCTGTATGAAGAAAACGGGGATGTTGTTACCTACCAGATCGTAATTCCCCTCTTCTGTATAAAATTTAGTCGAAAAACCGCGGACATCACGAACGGTATCACCCGAACCACGGGAACCCGCTACCGTTGAAAAACGTACAAAGACCGGAGTCGTTTTGCTTGGATCCTGCAGGAATCCTGCTTTCGTATATTCCGCCATTGGCTCGTATACCTGGAAATGACCATGCGCTGCAAAACCCCTAGCGTGCACAACACGCTCTGGAATTCGCTCATGATCAAAGTGGGTCATCTTTTCACGAAAATGGAAATCCTCCATCAAGGTAGGACCACGGACTCCCGCCTTCAAGGAATGTTCATCTTCAGAAACACGAAGCCCCTGGTTAGTCGTCATTGCTTCACCGTCATGCCCAGACCTGAATTGTTCAAGCTGCTGATCCTTTGAGTTCTCATTTACAGATTGATGCTTCTCGTCTTTCCTCACTGAGTCATTCCTCCAATACTTGATGTGGGAGCATGTGAACAAATATGTAATCACTCTCACGTTGTCTTTGTAATTCGCCAAAATAGGCCATGCCCCTATATGGACGTATACCACGAGCTAAAGCCCGCTAAACGGTTAGTTAGCGGGCTTGCTTTTTACAAATTTTTATTCAAGTATTCTTTCGCTTCCTCTGGAGAGGCAAATGGTTTTATTAAGGTAATCTGCTTGCTGTCATTCGCTACAGCCAGGAACCCATCCGCAACCTGGATAATATCCGCAGACGCATTCTCTTGTCCTTCAATCTTAACAGTGTCGGCAATTGTTGCCTGACCCTTATCTACCCATGTCTGGACCTCAACAGCGTAGGCATCATAATCCATTCCTTCGTAGAACCTCTCCTGCAGGTAATCCGTTGTCACCGGATCCTCCTCAGTCTTCACTTCAGTTTCCGGTGGACCCTCCTGACCGATCTCACTATCATCAACGCTGCATCCAGCCAGAATACCAGCCGCTGCTAAAGATATAAGTAGTTTTTTCATAAGATCCTCCTTGTCTTAAGATTCTCTTACAATACTCATACCCCATTAAGCTAGCGGAAAAAGTTTTTCAAGGAATTTGGATGGAATTGGCAAACTTGCAGTTGTCACCTCTAACTGGTATTAAACTCCTTCAACTGGTATTAAATCTCTTCCAACCGGGAATAAAAATCCTACAACCGGTAATAAATTCATCCCAATCGGGAATAAAACTCCTGCAACCGGGATTATAATTCCCTCAGCCAGGAATACACTATCGAATAACAGTTTTTTTTACAAGAAGCTAACGATTTATGGACAATAAAAAACAGGATTCCAAGGAATCCTGCTGTACCTGTTTATGTTCACTCTGGTGCTGTGAAAGAGCGTTGTGCGAGTTCGTTTTCGAGCATGAAGAATGCGTTGCTGTCCTTGTCAATGCGGCGCAGCTTTTGGATTAGGCTGTCAAACAGGGCTTCTTCTTCAACCTGTTCTTCAATGAACCATTTCAGGAATGTCATCGTTGCGTGTTCGCGCTCATCAAGTGCGATATCCGCAAGGTTATAGATGCGGCGCGTCACTTCCTTCTCGTGGCCAAGTCCTTTTTCGAAAACATCAAGAACAGACTCGAAATCGTTTGATGGAGCGTGGAATCCATCGAATGTCACGCGCTCACCCATATCATTAATGAAATTGTAGAATTTCATCGCATGGAATCGTTCTTCTTCAGCTTGCACCAAAAAGAAGTTTGCAAAACCATCAAGATTCTCCGCTGAGCAATACGCAGCCATTGCCATGTACGCGTGCGCAGAATAAAACTCATAATTCATTTGTTCGACCAAACCATTTACCAACTTATCGCTGATCATTGTATTCCTCCTCAATCCATGCAGCTTTTGTCTTTTTACGCTAACATATTTATTTTGCCTTCCTTATCGAATTTTACCCTTTTACACTCCTTAAAACCATTGTTTCACGATAATCCTTTTAAAAAAACAAAAAGGACAGTCCCTGAAGCCCATCATTAGGTCTCCTGAACTGTCCCTCTCTCATTAAAATAACTCTAATAAAAGATCCCAAAAGCCTTTCTTTTTCTCAGGCTTTGCTTTCTTTGTCTCTTGTTTCTTTTTTTCAATGGCTTCTGTTTTGATCACGAATTGTACGGAAGTCACCTTCTCATTTTTTGCGGAAACAAAGGATACTGGTTCAAAGTCCGATTTATCATATTCCTTGATCATCTCATTGATTTCCTGCTGCATTTGCTCAGGCAGATTCTTCGTTTCCTGATGCAATTCACTAGTTCCGTTATGGAGTTCACCGACTCCTTTATTTAAGTCGCTTGTTCCGCCTGTCAATCCGGAAATCCCTGAATGCAGCTGCGAATATGAAGAAGATAACTCACTTACTCCTTTTGTATAGCTAACCAATCCGGAATGGAACTGTCCGTAATTGGAGGACAATGTCGAGAGACCTTTCTGCAGTTCGCCAAGTGCACCCATATCCATTTCCTCGAGGGAAGCGGACAGTTCGTTAGCAATTGTTGTAAGGTTCCCACTCATTTCTTTTACAGATCCACTGACCTGGTTCAAAGTAGGGTCCACAGCTGCAAAAGCTTGTTGTACTTTTGCATATGTCACTTTCACTTCTTGAGCAGCACCATAGGTCTCCAACAGTTTATTGACTACAGTCTCATTCGCTCCGCTTTTCTTCAAGGCAAAAATATCATCCTCTGAAAGCTGATGCTCCGGTATTCCCTTAATCGCCCCATCTAACGCACGAAATGCCACTGAGTAATTTTCACGTAACTCTGACAGCCCATCTGCTGCTTGATTCAGTCCATTCGCTAATTGTGTGAGTCCTCCAGGCAATTCACTCAGGCTCGACATATCCATCTCAGCAGAACCCTGAGATAGGGATGAATTGATTTTTTTCAATGCATCGCCAATGGAGCTGGATGCCCCTACTATTTCAGATGAAGAGCCGTCCAGCTGGCTGATACCGTTTTTATATTGCCCGGAACCATCACGAAGGCTTACTGCACCACTGTTCAATTGGGACACACCTTTTTTCAAGTCAGCCACACCATTATTCAATTCACTGATTGCATCAGACAATGCCGACATGTCATCCGTCATATTTTCCATTTCTGAAGTATCGATCGGAAGAGTGGAAGGAACCGCTGCAATGTCGATGCCGCTGAATTCAAAGTCCTTAACTTCCGCTTCCGCACTAAGGCTTTCCTCTTGCCCAGGCATGACAGTGAAAGTAATTTGCTTGTTCTTTCCTGCGTTCGCAACCATGCCGCCAGTTGCTTCTATATTCTGATAGCTATTAGAGAGCATGAATGAAATTTGCAATAAGTAATTTTCAAAATAAACAGCATCTGCCTTTTCATTGGCAGCAGTATTAATCTTGATTTCTACATGTCCTTCTTTTCCCGCAAGCTCAGACGCTTCAACCTCACGCCCATCAAGCAGATAGGAAATCTCTATATTCCATGGCAATTCTGTATTGTCTTCCATGTTTCCTTGATAATAAAACTTTCCTTCTGGGGCATGTATTTGGACAGTCTTCCCGTTCTGATCAAGTTCGGACAGATCAGTCAGGTTCTTGACGCTGCTGTACTTCCCATAATCAAGAATTTCTCCCGCCTTCGCTACCTCCAAAGTATTGACGACGTAAATGTCATCGAGTTCTCCATTTGATTTTAATGTAGCGTATACGACTTCATCCTTAGAGGTGATCTTCCCTTCTGCTTCTGCCGCAGCTCCATGACTAAGAAATGAAGGCAAGAAGATCATCAATCCGAGCGCAGCAAATAGTATTTGTTTAGTTCTCATCATCATTTCTCCTCGTAAAAATTTGCTTTATAGGTCGTCTTTTTAATGAATTTATCGAATACGAGCAGCATAGCCGGTAATAAGAACACGACCATCACAAAGGCAAGCAATGCCCCCCTGCCTAATAATAAGCCGATGGATCCAACTATCGGGTTGGAAGACGTCATCCATAAAATAAACCCAACACTCGATAAGATCGCTGCAGATATTGAGATGGAGAACGTTTTTTCATCCAAAGTTTTCATGATTGCTTTTTTAGCGGACATTTCCCGGCGATTATGCTGATAAGCTTCCGTCAGCAAAATCGCATAGTCCACTGTTGCCGCCAGCTGTACCGTACTGATGATTAAGTATCCGACAAACACAAGTGGTGAACTCGTAAAATATGGAATCGAAAGATTGATCCAGACTGCTGATTGAATCGTAATCAGCAATACCAGCGGAATTGAAATCGATTTAAAGGTTGCCAGCAACACAATTGCAATCGTTACGACCGTCAAAACGTTCACGACGATATTATCCTTGTTGACGACATTCTTGATATCGTACAGTGTTACGCTTTCCCCTAAGCTCAGTGCCTTGTCGCCATAATATCTCTCAGCAGCTTTATTTACCTTCTGGACGATTGAAAAAGGAATATCTCCTTCTGTACCCTGATTTGTATTAATGATAATACGGCTGTAATTTTCAGAATAAAACTCTTTCGTAATCGATTCATCCAGGTACTCAGGCGGAATGACCAATCCTACCATATTCACATAGGCAATCACACTTGTGACGTAATTCAGATTCTCCAGCTCCTGGACGAGCTCCGTTTCCTTTGCCCGATCACCTTTAGGAACCAAAAGAACAATCGGAGTCGTTTCTCCGAACTCTTCTTTAATCTCGATAAAATCACTGCCTGCACGCGTTGTTTCCGGCTGTTCGCCAAGTCCGTACGTAAATGCAGTATTGCTTTGTGCCAAAAAGCTCGGAACAAGGATCGCAAAAACAAGAAGTAAGCTTGGAATCTTTAATTTAGCCACAAAATTCCCGATTCCGGTAAAGCTGGGAACAAAGTTTTTATGCTGTGTTTTGTCCATCCATTTATAGAAAAGTAAAGTGAATGCCGGTAAAAACACCATGACACTGATAAAGCTTAAAACGATTCCTTTTACCAGGTTGATTCCAAGGTCTGAGCCGATCTCAAATTTCATGAATGTCAGGGCGATGAATCCAAAAAAGGTTGTCGCAGCACTGGCGGTAATCGCCGGGAATGACTTCTTCATCGCAAGCTGCATTGCTTCTTCAGGATTATTCGTCTGCTTCCGGTAATCAGAAAAACTATGAAGCAGGAATACGGCATAATCGAGCGAAACCGCCAGCTGCAGAATCGGAGCGACTGATTGGGTGACGAAGGAAACCTCTCCGATAAAGATGTTCGTTCCGAGGTTGATCAATACCGAAACTCCAATTGCCGTCAGGAAAAACACCGGCTCTATCCATGATGTAGTTGAGACGATGAGAATGAAAATAATGATTGGAACGAGCAAAATGGCTGCATACATAGATTCTGTTCCTGCCATTTTTTGCGAAGAAGCGGTATTGATGGCTTCGCCAGCAATTGCTCCGTCCTCACCTATCAATTCATAAATCGCATCAGTAATTGCAACCTCATCACCAGAACGGACACTGATTGAGAACAATGCATTCCCATCTTTGTAGTAGTTTTCTACCGTTTGTTCATCTGCTATTTCGAGAGGTGTTTTTAAATCCACCACATCATCAAGCCATATGACCTCTCCAACTCCATCTATTGCTGATAACTTTTCCTTATAGGTGAGCGCCTCCTGCAAAGATACGTCCCTGACCATAACCCTCGTATCTGGGACTTCAGCTGTGAACTCTTTTTCCATGACATCCATCGCGGTCGTCGATTGGGCATCTTCAGGCAGATAATCCACCATATTATAGTTAACCGACACAAAAAATTGCGCCACTGTAGAAATCAGTGCAAATAAAACAAACGCTATTACGACAGCTTTCTTATGTTTTATGATTTTTTCAGCAATGCTTATCATTCTTCAACCTCACTTGAGTCTTTTGCCATTACACTTTATCATTATATAAACACCGTGTTGCCTATTCAACAAACAGTTGTGTACATAACGTTTAATTCGCAACAGAAAAGTATTTTCTGTTGTTTAACTCAATGTTTTACAGAAAAAGGAAGGGTTTTTGGAGATGGACAGACGAAAAAAATATACAAGGATGGTCTTGAAGGAAAGTCTGATGCAATTATTAAAAAATAAGCCCATTTCAAATATCACGATAAAAGAAATCTGTGAGCAGGCAGACATCAACCGTTCCACATTTTATTCTCATTACTCCAGTCAATATGGCCTGCTGAATGCGATTGAAGAAGAATTCATTGAAGACATGGTATCCACTCTTAACCAATATAATTTTTCCAAAGAAGAAGAAGCTTTGAAGATGACAGAGAAGATCCTTGAGTATATTGCCATGAAAAGCGATGTATGCCAAATACTGCTAAGCGAAAATAGCGACATCCACTTCCAGAAAAAAGGAATGATGATCACCCAGGAATTCATCTTCAACAACTGGATGACTCACAGCCAGGTTGACCGCGAAACGTTTGAATATATGAATATATTTGTTGTCAGCGGAAGCATTTATGTGATTAAAAATTGGCTGGAAAGCGGGATGGATAAAACACCGAGGGAAATGGCCGAAATTATCAACAACTTCATCAATCGAGGATTGTCCGATATACGATAAAAGCGCTGACCCAATTCGGGCCGGCGCTTTTATCATTTAAGAACCAGTCTTGTGACACTCTCGATTTGTGAAGTGTGAGGAAACATGTCAACTGGCTGGATATATTCAACTTTATATTGGGAGCCCAGTGTCATGATATCCTTTGCAAGCGTAGACGGGTTGCAGGATACATAGACGAAGGTTTTCGGCTTGATTTTCAGAACGGTCTGCAGGAATGCGTCATCGCAGCCTGTTCGCGGCGGATCGACGACGATTACATCTGGACGCCAGCCGTCCTTCAGCCATTTCGGAAGCAGTTCCTCTGCTTTGCCCATATAGAAGTTAGCATGATTGACTTCATGCTTGCTGGCATTTTTCTTTGCATCTTCTATCGATTCTGGTATAACATCCATTCCGCGGACCTCGCCAGCCTTGTCGGCCATCCACAATCCGATTGTCCCAACACCACAATACGCATCAACAAGCTTTTCCTTTCCTGTCAGCATGGCGGCTGATTTCGCTTCATTGTAGAGTTTTACAGTCTGTTCAGGATTCAGCTGGAAGAACGTCCGCGCCGATAATTCGAATTGCAGATCACCAAGTGTCTCCTGGATAAAGTCGCTACCTTCCAGTGTCGCAGTTTCGCTTCCGAAAATGACGGAGGTTTTTTCGCCATTGACGTTTTGTACGATCGAGTTGACCTCAGGAAGGCGCTTCTGTATTTCCTCAATGATCAAATCTTTTTTCGGCAGTTCTTTTTTCGTCGTAATCAGAACGATTTGCAGTTCTCCGGTCTGGACTCCAGTCCTCGCTACGATTGTCCGCACAAGTCCTTTGTGCTTTTTCTCATTGTAAATCGGAATCTTCAAATCCTGAAGAATGCCTTTTACCACTTCGGTAGCTTTCGTCGTTGCCGGATGCTGGACGGCGCATTGCTCAATATTAATCAAGTTGTGGGAGTTCAAGCCATATAGACCGGCAAGCACTTTTCCATCCTTTTCACCAACCTGGAATTGGCTCTTGTTCCGGTAGCCCCATGGATTCTCCATCCCAATCGTTGGCCTGATTTCCAGCTCGTCAATCCTGAGCTTTGTATGGCGCTCCAAAGCCTGGATGACAATGTCGCGTTTTTCGTTGAGCTGCTGGTCGTAGCCTAAATGCTGGAGCTGGCAGCCGCCGCACTGGTCGTATACCGGGCAAAGCGGCTTGATCCGATGCTCTGATTGTTTGCGGATTTTCTTGATTTTCGCCTCAGCAAACTTAGGGTGGACCTTTGTTGCCTCTGCAACGATTTCCTCACCAGGCAGCGCGCCCGGCACAAACACTACCTGCCGTTTGAAATAACCAACGCCCTCTCCATTGATACCAAGCCGCTTGATTGTCAGCGGGAAGGTTTGATTCAGCTCCAATTTTGCTGCCTGCTGGTCTTTGTTCGATTGCTGTCCTTTTTTCTTATAATGGCCTTTGCTGACTTGCTGGCCAGTATTCTTATGCAGGTCTTTGCTGACATGCTGTCCAGTTTTCTTATGCTGGTCTTTGTTCACTTGCTGGTCTTTGTTCACTTGCTGACCATTTTTGAGGTGCTGGACTTTTTCCATTTGCTTCTCTTTTCCCACTTGCTGTCCTTTTCTATGTTGCTTCTGCTTCGGCTGTTGCTGCTCTTTTTTCATAAAACTTCACTCCAATTATTCAATGCTTCTCCATAAATAGAGCGAAGCATAGCTTAAATAAGGATTCCATGGTTCTTTATATTTTTCCATCTGCGCTGGAGTCGGTTTTTCATCCAGGTTAAAGTATTTCTTCAGCGCATTTTGGATGCCAATATCCCCCATCGGGAACAGATTCGGCCTCCCAAGTGCAAACATCAGAAAGTTTTCAACCGTCCACGGACCAATTCCACGGATCTTGATTAATTCCTGGGCAACTTCTGCATCAGGCTTTGATTTCATTTTTTCAAAATCAAGTTGTCTCGATGCTGCCAGTTCGGCGATTCCAATTACATACTCTGCCTTCCGTCCGCTGAATTGCAATTCACGCAGCTCTTCAACCGTAAGCTGCGCCACTTTTTCAGGCGACGGATAAAACCAGACTCCGTCAAGCTCTTCACCGTATGTTTTTACAAATCGCTCTGTCAGTGTAAATGCAAACTTCAAATTCAGCTGCTGATGGATGATACTCTTGATCAAACTAGAAAAGGGATCAAATTCCAGGACAAGCGGAGTGCCATAATGTTCATTGAACAAGTTCTTTAACTCCGTCGTTTGGAAATGCTCATGAATATGGATCAATGCCACATTCCATTGAAAAATTTCAGTTAAACGCTGTAACGTTGTTTCTTTATCGTGATCAGCACGGATAAGGAATTCGGGATTTTCCAGAGAACCTGTTCCGATGACCTCTGCGACGATTTTTTTATTTTTAAAAACAAGCGGTACCCTTACAAGTCGCTTTTCCATTTCAACTGAATGCAAAGGATCGAGCGCCAGCCTGTTTAAAGCAAGATCAAAATCATATGGCCCGGAAACCGACACCTTTTCTTCCCACATATACAAACCGCCCTTAAGTATTTTCCCCGTATTATAGCACTTTCGCAGGTTTTTTTCGAAAATAGTGAAGGTTTGGTCGTGGTTTTATAAAATCGGCCATATATTTAGACGAAAAGTCACACCTTTTTTCGCAGGTTTTAAATTTATTGGCGATTTTCTAATTTTATTGGCGATTTCCAAGTTTTATTGGCGATTTTTTAATTATATTGGCGTTTTTCAGATTTTATTGGCGATAATCTAAACTTATTGGCGACTTGGAAAAAAACAAGCTTTTTTACCAATTTTAATAGTCCCGGCACCATACGAATACCGGGACACTCCATCAATACAACATCGGATCCTTCATTCCGCCCTTGCTTAACATCAAATCATCAAGGCTTTTAAATTTGTAGCCTTGTTCTTTCAAATCCCTGATTACTTTTCCCAGCGCGTCTGCGTTGTCCTTTGATACGGTGTGCAGTAGCAAGACTGCGCCCGGGTGGATTTGCGTCGTGATTTTATCATATGAATATTGCGCGCCTTTTTGCTGGTCCGTATTCCAGTCAACAAACGCGAGTGACCAGAATACATGCGTATATCCGGCTTCCTTCGCCACTGCCATCGTTCTTTCGCTGAAAATCCCGCGCGGCGGCCGCAAATACGTCATATGCTTTTTCCCAGTGATTCTTTCTGTTTCAGCTCTGACCATTTCCAGTTCCTTTTTGATTTTCTCATCACTAATTTTCGTCATGTCAGGGTGGTGCCAGGAATGATTGCCGATGATATGGCCTTCGTTTGCCATCCTGGAGACAAGCTCCGGAGCGCTTTCGAGATAATGTCCTGTCACAAAAAAGCCGCGGGAACTTTTTCTTCTTTTAAAATATCGAGGATTTTCTCGGTATAACCATTTTCGTAACCATTATCGAAAGTTAAATAAATATCCTTCGAATTCTTGTCACCTTTATAAACTGCTCCATGATCTTCTAGGATGACCTCAAACATCCTGCCGGCATCTGCCTGCCTTCCGTTGCGGCCCTTCTTAAAGCCCCAGTGCATTGGTGAGTTGGAGTTTTCCTCCGCACCGGTCGTCGCTGGCAAGGTAATCAATAGCAGCAGCGCCGACGCAAGCAATACTTTAACAATCGTCTTCATGATGTTCCTCCATTGTTGTTTTTCCTTATTGTTTGTCAGCAGGTGAAAAAAATTCTTATAAATAGCAAAAGGAGACCGCCCTAACAGCGAGTCTCCTTTCGTTTTATTTACTTATATACTCGATCAGCGAACTGTGCCAATTTTTCAAGGGATGATTTTTCAACATCCTCGTGCAGGCTGTTTCCGTGTGAGTCCATCGTGACAACGGCTGTAAATCCTTCTACATTCAAGTGCCACATTGCTTCAGGGATACCAAAATTCATAAGGTCAACGCCCTCTACGGATTTGATGCAGTCAGCATAGTACTGAGCTGCGCCGCCAATTGCGTTCAGGTAAACACCGCCATGTTCTTTCAAAGCAGCGAGCGTCTTCGCTCCCATTCCGCCTTTTCCGATGACTGCGCGGATGCCGAACTTCTTCATGATATCGCCCTGGTAAGGCTCCTCGCGAATACTTGTTGTCGGTCCTGCCGCCTTCACATGCCAGTTGCCTTCCTCATCCTTGAGCATAACTGGACCGCAATGGTAGATGACCTGGCCATTCAGGTCAACTGGCGAATCATGGTCTGACAGATACTTATGGATTGCATCTCGGCCGGTATACATCATGCCGTCGATTTTCACGACATCCCCCACCTTAAGCTGGCGGATTTGCTCTTCGGTAATTGGGGCAGTCAATGTAACAACATTCTGTTCTTCCGGTGCTTCAACTGCTGCGGCGATTTCCTGGGCTGCAGGCTGTGCGAAGTCGATCTTCTCGCCTTCCTGGTACATCCATTCCTGGATCTCTCCACTTTCAGGATTTACAGCTACACCTAGACGGCGATATGCCCAGCAATTGTATGCTACAGATACGTAGAAGCTAGCAGGAATACGGTTCATGACACCAACTTTGCAGCCAAGAAGCGTTGTTTCGCCGCCAAAGCCCATCGTTCCGATTCCCAGCTTGTTGGCATTTTCCATTACATATTCTTCAAGGTCGCGAAGGTCTTCATGTGGATTAACATCTTCAACCGTACGGAACAGCTGCTCTTTCGCGAGGTCGTAGCCGGAAGAACGATCGCCGCCAATACCAACACCGATGAATCCGGCGCTGCAGCCTTGTCCCTGTGCCTGGTAGACCGAGTGCATGATGCATTTACGGATACCATCCAGGTCACGGCCAGCACGTCCAAGTCCTTCTAGTTCAGCTGGAAGGCTGTACTGGATATTTTTATTTTCACAGCCACCGCCTTTTAAAATCAGGCGTGCGTCGATATAATCTTTTTCCCATTGCTCGAACTTGATGACAGGTGTTCCGCCGCCAAGATTGTCGCCGCTATTTTCCCCTGTCAGTGAATCAACGGAATTTGGACGCAATTTTCCATCTTTCGTTGCCTGCGCAATTGCATTGTAAATTGCTTTTTTCATTTCAATCTGGTTGGCACCAACCGGAGTTTTGATTTTGAATGTAGGCAAGCCCGTATCCTGGCAGATTGGTGATACATTGTCATCAGCCATTTTAATGTTATTTGTGATCGTATCAAGGCTCATTGCCGAACGGGTTCCCGCGTTCTCACGCTCTGCCGCCGCTTTAATCGCCCTTCGTACATCCTTCGGCAGGTTCGTGGATGTTTCAACAATCAGCTGGTACATACTTTCCTGAAACTTTCCGATATTCATCTGACTACCCCTCTCCCCTTGTCTTTCTAGCTCTTTATATGTGAAAATTTTATAACAATTTCTCCGATATCATTATACTCCTATCATCTATTGAATTAAAGATAGAAAGTGGAATCGTTTACAATTTTGAAAAGCGTAAGCGCCTTGGTCAGCCCCGACAAGCGCTGGAGGGCCCGACAGTGAAGTCGTTCTTTGACTTCATTGGCAGGACCGAAGCGACTCGAGCTGCTCAAAGCTAACGCTTCTCGCAAGATAATCGAGGAAGCTTTCTCAGGGATGAAAACTGGCTAGGCGCTGGAGCTGGACAAAGAAAAGCGTAAGCACCTTGGTAAGCCCCGACAAGTATTATTGAACGCAAAAAAAAGACCTCATCAAAAAGGTCTTTTTTACATATCGCGATTCTTGAATTCGCGGCATTTTGCGTCCATTTCTTCGACGATCTGGATCATGCGGTCAATATCCTCAAGGTCCGCTTCTACCGGATCAATTGCTTCAAGCAACTCAGCAAACATATCCAAACGCTGTTTCAAGAATACAACCTGCGTATTTTTATCATTTATCGGACTTCCCAAAATTCTCGCTCCTTTCACTACCTTTAACATCCTACCTAAAAATGGGGAATTGTGCAATATTACGGCAAATAGTTACTGAATAGTTTACAGATAAGGAGTAACACATCTATTGGATAGTATTCCCCTTTCTCCATAATGTTTGCCCAAGCTTTTTTAGGAAAAAACATATATGAGGTGATAATATGCTCTTTAATTCCTGGGATGCGGTTTGGCGTACACTGATTGTCGGTGTGCTTGCTTATTCCTCTCTTGTTTTATTGCTGCGGGTTTCCGGCAAAAGAACATTATCCAAAATGAATGCTTTCGACTTGATCGTAACCGTCGCGCTCGGATCAACTCTGGCAACCATCCTCTTGAATAAAAATGTGGCTCTCGTTGAAGGAATCTCCGCCTTCTTTATCCTGATTGCCCTACAGTATCTGGTAGCATGGCTGTCCATCCGTTCAGATGGCTTCAAGAAGCTAATCAAATCAGATCCAAAATTGATTTTTTATCAAGGGAAATATTTAAAAGAAAATATAGTAAAAGAGCGTGTTTTGGAAGTTGAAATTCTCCAGGCAGCACGTTCAAGCGGCATCAGCTCAATGGAACAGGTGGAAGCTGTCGTCCTAGAAACTGACGGACGCATTTCCGTCATAAAAAAATCAGATTCGAAGACCAACACCCTGGATAATGTTGACATATAAAAGAAGCAGGCTGAATTTTTTACAGCCTGTTTCTCTTTTGAATCTAGCTATTCATCAAGACCAGTAGCCTTCCCTTCCCGGCTCGAATCTGCCGCTCCATATATGAGGCCTTTTTCACGATTAATCTTGATAGCCTGGACATTGCCAAGTGGAAATGGTCCATCGGCGAACTCGAATCCCATCGATTCCAATTCCCCCTTCGCCTCCATGCTGATTCCAGATTCCCAGCCAATGAGCGGGCCTGTACTATTGAAAATCCTTGGCTCTTCAATAGCATCTTTAAGGTCCATCCCAAAATCAAGAACATTGACGAGTGTTTGGAATACCGACCCGATGATCGTCGGACCTCCTGGAGATCCAAGTGTCAAAACAGGTTCATCATCCTTGAAAACAATCGTCGGCGTCTTGCAGCTTACTGGTCGTTTGCCTGGCTGAACCTCATTCAAGCCGCCAGGGACCGCATCAAAATCAGTCAATTCGTTGTTTAATACAAATCCATGGTCCTTGACCATGATTCCTGATCCGAATGGATGCTCCACCGTAGATGTGCAGGCGACAATATTGCCCCACTTGTCCATGACAGTGAAATGGGTCGTTTCACTTCTTTCCTTTTCAGGCTCGAACGGCTGGCGCACCACATTGATTTCTTGTCCATCGGTATAAGCCCATGGATTACCAAAGTCGACTGCATCATTCCTTCGTTTGAAATTAATCAGTTTGCGTCGCTCTGCAAGATACTCTTCACTGAGCAGACCATTTAACGGGATCTCTCCAAATTCCGGATCGCCTGCAAAAGCGATTTTATCAGAAAAAGCAATCCTCATTGCTTCGGTAAATAAATAATACTTTTCCCATGATTTCGCATTATACTTGCTAAGGTCATAGCCCTCGAGCAGCTTTAAAATTTGCAGCATCGTTGTTCCGCCGGCACTTGGCATATTGGAGGAAGCTATTTTGTAGTCTCGGTACGTTCCCCAGACAGGTTCATCAATTGTGATCTCATAGTCTCTGAGATCCGACATTTCCATAATCCCGCCAAGCTCTTTTAGTGTGGAGATAATCGCTTCACCAATCTCACCTTCATAGAATGCCTCTATTCCATTACGCTGAAGGATACGGAATGTTTTCGCGAGGTGCTCCTTCTGATAGACGTCCCCTTCTTTAAGGGACTTTCCTCCAGGCTGGAACAATTCCTTCGCGTGCTCGCCGAGACGGTAATCAAAGGTGTTGAGGATTTCTTCCATCACCCAGTTGACCTCCACGCCTTTTTCAGCTGCCTGTGCAGCCGGTTCGATCAATTCTGCAAGCGGCTTTGTTCCGTATTCCTTCCTTGCCGCTTCCATGGCTTTCAGGATTCCTGGTACACCTACTCCTGTCGCATTTGTTGATCTCACTTTAAAAGGGACAACTTCTCCCTTTTCATCTAAAAAAAGTTCCGAATGCGCCGCTTTTGGTGCCCTAGTATGACCATCAAAAATTTTCGTTGTTTTGCTTTCGGCATGATAAACCATGAAAAAGCCGCTGCCGCCGATGCCAGTCATCATTGGTTCGCCGACATTCAAGCCGAATTGGATGGCGATGGCCGCATCAATCGCATTGCCGCCTTCACGGAGAATCTTCTCCCCGGCATTTGTGGCGATCGGGTGAGCCGAAGCCGCCATCGCGATTTTACCTGTTGCTGTTTCTCTATCATAATCACACCTGTTAGAGCGTGGTTTCATTTCCTTATCCATTGACAATGTCCTCCCTATCTATCTGCCTATATTATTAAATACCCCTTCAAGCAGGATAGAAAACAGACAAATATATGGGATTAGTGACAATAAAAAACCAGTCCTGGAAATCCAGGACTGGTTATCGACATACGTTTATCTGTTATTATCATTTTTCTGATTTTCCGGCGATACCGTGAAGGTGTTGGAAGTGTTACCAAGGCCTGTTGTATCAGACGGTTTGCTCTCCATGCCTGTTGCATATGCATCAGCAGCACCGTTTGAACTTGAGTTTGAAGTACCTGATTCAGATGCAGAGTTAACCACTGGGTTGTCCATTGCAGTAGAACCTGCTTCCTTCACTTTTGATCCAACTTCCTTAAGTTCATCCTTAGCGTCCATTACTGTTTGCATAGCTTCAGAAGAATTGGACTTTGCCTCATTCACCTTGCTGAATACATCATCATTCAGGCGCTGATAAAGGTTTTGCGCATCACTGATCGCTTCCTTTAAAATGCTGGATGCTTCCTTAAAGCTCCCCATCATTTGCTCCTTCACGTCAGAAGGATTGTTCCTAACTTCGCTGAACACATTCATCGACGTGTCTTTTGCATTGACAGCCTTATCCTTCACCTTAGAGCGAGTGTTTGAATCAAGCAAAGTCAATGCACCTCCGATTGCCGCTCCAATGAGGACACCCTTCATGAGCTTGCCGTTTGACGAGCTTGAGTTATTTGAGCTTACTCCATAACTGTTAGAGTAGCCGCCCATTGAAGTATTGTTTGAATACGAATCACCTGAAGTTGTGCTTGCGTATGTTGTTGTACCAGTTGTTGTATCGTATGAAGCATTCTCCGTTGAAGAAGTGTACATGTTATTGTTCATATTATAATTAGAAGTGTTACCCGGTTGGTTGTTTGAAAGAATGTTTTCAGACATAATATATTTCCTCCTTTAATGTTTGGTGTTTTATTTTGTTATGTCTATCTATTTCCCGGCCTGGACAGACGTTAAACAGGATATATATACCTTTTGTCAAGAGGAAAAAATTACCGGAAGAAAAGCACAAGCGCCTTGGTCAGCCCCGACAAGCGCTGGAGGGCCTGACAGTGAAGTCGTTCTTTGACTTCATTGGCAGGACCGAAGCGACTCGAGGGGCTAGGCGCTGGAGCTAGACAATTCTCGAAGTGATTTTACACCTTCCTATTTCGGAAAAAATAAAGCCTTACTCCTTTTAAAAGGAATAAGGCTATTTTCTACTATTTATCTTGGTCTTTCGCTGGATACAAAACCGAAGCTAACATGGTCCTGAACCGGAATCCATGCACCAATTCCCTGAGAGACAACATTTTTGACGACGATGAATTTCTTGCTCCCTTTAAGCATCAGGTAGACCTCTCCATATGTCACCTTGCCCTTTTCATTTATGGCTGGTGCGTAGGCGTAAAGGTAACCGAGGCGTTTGGGCTGGATATTATAGATATGATCTTTTTTCGTACCGGCGCCGACTATTGTTTCAAACGCAAGCGGCAATCCTGTTTTCTTTGCTGCTTTTAAAAGCATCATCTTTTGCACATCTTCAGCGTTCTTAATTTTTGCCGTCAAGCCGCCCTTAACAGATTTTTGCTGCTCTTGAACATAATGAATTTGATAAATAGAATTTCCACCGCGATTATCATAGTAGTTTGTATTGATTTTCTGGAATTCCCAATTTGGGGAAGTTTCACTAGATACATAATTCAACGGCCATTCGCCAAGGTAAACAATCGCACGATATCCGATTGCAAAAGGTGTGCTGTTAATGGTCGTTTCATTCAGCATACGAATTAAATCCGGGTTCTCAATCTTCACTTTTGATGTTTTGATCAAGTTCTTCGTAAGCTCGCTTGGCTGAAGGAAAGGCAAATCCTCCGTCGGGTTAGGGTAGGTGTTGTCCTTCGTGACATTCATGACAGAATTCGGAATGGTATACTTTGCTTTTTCAGTCTGCTTTGGCTGTGGTGCGTTTTCAGTCTGCTTTGGCTGAGGGACTTTTTTCGCCTTCCCTTCTTCAGCAAAGCCAGGCGCTAAAATGGACATCATGAAAACCATCGTCATCACAAGGATAGCTGCTGCTTTTTTCATTGGTGTTGTTTTCTCCTTTCACTACAGGAAACTTATAAGTTTGTTTATAGTGTTTTCGGAGTTGATTAACTTTATCCAAAGATTTATGGAGCTGTTCGGAAACTTTGTTATTTGCAGACATAAAGAAAGGCTCTGTTCATGGACAGAGCCTCAAATTTATCGTGCTGAAGTGAGCAGCTTATTATAAAGTTTTTCACAATAAGGATAGAACAATTGAATCAGCGGGCCGATTGCGAAAGTTACTATTAATGTTCCGATACCGATTGGTCCTTTAAAAATGAATGCAGCAGACAAGGCAAAGACCTCGCCAAGCGTTTTTGCTACCATCAGATTGAGACCGAATCGTTCCCTTAATGCCATCATGAAATTGTCGATAGGTATCAACGGAAATTTCGGCTGCAGGTATACTGCCAGTCCAAAGCTTAGTGCAACCATTCCCAATAGAAAGACTCCAAATTGCTTTGCATATCCGGTAACTACCAAGTCTTGGAACACACGCAAAAGCCAGAAGTCAATCAGCACACCTGTGATCAGCAGCGTGATAATCGCAGCCACATCCGGGCGTCTTTTTACTAAAGCCGCATTGATGAAAATCATGATAATACCGACAATCACAACCCAGCTGCCAGGTGTCAGCCCCACAGTATTTGATAATCCGACATTGAGTGCATCCCATGCACCTGTTCCCAATCCAGCCTTAATGGTCATCGATACTCCAAAAGATAGAATAATTAACCCAATGATGTAAAATAGAGTGCGATATACAAAAGCCATATTCCATATTCTCCTTCTTATATAACCGTTCTATTAATTATTTTAGGCCGAGCCTAGAGGTTCGAATAAGACTGCTACTTATTAGACATTTTTGCGGCATGCTTGCCTTGAAATATCTATTAAAGGCCAGTATTTAGACATTTCAACAGCTTACCGGCCTTGAAATGTCCATTAAACACCTCTTTTCAGACATTTCATCAACTTATCAACCTTGAAATGTCCATTAAACACCTCTTTTTAGACATTTCATCAGCTTACCAGCCTTGAAATGTGCATTAAACACCTCTTTTTAGACATTTCATCAGCTTACCGGCCTTGAAATGTCCATAATGCCCTGAACGCTCGTTGGATTATTCCTAAAACAGCGAAAAAAGAACCCTGTCCTCCCGGAACAGAGTTCATTGTTTCTATTATATTAATACAGGTAAATTCCAATACTCATTATAGCATATTGAGCTAATGGTGTAACTCGCCTTTAAGAACAATTATTGAACGATTTCGAACGTCTCTTCAATCTCGATGCTGCCTGCGACCGATTGGACCATTGAACAATTTTTCCTCGTCAACACCATTGCCTTTTCGATTTTCTTTTCATCAAGATTGTTGCCGGCAATGCGGAAATGAACGGTAATCTTGCTTACTCTGTTCGCTTCCTCTTCAACTCGTTCAGCATCAGCAAGAATATGTATATCCTTGATGTCCATTCTCATTTTTTCCAGTACCTTTCGAAGGACTCCGCCGCTGCATACCGCAACTGATGACACGAGCAGCTGGTAAGGTCTGAAACCATACTGTTCGTCACCAGCAACATCCAGCCTTCCGAAGTCTACTTCTGTAAAAAAACCCACATCCGGTTTCATTTTGAATTCCATGTTACTCTCTCCCTTATCGCAACCTCTATTTAAAAAGTTAATTTTGACTATTACCATGAGATTACACTATTTTTTCCATAAATAAAAATAAAAACCGTTGCACATAAAATTTTATATCGTTAACATCAAAAGAGTATTAAGTACTTAGGGAGATTTTATTATTATGAACATAAGTATGAAGCTTCGTTTCTGGATTTTGGTCAGCATAGTCGCCATTTCAGGCTTTTCGCAGGGAATGCTGCTTCCATTGATTGCAATTATTTTTGAACAAGATGGTGTGTCGTCATCGATGAATGGCTTTCATGCCACAGGCTTGTATTTAGGAATACTGATTGCCTCTCCATTAATGGAAGCGCCGCTCCGCAGATTTGGTTATAAGCCGATCATTCTCATTGGCGGATTTACCGTAGCCATCTCACTTGCGCTATTTCCATTATGGAAGTCCTTTTGGTTCTGGTTTTTGTTAAGGCTGGCAATTGGCATTGGCGACCACATGCTTCACTTTGCGACACAGACATGGATTACCTCTTTTTCGCCTAAAGACAGGCTTGGAAGGAATATCTCGCTTTACGGATTGTTTTTCGGACTGGGATTCGCTGCCGGTCCATTGATGACTGGTTTTTTAAAAGTGAACACGACTCTGCCTTTCATCATTTCTTCTGCCATCAGCCTTGCCGCCTGGCTGACTGTTTGGCTGCTGAAAAACGAGCGTCCCGAACATGACAGTGACAGCACATCCTTCTTCGGGACAATGAAAAGGTTTGGAAAAGTATTCAAATATGCCTGGGTTGCGTTCCTGCCGCCATTTGGCTACGGATTTTTGGAAGCCAGCCTTAACGGTAACTTCCCTGTTTATGCAATGAGATCAGGAATCGGTGTCGATGCGGTAGCGCTCTTGCTACCCGCCTTTGCGATTGGCGGAATTCTTTCACAACTCCCGTTAGGTATATTAAGTGATAAGCTCGGCCGGAGGAATGTCATGCTCGTCGTCACGCTAGCCGGCTTCATCAGTTTTACTGCAGCTGGCTTACTAGAGAATTCGACGACCGGACTGCTTATTTGCTTCTTTATAGCGGGAACGGTTGTAGGATCAACATTCTCTCTCGGCATCAGCTATATGGCAGACTTGCTGCCGAAACAGCTGTTGCCGGCAGGCAATCTAATGTGCGGCATTTTCTTCAGCTTTGGAAGCATCAGCGGCCCATTCATTGGCGGACTGGCCATCCAGTGGCTGAAAGGCATCAGCTTCTTTTACGTGATCAGTACGATGCTGCTGTTGATTTTTATTGCTCTTGTCGCGGTTCGGCATGAAGGATCGACACAACAGGCAAATTCTTTGTAGGAACAAAAATCGCAAGCGCCTCTTTTAGCCCTGATTTCCTATATACAACGCAAAACAGCCTCCCTATTTCGCAGGGAGGCTGTTTCTTTTTCGTGCAGGCCGGTTGACAAGGACGATTCCTGTCACCACCAATATTAATCCAGCTATGACAAAATAATGTAACGGTTCATCTAGCAGGAGTGCTGATAACATCACACCGAATACAGGAACCAGGAACAAGTACAATGACACTTTGCCGACCTGGTTGTATTTCATGACATTGTTCCACAAAATAAAGCCTGCCGCTGATAGGAATGCAAGATAGAGGAGCATCAAACCAGACTTTAGGTCGAAATCGAATGGAGCAAGCCCGACTGAAAAAGCTCCAATCGCAATCAAACCCAGGGACCCCAGTATCATCTGGTATGCCGTTAAATAAATGACCTCCATTTTGCCGCTTCCCTGCTTAGCGAGTATATTTCCATATGCGCCAGCCAACATTGCACCCATCAGCAGGATTTCACCAATGCCAAAACTGATTTCGTAATCCCCATTTGGCCAATTCGCAAATATGACTCCGGTGAATCCGACCATCAATCCAGCAACCTTCAAACGGCTCATCCTGTCATCTGGATAAAGGAAATGCGCAAGCAGGATTTGGAAAAACGAAGTAGTCCCGGCAATGATCGAACCCTGGATTCCGGTTGAATAACTAAGTCCGATATAAAACAGGACATATTGGAGGAACGTCTGGAACAGTCCAATTTTCAGAAGCGACTTTGTCGTCTCCGGCCTGAACTTCATATTCCTTTTTAAAAGAAGGAATAAGATCAGAATCAGCAGCCCGGCAAGCAGGAAACGGTATCCTGCAAACAGCATTTGCTCACCCATTTCTTCCGGCTTGATATCAAGGCTGATATAGCTCAATTTTATAAATGGGAACGCACTCCCCCATAGGAGGGTCGCCGCGGCAGCCGAAACAGCAATGCCAAGCGGGTGTGTAAAAAAGTCTTTAGTTGTCATCAAACTATCTCCTTAGACAAAAGCAATTATTCTTTTAAAAAGCATATATTGTATGGTAACATAATAGTGAACACAATATGTATCTTTTGACTTGGATTCTCGCTGTCACCAATCTGGTGGCAGCTTTCGTGTTTTTTAAGGGTAATGATTGTGATTATTAGTATCATTTAGAGATTTTAAAGGAGGAGAAAAGGATGGCACAGGGAGCAAGCGCGTTAGCAAAGCAGAACTCGGTCCCAGAAGTAAGCTTTATAGAAAAAATCAAGCCTCACGCAGAACTGATCGCCGCGAGCATTAGCGGGATCCTGATCGCTGCTGGCTGGATTTTGAGCAAGGGAGATTCAGAAACAGCATCTGTCATCGCTTTTATCCTTGCTTATGTCATTGGCGGTTTTGCAAAAGCGAAGGAAGGCATAGAAGCCACAATCGAAGACAAAGAATTGAACGTTGAAATGCTGATGATTTTTGCTGCGATTGGATCGGCCATTATTGGATACTGGACAGAAGGCGCAATTTTGATATTCATTTTTGCGATGAGCGGAGCGCTTGAAACGTATACGATGAACAAAAGCCATAAGGAAATTTCCTCTTTGATGGAGCTGCAGCCGGAGGAAGCATTGAGGATTTCAGATGGCGTGGAAGAAAGAGTTCATGTTTCCGAACTGGAAATTGGCGATTTAATTTTGGTAAAACCTGGTGAAAGGATTCCATCGGACGGTAAGGTTGCCAGGGGGCAGACGACCATCGACCAGGCTGCCATCACAGGGGAATCGATTCCAGTTTCAAAGGATTCCGGCGACGATGTTTTTGCCGGTACGGTCAATCTGACCGGATCGCTTACCGTTGAAATCACAAAACGAAATGATGAAACGCTTTTTCAAAAAATAATCCAGCTAGTCCAGAACGCCCAAAGTGAGAAGTCTCCTTCCCAGCTGTTCATCGAACGGTTTGAGGGCACTTATGTAAAGGTCGTTCTAGCAGTCGTTGTGCTGATGATGTTTGTTCCACACTATCTGCTAGACTGGAGCTGGACAGAGACATTTTACCGTGCGATGATCCTGCTTGTCGTCGCTTCCCCATGCGCACTCGTTGCCTCGATTATGCCTGCTACTTTGTCGGCAATTTCGAATGGCGCGAAGCACGGGATTTTATTCAAAGGCGGCGTCCACCTGGAAAACCTGAGCCACCTTAAAGCCATCGCTTTTGATAAAACAGGAACGTTGACAAAAGGTAAGCCTGAAGTAACAAATTTGATTGTCGCTGATGGACTGGACCGTGATGATGTATTGCTTAAAGCAGCATCGATTGAAAGCCACTCCAATCACCCGTTGGCTAACGCAATCGTCAAACACTCCAAAGATAAGCTTGGTAAAGAGCTTGTTCATCCAGAGAGCATCGAGGATGTATCAGGCTGGGGCGTGAAGGCTCATTTTGAAAATGAGAATTGGAAAATCGGGAAAGCTGACTTTGTCGGAAGGTCTGCCGCTGAGGCATTTTCAGATGGTGCTGCAGTAAAGCTGGCTGCTGAAGGAAAAACGATTGTGTTTATCGAACGGAATGGTCAGCTGGCAGGGCTGATTGCACTGAAGGACGTAGTGCGTGAAGAAACAAAACAGGCAATCGACCTATTGAAGTCAGAAGGCATCTACACCGTCATGCTCACAGGCGACAGCCAAAACACGGGAAAGGCAATCGCTGCCGAAAGCCATGTTGAAGGATACATTGCAGAATGCCTGCCTGAAACAAAAGTTCAAGAATTGAAGAAATTGAAAGAACAATACGGCCAAGTTGCCATGGTCGGAGACGGCATCAATGACGCACCGGCGCTTGCAACCGCGAACGTAGGCATCGCAATGGGTGAAGGTTCGGATGTTGCCCTGGAAACAGCAGACGTCGTGCTGATGAAAAACGACCTGCCGAAGATTGCCGAAGCCATCAACCTATCCCGCCGGATGAATCGGATCGTCAAGCAAAACGTCGTCTTCTCCATCCTGGTAATCATGGTGCTGATCGCATCGAACTTCCTGCAGCTGCTCGACCTGCCATACGGCGTCATCGGCCACGAAGGAAGCACCATACTGGTTATCTTGAATAGCTTGAGACTGTTGAAATAAAAACGTAGCTCCTGCTGGTTAATCCAGTGGGAGTTTTTTATTGCAATCCTCGTTTTTCCTGATATGACGGACATTTTTGCATCAGTTCCGGTGATTTCTGTCCGTCATAGCCTTGATGACGGACACTTTTTCTCTGTTTTCTTCCGGTTTCTGTCCGTCATGACCTTGATGACGGACACTTTTCCTCTGTTTCCTTCGATTTCTGTCCGTCATGACCTTGATGACGGACACTTTTCCTCTGTTTCCTTCGATTTCTGTCCGTCATGGCCTTGATGACGGACACTTTTCCTCTGTTTCCTTCGATTTCTGTCCGTCATGGCCTTGATGACGGACACTTTTCCTCTGGCCTTGATGAAGGACACTTTTTCCTAGGTTTCGGCAATTTCTGTTCGTAATAACTTCTATTTAGATATTCCATACTTTCTCCGAGGTCACTGTATTTTCTGCCAAAAATGATAAAGCGCCCTCCGAATGGGGGCGCCTGGTGTTAGTGATATCCGTTTGATCCGTTTGCTGAACCGGATGTTTTTTGGCTGTGATTGCTTTTGCCTTTTTGCTTTGTGCTTCCATCTTTCTTTGTCTTCTTTGTCATCCTAAATTCCCCCTTAATCAAAGTGAGGAGCAAGCCTCTTTTGTATCTTCTGCTAAAACAGCTGGCGTTACATGAGGTAATTTCAGGATAAAAAAGGCTGTCAGCAGCCTGCTTTCTTTTCGCTATAATAAGCATTGATTTCCCCGCCAATGATAATGATATACGCGGATAAGTAGAGCCAGATCATCAGGACGATGATTGCGCCTATGCTGCCATATGTGGCGGTGTAGGAAGCGAAGTTGCTGACATAGTAGGAGAATCCGAGTGATACGAGCACCCATCCTCCGGTTGCGAAAATTGATCCCGGTATGCCGCTGACACAGGTCAGCTTCTTGTTGGGAGCAATCCAGTACAAACCAAGAAAAACAATGAATAAAATCAAAATACTGATCACCCAGCGAAGCATATTCCAGACGTAAAGGAATTGTTCTTTCAGTCCGAAATTCGCGAACAGCCAGCTTCCAATTTCTTTTCCAAACACGGGAAGGATCAAAGCGACCAGGAACACAAAGATCATGGCAAATGTCAAAAAGATTGCCATAAACCTGCTTACGATGAATGACCTTGTTTCTTCAACCCGATATGCACGGTTAAATGCCCTTACAATCGCATTGATCCCGTTCGAGGCTGACCAAATTGTCGCCAATAATCCAAAGCTCAGCAATTTGCCGTCTTTTTTCATGATATCTTCGAGGCTATTTTTGATTAAATCCATCGAATTACCAGGTGCATAGTCATCAAAGAAGCCGAGGATATCCACTTCTGAAATTGGCAGATATGGTACAAGCGTTACCAGGAAAATCAAAAGCGGAAACAAGGAAAGCAAAAAGAAATATGCAAGCTGCGCGGCAAGTGCCGGAACATCGTCCTCTTGAATTCTTTGCCACATATGCCTGAAAAATGATATATCAACCATCCATTCACCTCATTTATGCTATCCTAGCTCCTGCCCAGGGCTTGTCAATTCATCATTCTTTTTCATCTATATGCTGCTGTGTTCGTCCGGATGCCGCAATCTTTCTCAGCGTTTCTTTTGTATCTTTGACCAAATCCGTAACCTGAGGCGGTACATCCTTTATTTCTTCAACCTTTTCAGTGATAAAAGCAACGTCCTCTGTTACTTGTTCCACTGTTGCTCTTACTTTATTCGCTGTTTCTCTCAGGTCTTCAATAAACTCATTTGGGTTTTTCACAACATACGAAACACCGCTGGAAACCTTGCTGAAATCCTCTTTTACAGCCTGGCGTGTCGATTTTTCCAAAAGGGTAACCGCTCCCCCAGCCAACGCGCCAAACACCATGCCCATCCAAAACTTTTTCGAACTGCCCATGTTTTCTCCTCCTAGAGTCTTCCTTCTCATTTTGCAGGCCTCTCGTTGCCTGCCTCCTAACTAACATTTTCCACGATTGCCATCACTTCATGCAAGTGATGTGAAAAATATTGCGAATTTTTAAGAGCACCGCTCCCGTGAATTTCAAAAATGGATAATATTTTAGGAAGCTTAAAACACCTTTACGACAACTACTCAAGCACGAATTATCTGAACTACTAAGTTTTACCTAATGGATATCGCTTGACTTTCTACTAATTATCAGAATATTCTTGTTGAAGAACATTTTCCGAATATAACTTTTTAAGGAGGAGCATCATGACATTTGAAGATTGGATTGGAAAGATCAGCGGCTGGGTTTGGGGTCCTCCTTTATTGATCCTGCTTGTTGGGACTGGAATCTACCTTACATTCCGCATCGGCTTCTTGCAAATGAGGCTGCTGCCATACTCACTCAAGCTGGCATTTACTAAGAAACAGGACAAAACATCAGAAGGGGATATTTCACATTTCCAGGCTTTAATGACGGCACTGGCTGCAACTGTTGGTACCGGTAATATCGCAGGTGTCGCTACGGCAATTTTTACAGGCGGACCTGGTGCCGTCTTCTGGATGTGGATTACGGCGTTTTTCGGTATGGCTACGAAATACGCAGAAGCTATTTTAGCGGTAAAATACCGGGTTGAGGACAAGGATGGCGAGATGTCCGGCGGTCCAATGTATTACCTCGAACGCGGACTCGGCCAAAAATGGCTTGGTGTTTTATTTGCATTGTTTGGCGCGATTGCGGCTTTCGGGATTGGCAACCTTGTTCAATCAAACTCAGTTGCAAGCGTCGTACAATCAACATTTTCAGTGCCCGCCTGGGTTACGGGACTTGTCTTAACAATTTTTACGGCTCTTGCTCTGATTGGCGGAATTAAGAGCATCGGTAAAGTCACTGCTTTATTTGTGCCGGTGATGGCAGCATTTTACCTTCTTGCTGGTCTTGTGGTCATGATTATGAATTTTGATCTCGTTCCAGCAGCAGTTGCACTTATTTTTACAGATGCCTTTACTGGAGAGGCTGTGGCCGGCGGAGCGCTCGGAACTGTGATTCGGATGGGTGTTGCTCGCGGCGTGTTCTCCAATGAAGCAGGACTCGGGTCTGCACCAATTGCTGCTGCTGCAGCCAAGACGGATCTTCCTGGACGCCAGGCACTTGTGTCGATGACTCAGGTATTCATTGATACAATTGTCATCTGTTCCATCACAGGAATCACCATCGTCATGGGCGGCTTGTACACAGGAGATACTACAGCAGCCGACCTTACATCAGCGACCTTCGGCAAGTTCCTTGGCCAGACCGGATCCGTGATCGTCGCGGTTGGTTTGCTGTTCTTTGCATCATCGACAATCATCGGCTGGTCTTATTACGGAGAGAAGTGCTTCTCCTATCTGTTCAGCAAGAATGTCGTGTTTTACTACCGAATCGCGTTTGTCGTTGCTGTATTCATCGGAGCAATCTCCCAGCTTGAAGTTGTATGGGGCATAGCAGATGTCATGAACGGATTGATGGCCTTCCCGAACCTGATCGGATTGCTCGGCTTGTCTGGCGTGGTCGTAGTTGAAACAAGAAAGATTTTGAATGCTATTAAGGAAGAAAAGAACGAAGCTAACACGTATAGTGCTTAAGTAGATCCGGCGTCCCAATGGCGCCGGATTTGTAATTGACTTTTTTAACCGAACGTGGAAAGATGGTTGTACAACCATTGAGAGGATGAACGGAGTGGACTTAACTAAAAATTCCCCTGAGAACGTTGAATTCATGATTGAAAAAATCAAGGAAAAATTGAAGTTCATGAACCTTGGCGCGATTAAATCAACGCATTTTGACGGCGAAATGTATGAAGAATTGAAAGAAATCTATGATATGATCATGCGTAAAACTAACTTCAGCCCGAACGAAATGCAGGCGATCGCTGAAGAGCTAGGGAACTTAAGAAAGCAGTAAGGGTGGCAGGCACTTAATTGGGTGCCTGTTTTTTTGTTGTGTAATGAGATGTAGTCAACATATCGTGAATTTGGGTGGATTAATTTAGGATGTGGTTGAAATAATTTCAAATGTGGTCGAATTAATTGAAAATGTGGTTGAATTATCTTCAAATGTGGTCGAATTAATTCAAAATGTGGTTGAATTATCTTCAAATGTGGTCGAATTAATTCAAAATGTGGTTGAATTATCTTCAAATGTGGTCGAATTAATTGAAAATGAAGTCACGATATTCTCAAATTCAAAAACGGTCCTCACATATGAGGACCGTTTCATGTTTTATGCTGCCTCCGCCCAATTTTCACTCATCATTTCTGCATAAAAGCTGAGGAACTCTTTGAAGAACGGATGGTTGATTTTTGCTTCGGCGTTTTCAAGCAATGGTTTTAATACTGGCGTGATAAATCTTGTCAGCATTTCTGCTTCTATTTCTCCGAGCTGCTGAAGGTGTTCGCCGTTGCCCTCTTGTTCCGCTTTGATCTCTCCCTGTAAAATCGAGCTGATAAATGCGGTCATGCTGCCGAAATGGTCTGGCAATCTGTCTTGTTCAAGCGGGAAATAGAAGGCTGTTTTTTCATAAAGGCCGATCAGGCAAAGGAGTTCATGCCTGCGGGTTTCTTCATCTTCATTATTTTTCGTGTATGATGAAAAATAAGGGGAGACAAAGTGATCTCCCGGTATGAAAAAGTGATTGTCATACCAGAGCTGCACTTCATCCCGGTTGTAAAATGAATGAAATGTAAGCTCCTCCCGCATTCCTTCAGGGACATCGTTCATGAATGCTTCATAGGTATCCCATTCCCCAAGCCAGATGCTTGTCATGATATTCGCGATTGCGAGCTTTCCATATCGTTCTTCCATCATTGTCTCCACCTTCATTTTTCAAGAAATTTCGAGGGGACCATCAAGGCACCCCCGATGATGTTTATGCTTTATCCACGTCTACGAATACGTCCTGCTGTGCCGGGCCGCCAATCAGTAAGTCTGCAAGGTAGCCTTCGAAATAGCTTCCATCGCGGTCAGACAAGGCATTGACTGAGAAGCCCAGTCCGCGCGGTTTTGCGTAACCTGACTCTTCATGCAGCGGCTTGTTGAATTCGTAGTTTGTGTGCCCGTATTTTCCGGCGGGCTCGATTGTTTTGCCGTCGACTTTTACTGCTTTCGAACCATAAGCATCATGGCCAAAGCTGAAGTTGGCTCCGACGACACCCGGCTTGATGCCTGGAGTAACGAGCGCACGGCCCTTCACTTTAGAATTGTTGGATGAGATGTAAATCTCGTCGTCCGTCTTGATGCCTTTTTTCTTTGCGTCGATCGGGTTGATCCACAGATAGTTTTCCGGTTTCACTTCACGGAGCCATGCATTTCCTTCTGTGCGGTGCGTTGCCATATTCCTTGATTTCCAGTTGATGAACTGCAGCGGCTTGTTTGGCTTGTAGACTTCCCCGTCGTAAGTCTTGATTTCCTCTGCTACCGGTACGCCTTCAAAGAACTTGCCTGTGTAGGCACTCTTGAAGCCTGCAGCTTTTTCATCGTAAAAATAAACCTGTTTTGCCCATTGATACTTGAGTTTGTTGCCGATATATTCATCGCCTGCTGCCTCAAAGCGTCCGCCGCGATTCAATACATAGACGACTTTCTTCCATTCATCCGGTTTAACGGCATCTTTCAGCTTCTGGATGTCAAAATATTTACCGAGCGCTTTCTGCCTTGCTTTTTCAAAAATCGCCAGCTCTTCGGCATTTGCGTCCTTAACTGGTTTCTGGCCATCAAAGGCAATGTTTGCAATCCTTTTTAAATAGTAGTCTTCAGGCGTGTGTATCCCCGATCCGTCAGCGAGAGCATTATCGCCAACACCTGGCAGGCCCATTCCTTTTAGCAAATCGATGTACACTTGTTCAGTTGGACGCGCGTCAGGAACTACTCTCGTCACCGGCTGGATGACACCTGCGAATTTATGCTTTAGGATCGGGAAGATATCCTCCGCGTTCCAGCTTTCAAGGTAAGCAAGGTCCGGTAAAATAAAGTCTGCGTACTTTGAAGTCTCGCCGATAATTACGTCCGATGCTACAACAAGTTCAACAACTTTTGGGTCCCTGATGAACTTGGCCTGCATTTCTGATCTCGGTCCAGCCATGACCGGTGAAGTCCTGTTGATCAGCAATGCCCTGATTTTGTATGGATAGCCCTCTGCTGAGCTTGGAAGGACGTCATGGATCAGTTTATTTCCAAACGGGTACCATGGGCGCTTCGCAGGATAGCCATCTTTAGCGAATAATGATGTTTTTTCGTAAGGAACCTTATGCCGTGTGACCGGGATTCCCCAGCCTTTGTTTGCGTTCGGCACCGTTACTAGATCGTATTTCCCTTCGGTTGCTTTGTACTTGGCGCCAAGTACTGTGTCGCCGCCTTTCCAGTCATGGTTACCGACAAGGTGGTTGAGCATATTGATTGCCCTCACGCTGTAGTAGCCATTCGTGTGCATGGCTGGTCCTCGGTAAGAATGGATGCCGACCTTCTTGCCGTGGGATGTGAATTCACGGGCAATCTGGACAATCTGGTCAACTGGCACATCTGCCTGCTTTGCGTATTCTTCGATTGATTTTTCCATAACTCTGTCTTTAAAAATTCTGAAGACGGATTTTACTTCTATGCCATTAATCGTTGTAGCGATATCAAGCTCGCCATTTCTAGCTTTTGCATGTGAAACAGGCTTGCCGTTTTCGATGACCACAAACTCCTCGCCGCCGATTCCAAGGTCCTGTGCGCGGACGAACGGGCGCTTCTTATCCCCGACATTAACTAGGAAAGATGCATCGCTCCATGTTGTTTCTCCATCTTCATTTGCAGCTTCCTGGTTAGGGTTGCGAAGATAAATATCATCATGGCGATTGTTCTCAATAATCCAGCGGCACATTGCCATCGCAAGCGCGCCGTCGCCGCCCGGTTTTACCGGTACCCAGACATGCGCTTTCTCTGCTGTTTTGCTGAAGCGTGGATCGATGACGACCATTTTCATGCCGCGATCGATTGCGTTCGTGATTTGTGGAGCAAATGTGGTCGGCCCACGGTTTGCCACCATTGGGTTTGTTCCCCAGACGATAACCATTTCTGCGTTATCATAATCCGGAATCATGCGCTTCTTCGGCTTTTCGGAATCATGTGAGCGGACATTACCCATAACGCTTGTAATACCGCAATAACCCCCATGATCATAGTAGTTCGCCGTACCTAAGCTGCTTGCTGCGAGACGCTCGATGAATTCACGTCTATGTCCTGCCATGACAGCGATCTGATTCGCTTTTGGTCCAAGGTCCGGATGGTTCGTATCAATCAGGACATCCTTGTATTTTTTATCGAATTCAGCCTTTGTCATCTCTCCTGCTTTCTGCTTATCCCAATCAGCCATGACCGCTGCTTCCGGAACGTATTTCCACATTTCTTTCAACCCAGGTGTGCCAAGATCTTTACTGCCCTCAAGGATTTCCTTGTAAGCCTCTTCCCAGCTGACTGTTTTCCAGACGCCGCTTCCCCTCTCGCCAACGCGCTTCAACGGTTTCTGGATCCTGAATGTATCGTAGTTCGTCTGGATGCCGGCCTGCCCTTTCAAGCAGGTACGCCCGCCGCGGAGACCGCGTCCATTTTTCGCGACATCGCCAGTACCTTTTACAGCCTGTGATACCGGAGTATCGTAGTTGATATGGCCGATTTGTACCATGTTAATCGGGCTGTACTGGTTTCCGGCAATCTTGCGGACGATGGAGGAGTAAGCCCCGCCTGCAGCTCCGGCTGTGATATATGTTTTGATCGTACATGTCGCATTACACTGCTGACATGATGTGAAAATGACATTTTCAGCTGTATAGTTCTGGTAATCGGTGCCGGTTCCGTGTGGCTCATCAATCCAGACATCGCCCATTACCTGCTTGATTGGCCCAACGAATGCCGGACCGACAAACGCTACCGCTCCGAGCGTTCCAAGCGCTTTTAAAAATCCACGCCGTTTCATTGGTTTATTTTCCATTATGGCTCACCTCGTCAGAAGTTTCTTCGATTGGCAGCAGCAGCTCGCCGAATGAGTAGATTAATAGTCCCATCGCGACAACGCCGACACTTACCATCCATTCCTTGATTGTCGGTGCGTAATTGCCCCATGGCAGTTCGTGGAACACAGGCACCACCAGTGGAGGCAGAACGATATTGAAGCGGACGCCGATGATTCCGATGACGATCAGGACAGCGGCTGCGAGCAATGCGTTTACGTTCTGGCTTGTTTTTTTCCAGAAAACAATTGTGATCGGTATGACTGCTCCAAGGAACATTTGCACAATCCAGAACGACCACGCTTTTTCACTGGCCATCATCGTTGCCAGTGTATCGAGGTGCTCTGTCTCAAGACCGTACCAGCCAATCAGATATTCATAGAATTGAAGGCCAAGGTCGATGATCAGGAAGCCGACCATCAGTTTTGCCAGCGATACAACCATTCCTTGGTCAATTGGCTGCTTCTGCACCTTTTTCTTGATGATGTACATCGCTAAAAGAAGAGCCGTTCCCGAAACCATCGCGGATACGACGAAGATGATTGGGAATAAAGCTGTATGCCATGCCGGGCGTGCTTTTACAACAGCAAAGATGGTTCCAGTTCCGCCGTGGACCCCGAGGATCGCCAGCGGAATCCCGATTGTGCCGAGGATTTTCATCCACATATGGTCTCGCTTTTTCGTTGCAGCGTTGATGGTTGCATTCTTGAAGGTGATTAGTTTTGCAACAAAACCCTTCATTGTGTTCGTTTTTGCAGCGCGTACAAGGTCCTCCCTCATCGCGATATATAGCTCTACTGCTAAAAGACCGATGTATACGAGATAAAAGTGGACTTCCCATGCAAGCGGTGAAGTGACATTCCAGTAGATGATTGCGTTAAGCATACGCTCCGGGCGTCCAAGGTCCATCAGGACGAATGTCAGCGCTACGATCATACAGACTATAGCGGTAAAAAGCGCCGCCTTTCCGACTCTCTCGTATTCTTCCATCCCAAAAACATAGATCAATGTCGACAACAGGAACGAACCCGCACTCAAGCCGACAAAGAAAATATAGAATGCGATCCATGCTCCCCAAGGGGTGATGCTTGAAAGATTCGTTGCTGCCAAGCCTGTGATGAAACGTTCTACGATGAAATACCCGCCTATTAAGAATGCAATTGTCAGAGCAGATATCCATATTTTAAAAGCTTTTGATACTTGCAGATTTATTTTCGTTTTTGATGTACTTTTCTCTTTTAAATCAACCGCAAGATTGGCCATCGCCATTCCCTCCTATCTTAAATAAATTACGTTCGGATGCGTTCCAAGCTCTTCCTTCAAGCGGAATGCTCTAGGACTCGCAGCAAGCTTTGATACAACACTGTTCGGGTCACTGATGTCGCCGAAGAAGCGAGCATCTCCAATGCAGGTTTCCACGCATGCCGGCTCTTCGCCTCTTTGCAGACGATGGAAACAGAAGCTGCATTTACGGACCGTGCCGATTGGTGTCTTGCCTTTTTCACGGTTGCCGCGTTCGACGCCATATTCAGGACTTGTCACGTCATTAGCTCCCTGCATTTCCTGCTCATAGCTGTCGCCAAAATCAAATGAACGCGCTCCATACGGACAAGCAACAATGCAGTAACGGCAGCCGATGCAGCGGTCATTGTCGATCGCGACAATCCCGTTTTCCATTTTATAAGTCGCTCTCGTCGGACAAACCTGCGCACATGCTGGTTTGTCACACTGCATGCATGGCCTTGGAAGGTTGACAGCCTTGATGTTCGGGAACTCGCCTTCAAGTGATTCCATGACGACATTGTAGGAGATTCCAGGCGGCGTCCTGTTCTCTGCCTTGCAGCTGACCGTACAAGTATCACAGCCAACGCATTTTTTCAGGTCGATGACCATCGCCCATTTCGGACCGTCACCCTTCCTGATGTCTGGTCCATCAGCTGATGCATAATAGTTGCCGAATTCCTTAGTAAGTGATGAAGAATAAACTTTATGGAAGTCTTCTATTTTCAGTTTGCCGCTGATGACCTTCCTCGCGTCGCGTGCCATGTTCAGGCCAAGCTCTGTGTCATACTGTGATTCATCCATTTCTTTCCTGGCATCAGGCACCATCTTGTCGACGATTTTATCGTAATCTACCTTTTTCTCATTTGAAAAAAGACCCATTTTTTACTCACCTCTTTTTATGCATTTAGATTTCCTTTTTGATTTCCTTAATTTCTTTGATGTCGTCTGCGATATCGTCGGTAATATCGCTTGTCAGTTCACGAGTCGATTTCTTGAATTCCTTCAGCGTCTGGCCGAACGCCCTGCCGATTTCCGGAAGCTTTTTCGGACCAAAAATGATCAATGCCAATGTGAGTATTAATATCAAGCCGGGAATACCAATATTGGATAGCATAATGCCACATCCTTTTTATATTTTTTTCTTGCTTATATATAATGCAAGCTGCGTGCCAACTTTTTTGGCATGTGTTGTTTTGGAATCTTGGTGTGCTAGTATTCCTTGTGGGAGTAAGGCTGCGGGATTCGTGACACTTTTGTGAACAGAAAAAAGCGACTGAAACCGAATTTCCGGGTCGGTTTCAGCCGCTGGTTGTGTGCCATTTTGTCAGGGTATTGCAATTTTGGCATGTGACATTTTGGCATGGTGTGCAGGAATGGCATGGGTTGCAGATTGGAGGCTTAACCCCATAATGGAATACTTTTACCAGGGGTATAGATTCTCCCTTTCTTCTCACCGGATATGTTCAGATCCAAATGGGACAGCATTCTCCTCGCCTGGTGAATTGAGGATATTCCTAGGAAATCCCTAAATTGTCCGTTAGTAATCGACTGACCATTAATGAGAAAGTAATCTTTTAAAGCAGCAACATGGGCATCCCTTGAAGTATGGCCACATCTCTTACACCCCCATAGGCTATGAAATCTTTCCATGCCAAATGTATTGCAGGCGGGACACTCAACTCCTTTCTGCAATTCACCATAAGGAAGATTCAATGCATCTAAGTCTGGTATATATGGTTTATGTTTTTTGAGTAAAAGCTTAACTATTTTCTTAGCCTCTTGATCCGATATTATCTCTTTTTGATATTTTTCAAGGTAAGGATTGATTTTATAGAAGATGCCGGGGGACTTGAATACTCTTTGGCTAACTTCTTTGTTTTGGGTTGGATTTTTGATAATGGCTTGTGAATGGGTGATGGCAACGAACGGTTCTAACGGAGGCGGTGAATATTGATGACTGATTAAAAATGCTTTCAGTTGACGTGCTTGGATTTTCGTCTGGAGAACTGGATCAGGGTATACCTTTTCATTATCATTTAAATATTGGATCATTTGATTGAATTCAGGATAAAACTCCAGCGTTCCTGCATAATATTTTGAATCAATTAGTATGATTAATGAGTTTGAGATTAATAAGGAGTCTATTTGAAAGTGGGTATCGTTGAAGGGGATCCTGATATCGTTCAAAATGGTAAACTTAGAGTGGTCAATTTGAGAGATATGGTAATCTAATTCTTTTTCACCTTTGTAACCTGCCCGTTTCCGGGATAGTTTGTTCTCGAATTCTGCTTTTCGTGGATGATTTACCGGTAATCGCCTTATTATTGCCTCATAAATCTCTATTTCTTTTGGAATGGATCGATTTTTCGCTATCAAAAGCTTCACTCCTTCTTTGTAATGCTCTTATTATTCGATATTTAAGCTTAAATTACCTTCTAATTTATTGGTGAACATTTTTATTGGCGGAGTTCACAGTTTTATTGGCGATTATTTCAATTTATTGGCGAAAATAAATTTTTATTGGCGATTTCACTCTATTTATTGGCGAAAATCAAAATATATTGGCGAACTGGAAATTCCGAGCGTTTTTTTCCAGTTCGCCGCTTGCCTTCAAACATAATCTCCTAATCTCTCAACCCATATTGATCGATTTTCCGGTACAAATTCCGCACGCTGATGCCCAGCACGTCGGCCGCCTTTGTTTTGTTCCAGTTCATCTGCTTCAAGGCATTTTCGATGTGGACTTTTTCGACTTCTTCCAAAGAGCATAATGGAGAAAGCCGAACTTCTGCCTCAGCCTTGGTTTTCTCAGTGTGAGGGAGAAGTAAATCCTCTGCTCCGATCATGCTTCCTTTAGATAACAGGACACCGCGTTCAATCAGGTGGCTTAGCTCCCGGACATTTCCCGGAAAATCGTAATCTTCAAGGGCAGCGAAAGCTTCACTCGACAGTCGCTTCGATGGGTCTTTCGTTTTCCCGATGAAGTGCTCAATCAATGCTGGCAGGTCTCCCTTCCGTTCACGCAGCGGCGGAATCGTCAGCTTTACGACATTCAACCGGTAATACAGATCTTCGCGAAAACGTCCTTCAGCTACTTCTTTTTCCATGTCGCGGTTCGTGGCGGCAACGACGCGGACGCTAACATGCCGCTCCCGGACGTCACCCACTCGACGGAATTCGCCTGTCTCGAGGAAGCGCAGCAATTTTACCTGCAGCGCCAATGGCATTTCGCCAAGCTCATCCAAAAACAATGTGCCGCCTTTCGCTGCTTCGACAAGGCCTTTTTTATCCTGGCTCGCTCCAGTAAAAGCACCGCGGGCATGGCCGAACAGCTCGCTTTCCAACAGATGCTCAGGGAGTGCACCCGAATTCACCGGCACGAATGGTTCATCTGCACGGCAGCTCCAGTAATGGAGTGCTTTCGCAAACAGCTCCTTGCCGGTGCCGCTTTCGCCCTCAATCAGGACCGGCACCTCGCTGTCAGCAATCCTTCTCGTCATTTCAAGCACTTCTTTAAAATTGACACTGCCGCCAATGATATTGAACCCATTATGCTGGGCGATGATTTTTTTCATAGAGTCATTCTTTTCTTTTAGCGCTTTATTTTCCGCAGCCTTTCCAATCGTCAGTTCCAATTCTGATAGATTATAAGGCTTGGTAATATAATCGAAGGCGCCCACCTTCATCGCTTCAATTGCGGTATCAATTGTCCCGTGCCCGGTCAAAATCAGCACCTCGATATCTGGCTGGACATTCTTGGTTTTTTTTAAAAGCTCGATACCGTCCATACCAGGCAGCCTGATATCATAGACACCGATGTCGTATTCATTCTTTTTCACAAGTTCAAGGGCATCTTCGGCCGTGCCAGCGCTGTCCACGTCAAATCCCTTGCGCTTGAGCCTTCTTACCAAAAGCTCAAGCAAATCCTGTTCATCGTCAACGACTAACAATCTTGTTGCTGACATCGTAGCCCACCTCCATTGTTTCTTGTGCTGAGTTTCCGTGGCCATCTGTAATTTCAGATTTTCCTGCCTGATTTTCCACGCCTTGCCCAGCCTTCAAAGTACGCTCTGCTGGCAGCTGGATTTCTACTGTCGTTCCTTCTGACGGTTTGCTGTCAATAGTGATATTCCCGCCGAACTGCTGGATGATGCCGTAACAGACAGACAAGCCAAGACCGGTTCCTTTACCGATTGGCTTAGTCGTAAAGAATGGGTCGAACAGTTTATCCATCGCTTCAGCAGGGATTCCGTGCCCGCTGTCTGTTACTTTTATCGAAACCGCTTCTCCATTGCTTTCTGAAGCCGAAACAATCAGTTTTCCTTCGCTTTCCATCGCGTCGACTGCGTTATTGATCAGGTTGACGATGACCTGCATCAGTTTAAGGCCGTCACCGATTACAGCCGGCAGTCCTCTATCAACATGAAGTTCAAGTTGGATTCGCTGCTTTTTCAGCTGATGCTCGACAAGACTGACACTATTTTCAATGATTTCCTTCACACGAATCTGATCCTCTGTCCAATCATTTTTCCGGGAAAAATTAAGCAGGTTTCCGGTAATCCGTTTGCAGCGCTCGGTATTTTCCTTGATTTTACGAAGATAGTGTTCCATCTCCTCTTCATCAAGGTCCTCGTCGCCTGCCTGGATTCTGTCGATTAAATCCTCTGCGTATACATTGATCGTTGCCAACGGATTGTTGACTTCGTGGGCGAAGCTCGACGCCATGATGCCAAGTGCGCTCAGTTTATCCGTCTGAATCATTGTTTCTTCCATTTGTTTTTGCTCGGTGATATCCTCGAGCACGACGAGGAATTCTCCTTCTTCCTCAATCGCATGGTTGAGCGGAAATACCCTGTGCCTGAAGATCCGCTCGCCATTCGCGCCGTCCTTAAACTTCATGACCTCGTCGGCTATTTTATCAAGGTCCGGGCAGGTAATCGGACAGTTCAAGCAAGGGGCATTTTCCCCGCCAATCACAGCATAACAAGGCAGCGTCAACCGGTCCTCCTTCAGCCACCCTTTTAAGATTGGGTTCATCCAGGTGATCCGGTACTCTTTTGTCACGAGCGCCAGCCCGGCACCAATTCCGTTGACTACAACATCCAACCTTTCTTTCTCCTGTTCGAGGAGCCTTGATTTTTCCAGCAGCTCCTTACTCATATCATTGAAGGAATCAGCCAGTTTACCAAGCTCATCGGTCCGTTTCATTCTTACAGGGGAGATTTTCCGGCCTTGCTTCAAATTGTTCATTTCCCTGTCGATTGAAACAATTGGTCTGGTAAAATAAAGCCCTGCCCAAACGCTGATCAAGCTGACTGTTAAAATCAGCAATGCGACTGCACCTATGCCGCTTTGCAGCATCCTGTTGATTGGGGCAAATGCCGTTGTTTTCGGCTGCTCCATCACGAGCACCCAGTTTAAGTCTTCAATCTCAGCCGTTACACCAAGCTCATCCTGTCCGCCAGACGTCTGTTTTTGCCAGAGCTTGCTGTAATCCTGATGGGCAATGACCCGATCTTTATCATCGATTAAATAAATATATGAGGAATGATCCTGTCGCATTGACGAGATTTTCCCGATGATCTTCTGAAGCTGGACAACGACTCCGATTGCTTTTTTCGATTCACCTTCGTAAAAAGGGATCGCCAGTTTCATAACAGGCTGGCCGTATTGATTGAACTCCACCTGGCCATACACTCTGTCATGTGTTTGCAGTTGGAACCACATTTCATCCGTGAACCACCGTTCGTTATCCCCGGCAATATTGAGTTCGTATCGCGACACCCTTTTTTCCACAAAGCCTTTATCATCGACGATTATGACCTCTTCGACAGATTCGCTTTGCTGCAGGAGTTCATATAATGCGCTTTGTTTTTCATTCAATAGATTAAGAGATGCGAGGACATGGATTCGCTGGAATGTCTGGCTGAATTCATACTGAATTTCACGTGATAGATTTTCGAGCACCAGATGCTGTTTTTCCAGAATCCTCGTTTCCAGATCCGATTTTACAAAAGAGTAGTAAAATAAGCTGATCAGCAGCAACGGAATCGTCGACATTACCACACCAAATACAAGCACCTTGTTACGGATTGTCTGCGAGTGCAAGAAATCAATCAGCGCTCTCATCGCTTACTGCCTCCTTGTACTTCAGGGTGAATCAGCTCGGCGATATGCAGCAAATCCTGGTTATAGGCAACTCCAAGCGAATCCTTCGTTTGCTGGTTGACGACAAAACGAATGCCATCGGGCAGTTCGACAGGCAATTCCCCCGGCTTGTTTCCCTGAAGAATCAGGCTGACAAACCTTGATGCCTGGTAGCCCTGCGAATAAAAGCTGGATCCGTAGCTCGCAAGCAACCCTTTCTCTGCTTCAAAATCGTACAGTCCCATTGCCGGGGTTTTTTTCTCCTCTGTCAATTCCACAATCTCATCTGTCAGAGATTCAATCCTGAAACTTGGCAGGACAAGGATTGCCTCTCCATCATCAACCGTTTTCCATAGAGTATCCAGGCATTCCTTCGAGCTGGCATCGCATGGGGAAATCGCCACCCCCAAGTCCTTTGCCGCTTTCCTGGTTTCTTCAAGGCTCAATTTGCTGACATCAATTTTGCTGTCATAAATAACATGCACCCTGTCAATAGCGGGCACAAGTGACGTAAGCATCTCGAGACGCTTGCCAGAGATACTGGCGTGATAGTTATTGATACCGGTAAAAAGACCTCCTGGTGACTTGTAATCTTTTATCAATCCAAGTTCCTTCGGTGCAGCAAGACCTGCAAAAACTACCGGGATTTCAATGTTTTCCTCATCCATTCTTGCTTTCAGGCGCTGAGTTTCAATCCCGCCAAGCGTAACGATTAAATCAGGCTTTTTATCCAGCAGCTCATCGATTTGCTTGTCAATCAGCACTTCATCATCATGGGCATTCATTACTGTAAAATTAACTTCCTTAGCGCTATACCCGAGATCCTTCAATCCCGCTTCAAGTCCAGTAAACTTCTCATAGCGGTTTTCACCGATCATCAGGACACCTATCTCAACAGGCTCTTCTCCCCTGACTCCAAGAAAAGCATATATAATAGCCGAAATGGCAATCGTTGTCAGAAAAAAGAAATACCACTTTGTCTTCACAGTCTGCGCCTCCAATTCCAGTATTCACTTCCACTATAACGGAAAAAGTAACGTAGCCATCTTGCAAAAAAGGATAATTTTATGAACGTATAAGGGTATATATTTATTTCAGCCCAAAATAAAAAAGGTTCCCCTCATATAGAGGAGAACCTGAGTCTTAATCTTCTTTTCTTTCAACTGCATGGCCGCCAAATTCGTTTCTTAGAGCAGCAACGACTTTTCCTGTGAAAGTGTCATCTTCAAGTGAGCGGTAGCGCATCATTAGTGACAGCGCGATAACTGGTGCTGCTGTTTGCAGGTCCAGAGCCGTTTCGACTGTCCATTTCCCCTCGCCTGATGAATGCATGACGCCTTTGATGCTTTCAAGCTTTGGCTCTTTAGAGAACGCATTTTCCATCAATTCCATCAGCCAGCTGCGGATGACGGATCCGTGGTTCCATACGCGAGAAACTTCTTTGTAGTCATAATCGAACGGGCTCTTCTCAAGGATTTCAAATCCTTCCGCGATCGCCTGCATCATACCGTACTCAATACCGTTATGTACCATTTTCAAGAAATGGCCGCTTCCAACCTTACCTGTGTATAGGTAGCCTTTTTCAATCGAAATATCCTTGAAGATTGGTTCAACATGCGCGAAAACTTCAGCATCGCCGCCGATCATCGTGCAGGCACCGTTACGAGCACCTTCCATTCCGCCGCTTGTACCAACATCCATGAATTGAATGCCTGCTGCTGAAAGCTTTTCAGCACGTCGAAGTGTGTCCTTGTAATTTGAATTGCCGCCATCAATCAAGATGTCTCCCTCTTCAAGGAAAGGCTTGAACTTTTCGATGACCTGGTCAATTAAATCGCCAGCAGGAATCATCAGCCAGATCACACGCGGCTTTGGCAGCATGTCCACCATTGTTTTATAATCTGCAGCAATCTCAGCACCTTCTGCTTTGATTTTCTGCATCGCTTCTTCATTAATATCGTTTGCCACAACCTCATGGCCGTTTTCCATCAAATTTAATACCAAGTTATAGCCCATTTTACCAAGGCCAACCATTCCTAGTTTCACGTAGATGCACTCCTTTTTCGTTTAAAATGCTATTTGTTGTTAGTTTATCGAACCGCTTCTCATTTACGAAAAGAACTTTATACAAAGATAGTATCAAATATTTTTTCATATGTATATCTAAAATAAGAAAATAATTTTCACACCTAATATCTTTTGATCGAAATGGCTTCCCTGATTTTTTGCAAGTTATCAAGAGTTTGTTCTTGCCTGCGAACTGAAACCGCTACATGAAGCACATCAATCAAACTTAATTGGACCAGCCTGGATGCTAATGCCTCTGATCGGAATAACGTTTCGCGTGAGGTCGTGTACAAAACGTGATCTGCTTCCTTGGATAAAGGAGACTTAAAATGACTTGTGATAGCGATTGTCACTGCTCCATTAGCTTTTGCAATCCTGAGTGCTTCTATGACATCTTTATTGCTGCCGCTATGTGAAATTCCAACGGCCGCCTGGCCAGGACCGAGAAGCGCGGCGGAAATGATTTGCTGGTGTCCGTCACTGTGCGCATTGCAATTGATGCCTGTCCTTAGAAACTTATGATAAGCATCGAGTGCGATTGCTGACGATCCACCTGATCCATAAAAATCAATCCTCGTTGCTGTTACAAGCACATCGATAATGCTCTCAAGAACCTTTTCATCCAAAAGTTTCAGTGTACCTTTCATTGCTTCGATATGCCCGGCAAAAACCTTTTCTGCAAGAGTTACCACTTGATCTTCTTGCTTTATTTCTTCATGGATATTCTTGATCGGTTCCACAACTTCACTCGCAAGCGCAATTTTAAAAGCTTGATAGCCCCGGAATCCAAGCCTTTTGCAAAAACGGAAAATCGTTGCCTCTGCGACAGAAGCATTCTCCGAAAACTCGGTGATTGATAAATGGATGATTTCCTTCGGATTGGTCAGGATATAATCCGCTACCGTCTTCTCCTTGGAGGAAAGCGACGAGTAGATGGCTTTAATTTTAACGATGACATTCTGCCCATTTAGCTCACTGGCCATTTTATTGCCTCCTTTTTGATGCGAATAAACCACAATGATTTTCATTATTGTTAGTTGAAGGTGAAAATTTTTTTCATTTCCTTTATAAAAACAGGGCCAAACTCATGTTCAGCCCGCATCATTGTTAATCCTGTTCCGTCAAGATGACCGGACCGTCTTTGGTGATCGCAATGGTATGTTCATACTGCGCGGACAGCTCGCCGTCCACGGTTCTAGCTGTCCAGCCGTTAGAATCCATCTTCGTTTTCCACTCGCCGATATTGACCATTGGTTCGATGGTGAATACCATACCTTCCTTCAGCCTTGGCCCCTTGCCTGGCAGTCCATAGTGAGGGATATCAGGCTTCTCATGAATCACCGAGCCGATACCGTGGCCGATAAATTCACGGACAACCGAAAAACCTTCCGCTTCCACATAGGACTGGATCGCATGGCCAATATCGCCAACTCGATTGCCAGGTACTGATGCTGCAATACCTCGATATAATGCCTCTTTTGTTACATCAAGCAGCTTTTGTGACTGTTCACTTATATTCCCAACTGCATAGCTCCATGCCGAATCTGCCAGTGCACCGTTCAGTTTGACGACCATATCAATCGTGACAATATCGCCATCATTCAACACTTCTTTTCTAGGAAAGCCATGGCAGACCTCATCATTGATGCTGGCGCACGTTGCATATTGATAGTTACGGTAACCTTTCTGCTCAGGTGTGGCACCATGCTTTTTCAAATAATCCTCGACAAACTGATCAATTTCCCAGGTGGTTACCCCCGGCTTGATCCGTTTGCGCAACTCTTTATGCACGGAAGCGAGCAGCTCGCCCGCTGCCTTCATATTTTCAATCTCACGTGCCGATTTTAAAACAATCATTCCGTCATCTCCCCGAATCAATTCAATTCTATATTATCTTATATGAATAAATTCGCAAAATGAACCGGATGATGGCGCATTTCAACTTCAATCTTGCTTTTTTAAAAAAATTATAGTTGTTTCCATACACAATCAGCTGCAACAGTGTTTTTTGGTCAGTTTCACATCCTTTTTTTTAGAGATTCCACAACTTATTGGCGAAAAAATTATTTTATTGGCGATTTTCTCTAACTTATTGGCGATAATCAGATTTTATTGGCGATAACCTGCAACTTATTGGCGATAATCCAAATTTATTGGCGATAATCCAAATTTATTGGCGAACTGGAAATTCCGCGTGTTTTTTTCCAGTTTTCCGTCACAAGCAACCGTCAATAAAAAACCCTCCTGCCTAAGCAAAAGGGTTTCTCACCAATATTATTGCAACACTTTTAATGCTTCGCGATTGAATGCCGGGATATCTTTCGGTTCCCTGCTGGTCACGAGCTGATTGCAGCAGACGACGACTTCTTTGTCCATATATTTTGCTCCGGCATATTCCATGTCCACGCGGATTGATTTATAGCCGGTCGCTCCTCTGCCTTCGAGCGTTTTCGCGGTAAGCAGCAGCTGCGGTCCATGGCAGATGGCGAAGACTGGTTTCTTCTCGTCCATGAATGCTTTGGCGAATTGCACGAATCGCTCGTCTTCACGCAGCTTGTCTGGGGAAAAGCCTCCAGGGATGAACAGTGCATCGAAATCTTCCGGCTTGACGTTATCGATGCTTTCATCAATTTTAACCTCGGCTTTTTCTTGCTTTCCTGTTACGGTTTTGCCTTGTTCCTTTTCAATCGTCACTACTTCATGGCCCGCTTCTGTAAAAGCACGTGATGGCTCAAGGTATTCTACATCTTCAAATAAATCGGTTATTAAACAGGCAATTTTTTTACCCATATATTCAACATCTCCTTTTTTAAAAATCTCCACTATTAAAATTCCCTGTCTTCCGCTTGTAAAACATCTAATATAAGTTCCAATATTTTGTATAAAAACATACCAAAAGACCTATCTTATAACAAAAATAAAAAAACATTTTATATTTCCACCATTCAACTATAATTTAATTTAGGACATCAATAGGGAGAGAAGGCACCATGAAATTTAGTTATGTCAATGTAATGGAAGAGGTCGTTTCCACTCTTGTCAATGTGTTGATGATGAGCCCTGATTACCAGACCTTCTGTAATTGCCAGAAGTGCCGGAATGATATCATTGCCATCAGCCTGAACACTCTTCCAAGTCACTACGTCACTACAGAAGATGGCCGGAAGATGGTTTACGAACAACTTAATACCCAGGAAAACAGAACCTGGATCAATAAAAGAATTATCAGTGCCATCCATCTTGTCGGCAAATACCCGAAGCATTAAATCAGGAAAATAAGCAATCAACTTTTCCAATAGCTGATCTACAAATAAAAGCTGCCAATTGACAACCCGGTTAACCGGGAACCCATCAATTGGCAGCTTCTTTTTTTCTTATAAAGACTGTTGGGTATCCATCCGTCTGGCAAAATCAACGAAACGGAACTTGTCAGGGCGGTGCCTTGACTCGGTATATTGGAACAGGGTAGCGTCATCAAAATAAATATAGTTTTTCACGATAACAATTGCATTAAACCCATCCATATCAAGGAGTTTTCTGTCCTCGGTACTTGGTTCTTCTACTGTGAATTCCTTTTTCGCAAAGCTGATTTTCTTCTCCAGTCTCCCTTCGATATACTCAAATATCGAGTTTTCACAAGTCACACGAGATAATCCTGGCACATGCTTTTCTACGAGAAAATCCTTGTCGAGGATCACTCGTTCTTCATCAATATGCCGTACTCTTTTTACTTTCCAAACCTTTTCATCATCCTCAACATTTAATTCCCTGGCAATTTCCCGGCCTGCCAATTCGAGAGTGAACTCTTCCACAGTCGTTTTCGCCTTTCCACCCATGTTCTCCGCGAGTTCTTTAAAACTGATCAATCCGGAAATCGGAAACTGATGTCTTTTTAAATCCAGCACAAGTGAACCCTTGCCGCGAATTTTTTGGATGAATCCATTTTGCGCAAGAAGATTCAGTGCTTTGCGGATGGTTTCCCTGGACGTTTGGTACATATCCGCAAATTCATTCTCTGATGGCAAAATCGTTTTAGGAGGATAATGACCTTCCTGGATCTGTTTCGAAATCTCTTCATAGATCAATAAATACTTCTTCTGCATAACATCACCCGTACCTTGTCTGATTGCTACCATTTTACCTTGTTTATGCCCTTTTGAACACAATTGACAATTGTGTTTGTAATTTTCTATGAATCTTCATAAAATAATGTACAACTGTAATCACAATGACCGATATAAAAGCGATAAGTTTTTTCCCAACATAATTTTTCATAAAAGCGGACCCAAAAAACTTTAATGTTGGTTATAATTGTTCTATAAGTCGTTCTCAATATGGAACTATTTTATCAGATTTGTTATGATATAACTATAAATTGATAAGGTGTGTGGATAACAGTGATCGGTGAACGCGTCAAGAAACTTCGACAAGAAAAAAGAATGTCCTTATCTGAACTGGCAGAGCAAGCTGGCGTGGCAAAATCATATTTGAGCTCTTTGGAGCGAAACCTTCAAACAAATCCTTCAATCCAATTTTTAGAAAAGATAGCAGGAGTATTGGATGTACCAGTAGACCACCTGATCCATGAACAACCTGACAAAGAAAACATGGATTCTGATTGGGTCAATCTTGTAAAAGAAGCAATGGATTCTGGTATCACAAAAGACCAGTTCCGTGAGTTTCTGGAATTCAATAAATGGAGACTCCACAATAAATAAACCTCAATGGACAGCCTAAGCTGTCCGTTTTTTATTATGGATGTTTTCGCATTGTTTGTGGCTTTTCATCCTTCGCCGCATATACGAAAAGAGCCTTTATTATAGGCTGTTTTCGTAAAGAGTGTTGTTAAAATCCTAAAGCCGATTTTAACGGAATATATACCCATTTTGCAGGTCTGTAATAAGTTTGCATGCTCTTTTCTCACAAAAGGGTCAACTTTACGAAGGAATATAGGTAATTCAATCCTATTTTGTAGTCAAATAGCAACAAAGTTTGAGAAAAGAGCCTTTATTAAAAAATAAAAAGCACCTCTAAAAGAGCTGCTCGATGGCAATTCCGTTTTCTATGTAAAGATCCACTTGCTTATTTGTTGGTCTTCGTTAAAAACTCCCTGATTTCTTCTTTGTTTATCCCCATCTCTAATGCTTCCATTATAAGCTGCATCCATTCTGTATCCAATTCTTCGAAAACTACCTGTTCTTTAATCAAGTTCTTCCCCCCAAAATACAGTTAGTATTCCAGGCAGTCCGGCCATCATAGTACATCGCACCTTAGATCCGTGACTTTGCGTCCTAGTTTTTCAACAAGTTTGCCTTTTTCTGTATCTTTCTACTCACTTTTTTACTCTTAATGTCATTGTATATTGTTCTATATATTTAACATGTAAATATTTGTCGGCAAGAATAGAAGTATTTATTCTCTTTTCTTCCAAAGAATTACAAAATCATGGCATTACAGTGCTATTATCTGAAAATTAAAATCATTCACTTATAGATTTTTGTCATATTATAGCTCTAATTGTTGAACTCTTTTTTTAAAATAACCCCCATAAACTTGAGACGATCCTATAGATGGCCAGTTTTCTTATACATTTGCTTTTTTAAATGCGGTAAAATTGCCACTTTTTCAAGACTGATGGCATTAAAAAACGGGTATCTCGTTAAATCATTTCCGCAAATCGGGCAGAGCCACTCTCCAACCTCACTGCTGCTAAACGAAGGACGGTTACAACGATCACAATTTTTTCTGTACACGGCCATCAAGCCCCTTTTAAAAGAAATTTGTTACTATATTCCATTCGAGTATAGTCCATTTGTATCAATTCTGAAAAAGTCTAAAATATCGCTAATTTTCTTAAAAAAGAACAAAAACCGTTCTTTTTCAAGAAATCCCTCTGTTTATCTCAGTTTCTTGTATTTTTAAAAGAACTGATTTGTTCGTTATAATGAATTAATAGATGAATAAAAAGGAGATTCTCTTATGACGGTTGGAGAGAAAATAAAAAGTTTAAGGCTTGAAAAAAAGTATTCCATTAGTGAACTCTCTGAAAAAGCAAATGTTTCCAAATCCTATCTCAGTTATATCGAGAGAGGGATCCAGGGAAATCCATCGCTTCAGGTATTGTCCCGCCTGGCAGACAACTTGGATACAAGTGTTGAGTATTTGATGGGAAAGCAAAACATGAAAGCTGCCAGGATGCCTGTTGATGAGGAATGGGTTGGACTCGTTGATGAAGCTATAAAAAACGGAATCAGCAAAGAAGATTTTGCTTATTATCTGGATTTCATGAAGTTTAAGAGCAGGAGAAAACGGGATTAGCAGTTAAGTATTTATATAAATTACAATGCAAAACGGCGCTTTAGAACAAGTATTTTCCAGAGGCTTTGGATCTGACTGTTTGCACACCCAAAAAAAGAACCAGCCTTATAGGCTGATTCTCTGTTTGGCCAGGCTGGCTGCAATCTTTGCCCCCACCCTTGCATTATTTTTCACAAGTGCGATATTCGCAACAAGGCTTTTCCCATCTGTTAATTCTTTCACCTTCCCAAGAAGGAATGGAGTTACCTGCTTGCCGCCGATTTGTTTTTCGATGGCTTCATCCAGGGCTTTTTCGATCACATTGGCGATAAAACTCTCCTCCAAGGCGTCTTCTTCTGGAATTGGATTAGCCACGACGACTCCTCCAACAAGACCCAGTTCCCATTTGGTTTCGATCATCTCTGCTATAGCTTCTGGTGTATCAAGCCGGAAGTTGACATTGTATGGACTTGTACGCGTGTAAAAGGCTGGCAGTGAGTCTGTTCCAAAACCTATAACAGGAACTCCCTGAGTCTCTAGGTATTCAAGCGTGAGTCCCAGGTCAAGAATAGACTTGGCACCGGCACATACAACAGCGACATTCGTTTTGGCAAGCTCCTGCAGGTCTGCAGAAATATCCATTGTTGTTTCTGCTTCGCGATGTACGCCGCCTATTCCGCCGGTCACAAACACTTCAATCTTTGCGAGCTCTGCGCAAATCATCGTTGCCGCCACCGTTGTCGCTCCATTTTTCTTTGTGGATAACAAATACGGCAAGTCCCGCCGGCTCGCCTTCTCAACATCTCTGCTCTGCCCCAGGTACTCAAGCTCTTCATCTGACAAGCCAATTTTTATTTTTCCATCGAGGATGGCAATGGTTGCAGGTACCGCTCCATTTTCACGGATGATTTGTTCTACTTCTCTCGCTGTGTGGACATTCTGTGGATAAGGCATCCCATGTGAAATAATTGTTGATTCCAGGGCGACGACCGGTTTGCCTGCTTTTTTCGCTTCTGTAACTTCCTGTGAATATTCAAGCCACTTTTCCAGCATGGTGTACCTCGCTTATTTAAAGTTTTGTTTATATGTCTCTAGTAATTGTTTATTATTCAAAATCGGATTTACTGTCTCTATCGATTGCAGCGTCAAGATGGAACAGGCCATGCCAATTTTGCAAGCATCCTCTGTCTGGATGCCATTTATATGGGCATATATGATTCCTGCAACGAGTGAATCTCCTGCTCCTGTTACATCGATAACAGAAATTGCCGGGGGAATCAGAACCCCTGCTTCACCTTTTGAAGTAAAGTAAATCAGGCCCTTGTCTCCGCGGCTGATGACAACCTTCTCTACACCTTTATGTATAATCAACTCTGCTGCCTTAAAGTAGTCGCCTTCAGTATTGATCCTGATGCCCGCAATGGCTTCTGCCTCATCTTTATTGGCTATCAGCCATGTCACACCTAACAAGCTCTGCGGAATCTTCTTTGCTTTTGGGGATGAAACGGGAGTGATACAAAGCTGTATGTCCTCATTCCGGCACCGGTCAATAATTCTTGCAAGGACATCTGCCGGGAAATTTGTATCCAGCATAATGAGGTCTGATGAAGCAAAATAGCCCCATTTGCGATCGATGAAATCAGGAGTGATAGAATCATAGATTGACATTTCCGCTAACGCTACCGTCATCTCTCCCTCATTATCCAGCACTGCCGTATAAGCTCCAGTCGACTGTCCCTTAAGCGTTTCTGATGGCTCCACGTCCGCAAATGCCTTTGTATATTCCATAAGCCAGTGGCCTTCGTGGTCATCACCGACTACTGTCAGTATGCTTACATCACTTCCAAGTCTGCCCATATTCTCCCCGATATTCCTGGCAACCCCTCCGCATGATTTAGAGCTTTCAGCCGGGTTCGAAGTGTGAAGCTCCAGAACACCCTTCGACCATATTTTGCGGTCGACATTTGCTCCTCCCACACACAGTACCTGGCGTCTTTCCGGTAAAATATATGCCCGTCCAATAAGCTTTCCTTGCTTTATTAAAGAAGAAATATAGCCGGCAACTTCGGAACGCGATAAATCTGTCTTCGCAGCAAGATCAATCTGTGAAATGAACGGATCCTCTTTAATCAGTTTTAAAATAAGAGCCTCTTTTTCGTTCATGTTGCGCACCTCGCTATTTCCAAAATATTGCTTACACTTAAATTTTAAACCTTTATCTGAATATACACAACTTTATTAATATTTGTTCACTTTTTAAAAAAGGTATTTATACAATTCATTAAAGCTTGAAGGATTGTCACAAAATCGTCATAAAAACAATATGCTTCTCACGCTTTTCCCTTTGATTTTTCGCATTTTAATCACAACTCCCTGATAGGATTAAAATCGATCAAAGGAGGAGATTTTATGAAGAAATTTTTTGCTATCATGGTGGCATTATTTTTAATGATAATCGTTTCTGCCTGCGGAAATGAAGCGGCTGAAAATGAGCAAAAAAACGGTCAGGAAATTGCGGCAACTGAAGTGAAACACGATGATGATGACCATGCGGATGGTCCTCATGAACCAGGTGCTGACGATGTTTGTGCATTCTGCAATATGAAAGTATATGAGAAAGCTGATCCAATGGGAGTCTTCACAGCACAGGCCAAAACGAAAGACGGAGAGTATGTTTTTTTTGATGACTCTGGCTGTCTATTAAATATCACTAGACGTGATGATATTGAATTCGAGGAGAAATGGGTCCGTGATTATATCACCTCTGAGTGGGTCGAGGCTGATTCTGCAACTCCTGTAAAAGCAGACCTTAAGACACCTATGAAATACGGCTACGCATTCTTCAAACACAACGAAAGCGCCGAAAAATTCATATCAGAAAACAGCGACAAGAATCCTGCGATGGCAACATGGGAGCAAATCGACCAGATTGCAAACGAACGCTATATGAAAAAAATGAAGATGAATAGCGACAGCATGGATAAGGATAAGGACAGCGAAATGGATGGAGATAGCGAAGAGGAAAGCGGCCTTTAATGGTGAATTTTACGTAATAACCAATAAAATGAAATCCCGGTGTGTAATTCAGCACCGGGATTTTTCGTCTAGCATTTAATTTTCGCGTAAAAATCTAATTAAAGAAGACCTTTTCAAGTGGCGTATAGACACCGTTTTTTTGTACTAGTGATTCAACTGAATCACAATACTGCAGATGCCCCTCCTGCATGAACCCAGCCCTGTCAGCTAATTCCTCCACCAGGCTAAGGATATGGGTAGTAAAGAAAATCGTTCTGCCCTGGCGTTTCTCTTCCTGAATAATCTCCTTGAAGCGGTACACCCAGAGTGGATCAAGTCCATTGGTTGGTTCATCAAGAATTCGCAGCGGGACGTCCGGTAACAGCGCCTGCGCAAGCGAAAGACGCTGCTGCATTCCTTTCGAATATTGTTTAATCTGCATATCTCGTACATCAAATAAGCCAACCTGGTGAAGAGCTTCAGTCACTTTTTCATCACTTATTCCTCTTAACCTCGCAAAAAAAGTCAAAACTTCCAACCCCGTCAGCTGGCGTGGAAAGAGCATTTCATCCGGCATATAGGAAAATAGTTTTTTAAAACTTTTACTCTGCGGTTCAACTTTTTTACCGTCCATAAATACCATGCCCGCAGTCGGCTTCATAATCCCTGTAAGCATTTTGATCAATGTACTCTTGCCTGCACCGTTTCCTCCGCAGAGTGCAAAGATTTCAGGCTTGTCGATTGAGAAGCTGATGTCAGTAATCTTCTTGGTCGGACTATAATGCTTTGCCAATCCTTCTATCCTGATCCATTCCTTGCTATTCATCCTCAACACCCCGTTTAGTCCTGTACACAGAATATAGGACAGGCAATATCGTCCAAAGCAAAACAGCAAAAACAAATAACGTTTTGCCTATCAATCCATCTGCCCAGATGGTTAAATCATATAATCGTGGCCCGAATACCGATGCTCCATCCAGCGACAGGATCGATTGGACGCGAATCAACTCTACTGGATTGAGAAAGATGGACACAGTCAGCATTGGCAGCAGCAATTGCTTCACTATGAATATGCTCAACCCCATAATGATAAATTCGTAGAAAAGCACAAGGAAGGCCCAGACAATCAAGCTGATCCCCAGCGCCTGGAACCGCGTTTTGGCCACTATGCCAATCATCATCGCCAGCGACAGGAAAATGGCCGCCAACAGAATCGAATACATATAAAACAACACCAGCAAAGAAACAGAAACTCCCCCGCCGACGAAGAAGATGACGAGCAATGCTGCACCATACCCAAACGTCAATACAGACCAGACCGCAGCAAACAAGCCTGCATACTTGCCCAGGATAACAGCCCATGGGGAAATCGGATATGTCAGCAGCAGCGTTAGCCCGCGGTCTTCCTTTTCACCTGACAAAAACAAGCTGCCGATCAGCAAAGACAGCAATGGAATCAACAGTAAGTTGATATTCAGCAAGCTGGCCGTCATCCTGTTAAATCCATCAAACCCTGTTCCTCCTGTGTTGCCCAAAAAAGCGACCATCACGGCCAGGGATGAGAACAATAAACCAAAGCCGGCAAGCCAATGGCTTCTCATCATCAAGGTCAACTGCTGCCTCGCGATGTGCCTCATTGCCCCCAGCTCCACTCATGTTTCTTTAATGAATCATAATCCAGCACTTCGCCCATTCCCTGTTCCTTCACGTAATTTTCAGCGCTCTCCCTGTCCTTGAAACTGACTACACCATTTGCCATCGGGGTCCAGAAATCGGGATGGTACGCATGATAGGCTTTATCCAGTTCAATCCATTCGCCCGAACCCACGTCCCGTACATATTTTTTCGCTGCACTTTCTTCCTTAAGCAATGGCTCCATCTCCAGGAATTCATCCATACAGCCTATATCATCAAATTTATATATTTCGCCATCGGCTGTGACAATCTCTGTCGCATAATGCTCATGGGCAAGACCCATATTGCAAACCTCGCACACATCAATTTCCGGGTTTATTTCCTCCGGTTCCATCGCACTGTTATTGCAGCCCGACATAACTCCAACAGAAATCATCAACAGAATTCCAAGCTTTTTGATCATCGCAGTTTCCTTCCTTTCACAATCACGAATATCGAGAACAAAATAAACAGTATGCCTAATACGCCTGGAATCATTCGGTCCTTGCTCCGCTGTTCTGCTTCCTGAATCATGATTACCGGCTCTACCAGCGGGCGGGCATCATATACATCTGCTGCCCCAAAAGAAGGAAATAAAGCCTCTGCCTTAGTCCACAGCTTGATCGAGGGACTTTCAAAAAAGAATTGCCAGTACGGCTGTTTCCTCAATAGGCGATCATACAGTGAACCGGCCTTGTACGCTTCTTCTCCCACTCCATCACCTGAAAGGTCAAAACTGCTGTAATCATCCCAGTAGTTTCCCTTCACACCATCATCCAGCCTCATATCGTCCCCGGAAATCTTCGACTGGACGACATTCCCGATAAAATTGTTTTCTGAGAACGTGTTATTTTCATTCTTTCCCATGAATTCAAGGCCAACTTGATTGGCGGCAATTTGATTTCTGCTGATCAAGGTATCGACCCCATATTCCAGGGACAGTCCTGTGCTGTTTCTAAGTATTTCATTGCCCTCAACCTGAACATTCTTCGTTTCATAAATCAAGATTCCGTAGCCGCGGAAATGAAAATGGTCCGTCACCTTGTTTTGGATGAAGTCAATATGAGCTGAATCCATCACCATGAACCCGGTCACATTATTTTCAACATGATTTCTCTCAGCTGAAATTTCCTCACTGAACATAAAATGCATCCCATAGCGTGATTCACTCACATGATTCTCCGACACCTGGATGCCTTTAGTAAAATCAAAGTAAATCCCATCCTGTACATAGGCGATTTCATTTCCTTTCAGAAAATGACCGCCTCCCTTGAAAATGTGAATACCGTTCCCACGCTTGGAGAAATGTGCTTTGTTGCTTGTTATGCTATTTTCAATCAGCTGGTTTTCATTGCTGTTCGCTATATAAATTCCATTCTGGACATTTTTAAGTGTATTGTTCTTGATTAAACTTCGGTCGGCACTTTGAATGTAAATTCCGCTGTCCTCCTGGCCAGACCCGCTGTTCTGGATTGTGAGTCCATCAATAACCACATTGGAAGCTGTGACCGTGATAACATTCCCTTCTCCACCGCCACCAATAATTGCTCCACCTTCTCCTTTTATAGTGACTTCCTTATTGATCAAGACACTTTCTTTGTATAATCCAGGGGAGATTAGAATGGTATCCCCATTTTTGGCATTGTCGACAGCTTCCTGGATTGATTGGCCGACCTCCACTTTGAACTCATCGGCATAGGTGTGAATGGGGATGAGCATTAGAAGCAAAAAGAAATTAAATGCAAGCGGCCCTGTCAGCCTCCACATACAGCTGCCTCCTCCCTGTATTATTCTCTTTTTTAAAATTAGCAAAAAAATGTGATGAAACCTTGAAATAATTGTTGGGAATCGTTGAAGTTAATGAAGAGATTTATAGTGAAAATAGGGGTAAACTAGTTGAATCTGCAAAGTTTTCAGAATAATCAAAAGTAAATGTGTCTATTTTGTGACAAATACAATATAATGTAAATAATATGTAAACCTTACTAAGGGTTAAGGGAGGACCTGGACATGACAATTGTTCATATTTTAAACTTCTCCATTCCGATTGCAATGATGCTTGTAATTGGCTTTGCTGTCGATAAAATGTGCCAGCCGGATACGCCAGAACAGGAAGCCGAGTAAACATTGCCGGTTTCTTTTTTTTGTGAATGCTAATCCGCTATGCTTCCTGACTTACACAAAAAGAGCAAGATTCTCCCTGGAATCTCGCTCTTTTTATTAGTTTTTTACCACTTCGGGCGTTGTTTTTATAAAAATCTTGTTTCCCTGAATGAAGAACAGGATACTTCCGAGCACCACCAAGGCTATGAATGAGAATAATACGGTCCCTCCTGCTTCACTCAATATATAACCTCCCGCAATCGGACCGAGAAAATGGCCAATTCTCCGGAATTGCGCGGCTCCGAAATAGGTTCCACGCAGTTCATCAGTTGCGAGCTGATCGACGAGATAACTGCTTGAGGGAAAGATCAGGATTTCTCCTATTGTGATAAAGACAATGGCCAGTATGCCAGTATACCATCCCGTTACAAACCCGAATGACAGCATACCCACCGACAGGAAGACTGCTCCGGCCATCATGACCTGCATCGTCTTGAACCTTTCTGCGTAGTGGCTGATCGGCATCTGCAGCAGGACGACCATGACCGCATTGATGGACAACATCACTGAATAAACGAATACGCCGTTCGCGATCGTTGATTCCAGGTACTGCGGGACATTCGATTCCATTTGGGAGTAACCAAAGTTAATGATAATTGTTCCTAAAATTAAATACCTTAACGCTTTATCTTTGCCTATGATCTTCAGGGAGTTGGCAATCGTTACTTTAGAGGCATTTTCGCTTGCTGGATTTCCAAGATTGTACTTTTTCATCATTAACGCCAAAATCAGTAAATATATGAAATACATAATTCCTGTTACCATGAAAGCTGATTTAGCTGACACCACTGCAAGATAGGCACCGAGCAACGGTCCCACCGATGCTCCGATATTGATCGCCGTATACCTTAGAGAGAATGCTCTCATGCGTTTGCTCTTTTCCGTCAAGTCGGCAATCAGTGCCTGCCCAGTCGGTTCGAAAAACGACCCACTCAAGCCATTCAACGCATTAAGCACAATGAACCAGCCCGGGGTTTCCGCGACCATGAAGCCGAAATAAACGAGCGACATCGAAAACAATGAACCGATCATGACCGGTTTCCGGCCAAATCGGTCAGACAAATGGCCGCCCAGGAAGCCACCAATCACTCCCGATAATGGACTGATTCCAATTGTAATTCCAATAAGTACAGGGTGTAAATCAAGATTCCTAGAAAGATAGATCGCCAGGAATGGCAGCGTTGCGAACGCTGAACCCCTTGCGAGAACTGTTCCGCTTAGCAGTACCCATACAATCGGATGGAATTGCCGGTAATAGCTTTTAAGTTTATTCATTTCTTTTTACCTCGTAATTTTAGATTCCTAAATCATAGCAAATATCCAAAATTATGAAAATACCCTTGGTAAAATAAAAAACCGCCACCATATTGCATGGCAGCGGTACTACAAATTATTGTCCAGGATTATTGCTTGTCCGGGGAAGGATTAAAATCTCTACACGACGGTTCCTTGCTTTGCCCACTGCGGTATCGTTCGTAGCCACTGGCTGGAATTCACCAAAGCCCTTGGCGCTGAACCAGCGCGGGTCAAGCTGTTCATTTTTTAAAATGATTTTCATGAATTCGACGGCACGCATTACGCTGAGTTCCCAGTTCGATTCATATCTCGCGGTCCTGATTGGCACATTATCCGTATGACCGCTGATAATGATGTTCCTCGGAGGTTCCATGACCAGTAAGTCCGCAATCTCCTTTGCGATATTTATATCGGAAGTACGGACCTCTGCCCTGCCCGATTCAAACAGGACATTGTCCCGGATTGTCAGCAGCAATCCCTCATCAGTAAGCTTTGTTTCAAGCTTATCTGTCAGCTTTTTCTCTTCTATATAAGAATTGACCTTCTGCTGAATCGCCAGAAGTTCCATCTGGTCCTTGGCGATATCATCCTCATCCTCGTCATTCTTTTCAACATCTTCCTTGCGCTCATCCGGCGATTCCATCTGACCTTCAGGCATCGGGCTCTGGAACTCGAACACCCCTGTCCCTCCAGCAAAAACATCATTAAAGGCCTTCGAAAGCTGCTGGAACTTAGTGGCATCGACCGAGCTCATCGCAAATAGAACAATGAACAATGCGAGCAGGAGAGTGAGCAGATCGGCATAAGGGATCAGCCAGGACTCATCCATATGCTCCTCATGATGCTTCTTCTTCCTTTTCCTACTCATCCTTCTCCACGCTGCTTTCTTCGAGGATCATCTTCCGTTCGCCAGCTGGCAGATAGGAAGCAAGCTTCTGCTCAATTACCCTTGGTGCTTCACCTTCAAGGATTGAAAGAATTCCCTCAATCATCATGTATTTCACTTGTGCTTCCTGTTTTGATTTGCGCTTCAATTTATTGGCGAAGGGATGCCATAAAACATAACCAGTAAAAATCCCCAATAATGTTGCTACGAAAGCAGCACTGATTGCTCTGCCAAGCTCATCGGTATTGTCCATATGGCTTAGCGCCGCAATCAAACCAACTACCGCTCCAAGAACCCCTAGTGTCGGAGCATAAGTGCCAGCCTGGGTAAAAATGGCCGCTCCGGAAAGATGGCGTTCTTCCATTGCTTCAACTTCTTCTGTTAAAACGTCCCTGATGTAGTCGGCACTCTGGCCATCCACGGCAAGCGATAAACCATTCTTTAAAAATTCATCATCGATTTCACTTGTCTTCGCTTCAAGTGCAAGCAAACCTTCTTTACGAGCTAGCTGGGCCCATTCAGAAAATAAACGGATCAATGAAGGTAAGTCGGCACTTTCCTGTTCCTTGAATAATATCTTGAAAAGCTTTGGCACTTTCTTCAATTCATTTGCAGGAAAGGCAATTGTTACCGCTGCAACAGTACCCACGATTATGATTAAGATCGCTGCTGGATTGGCAAGGGCGGTTACACTTACGCCTTTGAACACCATCCCGACTCCTACCGCAATGATCGCTAATATGACACCAATGATCGACGACTTATCCATGTACGACTCCCCTGTCTGCTTTACTTCTATTTCTGTCTCTAGATTTTAACTGTCATAATATCTCTATTTATTTCGACATATTTTTAAAAATCTTAAGTGATGGCGACTAAAAATAATTTTTCGCAAACAATAAAGATTCAGATTTTTTATGCCGATATAATAAATGTGAATACAAAGAATTTCTAAGGAGGCTTTTACGTGGAGGCTATTCTAAATCTCCGCAGGCAGGATACGAAAAAGAAAAACATCTTGATGCTCAGCACTTATTCGATATCCTTGATTGCGACAGCTGCATATACTCTCATCGAAAAAGAACCAATCATCAAAACGATGGTTTATGTAAGTGAATTATCATTTTTTGTACTGTTTTTCCTGATACTCCAGCTCTGGCTTAAGAAGGAGTCCTTATACCCTTATGCCGCTTTTGCTGCGATCTTCATTCATCACTTCTTTTATATCGGAATGTTCGGAGGCAATGGGGCATTTTTGCTCGTCCTGCTGTTCCTGGCAGTCTTTTCAGCCATTCATTTTGATATAAAAATCTTTGTTACCGGCTTCAGCCTGGGTCTTGTTGCCGTTGTCTTGAACACCATGCTGGCGACAGAAAACCAGGACTTTTTAAGCAGCACCTTCACGGCGATTTTACTTTGTTATATTTTGATTGGCGCCGTTCTGTTCGTCTTGATCCGTTTGAACAAGGCTGCCTTTAAATCGCTGGAGACCTTCCTTGCTGATTCTGAAAACGAAAAGGCCCGTAAAGAACAGCACAGCGCTTTGCTCCATGGTGAACTCCTTGTCGTAACGGAGAGTCTTGGCAAAATCAACGAGCAAATCCAGACACACCTCTCCTCTCAGACAGAAATGAAAATCGCTGTTAATGAAATTTCTGCTGGCAGCCAGGTACAGACGGAACAAATCAATCAAATTTCGGAGAATGCAGAGCTGACGAAGCAAAGAATGGATGAAATGTCGGATATGTCTATCCTGCTCTCTGACAATACTTTGCAGGCAGCTAAGGCTTCCGAAAGCGGCTCAGTTAAAATCAACGAGCTTCAGGGCGACATGAAAGAGCTTGCTTCTTCGATTTCCGAGCTGAGCCAGACATTCTCCATGCTCACAAAGAAAATTGAGGAAACGAACGGCTTCATTGTCAACATCCGCAACATCACAGAGCAAACCAATCTGCTTGCCTTAAATGCTTCAATCGAAGCAGCACGCGCTGGCGAAGCTGGGAAAGGATTCTCAGTCGTTGCCAATGAAATCCGTAAGCTAGCGGAAATGACAAAAGAAACTGCAATCCAGATTACCGAAAACCTTACTGCTGTGAACGAAACAAACTCTTCAGCTCTTGAAAAAATGAACGACAGCAGCGAAAAGCTTACAGAAAGCCGTTCCGCAGTCGAAGAGGTTTCCGGTTTCTTCGCAGAAGTCAGTGGTACACTTCGTGAGCTGACAAACCAGTTTGGCCAATTTGAATTAACTGTCAGTGATGTTAAAAACCAGACAGGCGATGTCGAAGCATCAACACGTGAGTTAGCTGCCATTATCCAGCAGGCAACCGCAGGCCTGGAGGAAATGAATGCAACGATTGAAACATTGAACGACGATAACGAGACAATCGCAGCATACGTAAGCCAAACAGCAGCTGCTGCAGAAAAAATCAAAACGCTCGGAGCGTAATAAGAAAAGCGCAAGCGCCTTGATCAGCCCCGACAAGCGCTGCCCGCCTATAACTCCACGTCCTCCCAAAAGCTACCGCTTTCGGTCGTGCGATGAATCGCTTCGAAGCTTTCCTTATCCTGTGGCTGGCGGGTCTAGCACATCGTGTGCCTCGGAGGGCCTGACAGTGAAGTCGTTCTTTCTTCATTGGCAGGACCGAAATCGAAAAGTATAGCCGACTGCCCAG
>NZ_BASE01000105.1 GCF_000813125.1 Mesobacillus selenatarsenatis SF-1
ACTGAAGTAGCCCTATGTTCGGACAAAATCAGAATCGGAGCTCTTCCTTTTGTCTGAAGTTGGACTAGGTTCGGACAAAACCAGAGTCGGAGCTCTTTCTTTTGTCTGAAGCAGCACCAGGTTCGGACAAAACCAGAATCGGAGCTCTTCCTTTTGTCTGAAGCAGCACCAGGTTCGGACAAAACCAGAGTCGGAGCTCTTCCTTTTGCCTGAAGTTGCCTCAGGTTCAGCCAAAATCCACTAGTATCCCTCAGGAATTGTCCGAAGCATTCTAGGCTCAGGTTCTAAACAAACCCAAGCTTGTCTCTACTTCTTGTTATATTCGAATTCGTACAAGCATATATTTGAACGAGTGTCTGAGAGTATCTTAGTTTACTATTGGAACAACTATAGAGGGAGGTTCGTTCAATATATGCGTGTATCAAATGTGACGGTCAGAAAGAGGCTGGCTCTCGTTCTGGTGGTTGGAATTTTAGTGTTTTTCATCATAGATGTCCGACTTGGCTATGTGCAATTTATGCTGGGAGATTTTTTGACAGGGAAGGCAAAGGATTCTTGGAGCAGGAACGTCCCATTTGAACCTCAGCGCGGGGAAATAACGGATAGGAATGGAGTGGCGCTTGCAACGAATATTAGTGCACCGACTGTATACGTGGTGCCACGCCAGGTGGAGGATCCCGAAGCTGCTGCGGAAATATTGGCGAAGGCTTTGAATATGTCTAAAGAGAAGGCCTATCAACATATTACTAAAAAAGCGATGATTGAGAGAATTCCAGAGGGCAGAAAGATTTCTCACGAGAAAGCGAAGGAAATCAGGGCGCTCGATATCAAAGGTGTTTACATCGGTGAGGATTCAAAGCGTCATTATCCCTATGGTAGTTATTTGTCACATGTGCTTGGATTCGCAGGGATTGACAACCAGGGGTTGATGGGACTGGAGCTCTATTATGATAAAGAATTAAAAGGCCAAAAAGGCTCGGTTCAGTTTTATGCAGATGCAAAACAGCAGCGAATGAACAATATGGCGGATGATTATGAACCGCCGGTGGATGGACTTGATTTAAAGCTGACGATCGACAGCAGGGTACAGACCATTGTTGAGAGGGAGCTAGATATTGCTCAGGCGAAATACAATCCGGATGGTATCATTGCAATTGCAATGAATCCGAATAACGGGGAAATTCTCGCAATGTCGAGCAGGCCTGACTTTGATCCGGCTAACTTCCGCAATGTAGCACCAGAAGTCTATAATCGTAACTTGCCGATATGGAGCACATATGAGCCAGGATCCACTTTTAAAATCTTGACCCTGGCGGCAGCCCTTCAGGAAGGAAAGGTCGACCTTGAAAAAGATCACTTCCATGATTCAGGTTCAGTAGAAGTGGCTGGAGCGAGAATACGCTGCTGGAAAAAGGGCGGCCATGGTAGCCAGACGTTCCTTGAAGTTGTCGAGAATTCGTGCAACCCTGGATTCGTTGAGCTTGGGGATAGGTTAGGGAAAGAAAAACTGTTTAAATATGTGAAGGATTTTGGATTTGGCGAGAAAACTGGCATTGACCTTCAAGGGGAAGGCAAAGGAATTTTGTTCAATCTGGACAGAGTCGGTCCGATCGAGCAGGCAACAACAGCTTTTGGGCAGGGTGTTTCCGTCACACCAATCCAGCAAGTCGCTGCGGTTTCAGCAGCAGTAAATGGTGGAATACTTTATACACCTTATATTGCTAAAGAGTTGATTGACCCTGTTACAGGGGAGGTTGTCATGAAGAAATCCCCGCAGGCCAAAAGAAGAGTAATCTCTGAAGAGACTTCAAAAGAGATAAGGCATGCGCTTGAAAGTGTCGTAGCGAAGGGTTCAGGTAAAAATGCTTATGTAGACTCTTACAGAGTTGGCGGCAAAACTGGTACTGCCCAGAAGGCAAAGGATGGCCGCTACCTCGAAAATAACCATATCGTTTCATTCATAGGTTTTGCACCTGCGGATGATCCTCAAATCGTTATTTATGTAGCGGTTGATAACCCGAAAGGTACAGTACAGTTTGGTGGGGTAGTGGCAGCCCCTATCGTTGGTGATATTATGGAAGACAGCCTGCGCGCTATGGAGGTTCCTCCACGGAAGGACCAGATTGAAAAAGAATTGACATGGATGGACACACCTATGGTGGAGGTGCCTGACCTGATCGGTTTATCCAAGCAGGAGCTAAGGCAACAACTTATCAATTTCAAGCTTGATATTGCAGGTGATGGGGAGAAAGTTGTGAAACAGCTTCCTTCACCAGGTGTGAAAATTAAGGAAGGATCAACCATTAGGGTTTATATGAATGATTAATTAAGAGCGATAATTAAAACATAAACTCATGGTGAGCAGGCGGCGGCAGGATAATCATCCGCCGCCTGCTTTAGGATACTTGGATATTTCGCTTGTTGAGGAGCAGCCCCAGTCTAACTCGTATAAAAAGGGCTTGTTCTTTTCGTCTCAACAATGGCTAATTTCAGCCTAATCATGTAAAATAAGAGTCGCCATGTTGTTTGAGAGGATTTGATATTTATGAAATTACACGAATTGATTGGATACTTGCACCCGTTCGTGGATTACAAGGGAGAAAATCCCGAAATTACTTCAATTGAAAATGATAACCGCAGAGTGACTCCTGGAAGTTTATTCATATGCATAAAAGGTTATACAGTTGATGGTCATGATTTTGCTGGATCAGCCGTGAAAAATGGAGCTGCAGCCGTTCTGGCCGAACGAGAACTGCCTGTGAATGTCCCGGTAATTGTTGTGAAGGATACGGTGCGTGCAATGGCTGTGCTTGCTGATGCGTTTTTCGGCCAGCCTAGCCATAAGCTTCATCTGGTTGGGATCACTGGTACGAACGGAAAGACTACGACCAGCCATATTATTGAACAGATTTTCAAGGATGCTGACCAGAAAACCGGCTTGATTGGAACGATGTACACAAAGATTGGCGAGCAAATTTTTGAAGTGAAGAATACAACACCGGAGAGCCTGACCCTTCAAAAGACGTTCAAGAAAATGGTCGACGAACAAGTTGATACAGCGGTAATGGAGGTATCTTCGCATGCGCTTGTTTATGGCCGTGTCCATGGTACGGATTACAATGTAGCTGTTTTCACGAACCTGACTCAGGACCATCTGGACTACCATAAGACAATGGAGGAATACAGAAAAGCAAAGGGACTTTTGTTTTCACAGCTTGGAAATGCCTTTAACCATGAGAAACCGAAATTTGCAGTCCTGAATTCAGACGATCCGGCAAGTGATGAGTTTGCTATGCTGACAACAGCCCATATCTTAACTTATGGGATTGACAACCATGCTGACCTGCAGGCAATCAACATTGCAATGACAGCCAGCGGAACATCATTTGATTTGGTCAGCCCGTTTGGTGTAAAAAAGGTAAACATCCAGTTGATCGGAAAGTTCAGCATTTATAATGTACTTGCGAGCATCGGAGCTGCCCTCGTTTCTGGCGTACCTTTAGAGGCTATTATCGCATCTGTTGAAGGTGTTAAAGGAGTTTCGGGAAGGTTTGAAGTAGTCGATGCAGGACAGGATTTCTCTGTGATCGTTGACTATGCCCATACCCCTGACAGTCTTGAAAACGTCCTGAAAACAATACAGCAATTTGCGCAGAAAAGGGTTTACTGTGTAGTTGGCTGTGGAGGCGACCGGGATCGAACTAAGCGTCCGCTTATGGCGAAAATCGCTTGTGAATATTCTACAGATGCCGTCTTCACATCGGATAACCCGCGCAGCGAAGATCCGGCAGTAATCATCAAGGATATGGAAGAAGGAGTAAAGGGCGAAGTTTATACTTCGATTATTGACAGGAAGGAAGCTATCCAGCACGCCATAAAAAATGCGAAGTCTGGGGATGTAATCTTGATTGCTGGGAAGGGCCATGAAACATACCAGCAAATAGGTGACAGAACATTCGACTTTGATGACCGAATTGTGGCACGCGAGGCGATAGAGGAGAGGTAATATGCTGACATACCAGGATGTTTCAAGTCTATTTTCAAGAGCAACTGGAATAAGGGATGAGAATATCCACTTTCATACTGTAAGCAGTCTGGCTGGTGCTAAACAGCCTAAAGGGCTATTTGTACCGGTATCGAATGATTCCGGAACTTTACAGGATGCGATTTCAAATGGTGCTGTGGCAGCTGTCTGGCCTGAAGGCGAGCAGGTGCCGGCATACGCGCCAAACCACTTCCCGATTTTATACACACAAGATAATTTGAAAGGCTTAGAGAAAATTATGAACTCATACTATGATTACTTAATACAACACGAAGACGTCAACGAAAGAACTAAATTCATTTTCCTGAACAAAGCACTTCTTAATGAAGCTGATGAAACATATGATATAGCTGTGATGGCCGAAAACATCAATGGTTACGGCAGCAATCGTAATAAGGCAGGTGAGGAATAGAATGCTGGAGCAAGTTATCTTTTTCACAATATTGATGGGTTTCCTTATCACTGTTCTGCTTTCTCCAGTGTTTATTCCTTTTTTGAGAAGGCTTAAATTTGGCCAGAGCATCAGAGAAGAAGGGCCGAAATCGCATCAGAAAAAAACAGGTACACCGACTATGGGCGGCGTCATGATATTAATCTCCATCACAATCACGACCCTCGTCATGACAGGGAAGTTCTCCCAGCCTTCAGTGGAAACGTATCTATTGTTATTTGTTACTCTAGGATTTGGCTTGCTTGGCTTTATGGATGATTTCATCAAGGTTGTCATGAAGCGAAACCTTGGCTTGACTTCGAAACAAAAACTGCTTGGCCAGATTGTTATTTCCGTTATTTTTTACTTCATATTCAAGCAAAGTGAATTATCAACAGTCATCAGCATCCCGTTAACGGACATTTCTTTTGATTTGGGATGGGGATATGCGCTGTTCATTATTTTCTGGATGGTCGGGTTTTCGAATGCTGTTAACCTGACGGACGGGCTTGACGGGCTGGTTTCCGGAACAGCTGCGATTGCATTTGGGGCATTCGCTGTACTTGCCTGGAGCCAATCTCAATATGAGCTTTCTATTTTTTCAGTCGCGGTGGTTGGCGCTGTTTTAGGATTCCTTGTATTTAATGCACATCCTGCTAAAGTGTTTATGGGAGACACTGGTTCCCTCGCTCTTGGTGGTGCAATTGCAACTGTCGCAATCCTTGCGAAGCTTGAAATTATCCTGATCATCATTGGCGGAATATTTGTGATTGAAACATTATCCGTTATCCTTCAGGTTATTTCATTTAAAACTACGGGGAAAAGAATCTTCAGGATGAGTCCACTTCACCACCACTATGAATTGATTGGCTGGTCAGAATGGCGTGTTGTTGTCACGTTCTGGACTGTAGGCCTTCTTTTCGCTATCCTTGGAATTTATATTGAGGTGTGGATCTAGATGAAAGATATCAAAACATATCAACATAAAAAGATACTAGTACTTGGCCTTGCCAAGAGTGGAGTCAGTGCGGCTGCTCTACTACATAAACTAGGGGCTTTTGTAACTGTCAACGATAGTAAGCCTCTCTCTGAAAATCCCGAAGCGCAAGGATTGCTTGAGCAGGGAATCAAGGTTGTTTGTGGAAGCCATCCGATCGAATTGATGGACGAAGGCTTTGAACTCGTCGTCAAGAATCCCGGAATTCCGTACTATAATCCTATGATTCTAAAAGCGATTGAAAAAGAAATTCCGGTAATTACAGAGGTTGAGCTCGCATACCAGATTTCAGAGGCACCGCTGATTGGTATTACAGGAACTAACGGAAAAACAACTACTACGACGTTAATATTCGAAATGCTTGAGGCAGGAAACAAGCATCCATTGATTGCAGGCAATATCGGTACGGTAGCATCAGGTGTTGCTCAGGAAGCCACAGCTGAAAATACGATTGTCATTGAACTGTCATCATTTCAATTGATGGGAATCGACCAGTTTAAGCCTCGGATATCCATCATTACAAATTTGTATGACGCACACCTGGATTATCACGGTACAAGACCTGAATATATTGGTGCAAAGGCTAGGATTACACAAAATCAGACTGAAGAAGACTTCCTGATTGTCAATGCCGACCAGGAGGAATGCATGGAAATTGCCCGCAATTCCCGAGCGCAAATCGTTCCTTTTTCAACAAGGAAGGTGCTTGAAAGTGGTGCTTATGTTAAGGCTGGATGGGTTTGCTTTAACGGAGAGCAAATTATTGAAACAAATGATATCGTCCTGCCGGGCAAGCATAATCTGGAGAATATACTATCTGCCGTAGCGGCGACGCTGCTTTCAGGTGCAGATAAAGAGGCCATCAGTAAGGTGCTTACTACCTTTGCAGGCGTTCGTCACAGGCTTCAGTATGTGGCCACTATCGATGAACGTAAATTTTATAATGACTCAAAAGCAACGAATATTTTAGCTACTGAAAATGCCCTCGCAGCTTTCGATGCACCAATCGTCTTGCTGGCCGGGGGTCTTGACAGGGGCAATTCTTTTGATGAGCTCGTTCCTTCATTAAAAAATGTTAAGACATTGATTACTTTTGGAGAGACAGCTGAAAAAGTTGGACAGGCTGGACAAGATGCAGGAATAAAAACGATTTTGCGGGCCGATAATGTGGAAAAGGCCGTTCCCGTGGCATTTGAACATTCAGAACCCGGTGATGTCATCCTGCTGTCTCCAGCATGTGCAAGCTGGGATCAGTACAAAACTTTTGAGGTCAGGGGAGACATGTTTATCGAGGCTGTGCATAAGCTTAAGTAAGGGCTTGTCTTGAACAACATGACTCAGGTTGCTTGGCCTCATTGCAGGCTGGATGGGAAGCGGTATATGAGCCCTAAATCATACAGCCGAGGTGTATTGCTTTGCCAACGAAAAAATCTACTCCAGACATTTTTCTAATGATTGTTACATTTACGCTTTTGGCAGTGGGCTTGATCATGGTCTATAGCGCAAGTGCTGTCTGGGCGGACTATAAGTTTAATGATTCTTTTTTCTTTGCGAAACGGCAAATGCTGTTTGCAGGTGTCGGGATCATCGCGATGTTTTTCATCATGAATATTGACTATTGGACATGGAGAACATGGGCAAAGGTCATTTTGATTATTTGTTTTGTCCTGTTGATCCTTGTTTTGATTCCTGGAGTCGGGAATGTGCGGAATGGATCAAGGAGCTGGATAGGAGTAGGTGCCTTTTCGGTTCAGCCATCAGAGTTCATAAAGATTGCGATGATTGCCTTCCTCGCGAAATTTCTGTCAGAGAACCAGAAAGCAATCACTTCATTTAAAAAGGGACTTTTCCCTTCTTTAGGGCTTGTGTTTTTGGCATTTGGCCTCATTATGCTTCAGCCTGATTTAGGAACAGGAACAGTCATGGTCGGTACTTCAGTAGTCATCATCTTTATTGCCGGTGCCAGGATTAGCCATTTTGTCGGACTCGGTCTGCTGGGCGTCGCCGGTTTTGTGGGACTGATTATTTCTGCGCCATACAGGATGAAACGGATTACTTCGTTTCTAGACCCATGGCAGGATCCTCTCGGAAGTGGGTTTCAAATGATCCAATCCCTATACGCAATCGGTCCTGGGGGATTGTTCGGTCTTGGCCTGGGACAAAGCAGGCAAAAGTTCTTTTATCTGCCTGAACCCCAAACAGATTTTATATTCGCGATTCTCGCTGAGGAGCTTGGGTTCATTGGCGGTTCATTGATTCTTCTTTTATTCTCCTTATTGCTTTGGAGGGGAGTAAGGATTGCGCTTGGGGCTCCTGATTTATTCGGAACATTCCTGGCCACTGGGATCATTGCAATGATTGCCATCCAGGTCATGATCAATATCGGTGTTGTCACCGGCCTAATGCCTGTTACTGGCATCACGCTTCCATTCCTGAGTTACGGTGGGTCATCCCTGACACTGATGCTGATGGCTGTCGGAGTGCTGCTGAATATCAGTCGGCATTCGAGATATTAGTAGTAAAATAAAAGACCCTGCTGCAGGGTCTTTTATTTGTTGTTATATGGGAAATGATAAAATAATATCGTTGTGAATAACTATATATGGTTTTCTTAATCCAGCTCCAGCGCCTAGCCCCTCGAGTCGCTTGTCTAGCTGCGGCTCCTAACTCCTCGAGACGTTTGTTTCGGTCCTGCCAATGAAGTCAAAGAGCGACTTCACTGGCAGGCCCTCCAACGCTTGTCGGAGTTGGGCAGTCGCCTCCGCTTTTCGAATTGTCTAGTTTTGCCT
>NZ_BASE01000104.1 GCF_000813125.1 Mesobacillus selenatarsenatis SF-1
GAAGTTTCTAGGAGGCGACACTAGACAAGCGACTCGAGGGGTTAGGCGCTGAAGCTAGACATTTCTCAAAATGAAAGTAATACCTGCCCTCTTTTTAAAAGATAAAATTTTCTGTTAAAATAATTTTACAAATTCCGATAATAAATGACAGGCGCAGTATTTATGCGGCTGTCTTCTTTTTTGCTAAAATTGCCTCTTAATATTCCATACCCATATCATACATTGGTGTGATAAAATGGATTTTGCGTGATTTAACTGACAGAAATGTAAAATAGAGATAGATACAACGGAGAGGGAGGACATGTTGTGGAAGGAACACCTTTTATAACGGTTGAAGGACCGATCGGTATCGGAAAAACGTCACTGGCACGTGCCATTTCCGAACGGTTTCAATTTGCACTTTTAAAGGAAATTGTCGATGAGAATCCATTTTTGGGGAAATTTTACGATAACATAGAAGAATGGAGTTTCCAGACAGAAATGTTTTTCCTCTGCAATCGATATAAGCAGCTTGGAGATATTAATGAACATTACCTCAGCAAAAACAAGCCTGTCGTTGCTGATTACCATATCATGAAAAACCTCATTTTCGCACAGCGTACCTTAAATGATCAGGAGTCTAAAAAATACCTAGAGATTTATCAAATCCTGACAAAGGATATGCCTAAGCCTAATGTCATCATTTACTTGAATGCAAGTCTTGATACATTGCTCAAGCGCATCAAGATGCGCGGCCGCGAAGTCGAAAAAAACATCAGTCCTTTATATTTAGAGCAATTATCTCTTGATTATGAACAAGCAATGCTTCGATTCGAGCAAGACCACCCAGAAATCCCAGTCCTCCGTTTCAGCGGTGATGACCTGGATTTTGTTAAAAATGAAGAAGACCTTCAGCTGATCATTGACCAGCTAACCGCATCATTAAGAAGAAGGAGCGTACAACCATGAATCTAAGAACAAAATATGACATCCCGGCAAATGCGGTCATCACGATTGCTGGTACTGTGGGAGTCGGTAAATCGACTATGACGAATGCCCTTGCGGATGCCCTTCGGTTCCGTACATCCTTTGAAAAAGTTGATACAAATCCATACCTCGATAAGTTCTATGCCGATTTCGAACGCTGGAGCTTCCACCTGCAAATCTACTTCCTTGCAGAGCGCTTCAAGGAGCAAAAAAGAATTTTCGAATACGGCGGCGGCTTTATCCAGGATCGTTCAATTTATGAAGATACAGGCATCTTCGCTAAAATGCATCACGAAAAAGGCACAATGTCACCTGTGGACTATGAAACATACAAAAGCCTTTTTGAAGCGATGGTCATGACCCCATACTTCCCACATCCAGATTTGCTGATTTATCTTGAGGGTTCACTCGACGATATTCTTGACCGCATCAAGTTAAGAGGACGTCCGATGGAACAGCAGACACCGATTACTTATTGGGAAGAAATGCATGGACGTTATGAAAATTGGATCAATAACTTCAACGCATGTCCAGTCTTGCGTTTGAATATCAATGATTATGATTTGTTTAACAATCCAGAATCAATTGAACCAATCGTTGAGAAGATCGCTACACATATTAGGCAAACTCAATTGTTGAAAAAATAAAACCGCCATTTGGCGGTTTTTTGTTTTCTACGCGTATTGAGACAGAGCTAACAGGGATCTAAAAGCACAAAATGAGTTGGCCACTACTCAAAAGGGTACATAGAACTTTTCTATAAGCCCTAATCGAGATACCACTTCCCCTAAAAAGGCACATAGAACTTTTCTATAAGCACCCAAAAAAAAGGGTATAAAAAAACCCGCTACATCCGTAACGGGTTTCTTTACACAATCTCCAAATTGTTTTTATGCGTTAATGCTTAATATTAAAATTATGGAGGAGGTAGAGGGATTCGAACCCCCGCGCGGTGTTACCCGCCTGTCGGTTTTCAAGACCGATCCCTTCAGCCGGACTTGGGTATACCTCCGAGACAAGAAATATAATATCATGTATTTAAATTTGAGTCAACACTTCTTTTGATTTTTTTTGGGCAGGAATTGATCCTGCCCAAAAAGAAAAGCAAAAGCGCCTTGGTCAGCTCTGACAATCGCTGAAGCTAGACACTAATCTTATTATAAAATGTTTATTATTTAGGAGCGATAACTTCACGGTTGCCCATGTACGGACGCAATACTCCTGGAATGATGACACTTCCATCAGCCTGCTGGTAATTTTCCAGGATTGCGGCTACTGTACGGCCAATCGCAAGACCAGATCCGTTCAGTGTGTGCACATGCTCTGGTTTAGCCTTAGCTTCACGGCGGAAACGGATATTCGCACGTCTAGCCTGGAAGCCCTCAAAGTTACTGCAAGAAGAGATCTCCCTGTAGGTGCCGTAGCTTGGGATCCAGACTTCAATATCATATTTTTTCGCAGCCGTGAATCCGAGATCTGCTGAGCACATGCTCAATACACGGTAAGGCAGGCCTAACAGTTGAAGCACCTTCTCCGCATGTCCCGTCAATTTTTCGAGCTCTTCATAAGAATCTTCCGGTCTTACGAATTTAACAAGCTCCACTTTGTTAAACTGGTGCTGGCGAATTAAACCGCGAGTATCCCTACCCGCAGATCCTGCCTCTGAACGGAAGCATGCGCTGTAGGCAGCATAATTGATCGGCAGTTCCTCTCCGCTCAAGATTTCATCTCGGTGCATATTCGTTACAGGAACCTCTGCTGTCGGAATCAGGAAATAGTCTTCGCTCTCGATTAGGAACGCATCCTCTTCAAATTTAGGAAGCTGTCCTGTCCCTGTCATGCTTGCACGGTTAACCATATATGGCGGAAGAACTTCCGTGTAGCCATGCTCGTCGACATGTAGGTCAAGCATGAAGCTCATTAAGGCGCGTTCAAGTCGTGCTCCTAATCCCTTATAAAATACAAAGCGGCTTCCGGTTACTTTTCCAGCACGTTCAAAGTCAATGATTTTCAAATGGTCTGCGACATCCCAGTGTGGCTTTGCTTCAAATTCAAATTCTCGGATTTCTCCCCATTTGCGAACCTCTACATTATCCTCTTCGGTTGCTCCGACAGGAACACTTTCATGAGGGACATTCGGAATGCTGAGCATCAAGGCTTCCAATTCTTCCTCAACCTCACGCAGCTGATCATCCAAAACCTTGATTTTATCGCCAACCTCACGCATTTCAGCGATCAATTGGTCAGCATCCTGCTTTTCACGCTTCAATTGCGCAACCTGCTGGGACACTTCATTTCTTCTGCTCTTCAGCTGTTCAGCGTCAAGAATTAATTCCCTGCGCCTCACGTCCAGATTCTCAAACTTGCCGAAGTCGGTCATGTCTTCGCCACGATGCTGAAGCTTTTGTTTTACTTCTTCAAAATTCGCTCTCAAATACTTTACGTCTAACACTGCGATTTCCTCCCTTTTACCTGAAGTAAAAAAACCTTTGATAAAATAAAAAACTCCCGTCCCCAAAAAGGGACGAGAGTTAACCCGCGTTGCCACCCTAGTTGAAAGCAAAAATGCTTTCCACTCATAAAATAACGGTTTTTACCGAAAGTATTTACTTGCCATAATGGCGTTCCATACTCTGCTCGAGGGCGGATTCATTTGCACCTTACACCGGTTCGCACCAACCACCGGCTCTCTTTGGAATGGATACAAGCTACTATTCCCTCTCATAGCTTTTTTACTATCAAATTTTAATACATAATTTACTACAATTATGTTCAGCATGCAAGCGGTTTATGCAAAATTTTTACTCTTTGTCTCCTCGACCATTTTTACAAAATAGTTCATGAGTCTATAATCATCCGTCAATTCAGGATGGAAGGAACAGCCTAAGAACTGTCCGTCACGAGCAGCAACAATCCTGTCATTATGCTTGGCCAGCACTTCGACATTCTCGCCAGCTTCCACAATATGAGGTGCCCTAATGAAAACTGCTGAGAAATTATCAGCCACTCCTGCAATACTAATGTCAGCTTCAAAGCTTTCGCGCTGGCGGCCAAATGAATTACGTTCAACTTTCACATCCATGACACCAAGATGCGGCGCATCATAGCCAACCAGATCATTCGCAAGCAATATCAATCCGGCACAAGTTCCGAACATCGGCTTACCATCAACAGCGAACTTCTTTAACTCTTCCATGAAGCCATACTTATCAATAAGACGACGGATTGTGGTGCTTTCTCCGCCCGGAATGATCAGGCCGTCGACTTCTGCCAGCTGTGCAGGGCGTTTAATGACAATGCCTTCAGCCCCAGATGCTTCGATTGCCCATATATGCTCTCGTACAGCCCCCTGAAGGCCCAGTACTCCTATTTTCACCATAGCTATCCCCTTACCAGCCGCGGTCCTGCATGCGGGCTTCAGGTGCCAATGATGAAATTTCCATACCCTTCATCGGGATGCCAAGACCTTTCGAAATGTTCGCAATCAGTTCGTAATCTTGATAGTGAGTCGTCGCTTCAACAATTGCCTTTGCAAATTTTGCTGGATTATCAGATTTGAAGATACCAGATCCTACAAACACTCCGTCAGCACCCAGCTGCATCATTAATGCAGCGTCTGCTGGCGTTGCAACACCACCGGCTGCGAAGTTAACGACCGGAAGACGTCCAAGCTGCTTGATTTCAAGAAGCAGTTCATATGGAGCCCCAAGAAGCTTAGCTTCTGTCATAAGCTCATCCATGTCCATTGCGACGACCTTGCGAACCTGCGCATTCACCTTTCGGATATGACGGACAGCTTCTACGATATTACCCGTACCTGGCTCTCCCTTTGTACGAAGCATAGAAGCACCTTCTCCGATTCTTCTCGCGGCTTCACCAAGGTCACGGCAGCCGCAGACGAATGGAACTGTGTAATCTCTTTTATTTAGGTGGTATTCTTCATCTGCTGGAGTCAGAACTTCACTCTCATCAATATAATCTACACCCATCGCTTCTAGCACGCGCGCTTCTACGATGTGGCCGATTCGTGCTTTTGCCATAACGGGAATTGTGACAGCACCCATTACCTCTTCAGTGATACGTGGGTCAGCCATTCTTGCTACGCCGCCTGCCGCGCGGATATCCGATGGAACACGTTCGAGGGCCATTACGGCAACTGCGCCGGCCTCTTCTGCGATCTTCGCCTGCTCAGCGTTAACAACGTCCATGATGACGCCGCCCTTTTGCATTTCTGCCATACCGCGTTTAACTCGATCAGTACCTGTCTTCATTGTTTTTCCCCCTTATCCCTTTAAAAAGGATTACTATGTAAGCACTTGAAAATAACTGGAAAACCAGACTTATTTAGTCGGAATTTAGTTATCCCTATTGAAAATAAACAATAAAAAAGGTTTCCTGTCAAGGCAGGAAACCAAATATTCTTTATATTACAACTTAATTAAAACCAACCCTTAACCGTGTCAGCAACTCCGCCAAATAGGTCTCCAAAGAAACCGCCGATACCGCGCATCATAAGCACGAACCAGTTCGCTTTTTCGACACTTTCAGCTGCGACAACCGGAACCTGGATTTGCTTTTGTCCATCTTCAGTTAAAAAGCTGATGCCCTCATCCTTTTTGGACTTAACAGTCATATAGCCGATCTGTTCACCTTTTTTAATAGGAGCAGTCAGTTCGCCATTTTCATTCAGCTTCTTTTTATCCAGTACGAGAACCGGTTCATATTCATCCTTTTCACCATTTCTGATGGTCATTGTAATGGCATCTTTAGACTGAATCTTAACGCTGTCTTCCTTCCCTTTCGTTACCGGAAGGTTTTTCTTGCCTTTGATCTGATGATTATCTTTTACAAGCTCTTCTTCTGTAAAATTACTGAAAGCAAAATCAAGGACTTTACGCGTTTCAGCAAAACGGCTATCCTTAGAGTCTGCCTTCATGATAACAGAAATAAATCTTTGGTCATTTCTCATTGCAGTAGCAGTAAAACCATATCCTGCAAAATCAGTCGAACCTGTTTTTAAGCCGTCAACACCATCGTACTGGTAGATAAGGCCTGGAAGCATCCAGTTAAAGTTTTTATATTCACGTCCGTCACGGAATTTCAAAGATGGCATTTTGGCAGTATCCAGAACTTCTGGGTAATCGTTCAACAGACGGTATGCCAGTTTAGCCAGTGAACGCGCAGACATTACGTTTTCTTCATCCGGATTGCCTGCAGGATGGTTGCCCAGCAAATCAGAGTTATTCAACCCTGATGAATTAACGAATTTATAATCCTTCAAACCAAGCTCTGCAGCTTTATTATTCATCTTTTCAACATGATTCTTCTCTGTTCCGGAAAGAACCTCTGCAAGTGCGACAGTCGCTGCATTTCCAGAATGGATGGCCATCGCTTCATACAATTCTTTTACCGTATAATCTTCACCTTGAGTTAATCCTACATTGGATAGGCCAGGTGCAGCGGATAGCTTGTGGACATACTCATTGATTTTTACCTTCTGGCCCCACTTAAGCTTTCCTTCTTTGACCGCTTCAAGGACCATATATTCAGTCATCATTTTAGCCATTGATGCAACGCCAAGGACCACATCGGAATTTTTCTCATATAAGACTCTTCCTGTATCCGCGTCAATCAGCATGGCCGCTTCAGCATCGATCCCTAATTGTCCCTCTGCTGCTTCTGCTTCCATTGAAAATCCAGAAAACATAGTTGTGATCGTTAAAATGAATGCTGCAAAGAACATTGAAAGCTGTTTCTGTTTACGATTCAAGACGACTTTCCCTCCAAAATTTTATAAAATATCTATGAAACTTTCATATTTGTTGACCCCTAAAAAATCACACCCGTTTAGTTTACCATAAAAAAAATGAAAAAAATAGACAGAGAATAGTCACTCTGTCTATTGAAAAATAAGGAAAAAACAGCTGATATACAGGAAAAAAGTCTTAGTCCCTGCCTGTTTTCTAAATATAAACTTAGCTCATAGAGTAATTAGGTGCTTCCTTCGTGATCTGGACATCATGTGGATGACTCTCTCTTAGTCCTGCACCAGTCATCTTGATGAATTGGGCGTTCTCCCTTAATTCTTCAAGATTGGCAGTGCCGCAATATCCCATACCTGAGCGAATACCGCCTACAAGCTGATAGATCGTATCTGTAAGAGGACCTTTATATGGTATTCTTCCTTCAATGCCTTCCGGAACAAACTTCTTATTATCTTCCTGGAAATAACGGTCTTTAGAGCCTTTTTCCATTGCCCCAACTGAGCCCATTCCACGATATACTTTAAAGCGTCTTCCCTGGTAGATTTCAGTTTCCCCTGGGCTTTCACTGACACCTGCAAGCAAGCTTCCGAGCATGACAGCATGCCCACCCGCAGCAAGAGCTTTGACGATATCTCCTGAATATTTAATACCGCCATCTGCAATGATTGCTTTGCCGTGCTTACGTGCTTCTGTCGCACAATCATATACAGCGGTAATTTGCGGAACGCCTACTCCAGCTACAACCCTTGTTGTACAGATTGATCCAGGCCCAATGCCGACCTTGACTATATCCGCTCCTGCCTTTATCAAGTCTCTTGTCGCTTCTGCAGTCGCAACGTTTCCGGCAATAATGTTCAGTTCCGGGTAGCTTTCTCGGATTTGCTTTACAGTTTCAATGACACCCTTTGAGTGGCCATGCGCTGTATCGACAACAATGACGTCTACATGTGACTTAACAAGCAACTCGACCCGTTTCATCGTATCGGCTGTTACACCAACTGCAGCGCCGCACAGCAAGCGGCCTTGCGCATCCTTCGAAGAGTTCGGGAACTCAATCACCTTTTCAATATCCTTGATGGTAATGAGCCCTTTCAGTACGCCTTCGTCATTTACTAGTGGGAGTTTTTCAATCTTATGGCGCTGAAGGATCTTCTCTGCTTCTTCAAGGGTAGTTCCCACAGAAGCGGTCACCAAATCCGTTTTCGTCATGACTTCTTCGATTTTAATGGAGTAATCCTGGATAAAACGCATATCACGGTTCGTAATGATTCCTACAAGCTTTTGCTCTTCCTCGTTATTGACGATTGGGACACCGGAAATGCGGTATTTCCCCATCAAATGTTCAGCATCAAACACTTGATGCTCAGGAGTTAAAAAGAACGGATCGGTAATGACTCCACTTTCAGAACGTTTTACTTTATCGACCTGGTCAGCCTGCTGCTCTATGGACATGTTTTTATGTATGATACCAAGTCCGCCCTGCCTGGCAATTGAAATGGCCAGTTCAGATTCTGTTACAGTATCCATGCCGGCACTGATGATCGGAATATTCAATCTCAAAGTCTCCGTCAGATTTACCTTCAGGCTCACATCCTTTGGCAGTACCTCGGATTTGGCAGGCACTAACAGCACATCATCAAACGTTAATCCTTCTTTTGCAAATTTACTTTCCCACATAGCAAAATGACCCCCTTTAAGAAAATATTATTTGTAGGTTATCAATTGGTTAAAATACTGTCAAGAAGGTTATTATTTGTCCGACTTTTCAAATAACTTGGAGGTTTTTCATGTGTCTACTTCTTATAAGGAATGGAATAGTTACACTCTCTTTTTTTCAGCAGAGTATTCACAAGCATATCTGAAAAAATGCTACCGTAAAATCAACATCGACCAGCCTGACATGAAAAGCTTCGAAAACTGTTATCCCTTTATGTATTATCTCGAACATGGGAAGCTTTACTATGAACAGGCAGAAAAGTCTCCGCTGGCCATCCAGCCAATCCTGCTCTTTTACGGACTTGTCCATCTAATAAAAGCATGTATCCTGACAGTTGAACCTGATTACCCTGAAACCACAGCTGTTCTTGCTCACGGAGTTTCAACAAGGAAACGAAAAAAACAACAATACAGCTTTACGGATGATGAAGTGAAATTCCAAAAGAACGGATTGTTCTCTCTTATGGCAGAAAAGATGTTTCACATGAAACAATTGGAAGGCGATAAAGCAACAATGGGAGATGTATTGGAGCTGATCCCAGAATTGTCCGGCATCTATTCTGATCTAAGAGGAAAGCAAATTTTCGAAGTTGTCACAGCTGCCGAGTCAGGTTTTTCTCTGCCTATATCAATAATCGACCAATTCCATATGACTGAGAACCGCTTTAAGGAATTCTTTCAGACCAAATCTTCTATCCCTTTTTCTTTTGTAGAAGATCCCAACCTTATCAGGTTTGAAGCAAACTTAAGCGAAGCATCAGAACCCCTGCCATTAAAATATAATCTTGAAGAGCAGCACTATGTATTCCCCTTAAATAAAGGCGATTTATTTCTTTTTCCAGAGCTGCTGCTGCACTACCTATTGTTATATAATCTTGGGATGATTGCGCGCTATGAAACAGAATGGTGGAGCGAGTTAATAAAGATGATGCCCAATGAAGACTATCCCTTGATTCAGTCATTTTTAAAGTCCACATTGAAAAAAGGACCTTACTTAATTTACCAATACCTAATGAATAAGTAATAACACCAAGGGTTTGAAGCCAGTACAGCGGAAAGGAGAATGTTTAGCTAATACGATATCGGGAATTTCATTTATATGGACAACGCATAACCGAGGAGGTTTTAATATGGATAGAAAAAAACTAATGATGACAACTGTTGCTCTAGGTACAGCATACTTGCTAAAAGATCAAAAGTCACGCACGAAGGTAATGAATCAATTGCAATCTCTGGGAAAGAAAAAGAAATAGTAAATATCAAAACCCTCTGAACTTGTCAGAGGGTTATTACTGTATGGAGCTAATGAGAAAAAGATACTTTTAGTTTATAGGAATCAAGTTCGAAAAGCTTTTTGTATGTTTCCTCTAAACCTGTCTGAAGTTGCACTAGGTTCGGACAACTTTTTCTGCTTTTTCCTCAAACCTGTCTGAAGTTGCTTCTACTTCGGACAACTTTTCCTGCTTTTCCTCTAAACCTGTCTAAAGTTGCACCTACTTCGGACAACTTTTCCTGCTTTTACTCCAAACTTGTCTGAAGTTGCACCTCCTTCGGACAACTTTTCGTTTTTTCCGCTAAACCTGTCTGAAGTTGCACCTACTT
>NZ_BASE01000103.1 GCF_000813125.1 Mesobacillus selenatarsenatis SF-1
TACTACTGACAGCTTTCCTTTTTTCTCGCTCAAAGCTGTCCGAACTTTGGCGTACTTCTGACAACTTTCCTTTTTTCTCGCTCAAAGCTGTCCGAACTTTGGCGTACTTCTGACAACTTTCCCCTATTTGATATAAAACCTGTCAAAAACCCATCCTCCATGATTAAGTATCAATCTAAGTTTGAATCATGCCTTAAAAAAAGTATAAATCAATTATAAATTTGTTGAAACTATTTGGAATCTCATCCGTAAATAAAGAAAGTTCGCATTGGAGGGGCAGTCATGATTCTGCTTTTACGTCTTATTTTATTACTGTTATTCATTTTTCTAATATACAGCGCGGTGAAATATTTATTCCATCCGAAACGGAAGCTGGAGCTTGCTCATGAGCAGAAGCGCTTTTTCTTTTTGGATGATCCAGACAATGTCCGCAAGAATTTCTTATTAACATATAAGGGTGTTTTATTTGAGGGTGAAAAGTATTTAGGTACAACTCCATCTGCTTTTGAGGTTGTTTCCATTTTCATTTGGCCAAAAAAAACGACGGCCTTGAAAGGGCTCGTCCTAGAGGATTTCCAATTCATTGAACGGAAAATCCGCGAAAGTTATCCAGTGGCTAAAATCGACTGGAAAAGCCCGATTAAGGAATTCATGGCAAATCATGACCCGGATGATGAATTATAAAATGTAAAAGCGTCCGATAGATTCCGGACGCTTTTTCTTATGTTGTTCTATCAAAAAATTCACGCCATTTAATGAAGGTAATTTTCTCACGCAACAAATAGGCTAATAGCAAAAATACAATCATCAGAAAGAGTCCTGTAAATGAGTCAAATTCTCCGACATACTCCCCGAATAACGTATAAAAGATGACGAATGGAATATTCGCGAGAAATGAAGCAAACATAAATTCTTTAAAACTACTTTTCCGCTCGTAAAGGCAAAAGCTTAGCAGCTGGTAATGAATCACCGGCACAAGTCTCAACAGCGCAACCTGGGCGACGGTTAGATCTCTGAAGCGTCCTACCAGCCTTTTTTTCAGCCTGCTTAGCTTGTTCATCATCTCTGGAATCTGTTTCATTAAAAAATAGAATAATATACTTGCTCCCGACAAACCAAGCAGCGAATATATGATTCCTGGTACGACCCCAAACATTAATCCTCCAGCGATACATACAACCGCAGGAGGTATGAACACAAATTGGCGGAAAACATGAAACAATATGAACAATACTGGTGCATACCAGCCTCCAGATTCCACTATTATCAGCAGCATTGACCACGCATCATCCATTCTTGTCACCTGCCTGCTTAGTCTTTGTTGCTACTAGCTTATAGAATCATACAAGCTGTTATACCAAAAGCTTAAATAAATATGTAAATATGCCAATCTCAATAATAGCAAGGACCGGCAACCCATACTTAAACTGGGCATGCTTCGTCTTATGCCTGTAATGCTTCATACCAGCTGTTACCCCGATTGCACCTCCAAAAAAAGCAACATTCCATAGTGTTTTTTCGCTTATTCGATAATGATTGTTTCTTGCTCGCTTTTTATCCATTCCCATGATAAAAAAGCCCGCAAGATTCATGACTGCAATTAATCCAGCCAAACTCCATATTCCCACATCCCCACGTCCTCTTTAAGTTCTATGAAATCATTATATCTTTATTAAAGGCTGTTTTCGAAAAGATTGTTGTTAAGATACTAAAGCCGATTTTAACGTAATATATACCCATTTTGCAGGTCGGTATTAAGTTTGCATGCTCTTTTCTCATAAGAAGCGTCAACTTTACGAAGGAATATAGGTAATTCACTCCAATTTTGTATTCAATAGCAACAAAGTTTGAGAAAAGAGACTTATAAAAAGAAAAAACCACTCTCAATATGAGAATGGTTCATCTTATCGATTTAATTACTTGTTGAATTGTTGCTTAGCTGTTTCAGCCAATTGAGCGAATGCTGCTGCATCGCTTACTGCAAGTTCAGCAAGCATCTTGCGGTTTACTTCGATACCAGCAAGCTTTAGGCCGTGCATCATACGGCTGTATGAAAGACCGTTCATGCGAGCTGCTGCGTTGATACGAGCAATCCAAAGTTTGCGGAAGTCGCGCTTCTTCTGGCGACGGTCGCGGAATGCATACATTAGGGATTTCATAACCTGCTGGTTAGCAACCTTGTATAATGTATGTTTTGAACCGTAATAACCTTTAGCTAATTTAATGACTTTTTTACGACGCTTGCGCGTAACTGTACCGCCTTTTACACGTGGCATTTAATTACCCTCCTATATAAATCGAGATTGCTCGATTTTTACTTAATGTTGTCAAGCATGTGACGAATGCGTTTGAAATCGCCTTTTGAAACAATTGCAGATTTGCGAAGCTTACGCTTAGCCTTTGTAGACTTGTTAGCAAATAAGTGGCTAGTGTAAGCGTGTGAACGCTTAAGCTTGCCAGTTCCAGTTTTCTTGAAACGCTTGGCAGTGCCGCGGTGAGTTTTCATTTTTGGCATAGGGACTTCCTCCTCGTTACTTTTCAGTTTTAGGTGCTAGTACCAGGAACATGCTTCGGCCATCCATTTTTGGATGTGATTCAATTGTCGCTACCTCTTTGCAAGCTTCAGAGAAGCGATCGAGAACACGCTGTCCGATTTCCTTATGAGTTATAGCACGGCCTTTAAAACGGATTGATGCTTTAACCTTATCGCCTTTTTCCAGGAACTTGATAGCATTGCGCAACTTCGTGTTAAAGTCATGCTCATCAATTGACGGACTAAGACGGACTTCTTTAGTTGTGATGATTTTTTGGTTCTTACGTGCTTCTTTTTCTTTCTTTTGCTGTTCAAACTTGAATTTTCCGTAGTCCATGATTCGGCCTACAGGAGGCTTCGCGTTCGGAGCAACAAGCACAAGATCAAGATTTACACGCGTTGCGATCTCAAGAGCCTCAGCTTTGGATTTGATTCCTAATTGCTCGCCATTTTGATCGATCAGACGAATTTCGCGAGCACGAATTCCCTCGTTTAGTAACATCGCATCTTTGCTAATAATTAGCCACCTCCAGGGTATTGTCGAATACATTGTCAAGGAGAAGAAGTACATTGCCAGGCCGAAGCCGCATCTTGCTCACACAATGACATACGATATAGTCCATTTTTATTTTGCAATAAAAAAAGTGCAGGCGACAACACCCACACTTACGAAAACAAAATAATTAGACGTTTACGTATTACCTGCCAACAGCACAATTGCGTCAACCAGGTGAGAAGCGGGTGCTTCTTCTTTCCTAAAACTTGTATTCAGTTCACTCTTGCTAATATAGCATAAAGAAATTGATGTGTCAAACGAATCACTTTCGTTAACTGCAACAAAAAGTATTGTATCAGATAGAAATACAGGCTGCAATACTTTTTTAAAAGGTACATATTAAATTCATCTTCAAAAGTTATGACCAAACGCTGTAGAATACTATTTTCATGATTAAATTGTCACAGCTAAATTCCTTATTTCTTGCTATAATTCATGGTAGAAATAGACAAGAAAGCTGGTGTACATATGTTGATTGCGATTATCATCACAGGTGTGATCACCGGATTACTCGCAGGCACTGCATTGAAGTATTTCAGGACTGGCTACGGTTTTTCAAATGACATTGATAATAAACCTGTTAACATGAAATCATGCCGGAACTGCGGCCAGAGAATTCAGCGCAGCTATACAAAAAACCTTTGTCCAACCTGTTCCAAACCCATTGAATAATAGCTATAAAATAAGAGGAGCCAGCGGCCCCTCTTATTTATGTCCAGCGCCTAGCCCATTGAGACACTTGCGCTTTTCTTATTTCTTCGCTTCCTTCCTGAATGTTTCCAGGAATTCATCAAACGCGATTGTTTCTGATTTCTGCTCGCCGTATTTACGGACGTTGACTGCTTTGTCTGATACTTCATTGTCACCGACTACGAGCATATAAGGAACTTTTTGCATTTGCGCTTCACGGATTTTATAGCCGATTTTTTCGTCGCGGCCATCGATTTCAACGCGGAAGCCTTCTGCCTTAAGCTTTTCCTTGATTTCTCTTGCATAGTCAAAGTGGACTGATGGAGATACCGGGATGATCTGTGCCTGTACTGGAGCCAGCCAAGTCGGGAACGCCCCTTTGTACTCTTCGATCAGGAAGGCAACAAAGCGTTCCATAGTCGATACGACACCGCGGTGGATGACTACCGGACGATGGTGCTTGCCGTCTTCGCCGATATAAGTCAGGTCAAAGCGCTCAGGAAGCAAGAAGTCAAGCTGGACTGTTGAAAGAGTTTCCTCTTTGCCAAGAGCAGTCTTGACCTGGACATCAAGCTTCGGTCCGTAGAATGCTGCTTCGCCATCTGCCTCGAAATATTCCAGTCCCATCTCATCCATGGCTTCTTTTAGCATGGATTGAGCTTTTTCCCACATCTGGTCATCATCAAAATATTTCTCTTTATCCTCACGATCTCTGTAGGATAGACGGAACGAATAGTCATTCATATCAAAATCCTTGTAGACTTCAAGCACAAGCTCTACTACACGTTTGAACTCTTCCTTGATTTGATCAGGACGGACAAAGAGGTGAGCATCGTTCAAAGTCATCCCGCGCACACGCTGCAACCCAGCCAACGCGCCGGACATTTCATAACGGTGCATTGTTCCAAGCTCAGCAATCCTGATTGGAAGTTCCCTGTAGCTGTGGATGCTATTTTTGTACACCATCATGTGGTGCGGGCAGTTCATTGGTCTTAAAACAAGCTGTTCATTTTCCATTTCCATTACCGGGAACATGTTTTCCTGATAGTGGTCCCAGTGTCCGGAAGTTTTATAAAGGTCGACACTTCCCATTACCGGAGTGTAGACATGGTCATAACCAAGGCTGACTTCTTTATCAACAATATAGCGTTCGATGATGCGGCGGATAGTCGCACCTTTCGGAAGCCATAGTGGAAGTCCCTGGCCTACCTTCTGTGAATTAGTAAATAAGTTAAGTTCCTTGCCAAGCTTGCGATGGTCACGCTCTTTTGCTTCTTCAAGCAGCCTCAAGTGCTCTTTCAAATCTTCCTTCTTGAAGAAAGCTGTACCGTAAATTCGTTGGAGCATCTTGTTGTCGCTGTCGCCGCGCCAGTATGCACCAGCAATGCTCAACAATTTGAATTCCTTCAGCTTGCCAGTTGATGGGACGTGCACCCCACGGCAAAGGTCGACAAAGTCTCCCTGTTCATAAAGAGTGACCTTCTCATCCGCCGGGATCGCTTCAATCAGTTCAAGCTTATATGGATCGCCAAGCTCCTTGAAAAACTTGACTGCATCCTCACGGCTTACTTCTTTTCGGACAATCTCAATGTTCTCATTGATGATTTTCTTCATTTCCTTTTCAATCTCTGGCAAATCTTCCGGAGATAAAGAATGCTCCATATCGATATCATAGTAGAAGCCACCTTCAATTACCGGCCCTACTCCGAGGTTAACATCTTTATATAGACGCTTGATTGCCTGTGCCATCAAGTGTGCTGAGCTGTGGCGCAGGATTTCTAGTGCTTCTCGATGGTCAGGAGTGACGATTTCGATCGATGCATCCTCCTCGATCGCTCTCTTAAGATCATACGGCTGTCCATTGACCATACCGGCAATGGCTTTCTTCTTTAGGCCCGGGCTGATCGAGCTGGCGATATCTTCAGTAGTTGTGCCTGCCGGAAACTCCTTCACTGCTCCATCTGGAAACGATATTTTTAACATGTCTGCCATTGGCTTTTCCTCCTTTTAAAATGTGGCGCAATTTTTGCGCGAAAAATAAAAAAACCCGTCCCTGAAACAGGGACGAGTTTGATCACACGTGGTTCCACCCAATTCCCACTCTTGCGCAAAAATAACGCAGGAATGGCTCTGGTTGCGGTAACGGCTTCTGCCGCCAGCCAATACTTGCCCTATGGGCGTTCACAGCTGGAGTTCAGAGGTGGTAAGCTTTTCTTTAGTGTTAGGAAGTTTTCAGCCAAGCCTTCCCTCTCTGGAAACCTTTCAAGAATGCCCATGTCCTCATCATTACATTCACTATTGATTTAGTATGTACGTAATTATAGTTTGTAATGTTTTGAAAATCAAGTGGGCTATTGTATATTTTCACGATCCTCATTAAAAAAGTTTACTTTTTCGTCATGAAAAGCGGAAACTGGACTGACTTTCACACGTTCTTCAAAAAGATTGATGATCGTCCTCACTAATGGCTGGTGAGGATCATCCGTATACAAGTAAATGATCTCAGGCGCAATTGACAGCAACGGCGCAATCGTCCCAGAGTCAACATAGACAGGATGGTTGACAAGCAGCTTGCGGTCAATCGTCTTAAACAGATCACTCCGTTTCATTTCTGTGAATTGCTGATTATAAAAGACCATATTCTCATCTATCACCAGATATAAATGGGACATCTGCGCCTTCCTGTCCTCCAGGAAATCCCTCAGTGTATGCAGGAAAACTTGGTACTCCTGTTCCATCTTATACTCATCAATCGCAATCTCTACCCATTGGGAGAGCTGCTCAGTATAGGCCTTCAGCCTGAACATGACAAAGGAATCAAAAGAGAATGACACTCTTTCATTAAAAATTTCATTAATCGAACTCTGAATCATTCCTTGTTCCCCGACACCTTCCATGAAGGGGGCCAGTTCTTTACGGTTGCCTTCTATGACGGAGTAAATGATATCCAGGATTTGATCCTGTTCTTCACTGTCATTATAAAAATACGATTCTGCCAGGATGGCTCTTAGCCAGTCATCACGTTTCACCTTTAAAATAAAATCATAAACACTTTTCTTGAGTACATGCAACTTCTCATTTTTATAAAATTCTTCTGGAATAAGCACTCTATTTCGATCTTCATTAAGAAGAATTGAATTCGTTTCCTGCCATGTAGTAGCAAGCCTGGCGACTAAATGTTGATACAAGTTCCAGGCATCCTGCTTTTTTTGGAAGATGATTTCAATCAACCATATCCCCCCTCTTAAATAATCCCTGATTATATATATGGGGGACTTGGACAATTTAGAAGTGTCCATATGGTCGATAACTGGTTAAAAGTGAAAAAAATGTGCCGCAGCTTGATTAGCTGCGGCACATTTTTTATATTCTGCGATTCTTGCCTTCTACTTTTACCGGCTCGGCAAGATATTTAATCCGTTCCATGATTCTTGCTGCCTTCAATTGTTCTTCTTCTCCCCGCTGGCTGTGTGTCAAATGGTGCTCCAGTCCTTTAAGGTCGAAGTTCGAAGTAAAGAAGGTTGGAAGGTTCTCAAGCATGCGGAACTGCAGAATCGTTCCGAGTATTTCATCCCTTGCCCAGCTGCTCATCGTTTCTGCTCCAATGTCATCGAGCATGAGCACATTCGCCTTTTTAATTGCTTCCAGCTTGTCATTGACAGTATGATCACCGATCGCATTTTTCATTTCTCTGAAAAATTCGGGTACATACACAATCAATGAACTGATTTGTTTCTGTGCAAGTTCATTCGCAATTGCGCCAAGCAAATATGATTTGCCTGTCCCGAACGGTCCATGAAGGAATATACCCTTTTGCTTTCGGCCTGGCTCATAATTCTCAACAAAATCTTTTGCCATCTTGATCGCCTTGAACCTTCCGGCGTCATCGAGCTCAATATCCCCGAAAGATGCCTTCAAGATTTCTTTAGGCACAAAAATACTATTGATCAGGCGTGAATTCTTTTGCTGTTCATCATGCATGACCTTCTTTTTGCAGCGGTCATATTTTATGTCAATGAAGTTCCCTTTTATGAAAAGCTCTGGCTCATAACCCTTGATCATGTTCTTGCAGCCTGCGAGACTCTCGCACTTTTCACAGCCTTTGCTCTGGTTGGAGAACTCATACAGCTTTGACATACTGCCGTCAAGCATTTCCCTGGTGATATACTCTGCATTCTCATCCAAGAATTCCTTGATATGCTGATCCTGCATGACCTGCCTCTTAATAGCTTCATAGCGCTCCTGAAAATTTTGGTTATTCGCCAGCTTCTTCAATGTTTCATTAATGTTTTGCAACTGAATCACCTCCCAGATTTGAATTTCTTCAATTCTTCTTCAAGCTTTTTCTTTTCTATTTCAAAATCAGGATCCACATCTGCAGCATTTTTTTGCTGCTGAGACTCACCATCGGTCTTTTTGCCAAACCAATCCGGCAGAACTTCTTTACGAACAGGCTTTCTTTTTCCAGATGATGAAGAAGGTGTTTTTTTCCCTTCTGCCCATTCAAGATACTGCCTGTGCTCGCTTTTTGCCAGCTGCATTGCATCCCTGACGGTCGATATTTTTTTCCTGGACCAGTGGCTGGCAATCTTTTCAATATAACCCTTTGCAAGCTTCATATCCGTTTTGAGCATAACATATTGAACTAAAACATTCACGACTCCCGGCAGGAGCTTTTGCTTGAACAATACCTCTTCGATGATCTGCAAGTCTGCCTTCGATGGTTCCGCCCCGCCAGACAGATCAATCAAAAGCTGGCGCGGGGATGTTTTTTCAAAATAAACCACTAATTCCTCTTCCTGCGTTTTCGGCTTATCAATACCAGCTTTATGCTGGAGTGGCTGGGTCCGGTCCAGTAATGCCGGGAGCTGGTCCTGGTGTTCAAACTGATACCAGTCACGAGCGGCCTTTCGAAGTTCCTCTATATCTATCTCGTTTCCAGCATTTATAGCACTCAAAACGATGTTCTTCATCTTCAATGCATCAATGCCATATAGGAAGGCAAGATTGCTGATTGCTTCCTTAACCTTAGATGTAAATGCTTTTTTAGGTATGAGTGATTCCTGTAGCCCTCCCAAAAGCAAATCGAAGTTGAACTCCGCAGGGTCAATCTGTATTTTGGAAGTTTCTCCTCTGCCAATAAAGGAATTATCTACCTCCACCTCAAGGTCGGCAGCTGAATCTTCATTATGCATTAGTGCCTGAGTCGGTACAGACAAGAACACATCCTGGAATGCCTTCGTAATCTCCTCATATCCGGGCTCTGATTCAGCAGATTTATCGCTGAAAAATCGTTTAAGTCGCAAAAATTGATTCTTGCCGACTTTTCGATACAAATAGACATTCAACATCCCATCAAGGAAAAATTGTTCAGGAGTCAAAGGCGGTTGCAATTCATAAATAAATGAACGACCTTCCTCGCTGTTTTTTACATAGGTCTTCAACAACCCCATGCCTTCGAGCTTTTGGCGAGCCTGGTAAATATCCTTCAGGTTCATGTCCATGATTGTCATCAAGTTATGGTGTGTCCCAGACTGTGACCAAAGCCGGTTCTCTTCCAGTTCACCCCATAAGGTCATATAAAGGCTTAAGCAAGCTGGCCCAATCAAAGGCTGGTACAAGAAAGTGAGCACCTTGCGATCGTAGTCATGCAATAAACCACCGGATGCAACAATATATTGGTCTACAGGCAAAGTCTCTTGCCAATGCTGAGCCATCCTTTTCCCTCCATTCTGAATCGTTAAAAAGAACTGATTTTACATAATTAACCGCTATTTGAGCTCTTCCTCAATATTTTGTATTTTTATAAGAAGAGCTTAAAAAGAGCTGAAGTTCCCTTCAGCTCCTTAAGGATTTTACTGTAACCAACAAGAACCCAGTTGTTATGATTGCTCTCTTTTCAACAACTCTTTCAATTCATCAATAAAGACATTAATATCCTTAAACTGACGGTAAACAGACGCGAACCGGACATAGGCGACTTCATCAATCTTCGCCAGCCTGTCCATCACCATTTCCCCAACGGCTTCGCTCTTAACTTCAGAAACTCCATGGCTTCGGAGTTCTTTTTCTACTTCGGAAACCAAATCCTCGAGCTCTTTCAAAGCGACGGGCCGCTTTTCACAAGCTTTTATTAAACCGCGAAGGAGTTTTTCCCGATTGAACTCTTCCCGAGTACCTTCTTTTTTCACGACAATCAAAGGAATTTCTTCAACCTTCTCGAAGGTGGTAAAGCGAAATCCGCAAGCTTCGCATTCGCGTCTGCGTCGAATTGATCGGCTATCGTCGACCGGTCTTGAATCAAGAACCCGGGTAGAGTTATTTTGGCAAGTTGGACATTTCATTTCGATCAGCTCCGAATATTTTGAAATATAGTATGAGCGAAGGACCATTCGCTTGTTCCACCAATACGTCCATAAGCATTATCCTAGTATTATCTTATAAAAAAGATGGGGGCGGGACAAGAGGAACTATTGATTTCCATACTTGCCTGAACCAATAAACGAGTGTGTGGAGTCCAGTTTCTCATAGATCTTCACCAACTCCTGCTTTAAAGCCGGGTTAATGCCTGCTAATGAAAACTTTTCCGTAGAGATATGTAAGTCGACTGCGGTCTCAAAAGCTTTTGTAGTTATAACCGTCGCTGTTAAAAAGGCGGGCAGCTTCCCCTTCAATTCGGCTGATATTTCTCCATGGTCTTTGGAAACACTCGTTATCTTAAGCGAAGGGTCAGCCTTCAGCAAGCCTTCGACCGTCTGGAACATCTGGTTAAAGTTCGTTTTATAATATCGAGTCTTCAGCTGCTCATCCCTATTGTTTTCACTTGTTCCACTGAATTTTTCGTACCGTCCTGTTATGGATTTTAATAAAGACATCAAAAATCCTCCTGCAAGTTATTTCTATTATCATTCTACCGTATTTTACGACAAAATAAAAAGAGGTGTATCGCTACACCTCTTGTGAATTTTCATATTTTCAATTATAGAGCTTTAGCTTGTGCTTGCTTCACATGCACAGGACCCATGCCGCGTGGAATTTCGATATTCTCACGAGTTTGAGCGCCAAGAGCTTCTGCAATATAGTCAGCTGCAATGTTAGGATCCAGATCACCGCAAGTGTAAACATCGATGCTAGCGTATCCGTGTTCCGGGAAGCTATGAATAGTTAAATGAGATTCAGAAATAATGACAACTCCGCTAACGCCTTGTGGCGCAAATTTGTGGAAAGCCACTTCGCGGATTTCAGCACCTGATTTCAATGCTGCTCCAACAAAAGTTTGTTCAATAAAATCCATATCATTCAATTTTTCAAAATCGCAACCCCAAAGTTCAGAAATTACATGACGACCCATTGTTTCCATATTCAATTTCCCCCTCTAATAATATTAGAATGAAATCCTTAGTTTCAATGGCATCTTAACTACCACGGGGGAAAGTTAGTCCAGAGAGGTCCTAACCCTTTAAGTAGCCAATTGGTACCGTTATTAAGAAGTTCACGATGACTAGTATACTTTGTTTATATTTTTTTTGCAACACATGAAAACAAATTTTTTTCATGATTTTGATGCTTAGATTTTTGTAGTTTGGGAGATAGCTATTCCATAGGCTTTTAGGGGGGATCTAGCTATAAAAACTGTTGGGATTTTCACATGTGGATCTCAACTAATTTGAAAAAGTCTCTGGTAAACAAGGCTGTTGATTTTCGTTCCAGGCACTTCGCTTTCCGCGGGGCTGGCGGTGAGCCTCCTCGCCGCCGTTGGCGCCTGTGGGGTCTCACCTGTCCAGCTGATCCCGCAGGAGTCTTCGCGCCTTCCACTTCAATCAACGGGGCTTTAAAAATATATAAGCCTTTAAGACAAATTAAAAAATATGAATTTCAATTCCTAACACAACCAGAAATAAAAAAAGCTTGCCGGTAAGCAAGCTTTTTGCGTTATGAAAATTATCCTACTCTTACCGTTGCTGAATTGGAATTAGACATTGCGCGGGCAACATGCTTTGTCAGATCTACAACCCTGCTTGAATAACCCCATTCATTGTCATACCATGCAAGAACCTTTACTTTGTTAGCACCGATGACCATTGTAGACAGGCCATCAATGATTGCAGAATGTTCATTGGTGTTAAAGTCGATAGAAACAAGTGGATCTGTTGTGATATCCAGAACGCCCTTGAGCCTTCCTTTAGATGCTGAATAGAATGCATCGTTGATTTCGTCCACTGTTACCTCACGCTTCAGGTCGACGACAAGGTCAACAAGCGAGACGTTTGGAGTCGGTACCCTTAGCGCCATACCATGCAGCTTTCCTTTAAGCTGAGGAAGCACAAGAGAAAGTGCCTTTGCTGCCCCAGTTGAAGTTGGAATGATGGATTGGCCGCAAGAACGCGCCCTGCGCAAATCCTTGTGCGGGTTATCGATATTGTTCTGATCATTTGTATAAGCATGAACAGTTGTCATCAAACCATTTTCGATCCCGAAAGTATCATCCAGCACTTTCGCAACCGGTGCAAGGCAGTTTGTTGTGCATGATGCATTCGAAATGATATCATGCTCTTCAATATTTAATGCGCTTTCATTTACTCCCATAACAATAGTGATATCCTCATTCGTACCAGGTGCTGTCAAAATGACCTTCCTTGCACCAGCATCAAGATGAAGTGCAGCCTTTTCACGGGAATTGAACTTTCCTGTAGCTTCTATAACAATATCAATCTTCATTTCCTTCCATGGAAGCTCAGCAGGATTTCGATTGCTTAATAGTTTAACTGTCTTTCCGTTTACAATAAGATGATCATCAGCTGGAATGACTTCACCAGCAAATTGTCCATGAGTAGAATCATATTTTATTAAATGCGCCAGTGTTTCAGCTGGGTAGCTCGCATTAATCGCTACAACCTCAAGATTCTCTTCAAGAATGGCTCTTCTGAACACCATTCTTCCAATTCTCCCAAAACCGTTAATCGCAATTCTCGCCTTCATTGTACGGCCCCTTCCGAATTAGTGTTATACTTAATAACCTCTTTGTATGGTATTAGTATAACATATTAAATTTTATTTGTGATAAATAAATGCACACATTTAAAATATAAAATAATTCTGATAATAGTGCATTTGTAGAGATGCCGACAATTTAGCCTAACCGGGATTATATTGGTTCAAACAAGGATTTGAACATCATAATCAGAATGGTCTGTATTTTCTCCTGGCTCTTAGATTAGACTGTTGATTTCCGTTCCAGGCACTTCGCTTTCCGCGGGGCTGGCGTTGAGCCTCCTCGCCGCCGTTGGCGTCTGCGGGGTCTCACCTGTCCAGCTGAGCCCGCAGGAGTCTTCGTGCCTTCCACTACAATCAACAGGAGTATAATATCAGCATTTTGCTATAACAAAGACATTACACAAAAAAAGAGCCTACTCGGCTCTTAAGATTTCCCATTTAGTTAATAGATCCATCAGTTGCTGCCTCGATTGCTCGATGCTGCCGCTGTTATCAATTACTGCGTCTGCCAAACTGACTTTACCCTTCAGCGGCATTTGTGATTTGATCCTGGAATATGCTTCTTCTTCCGAGAATTCGTTTCGCTTCATCAGTCTTTCCAACTGGGTTTTCTCATCCACATATACCACGATGATTTTTTCGACCAATCCTGTCAGCTTGCTTTCAAACAGAAGCGGAATGTCCAGGACAACGGCTTTTTCATTCGCCTCTTCAGCTTTTGCTCTCTTCTGTGCCATCCGTTCCCTTACTGCTGGATGGACAATCGAATTGAGCAGCAAGCGCTTTTCTTCATTGTTAAAAATGATCTCACCCAACTTAGGACGGTTTATCGTTCGGTCATCTGCTAAAATTTCAGTGCCAAAATGGCTGACAATATCATTGTATGCCTTTTCTCCTGGCTCCACAGCAAGCCTGGCTTCGATATCTGCGTCAATCACTGTGATGCCCAAGTCAGTGAACATTGCTGATATCGTGCTTTTTCCGCTTGCTATACCTCCTGTCAATCCGATAACTAATGACATTCCATTTTATCCTTTCAAGGGCCTGTTAAATTTTCATCAACCCAATTATGATCAATAATATTCCCGGTACAAAAGAAAATTTTTGCATCCAGCCGCTCTCCGAAAAATAACTTCCCATCCTCATCCCTGCATACACAAATAATGAACTCATGCAGGCGACTGTCAAGGCCAGGTATCCTGGAGAAAATCCTAAAAATGCCGCCCCTACCCCTGCACCAAATGCATCAAGCGACAGGGCAAGCCCGAGCATGACAGCTTCAATTCCATTGATTGTACCCGATCGGTCAAAATCCGCTGTCATTGGTTTTTTCAAAATATTGATGACAATACCAAGTGACTTGATTTCAAGATTAAGGATTATTTTTTCGTGACAGAGCAATTCTGTTTTGTCTTCGCGGAAAAATTGGAATAGTACCCATCCGCCTAAAACGATCAGGACAGCGCCACCCAGTGTCTCTGCCATTCCTGGTGAAAAAAAGCTCTCAAGAAAATGCCCGATCATCATGGCTGCCATCAGGACGACAGCCGAACAAACGGCTATTACAGAAATAGATTTAATCGGGATCTTCATTTTCCGCAATCCATACGTTAACCCTACACTGAAACTGTCAAGGCTGACAGCGAATGCAAGTAAAAGCAGGGAGATTGTTTGTGCCATAAACTGAGCTCCTTCCTGTCAATCGCTACGTTAGTATATGGAAGGAGCCCAGTTATGGTGAGAAAATCAACAAGCCAATATACAAGAAAAGCGCAAGCGCCTTGGTAAGCCCCGACAAGCGTTGGAGGGCCGACCAGTGAAGTCGTTCTTTGACTTCATTGGCAGGATCGAAACGTCTCGAGGAGTTAGGAGCCGCAGCTAGACAATCGACTCGAGCTGCTCAAAGCTAACGCTTCTCGCAAGATACTCAAGGAAGACGACTCAGAGTCGGAAACTGGCTAGGCGCTGGAGCTGGACAATTCTCGAAGTTGAAATGATATAAATTCTGATTTTATTAATTAAGTTTCTGGCACGACGGGCAATAATGAGTACCACGTCCGCCTACAACGGTTTTCTCAAGTGGAGTGCTGCAAACCTTGCATGGTTCACCCTTTCGTCCGTATGCATAAAGCTGAAGCTGGAACATGCCAATCTGTCCTTGTGAGTTCACATAGGAACGGATCGTGCTGCCACCTTTCTCAACAGCTTCAGACAGAGTGCTGACTATTTCCTTATAAAGCACTGCCTCCTCATCTCGAGTCAGGGAATTAGCAATCCTTTCGGGATGGATCTTCGCCCGGAAAAGTGCCTCATCAACATAGATATTCCCCAGGCCAACAAGGATTTTTTGGTCAAGCAGTGCCGGCTTTATTTTTCTATTGGTTTTTTTTAGTTTTTCAGACAGCCATTCCACTGAAAAATCTTCTGAAAAAGGTTCCGGACCTAAATCAGCGAGAGGCTGCGTTTCAAACTCTTTCCCTATTTCATAAAGGTGCATCGTGCCGAATTTCCTGACATCCTTGTAGCGCAATTCTGTTCCATCGGTAAAATGGAAAATGACATGCGTGTGCTTATCCACAGGTTCATCAGTATTGAATACTCCATATTTCCCTTCCATCCGTAAGTGGGAAACAAGCGCATAAAATTCCGTGTAAAGGATCAGGAATTTACCCCTCCGGCCAACATCTTTTATCGTCTGCCCTTTCAGAGCATCATTGAACTGCTCGACCTCATTTGGAGCTTTAATCATCTTTGGCCAAAAAACGGAGACCTTTTTGATTTCTTTGCCTATCGTCAGGACCTCTAATGTCCGCCTGACGGTTTCGACCTCTGGTAGTTCAGGCATTTTATCCCGCCTTTCTCTGTAAAAATCCTGTTGCAAATGCTACTTTGCGTCATACCAAGTCGGGCCATATGAGAAGTCCACCTTTAACGGCACCTTTAATTCAATGGCATTTTCCATGACTTCTGGCACGATCTTTTTCAATAACTCAATTTCATCCTCAGGTGCTTCAAAAATCAATTCATCATGTACCTGAAGCAGCAGTCTTGTCTTTATGCCCTCTTCGCGGAGTCTCTCTGCCATATCAATCATTGCCTTCTTGATAATATCTGCGGCACTTCCCTGGATTGGAGTATTCATAGCCGTCCGTTCCGCAAAACTCCTCAGGTTGAAGTTTCTTGCCGTAATTTCAGGGATATATCTGCGGCGATGTAATAATGTTTGGACATAGCCCTTCGCTTTAGCATCCTTAACGATTTCATCCATATATTCTTTGACACCAGGATAGCTTTCAAGGTATCGATCAATAAATTCGCCAGCTTCCTTCCTTGTAATGTTCAGGCTCTGGGATAATCCATAATCGCTGATTCCGTAAACAATCCCGAAGTTGACTGCTTTTGCATGTCGGCGCATATTGGAGGTGACTTCATCTTTCCCTACATTAAATACTTCCATTGCCGTCTTCGTATGGATATCCATGTCATTCTGGAAAGCATCAATCAGTTTCTCATCGCCCGCAATATGGGCGAGGACACGAAGTTCAATTTGCGAATAGTCCGCTGCAAAAATGACCCAGCCTGTTTCAGATGGAACAAATGCCTGCCTGATCTTCCTGCCTTCTTCAAGCCTGATTGGAATGTTCTGCAGGTTCGGGTCCGTCGAGCTCAATCTTCCTGTCGCTGTTAGCGCCTGGTTGAATCTTGTATGCACTTTTTCAGTCTCTTTATTGACGACCTTTTGCAAGCCTTCAATATATGTTGATTGCAATTTTCCTAGCTGGCGATAGTTAAGAATTTCTTCAATGATTTTATGTTTCGATGCCAATTTTTCAAGGACATCCGCTGAGGTAGAATAGCCTGTTTTCGTCTTTTTCACGGCAGGCAATCCCAGTTTTTCAAAAAGGATGACACCTAATTGTTTAGGAGAATTGATATTGAACTGTTCTCCTGTCATTTCAAAAATCCTCGTTTCGATATCGGCTAGACGACCTTTGATTTCTTCGCCCATATTATCCAGGCGATTCATATCAAGCTTAACGCCCTGATATTCCATATCAGCAAGCACCAATGATAGCGGCATTTCAAGACTTCTGAACAGATCATGCTGGTCATTGTCCCATAGCTCTTGCTCAAGCTTTTCTTTTAAAGACAATAGCACATCTGCCTTGCGGACCAGATGCTCTCCAAGGATATTATCCTCAGGTATTTTCCGTTTAGCACCTTTTCCATAGACAGCTGCGTCAGCCTGCACGCTCGAAAATCCATGCTGTCTTGCAATGGCAGACAGGTCATCTGGCGACTCCGAAGGATTGATGATATAGGATGCAAGTGACACATCGAAGTCGGCACCCTTCAGATGGATACCGTGATGGCGCAATGAAACCTCGGAACGTTTCGCATCATAGACAGTTTTTTTGCTTGTTTCATCCTCGGCCCATTTCTTGAACTCTTCAGATGCCAGCGCTATTTTTACAGGCAGGTAGAAGCTGCCATTTTCATTTACAACTGCAAAGCCGATAATATCGGCATAATGGTAATTATCTTCTAGCACCTCGACATAAAAGCCATTGTCTTTGGCAAAAATACCTTTCTCAATCTGATCCAGCTGCTTGAACTCAATGTCTTCAAGTTCTACATTTTCTGCTTCCGTAACTAATCCAAGCTTGTCCAGCAGGGAATTGAACCCAAGTTCCTTGAACATTTTCACGAGCTTTTCGTTCTCTGCTCCTTCATACTCAAGCTCACTCAACTCTACTCCCACAGGTGCTTCCCGCGTGATGGTTGCGAGTTCCTTGCTCATGACGGCCTGGTCTTTGAATTCCTCTAGCTTTTCCTTAAGCTTGTTCCCGCTGACTTGATCAATCGAATCCAAAAGATTCTCAAGTGTGCCATATTCCTTCAACAGCTTGATTGCTGTTTTTTCCCCTACACCGGGAACCCCTGGAATATTGTCGGACGCATCGCCCATAAGACCTTTCATATCAATGATTTGTTCCGCAGTAAGACCATATTTCTCCTTGATATGCTCAGGCGTATATTCTTCAATATCGGTGATTCCTTTTCTTGTGATATTGACTGTCGTTTTTTCAGAACTCAACTGGGTTAAGTCCTTATCCCCTGAAATGACTTTTGTTTCGAAGCCTTCTTTTTCAGCCTGCAAGCTTAATGTACCGATAATGTCATCGGCTTCATAGTTCTCCAGCTCGTATTGCGAGATACCATAAGCCGTCAGCAATTCACGGATAAACGGAAACTGCTCAGAAAGCTCAGGCGGAGTTTTTTGCCTTCCTCCCTTGTACTCACTGAAGGTTTTATGCCTGAAGGTCGTTTTCCCGGCATCAAACGCAACAAGAATATGGGTAGGCTTTTCATCCTCGAGAATCTTCATCAGCATCATCGTAAAACCATAAACGGCATTGGTATGTATTCCTTTTTCATTATTCAACAGCGGCAGTGCAAAAAACGCACGGTAAGCAATACTGTTTCCATCTATCAAAACAAGCTTTTTAGACATGTCATTCCTCCTCTTTATTAGAAAAGCGCAAGCGCCTTGGTCAGCCCCGACAAGCGCTGGAGGGCCGACCAGTGAAGTCGATCTTTGACTTCATTGGGCGGACCGAACT
>NZ_BASE01000102.1 GCF_000813125.1 Mesobacillus selenatarsenatis SF-1
TTTTAAATAAAGTAACTACCAGAATCCAACCCTCCATACTTCTGCTAAAAACTCGCATAAGAAAAACCGGGCAAAACACCCGGTCTTAACCTTCTCCAGGAAGGAACTCCAATTTCTTTCTTAATTTTTCTTCACTGTAAATCCATCCAGTATAGGAGCTGAGGACTTCCAGATCCTTGCTGAGATTCACGACAGCGACGAATGGATAATGCCCGTTGCTGCGGTAGCGCAGGTCAATGAACCTGACTTCGTAATAGTCATCATATTCATCGCATTCCCAGCGGTAGACTGGTGAGAAAGACAGGAACGCTGACAGGTTCTTGTCTTTTTTTGCTGCTTCCAAGACTGCAGTTTCCGGGACAGGTACACGATTGAATTGATCGAGTATCCTAACATGATGCTTGTGCCCGCGTCCGACAAAGAACTGGTGATTATTCATCACAGCCACTCGCCAATGATTGAATTTCATTGTTGGGGCGATGATGATCTCTGTAGCATCCGGAACAATATTTTCAACTGCTCGTTTGATACGATGCTTCATGATAAAGCGATAAATATAGTAGAGCACCAGGATTGCATAGATCGTTAAAAAAGTATATCCAGGGTGATATCCAAATGCCCAGAGGAACAAACCGACGACATGAAGCGCAAAAATAATCGGGTCAAATGTATTGATTATCCCCAGGGCGACCCATTTCGACGAAAAAGGACGCAATGCCTGTGTCCCATAAGCATTGAAAATGTCGACAAAAACATGAAGGAAAACAGCAATAAATGTCCAAATCCATAAATGCAGCAAATTTGCTTCTGGGTAGAAAAAGTAGATTGTCCCAGAAATAAGCAGCGGCCACAGGAGGACTGCTGGAATCGAATGGGTAATGCCGCGGTGGTTCCGTATATAGACAGCATTATTCCTCAACTTCAAAACAGTATCGATATCAGGGATTTGCGAGCCCACAAGTGTAGCAATCAGCACGCTTGATGCAGTGGCGGTGCTTCCGCTGACAGCAGGATCAAGCGTGGCTAACCCGCCAAGAGCGAATCCCATCACAACATGGGTTCCAGTATCCATGGGAACATCCTCCTTTTTAAAAGATCTCTGTAACGCATAACCAACGTTTGGCAGGTAAAAGTCCTTGTCACAATACGAAGAATAGTTTACGTTTAAAGGGCTGTTTCAATCAGCCCCTTCACGAAAAGGAGCTGAGAAAATTGATACAGATGATCGTACAGTATGAAGTAAAACAAAATCTGCTTAGCCAATACCATGAGACAATCGATATAATCTCTTCAATGCTTCCTGATTTTGAAGCAGATATGTTTTCATGCAGCCAGTCGGAAGAACGAAATATTTTTATTGAGTCATTCTATGTCCCGACTGAAGCCCATTACCATGCCTTGAAAAAAATGCGGCTATCGCGAAACCATTCGGTCTTCGGCATCCTTGAAGACTTTGTTCCGGGCGGATTGGAACGAATAGGTTTCATGGCTATTAAGCAGAAGCGTTAATATTATATTCCCAAATTTCCGGAAAGTTTAACACCTGGAGGAACGAAAGTGGCAACTGACATCAAGAAATGTATAGATAATATGGATATAAAATCCTTTCAGGATGACTTGATAGGATGGTTTGTAAGTGAGCAGCGAGAACTGCCATGGAGAAAGGACCAGGATCCTTATAAAGTGTGGGTATCAGAAATCATGCTCCAACAAACAAGAGTAGATACTGTCATCCCTTATTTTAATCGATTTTTGGAAAATTTTCCAACGATAGAGGCACTGGCTTACGCTGATGAAGAAAAAGTACTTAAAGCATGGGAAGGACTCGGTTATTATTCCCGTGTTCGTAATTTACAATCCGCTGTTAAAGAAGTAAATGAAAAATACTCCGGAAGAGTCCCAGATTCTCCAAAAGAGATTTCGGCTTTAAAAGGGGTTGGCCCATACACTGCCGGAGCGATCTTGAGTATTGCCTATGGAAAACCTGAGCCTGCGGTCGATGGAAATGTCATGAGGGTATTATCCCGGATTTTGTTGATATGGGAGGATATCGCCAGACCTGCGTCACGTAAAATTTTTGAAACCGCAGTGAGGGAATTGATATCACACGAAAACCCCTCCTATTTCAATCAGGCATTAATGGAGCTTGGAGCATTAATCTGCACCCCGACCTCTCCTTCCTGCCTGCTTTGTCCGGTCAGGGAACACTGCGAGGCATTCCATGAAGGAGTGCAAAATGAATTGCCGGTAAAAACCAAGAAGAAAAAGCAGAAAAATGTACAGCTTGCTGCCGGGATTTTCAGTGATGGTGAAGGAAGGATCCTAATACGGAAAAGACCTGGAACCGGCTTGCTGGCGAATTTGTGGGAGTTCCCGACTGTTGAGTTGAGCCTCGACTTCCAGAGACAAAGAGATCAGCTGGCTGAGCATTTTGAAGAGAACTATAGCTTAGCACCGAAGATAGGTGATTCCATAGGCGAAATCGACCATGTATTTTCGCATTTGGTATGGAACATACAGGTATTCAGCGGACAAATTACGGGCGAAATCTCCGAGACACCACAGCTAAAATTGGTTACCGAGAAGGAAATCAAAGAGTTTGCCTTTCCGGTACCATACCAAAAAATGCTGAAGCAGTATCTGGAATATAAAAAGGCTGACCAACCATAGGGGTTGGCAGCCTTTTCCATATCAATCGTAGCTTACTTTTGTTCCATGCGTATAATCGGCTTCTCCGCGGTTCAAACCGCCCCGGCTTTCGATTTCTTCAACGATTTCCCTGTGGATTGTCTGTCCTTCGGCATTCAGGTAAGGGACCATTTGCTGGAGAGAATGATGGAAAAAGGCAAGCTCGCTATCCTTCCAATCAGTTTTGGACATCATTGATAATTCAGTCATATCTCGGCCTACATACATCAGGAATCATCCTTTCGTAAGAGTATCAATCTAAAGAATAGTGTTTTCAGTACGGGAGTTTTTTATTTAGACTCTTTTCGTAAACTCTGTGGCTTTCACGATTACGAGTAAAAACCGGCTCCTGGGTTTTTACGATTTTTAATTCATTCTCTGTTTGGACGTCTCCTCGAAAAGAGCCCTGATCCCCACAAAATAAACAATCAATACGAAAATCACCTTGATTGAAGAACTCAATAACAGCGTCAAGGAACATATCCTTATTGTCATATATACCTGGACAGGCTAAAATGAAACAAAATTAAGGTTCTTTTTTAGCGAGAACTGAATAGAAAGGGATTTTCACATGACACAAAAAGTTGCACTTATTACCGGAAGCAGCCGGGGGATCGGGAAAGCGGCAGCCATCAGGCTCGCAAAAGAAGGATATGACATCGTCGTCAATTATGCTCGCAGCAAAAAGGCAGCCCAGGAAACAGCAGAGGAAATCGAAGCTCTTGGCAGGAAAGTCCTTGTCGTTAAGGCGAATGTGGGGGATGTCAGCAAAATCAAAGCAATGTTCGAACAAATCGACGCGGAATTCGGAAGGCTCGATATCTTCGTTAACAACGCAGCTTCAGGCGTGCTGCGACCGGCGATGGAGCTTGAGGAATCACATTGGGATTGGACGATGAACATCAATAGTAAAGCGCTATTGTTCTGTGCCCAGGAAGCGGCTAAACTGATGGAGAGGAATGGCGGCGGTAAAATTGTCAGCATCAGTTCACTAGGCTCGATTCGATACTTGGAGAACTATACAACGGTAGGAGTTTCCAAGGCGGCCCTGGAAGCATTGACCCGTTATCTAGCTGTCGAACTTGCCCGGAAAAATATCGTGGTCAACGCCGTATCAGGCGGGGCGGTCGATACAGAAGCACTTACACACTTCCCTAATAGGGAGGAATTACTTGCAGAGGCAAGAGAGAAAACCCCTGCTGGAAGAATGGTCGAAATAGACGATATGATCAATGCCATCATGTTCCTGCTGAAGGATGAATCCAGCATGATCCGCGGCCAGACGATCATCATCGATGGCGGTATCTCGTTGTTAGTGTAAAAATATTTATTGGATGAATTTGGTATAAAAAAGTCGGATAGCACCTCCTGCGGATGGTTAATCTATTATTCGTGGAGGTGATAACAATGGCAAAACAACCTAATCAATCTCAAGCTGGAACAAACATTCAGCAGGTGAGACAACAAAACGCTCAATCTGCTCAAGGCGGACAAGGCCAATACGGCACTGAATTCGCGAGCGAAACAAACGCTCAAGAAGTACGTCAGCAAAACCAGCAAGCTGAAGCTCGCAAAGGCCAAAACTCTGGCCAACAGAGCTAATATCACCTTAATGAAAGGCACTCTAATTCGTAGAGTGCCTTTTTCCATTGTTGCTGGAGAATGCCGGGAAGAAGCAGAAAGCACCTCGAAAAGGAACAGCAACACCTTTCGACAAAGGTTCCAATTCCTCTACATAACTAGTCAAAGGATTTTCACCCCCACCCAAGAATACATTTAAAAGATTAATTTTACAGGCGGTGGAAAAGTATGGATAAATTTAACGAATTGGTTTCTACACAAATGCAAACGATGGAAAAGCTTCTATATCTGCAGTCTGAATTGGAAAGATGCCAGGAGATTGAAAAGCAGCTGGATGCTCTTAAGCAAAGTGCTGAATTAGAAGATCTTCGTATGGAGATTGACCGAAAAAAGCTGGATTTGAAGGAAATCCACCAGATGTTCGAAAAGCAGACGGAGGAAGTCATCCATACGTATCAACAGCTTGCCGTCAGTTATCGTTAAAAGTGGTTCTTGCAAATCAATGAAATATAAAAAAGTGAATTTTTATAAAAATTTAGGCAAATTTATTGGGCGATCGAGGAAATCGGTGGCTCTTTTGTTTTAAATTCTCTCGTTAACCGTTATAATAATAAAAAATAGGAATCGTTCTTTGTTGCCTTTTGTCGTTTTGAAGAATTTAGATAAATATACATTAATAGGTTGCAAAGTTTCCGGGAAAGGAAAGTAGGGGAGAAGAACATGGGCGTACCCACAGAAGGTGAACCGATCCAAATCCATAGTTATAAGCATAATGGGCACATCCATCGAGTCTGGGAAGAAACCACCGTCTTAAAAGGAACGCAAAATCTTGTGATTGGCGGGAATGATCGGACAGTCGTGACTGAGTCAGACGGCAGAACTTGGATTACGAGAGAGCCTGCAATCTGTTACTTCCACTCTCAGCTATGGTTCAACGTTATAGGCATGATACGGGAAGATGGCGTGTATTACTACTGCAATATTAGTTCTCCATTTATTTTTGATGGTGAAGCGCTGAAATATATTGACTATGATCTCGATATTAAAGTTTTTCCTGATATGACGTTTAATCTGCTCGATGAAGATGAATATGAACGCCATCGAAAAGAAATGCAATACCCTGATGTGATCGATAAGATTTTGAAATACAATGTTGAAAAGCTCAAACGCTGGATCAGGCAGAGGAAGGGTCCATTTGCTCCGGATTTCATCGACATTTATTATGAACGGTATTTAACATATCGTCGTTAACCATACAGGGTAGACAAGCTTGAGCCTGTTGATTCGATTCAACAGGTTTTTGTTACGTGTCTAGGAAGTATGATTCGTTATGGGAAATTATATGTAAATTTCTTAATCCAGCTCCAGCGCCTAGCCCCTCGAGTCGCTTGTCTAGTTTCGCCTCCTAGAAACTCCGAAACTTCAACTCCGCCGGCAGAAGCAAAAAGCGCTTCTTTGTCGGAGTCTCCAGTTTCTACGTTTCTGGACAGTCGGCTATACATTTCGATTTCGGTCCGCCCAATGAAGTCAAAGAGCGACTTCACTGGTCGGCCCTCCAGCGCTTTTCGGGGCTGACCAAGGCGCTTGCGCTTTTTGTTACGTCAACAGCAAGGCAAGGCTCCATAAGGGGGAACTATAAATTGGGCAGCATCCGCAGATACTTAAAATTCGTCAAACCATATAGGCTGCAAATCATTGGAACAATCATCATCGGTGTCCTTAAATTTGCGATTCCATTGTTGATTCCACTTTTAATCAAATTTGTCCTGGATGATGTTATCGGAAATGAAACACTGGATAAAGATGAAAAAATAGATAAACTGCTTTGGGTAATGGGCGTCATGATTGTTGTTTTTGTCGTGCTCAGGCCGCCAATCGAATACTATCGTCAATATTTTGCGCAGTGGACAGCGAGCAAAATTCTATATGACATAAGAGACAGACTGTTTACCCATATGCAGAGGCTCAGCTATAAATATTATTCCAATACAAGAGCGGGAGAGGTCATCTCAAGGATGATCAATGATGTCGAGCAAACAAAGACCTTTGTTGTTACTGGACTGATGAATCTTTGGCTTGACGTTGCTACGATAATGATAGCGGCTGCTATCATGTTCTCGATGGATGTCAAGCTTACATTTGTCTCATTGATCCTGTTTCCGTTTTACGCTTTTTCGGTAAAATTTTTCTTCGGGAATCTTCGGAAGCTGACGAGGGAACGTTCACAGGCACTCGCGGGGGTACAAAGCTATTTGCATGAGAGAGTGGCTGGAATCTCGGTCATCAAAAGCTTTGCGATTGAGGATTATGAACAAACACAGTTTGACCAGCAGAATAAAAACTTTTTAACAAAAGCGCTTGAGCATACAAGGTGGAATGCAAAAGCATTTGCGGTAGTCAATACGATTACTGATATAGCGCCACTGCTTGTTATTGGCTTTTCTGGTTATCAGGTTCTTCAAGACAATCTCACCATCGGGGAAATGGCCGCTTTCATCGCATATATCGACCGCCTTTATAACCCTCTGCGCAGGCTGGTCAATTCATCGACTACATTGACGCAGGCGATTGCATCAATGGACCGTGTTTTCGAATTCATGGATGAAAAATACGATATCAAGGATTCTCCTGATGCAATTGAGCTGAGAAAAGTGCACGGGGATATTTCTTTTAGAAGTGTAAGCTTCTCTTATGAGGAAGACGGGGAGACGGTACTTAAGAATTTGAATATCGAGGTTGAAAAGGGAGAAACGATTGCCCTGGTCGGAATGAGCGGTGGCGGAAAGTCTTCGTTTGTTAGCCTGATTCCTAGATTCTTCGATGTTACCGATGGCGAAATCCTTCTTGATGGGAAGGACATCCGTTCATTTAAAGTCCGTTCCCTGCGCGATAAAATCGGCATGGTTGCGCAGGATAATATTTTGTTCAGTGAATCGGTCAAATCGAATATCCTTTTAGGCAGGCCAGGGGCCAGTGATGAGGAAGTCATTCAAGCGGCCAGGGCAGCAAATGCTCATGATTTTATTATGAATCTGCCAGAAGGCTATGATACAAAAGTAGGGGAAAGGGGAGTCAAGCTTTCCGGGGGCCAAAAACAGCGTGTTGCCATCGCGCGCGTCTTCCTGAAGAATCCGCCGATCTTGATTCTGGATGAAGCAACATCAGCGCTTGATCTTGAAAGCGAGCATCTTATTCAGGAAGCAATAGAAAAGCTCGCAAAAGACAGGACAACCTTCGTTGTAGCACACCGTTTATCCACGATTACTCATGCCGACAGGATTGTCCTGATTGAGCACGGCGAAATCGTAGAAGACGGCAGCCATGATGAATTGATGGCAAAGCAGGGTGGCTATCATAGACTCTTCCAGGTACAGCAGCTTGAAAGTTAAATAATCTACAAGAAACCGAGGCATTTCGCTTCGGTTTTTATTTTGTCTATCGCTACATACCAATTCCCGGATTTTAGCCGGGGATTTTTTTTACAAACAAAACTTTATCACAAGAAAATCTTCATATTTCTAAAGTGTCATAATTTATCAGCTTTTGACATACAAATAGTACCAAGTGCCTAAAACTATTCAAAATTATTATTATATTTAAATAATTAAGAAAAATCAGTGGACTATCTCGGTGCATTTAATATAAAATGTTTTACACAGACATAAGTAATTTTTATTCAACAATAATATTTCGGTAATAGAAAGGAGTAGAAAAGTGGTACATGCTCCGGTTTTAGATGTGAAAAATTTAAAGACTTCATTTATCACAAAAGATGGTGAGGTTCCTGCAGTAGATGATGTCAGCTTTTCAGTTAACAAAGGAGAAATCCTCGGGATAGTAGGAGAATCGGGCAGCGGAAAAAGCGTTACTTCATTATCAATCATGAAGCTGATTCCTCAGCCTCCGGGAAAAATTGCTGGTGGAGAGATCCTTCTCAATGGCGAAGATTTGGTGCATGCTTCGGAAAAAAGAATGCGGGAAATCCGCGGAAATGATGTCGCGATGATCTTCCAGGAACCGATGACTTCGTTGAACCCATTATTCACAATTGGTGAACAGCTCGTGGAGGCTTTGAAAATACATAAGAAGCTGGGCAAAAAGGCTGCTTATCAGCAGGCTGTGGAGATGCTGAAGCTTGTAGGATTGCCAAGAGCAGAACAAATCATCAAGGAATATCCTCATCAGCTTTCTGGTGGAATGAGGCAGAGGGTCATGATTGCAATGGCTCTGAGCTGCCACCCGCGGGTGCTGATTGCTGATGAACCGACAACGGCGCTTGATGTGACCATCCAGGCGCAAATTCTCGCGTTGATGAAGGATTTGAACGTTAAGCTTGATACGGCGATTATCATGATCACCCATGACCTGGGAGTTGTCGCAGAGGTGTGCCAGCGTGTCGTTGTTATGTATGCCGGGAAAATCGTTGAGGAAGGGCTTGTAGAGGATATCTTCAAAAACCCGAAGCACCCTTATACTCTCGGATTACTTAAATCAATTCCTGATATCAGGGATAAACAGGAGCGCTTATACTCTATTCCCGGTAACGTCCCCAAGCCAGGTTCCATTAAGGTTGGCTGCAGGTTCGCCGCAAGATGCGAATTTGTCATGGACAGATGCCTGAGCGAAGATCCTGAACTCTATGAAACTGGCAGGCCAGGCCATACCGTACGCTGCCTGCTGCATGAGAAGGAGGGAGCAGCCAATGACAGAAGTACTGTTAAAAGTTGATGGATTGAAAAAATATTTCCCTATTACTGGCGGTATCTTTGGAAAACAGACGGGTGCTGTGAAAGCTGTCGATGATATCAGCTTTTGGGTGAACAAGGGGGAAACACTTGGACTTGTTGGCGAGTCAGGTTGCGGCAAATCAACTACTGGAAGAATGCTGATGCGCCTGATCGACCCAACAGAAGGGCAAGTCGTTTTTGAAGGAAGGGATCTTGTCACTCTCTCGGACAACGATATGCGCAAGGCACGAAAGGATATGCAAATGGTCTTCCAGGATCCATTTGCATCACTGAATCCTCGACATACAGTCGAGAAAATCTTAGAGGAACCCCTGATTGTCCATGGAATCGGGACTAAGAAGGAACGCCAGCAGATGGTCAAGGAAATGCTTGAGGTAGTAGGCCTCAGCAGCTACCATGCCAAAAGGTATCCACACCAGTTCAGCGGAGGACAGCGTCAGCGAATTGGTATCGCTCGGGCGCTAATGACAAGGCCGAAGCTGATTATAGCCGATGAACCTGTTTCTGCACTTGATGTTTCCATTCAATCACAAGTATTGAATCTTCTGGAGGACCTGCAAAAGGAATTCCAGTTGACTTATATATTCATAGCCCATGACCTTGGAGTGGTAAGGCATATCAGTGACAGGGTTGGAGTCATGTATTTAGGAAGACTCGTAGAGATCACTGAAGCCGATAAGTTGTATGAAAAACCGCTCCATCCGTATACGAGGGCCTTGCTTTCAGCGGTACCGATCCCTGATCCTGATGTGAAAAGGGATCAGGAGCTTCTGACAGGGGATATTCCCAGCCCGGCGAATCCGCCACAGGGATGTGCCTTCCATACAAGATGCAAGGAATGTATGGATATCTGCAAGACTGATAGACCTGTATTGAAAGAAATTGAACCTGGTCATTTTGCTGCCTGCCACCTTTATTAATTTGGAATAGGATTTTATTCCAGATAGGAATGTATGCAGGATAAACAGCATAGATGATAGATATTATGGACTGGATATATAAAACCAGTCCGAAAAAACAAGGGGGAAGAATATGAAAAGGCGTTTTGGATTAATGTTTTTTGCTTTTATCCTTATCCTTAGCCTGGGGCTAGCCGGCTGCAATAATGAATCCGGCGGCAAGAAAACTGGCGGGGAGTCTGGTTCTGACGGCGGTTCATCGTCTGGCGGAACTCTTGTATTTGGGCGCGGCGGTGATTCAACATCGCTTGATCCAGCTGTGACTACTGAAGGGGAAGCTTTCAAAGTAACAAAGAACATCTATGAAACTCTCATCGAGTTCGGTGAGCAGGATACAGAAATTCACCCTGGACTTGCAGAAGACTGGGAAGAATCAGAAGATGGTTTGAAGCATACTCTGAAACTTCGTAAAGGTGTCAAGTTCCATGACGGCACAGATTTCAACGCTGAAGCTGTAGTCTTCAACTTCGAGCGCTGGAAAGCCGGTAATAAAGAACAATTCTACTACTATAACTCACAATTTGGTGACGTAATCAAGGAAGTTAAGGCAGTAGATGAGCATACAGTTGAATTCACATTGAACCGTATTCTTGCTCCATTCTACAAAAACCTTGCAATGTCTCCATTTGGGATCGCGAGCCCTGCTGCGATCGAAAAGCATGGTGATAAGTTCATTGAAAATCCAGTAGGAACTGGACCATTCAAGTTCAAGGAATGGAAGCGTAATGACAGGGTAACTCTTGTGAAAAATGAAGATTACTGGGAAGAAGGGCTTCCTAAGCTTGATGAAGTCATCTTCCGTGTTATTCCTGAAAACTCTGCACGTTTGAATGCGTTGAACACTGGTGAAGTAGACATTATTGATGGAGTGAACTTTAGTGATGTCGAGTCAATCGAAAGCAATGCTGACCTTCAGACATTCTATCGTCCTTCATTGAATGTTGCATACCTCGGATTGAACAATGAGCGCGGGCCAATGAAAGACAAAAAGGTTCGCCAGGCATTGAACTACGCGGTAAATAAGCAAGCGCTCATCGATGCTTTCTATGCTGGTGCTGCTGAGCCTGCGAAGAACCCAATGCCTAAATCGGTAGCTGGCTACAACGATGATGTGGAAGCATATGAATACGACCCAGAGAAGGCAAAGGAACTTCTTAAGGAAGCTGGATATGAAGATGGTTTTGAAATGGAACTATGGGCAATGCCAGTTGCAAGACCTTATATGCCAGACGGAAAGAAAGTTGCTGAAGCTCTTCAGAAAGACTTTGCTGAAGTAGGTGTAAAAGCAAAGATTGTTTCTTACGAGTGGGCAACATATCTTGAAAAAGCACGTACTGGTGAAGCAGACACATTCCTTCTAGGCTGGACTGGTGACAATGGTGACGCTGATAACTTCCTGTATGTCCTTTTAGACCAGGATAATATCGACAGCAATAACTACGCACGCTACGCTAACCAGGAAGTACATGATCTATTCATTAAGGCTCAGTCCACTAATGACCAGGCTGAACGTGAAAAATTGTATAAAGAAGCTCAATTGTTAATCAAGGAAGATGCTCCTTGGATTCCACTTGTCCACTCTGAGCCTGCACTTGCAGGAAGAGCAGACGTTACTGGCTTCAAGGCACATCCAACAGGATCTGACCTGCTTGCAACGGTTGAATTCAAAAAATAATGCATCAGGAAAAGGGAGAACATATGCATTCTCCCTTTTCTTTTGAAAAGAAAAAGTATTAAATCAATTTGAGTAATGTCTAGCTCCAGCGCCTAGCCCCTCGAGTCGCTTGTCTAGTTCGCCTCCTAGAAACTCCGAAACTTCGACTCCGTCGGCAGAAGCAAAAAGCGCTTCTTTGTCGGAGTCTCCAGTTCCTGTGTTTCTGGACAGTCGGCTATACATTTCGGTTTCGGTCCGCCCAATGAAGTCAAAGAACGACTTCACCGGTCGGCCCTCCAGCGCATGTCGGGGCTGACCAAGGCGCTTACGCTTTTCATCAAGAAATGAGGTGGGAAGGTGTTTGCCTATTCTGTCAGAAGGTTTTTTTCACTGATTCCTGTACTATTGGGTCTTTCACTTATTGTATTTTTTATGATCAGAGCAATCCCTGGCGATCCCGCCCAAGTCATTCTCGGGCAGCTGGCCACTAAAGAAGCAATTGCGGATTTAACGAGAGAACTGGGGCTTGACCAGCCTTGGTATGTACAATATTTTACATATCTTGGAGGGCTGCTGACCGGTGATTTAGGAGAATCTTTAAGGACGAAGTCAGCTATCAGCAGTGAAATCTGGCCATATCTTGCAGCAACAATGGAATTGTCTTTTGTTGCGATGCTAATTGCCATTGTTATTGGAGTAAATGCTGGAATCGTCAGTGCATGGTTCCAAAATTCCTGGTTTGATTACGGGGCAATGATCTTTGCGCTTATCGGTGTATCAATGCCAATTTTCTGGCTAGGTTTGATGGAACAGTGGCTGTTCGCCATCAACCTTGATATCCTCCCGACTTCAGGGCGTGAAGAAGTGCGGAATCCAGTAGATGCGATTACGAACTTTTATATCATTGATACCCTGATCCAGGGACGTACTGATCAGCTTGTCGACGTCCTGAAGCATCTGGTGCTGCCGGCAATGGCGCTGGCGACAATTCCGATGGCCATCATTGCGAGGATTACTCGTTCCACGATGCTTGAGGTGATGAGGTCTGATTTTATCAGGACGGCAAGGGCGAAGGGTTTGAGCATGTTCTGGGTTGTTTATAAGCACTCCCTTAAAAATGCGATCATCCCTGTGTTGACTATCATAGGCTTGCAGACGGGACTTCTGCTTGGCGGAGCGATCCTGACAGAGACAATTTTCAGTTGGCCGGGAATTGGGCGATATATCTACGAGGCAATCAATTATCGTGATTATCCGGTAATCCAATCTGGAATCCTGATTATTGCCCTGATTTTTGTAATGATCAACCTAGTAGTTGACCTATTGTACGCTGCAATTGATCCACGGATCAAATACCGTTGATGGAAGGGGAGAGACAGATGGAGATATCAACTCAAAAACAAATGCAGCCGCCAACCGTGCAGGTAGAGGAAAAAGTGGCGTCTCCCTGGGCAGAAGCATGGTATAGCTTTAAACAAAATAAATTGGCTTTAGTAGGGACAGTAATCGTTTTGTTCTTTATTTTACTGGCGATCTTTGCTCCTTTAATAGCACCAGAAGGAATCAACGACCAAAAAATGGAGGTCCGTCTCCAGGCACCTTCAGCAGATCACTGGTTCGGGACGGATGACTTTGGACGCGATATTCTTTCCAGAGTTATTTATGGTGCTCGAATTTCTTTATGGGTAGGAACCTTTGCGGTAATGGGATCGATCATCGTGGGATGCCTTCTCGGGATCCTTGCCGGTTATTATGGCAGATGGGTCGATACGATTATCTCAAGAACCTTTGATATTATGCTGGCATTCCCTAGTATCCTGTTGGCAATTGCGATTGTAGCGGTCCTCGGGCCATCGCTGCGGAATGCGCTGATTGCGATTGCGATCATTAATATACCGAACTTCGGAAGGCTGATCCGTTCAAGGGTACTCAGTGTTAAAGAAGAGGAATATATTATGGCCGCTAAGGCGATCGGGATGAAGGACAGAAGGATTTTGTTCCAGCACATCCTTCCCAACAGCATGGCGCCAATCATCGTCCAGGGTACACTGGCGATTGCGACGGCAATAATTGAGGCTGCTGCGCTGGGGTTCCTTGGGTTAGGTGCAGACGCGCCAAATCCTGAATGGGGAAAGATGCTGGCTGATGCGAAAGACTATATGATTCAGGCGCCATGGACCATGATATTCCCTGGCCTGGCAATCATGTTGACAGTATTGGGATTCAACCTGATGGGCGATGGACTCAGGGATGCATTGGATCCTAGAATGAAAAGTTAATGTAATGATATGAAAAAAAGCAGCTGATAACCCAGCTGCTTTTATATTTCTGTATGTTGTTCCATCGTCACATTGCTATCATCTTTATGGTAGGACTGGAAGCTGGTTACGAGGGTATCCAGGTGTTCGACCTGCTCTCCGTATTCCATGATGATCGACACGAGCTGCATGACATGATAGAGCATTTGACTGTTCGTTTGGGCCAGCTCATTTCTTTGCGCTAAAAATAGCTCAAACAGCTGCTCCTTGTTCAGGCAAACCTCACCCTCAATATAGGATGCTTCAGGCCTTACTTTCCCTACGTACTTAAGCATCACCTGCTCATGATGGTTGATCAGGCAATCCAGTTGGTGCTGGATGACTTCCTGGAATTCGACTGGAAGCTGGTTGAATTCATTTTCGTAGCGGTGAAGCCTTTTTAATGTTTCAAGTGATTTTTTTACGGTGTTGATCATCTGCCTGTAAATGACAAGCTTTCGTGATTTTGCAAGTGGGTTATTTTTAAAATAATCACGTTCTTCCTTATACATCATATACAACTGATCCAGCTTGATGATGCCTTCCCGAAGTTTCTCAATATCTGCCTTCAGGAGCTGATGCTCGGAAGCGTGCCGAGTGCTCAACCTGATCCACTTCGTAATTTCCTCTGATAAAATAGAACTCTTATAATACAGCTTATTTTCATACTTAGGCGGCAGGAACACGAGGTTCACAATGAATGCCGATACAACCCCAAGCATGATGGTCGAGAACCGGATCAGCGCGAACTGGATAAAATCGTCGCCAGGTGTCTCCATAATCGCAATCAATGTCACGAGGGACAGCGAAATTGTGTTTCCAAGTTTCAGCTTAAGGTTTAAAGTAATAACAAGTACCGCGGCAAGGCCGATAATGAAAATGCTGTTGCCGAACGCCATAACGAATAAAACAGCAGTAGCGGCCCCAATCAGATTCCCCTGTATATGTTCAATGATTGATTGATAAGAGCGGTATACAGTTGGCTGTAAGGCAAAAATCGCAGCAATTCCGGCAAATACCGGTGATGGAAGATCAAAAATATGCGATAAAAATAATGCAAGTGTAATGGCAATTCCCGTTTTCAGTATGCGGGCACCAAGTTTCATGGGAAGTGAATTCCTTTCATTCAGAGACAGAAAATCTCATTCATTAATTAATACTTTAAACCATTTTGTTTAAAACTAAACAATTATGTACTATACAACGGAAATCCAATAAGTTCAAGCGACAATTTAACGAAAAACAAGCCCGTTTTAAATGTAAGTGGTTACAAGTCTATTAGAACGGAATTCCACTTATTCCGGAATTATTGAAGGATTCTTGAACTGGGGGAATATATTCAATTCGGGCTTATAGAATCTGTCTATGAGCCCTTTTTCAGGATTAGACCTCAATTTGAGCTTATAGAATTCTCCTATGAGCCCTTTTTCATGATTGGACCTCAATTTGAGCTTATAGAATTCTCCTATGAGCCCTTTTTCATGATTGGACCTCACTTTTGACTAATAAAATCTTCATTAATTACTTTTTCCAGAGCGCCTGGATCGAAAATCTAATAAAATTCCACTGGAGGTTACTTATTAAGAAACATACTAAATTCTCAAAAAGAAAAATTAAATGGCCCCGTTTCAGCGGGGCCACTAACTTCAAATCATTCAGTTGATACTGCTGGGTCTGCCTGCTCTTTAACAGGAACAATCTGGACGAAGTGATCCTCAGGATGTTCTAGTAGAAGGGCGAGGTCAGCCGCTTCGCTTTCCTGGCCATGGTTTTTAACCATTTGAATGTAGTTTGCCAGTAATTCTTTTACATCTTCAATGCCTTTTGCTGATAGCGTCTCAGTAGATACTTTGGCTCCTTTTGCAATTCGGCGGGCGATGGCTTCTTTTGTCAGTCCCATCTCTGGCTGGTGCCTTAGGTAAACGACACCGCCTGTCATACCTGCGCAAATCCAAGGTCCTGGATCGCCAAGAACAAGTCCGCGTCCATTCGTCATGTATTCAAAAGCGAAGCCTTTGATATTGGCGTTTGTTCCAATATTACCGAATTCTTTTTCCGGAATCGGCTTCTTCACCAGGCCTCCGATGATCATATCGGCTCCTGATAAACGGATTCCCGCACGAGCATCTGCATTTCCTTGTGCTACGAGCAAACCTTTCTGTGCTCCGTAGCCGAAACCTTTACCTACAGAACCGTTGTAGAAACCACCGTCCTTGCCAGGTGATTTTGCGATTAAAATTGCGCCGCCGAATGAAGTCTTGCCGACTCCGTCCTGGCTGCCTCCATCAATTTCAATGGTGATGCCGTCCGTGTTGTAAGCGCCAAGTCCATTACCTAGGATGGAACCTTTGTAACGGAGTGAGACTGGCTGCAGCTTTCTGTATGAACCATCAAGACGTCCGCGAACCCTGTGGCATGAAACCCTGCTTGCAAGCACTCGCTGCTCAGCAGTGACGGCCTGGAATTCACGTGACTGATGAAGCTCCTCATCGACAGCATCAAGATATTCAGCGCCTGCAGCAACCTGAAGCTGTGCAGAAGCAAGGGAAGCGGCAGCTTCTTTTTGATGCGTGATTTGGCCAATTTCAAGCGGCTTCAATAAATATGTTAAATCAAGCTGATCGTTTCCTTTAATTTGTTCAAGCAGGTCCGAGCGTCCGACTGCTTCCTGCAGGTTCTTGATGCCAGCAGAAGCGGCAAGAGATTTAAGTTCGTTGCCAAATGCAGTGAACAAGTTCATTATACCTTGTACGGCAAGGTCGAACTGGCGCGGTACGAAACGGCGCAGTCCATGTTCCTTTGCCTGTGCTTCTGAATCGATTTGTGTCGCGATTCCAACATGGCATGTATCAAGATGACAGCCACGGCAAGTTGTACATCCGATCGCAAGCATCGATAATGTACCAAATCCAACACGGTTTGCTCCAAGAAGCATATATTTGATAACATCCATGGCACTCTTTACGCCACCGTCTGCCCAAAGCTCAACATTGTCACGCAATCCTGCTTCAAGCAGGGCATTGTGTGCGGCTTTGATGCCGATTTCAGCCGGGAGGCCTACATACTGAAGTGCATGAATACGGGCAGCACCAGTACCGCCGTCGAAACCGCTCAATGTGATGATGTCCGCGCCTGCTTTTGCGATACCTACAGCAATCGTACCGATATTTGGAACGACAGGGACCTTTACGGCAACGCGGGCCTGGTCATTGGCTGTTTTTAGCTCATGAATCATTTGCGCAAGGTCCTCGATTGAATAGATGTCATGGTTGTTTGATGGTGAAATCAAATCCGATCCAATCGTCGCATTCCTTGCCTCCGCGATTTTAGCCGTAACCTTCGAACCAGGAAGGTGTCCGCCCTCACCAGGCTTCGCGCCCTGGCCAATTTTGATTTCCAGAAGGTTGGATGAGTTCAGCAATTCAGCATTCACGCCGAAACGTCCTGAAGCAACCTGCTGGCCGCGAGTGCGCGGGTACTTGCCAAGCATATCCTTGATTTCGCCGCCCTCACCGTTCATGCTGACCATGTTCAGGCGATCAGCACCTTCTGCATAAGCACGGAACGCAATTTCGTTTTGTGAACCGAAGGACATTGATGCGATGACGAATGGCAGGCTGTGGTCGCCAACACCAATTTCAACTTCCTCCGGTGAAACTCCTGTCTCAGCCTTCTTCAATCCGGTCAAATGACGAATGGTAGTCGGGTTGCTGTCTTCCTGTTCGGAAATTTTCTCGCGGTAAACGCCGTAATCTCCTGTAGAAGCAACCTCGCCAATCGCCTTCCAAATACGAGGGAAGAGGTGGAACGTTTTGCCGATCCGTTCTTTTTCATTCTGGAAATCTTCTGCTCTCTTAAGTGCATCTTCTTTCATGGCTTGGAAGTTGTATGCAAGTTCATTGGAACCGAAGAAGTTCACGATTACCAAATAATCTGCTAGTTCATCGTTTAGGCCTATGCTTGAGAATAAACGTCCGTATCCTCGCAATTCATGGATACCAATAGTAGAAATGACTTTTTCAAGTCCTTTAGTTAAGGCGCTGTATAGATTAACGAGCGGCTTGACGGACTCATCCAACACTGTCATGAACATATAGTAAGGGCTGACTGCGTCTGCACCCAGACCAAGCGCAACAATGATGTCATGCAACGATCTTAATGATGCGGAACGCAGCAAGAGAGAGCAGTCGCGGCGCAAACCTTCTTTTACAAGTGCCTGGTCGATCGCCGAAACGACAAGGTGCGGGTCGAGCCAAAGTGCATTTTCCTGGTGGGCCATTGCGTCATCAAGGACAAGCAAGGTTTTGCCATCCTTAACAGCAACAATTGCTTCACCAGCAAGCCTTACAAGTGCTTCCTTAACAGTTTCATCATTGTGGAAAACAGTTTCCAGGTATGCTGCAAGTTTATCATCCTGGTAGCACTGGATGACCTGGTCCATGCTTGGCTGCCCAGTTTCTAATGAAACCTCGTAGCCCGCTTTTCCTTCTAAAAGAAGAGGAGTGATCAATTCTACGACTTTACCTGTCTCGGATTTGCCGAAAAGGGCAGGGCGCTTGCCGAGTACCGTCCGTGTTGAGAAATGTTCAGCTTCACGATCGCGGTCTATTGCGGGATTCGTTACGACAGCAACACTTTCTTTTATAAAATCTGCGATATTCTTGCGTTCCGGATTCATCGCGGCAAGTGGAGCGTCGTGTCCAAGCGAGCGGATTGGTTCCGCGCCTTTTTCAGCCATCTGTTCGACGAGCTGGACGTGGTCACGCTCCCAGCCAAATGCTTTATATTGCCCGTTATGGATTTTATCCGGATATGTCATTGTAACCGTTTTGCCAAGCTGTGGACCGCCTAGGCGATGGCGGGCTTCCTGGAAAGCAAGACGCTCTGAAAAACGCTTGAAAACTTCACCCTGGAATTGCTCCATCTCAAACACTTCGATTGTGTCACCGTTCCACTTCAGGCCAACCTTCTCGCCTGGTGCAAGAGGTTTCGGATCACCTGTGTATTCGGTTGACGGAATAATTCCCGGCTCGGATGAAAACAGGTAAGAACTTTCTGTCTCTACCATCCATAGCGGGCGCAGGCCAAGTGCGTCTACACTAAATACTGCTTCATCAGCAAAGCGTGAAATGATGCCAGCAGGGCCCTGGGCAAAATGGCCCCATGCTTCGCGTATATAAGTATATAAATCTTGCAAATGCTCCGGATATGATTTGATTTCATTGATGATCGGCGGGAACATCATGTCCATCGCCTCAAACAATGAATATCCGTCACGACAAATAAACGTTTCAAGTGTACGGCTAAGATCCTGTGAGTCACTGCCGTCTTTTACGAGCGGAACATTGACCATGCGCGCTTCATCGCGAAGTCTTGCAATCGTATTGATTTCACCGTTATGGCCTAGGACGCTGAACGGCTGGACACGGAAAAAGCTTGATAGAGTATTAGTTGAATAGCGGTTGTGTCCAAGTGTCATTGTGGATGCAACGAGCGGGCTGGCCAGGTCATGATAGTATTTAGGAAGAATGTCTCCTGCACCCATTACCTTATAAACTGCATGGTATTGGCTAAGGGAGGCGACATGAACCTGATCGTTTTTCTCGAAGTCTACAATCATATTAAACAATTTGCTGGAAAGATCTGGACCTGCTTCGTTTGCAAGGCATGCGAACTGCCAGAATACAGGATTCTCCTGAATCGCAATCGGGCCGAGCGCTCCGGAGTCAGTGACATCGATCGATGAAAAAATTACCTTCATGCCCTGCTGTGCAAGCTTTGCCTCAAGCTCATCCTGAATCGCTTTTGCCTGCTCAGACCTTGTGATAAAAACATGTCCGACCACGAAGTTTTCTTTATCGATGGCATTAACATCAGCACCCGTTGCTGAAAGCTTTTCCTTCCAGAGAGCGCGTGGAATGTCAATGTGCACACCAACACCGTCACCCTCGCCATTGATAAAACCAGCGCGATGGTTCATCGTGACCAGGCCGTTGATGCAGTGGAAAATATTCTCGCGTGTAGGGATTTTCTTCTTTTCAATGCTGGCAACGATTCCGCAGGCATCGTGCTCAAATCTTGAAAAGTCTTTGAATTGGGAAGGGCTCCATTGTGTTGTCATAAAAATCGGCTTATAAAGGATTCTTTTAAGCCGTTTCACCTCCTGAAAAAATAATCTATGATCTGTTGTTTGATAGCTTGGTACATGAGGGTGTAACTCTAAGACGGGAATTTAAAGCAGGGATCTTAAGCGGCCACTTGAATGGCGATTTTAAAATATTAATAGCAATCATATCATAAGAATTTTCAGAAATCAATTAATTATACATTAATTTGGATGGAGGAATATTACAGAAGTGAAGAGAGGAATAAAATACACCTTGTAATGTAAACGGTTTCATTTTGAGTGATAAAAATAACAGGCACCGAGCTGGTGCCTGTTTTGTATAAAAAGATGTATATTTATTCATTAGCCATTGAATAAAATGCCTGATCAACAGCATGAAGTGTTGCTTCAATATCCTCCTGGGAGTGGGCGATGGTCACGAACCAAGCTTCATATTTGGAAGGTGCGAGGTTGATTCCTTGCTCAAGCATCAGGTTGAAGAAGCGTGCGAACATTTCACCATCGGTGTTCTCGGCCTGCTCATAATTCTCGATTTTTTCAGTTGTAAAATAGATGGTTAGTGCACCTTTCAGGCGATTAATTGTGATCGGAATGTCATGCTTACTTGCTGAAGCGGTGATTCCTTCCTCAAGCATCGCGCCGAGCTGGTCGAGATATTCATAGACACCATCCTGTTTAAGGACCTCAAGGCAAGCGATTCCTGAAAGAATGGAAGCCGGGTTTCCAGCCATCGTTCCAGCCTGATAAGCTGGTCCAAGTGGTGCAACCTTTTCCATGACTTCGGCACGTCCGCCGTAAGCACCGATCGGCAGGCCGCCGCCAATGATTTTGCCCATAGCCGTCAAATCTGGAGTAACACCCAGCATGTCTTGTGCTCCCCCATACATAAAACGGAAAGCAGTAATAACTTCATCGAAAATGATCAGCGAGCCAGCCTGATGGGAAAGCTCCTTTACTTCCTCTAAAAAGCCTGGTTTAGGCTCGACGATTCCGAAGTTGCCGACAATCGGCTCCACAAGGACCGCTGCGATCTGGTCGCCCCATTTTTCAAGAGCTTCCTTGAATGGTCCGATATCATTGAATGGAACCGTGATGACTTCCTGGGCGATGCTTTTTGGGACACCCGCCGAGTCTGGAGTTCCAAGAGTAGATGGTCCAGAGCCTGCCGCAACTAGTACCAGATCAGAATGGCCATGATAACAGCCTGCGAATTTGATGATTTTATCCCGGCCTGTGTAGGCACGCGCCACACGAATCGTCGTCATCACTGCCTCTGTCCCGGAGTTGACAAAGCGCACTTTATCAAGTGCCGGCATTGCTTCCTTCAGCATTTTGGCGAATTTGACTTCATGTGGAGTCGGTGTTCCGTAAAGGACTCCTGTCTCAGCGGCCCTTTTGATTGCTTCTGTTATATGGGGGTGAGCATGGCCAGTAATGATCGGGCCATATGCTGCTAAATAATCGATATATTGATTGCCGTCCACATCCCAGAAGTATGCGCCCTGGGCACGCTCCATCACGATAGGGGCTCCGCCGCCGACCGCCTTGTACGAACGGGATGGACTATTGACACCGCCTACGATATGTTCAAGAGCTTCGCTATGTATTCGCTCGGAATTCGTTCTTTGCATCGTAAAACCTCCTATATGTAACTGCTTTTCTATTTTATCATTATTTCTGTTTTTTACAGATTGTTTCACTTTTCGTTCATTTTCAGCGAAAAAGGCTCGAAATACCCTGAACTACTTTTAGAGCTTAGCGGGCCAGAAAAGGCCTTTTTGTATTTTGTGTATGGAGTGATGACGCTCCTGGTCATCATCCTGTTCATATCTGAGGGACGGTGGCTTTGGACCAGGAATTCCTTGTGCATTCAACATTCCTCCATTATGGGGTTAAACTACCATATGACAGACAGGGGAAATGAGGCATAGCATTTGTTTTAGCCGTGAGGATTGGCTAAACTGTTTGAGTGACCAAAGGAGGAAATCAACATGAATGCCATTGAAGTGAACGGACTGCGGAAGGAATTCAAGGCTTATTCGAGCCGTTCCGGATTATCGGGAGCCTTTCGCGATCTTTTTACACGAAATTATAAAATAGTACCGGCAGTGAACGATATCAATTTTACCGTCAAACAGGGAGAGATGGTCGGCTACATCGGTGAAAATGGAGCCGGGAAATCGACGACGATCAAAATGCTGACCGGGATTCTGACACCGACTTCAGGGAGTGTCATTGTAAATGGAATGAATCCTCATAGAGAAAGGGAAAGGTTTGTCCAGACGATTGGTGTCGTATTCGGACAGCGTTCCCAGCTCTGGTGGGACATTGCCGTCCAGGAATCTTTCCGCCTGCTGAAAAAAGTATATAAAGTTTCAGATGCGGATTATAACGAGCATATGGATCATGTTATTAAAACACTTGATCTTGAGCCTTTGCTTGATAAGCCTGTAAGGAAGCTTTCGCTTGGACAGAGGATGCGCTGCGAGCTTGCGGCCGCCTTGATCCATAACCCGCCGCTTCTTTTTCTTGATGAGCCGACGATTGGTTTGGATGTCCTTGTCAAATTGAAAATCAGAGAGTTTTTGAAGGAAATCAATGAAAAATACAACACGACAATACTGCTTACGACTCATGATCTAACTGATATTGAGGCATTATGTGAACGGGTCGTCATGCTTGATGAAGGAAATATCATTTATGATGGCGCGCTGAAAAGCCTGAAGGAAAGATGGGGAGAAGGAAAGGAAATCAGCTTTGAATTCCTTGAAAAAGCTGAGCTCAATCATCTCGAGACTTTAACTGGTGATCTTGATATCAAATGGGAACTGGATGAAAGAAAACAGATTTTTACCGCGGTGACAGGTGATGATGAGGAAATAGTGTCGCAGGTAATCGCCCGTACAGTTGCTGCCTATAAGGTCAGGGACGTAAAAATCAATGAGCCATCCACTGAAGAAATCATTCGCAATATCTACGATAAAGGGATGTTGCAGCATGGATAAATATATCGAAATGATCCGCATCCGATTTTTGATGATGCTGGCATACAGGACCAATTACTACACCGGAATCTTGATCTACAGCATCAATATCGGAGCTTATTACTTTCTTTGGAATGCGATTTACGGCGGGAAAAGTGAAATCGAAGGCTTGAGTGCCATCCAAATGACGACCTATGTGGCAGTTGCCTGGATGGCAAGGGCGTTTTATTTTAACAATATCGACCGGGAAATGGCGACGGAAATCAAGGAAGGCAAGGTAGCTGTTGAATTGATCAGGCCTTACAACTATCTAGGGATGAAAACTATGCAGGGTCTGGGCGAAGGTATTTTCAGGCTGTTCTTCTTCTCGATGCCTGGCATGGTCATTGTCGCCTTGATCTTCCCTATTGAGTTTTCAGCGGATGCCGCGACATGGGGATTGTTCGCGATTTCGATTGTGCTGAGCTTTTTAATCAACACACAATTGAACCTGCTGACAGGAATCACCACTTTCTTTCTATATAATAATACAGGCCTCATCCGGGCCAAGCGCGTCCTGATTGACCTTTTTTCTGGCTTGCTGTTGCCGATCAGCTTTTTTCCGGGTTGGGCCCAAGAAATCATGGGATTCCTTCCTTTCCAGGGGATCAGCTATATTCCGAGCATGATTTTTACGAATGGCTTTACTGGGAGCGAGGCGGTCGAAGGGCTTATAATTCAGGCAGCATGGGTTTTGATATTGGTGATTCCTGTTCAGGTTCTTTGGGTCATTGCTAAAAAACAGTTGATTATACAGGGAGGGTGACGAATGTTTTACATCAGCATGTTTTTTCAATATGTCGCCCAGTATATGAAAACAAGGCTTGAATACCGGGCAGATTTGATTGTTGAGATCTTTTCAGATTTATTGTTTCAGGCCGTCAACCTGATCTTTATCCTTGTGGTATTTGATCATACAGAATTCCTTAACGGCTGGAGCCGTGATGAAATTATCTTTATATATGGATTTTTCCTGGTGCCGTACGCGCTCTTTTCGTCCTTTTTCAATATCTGGGATTTCAACGAACGGTACATTGTAAAAGGAGAGCTGGACAGAATCCTGACAAGACCGATTCACAGCCTGTTCCAGATTATCCTTGAGCGGATGGAACTGGAATCATTGTTTGGGGCAGTGACCGGGCTGGCCGTTATGTTTTACGCCGGAAGCCGCCTCGGTCTTGAGGTAAGCTGGTCAGACCCACTGTTGTTCGTTGTGTTCGTTCTTGGTGGTGTCCTTGTATACGCCGGGATATTCGTGATGATTGCCTGCATCAGCTTCTGGGCAGATGCGCGGACCTCGATCATGCCGATGATGTACAATATCGGCAACTATGGACGCTATCCTGTGGACATTTATAACAATGTCATCCGATTTGTCTTGACCTGGATCTTGCCATTCGCTTTCGTCGGAGTCTACCCGGCAGCCTACTTCCTCGGCCGCGATGAGTGGTACGGTTACTCGTTTCTGACTCCAGTGATCGGGCTTGTGTTCTTCAGCCTGTCTGTTTTCATCTGGAATGAAGGAGTGAAAAGATACCGGGGAGCCGGGAACTAAATATATAACCAGTAAGACCGCAGCCATAAACGTGCTGCGGTCTTTTTGTGTCGGTTCAGGTTCAGACAGGTTCAGACGTGGCAGGAGAAAAGCTGTCAGAAGTAGGAGCAAGTTCGGACAGGTTTGGGCGTGAGAGGAGAAAATCTGTCCGAAGAAGGGGGAACTTCGAACAGGTTCAGGCGTGGAAGGATAAAAGTTGTCAGAAGTAGGATCAAGTTCGGACAGCTTCAGCGTTAAAAAGAGAGAAGTAGTCCAAAGCAGGAGTGTGCTGATACTGCTTTCAGCAATATATTGTTGATTACATCAAACGAATCGGACTTGCTTGCATACTCCTATTTTCACGAGCGTATAGTTGAAGTGAGAAGAGATGCGGGAAATGAGGCTGGGGATATGCAGTTTTATATATCAATCGTTTTAATTATTGTGGCGATTTTATTTAGTTTGCGGACATTGTTCATTCCACACAAAATAAAAGGCAAACAGGTTTCATTCGAGAATTTTGTTACACTTGCGCTGATTTATGCAACAGTTATGGCTGGTTTTGGACTTCTGTATTATCTCCTCGACTTGAAAGGGATATGGGTACTTTCTGATATAAGCATGCGCCCGAGCAACTCCTCCTATGAAAGAATGTCCACAAGCATGTATTTTAGTGCAATTACACTTTTTTCGGTTGGATATGGTGATATCGCACCGGTTGGTGTGGGGAGAGCGATCGCTGTTTTGGAAGCACTCATTGGCTACACGATTCCAGCCGCCTTTGTGACGAGGGCCATGTTTGACCAAAAACGATCATGATGCATTCCTTTGATTTGTATTCCAGCCCAAAATTAGATAGGCTAAAGATAATAGATCTGTTTTGGAGGGGTACATAATGACATTAGTAATTGGAGAAAAAGCACCGGAATTTGAACTGCCAGCCAGCAATGGTAAAACAGTCAAACTTTCTGATTTTGCAGGGAAGAATGTAGTGCTTTATTTTTACCCGAAGGATATGACTCCTGGGTGCACAACGGAAGCGTGTGATTTCAGGGATCATCATGAGAGTTTCGAAGGAGTGAATGCTGTCGTTCTTGGCGTCAGCCCGGACCCGCTCAATCGCCATGAAAAATTCATCGAAAAGCACGGTTTGCCATTCCTGCTTTTGGCTGATGAAGATCATAAAACTGCCGAGGATTACGAAGTTTGGAAGCTTAAAAAGAACTTTGGCAAGGAATACATGGGAATTGAACGTTCAACCTTCATCATTGATAAGAATGGCAATCTTGTTAAGGAATGGCGAAAAGTAAAAGTGAAAGGTCATGTTGAAGAGGCCCTCGAATATATAAAAGAAAATCTTTAATTGGAGGACAGCCAAGAGAGGCTGTCTTTTTGCTGAATTGGAGATAGTTATAAGCTATAATAGGGTATGATGATAAAGCTATGACCAGTCAGTCATTCGTATATTTTAGAAAGTTGGGGAGGCTTAAGGGTGAAGGAAAAGGAAAAAGCAATTATTGAAGCAGCGATTAAGCTCTATGCGACCAAAGGGTTTGCTTCCACCTCAATCCAGGAAATTGTTTCAGAAAGCGGAATCTCCAAGGGGGCATTCTATTTATACTTTAAATCCAAGGATGCTTTGTTGATAGCAATCCTTGAATATTACTTTGATTATATTGAAAAGAAGCTGGAAGTGTATGAACAGGATCAACTGTCTTCTAGAGAAAAGTTCGCATTGCAGCTTACAGCGTTATTCAATACGATGCTTGAACATAAAGAATTCATCATCATGCAATCAAGGGAACAGGCAATTCCTTTGAATGAAGAGGTAAAGGAATTGATGATCCGCAAGTATTACGAAGCACAAGTTTTTTATCAAAACAGTCTGCGCGCTATATACGGAGAGAAAGCTGAACCGCATCTTTGGGACTTAGCTCTCATGCTTGAAGGATTTTTTAATTCATATATGAAGCTGCTGTTATTCAGTCCAGACGGCTTCAAGATTAATGAATTAGTGGAATATATGCTGAGAAGAGTCGACTCACTAGTGGATGGCCTAGAGGGTGAGAATCCTGTAGCCTCTGAAGAAAAAGTTAAAGAACTTATTAATAAAACAAAGGCGTACTTCCTTGCGGATGGCCAGGATATTAAAACGATTCTCAAGAAAATGAAACATGCAATTTCTAATCTTGAAAATAACGAGGATTTGAATGTTTCGCTGGAAGTGCTTGAAAGTGAAGTGGAAAGGGAATCGCCGCGGATTCCAGTGATCCAGGGGATGTTATCAAACTTCAAGGATCAGCAATCGCTTGATGTCTACCGAGAGGCCATTGCAGAGTTCTATGGTCTGAAAGGATAAAATTAGCCGCCTATTTTTTTCAATACAGGCTTCTGTCCATTCATTTTAGCTCTAACTGAATATCATTGTATTAGGGCATACCTCCTCAAACGATTTAGCGGGCTACAATAGCCCGCCTTTTTTTATGATTTTTATAGGCTTGTAAGTTGTTTAATAAAGTGAAAATTAATACAATTATTAATATGACAATAGAACGAAAGGTTTGGTCTGAATGAAAATATACTCCTCAATTCTGCCTGCAGAGGCTTTGCAGGAAGATGTGAAGAAGGAATTTCCCCAAGTCAGCTTTGAATTCCATAAAGGAATCAATGAAGAATTATTTTTGAATGCAGAAATTTTCCTTACATACGGCGAAGATTTAACTGAAGAACTAATTTATAAGGCTGATAAATTAAAATGGATCATGGTCATGTCTGCCGGACTGGACAGAATGCCATTCGAGGCTTGCAAGAAGCGGGGGATTCTTGTGACCAATGTCAGGGGTATCCATAAAATTCCGATGGCTGAATTTACAATTGGCATGATGCTCCAGCATGTTAAACAAATGAGATCCCTGTGGACTAATGAGCAAGCCAAGGCATGGGAGCGTAAATTGCCGATGGGAGAATTATACGGCAAGACATTGCTCATTCTAGGTATAGGGGCAATTGGCGGAGAGGTGGCACGACTGGCAAAAGCCTTCAATATGAAGACAATTGGTGTGAATCGAAGTGGCCGTGAAGCTGAATGGGCTGACGAAATATATACGATGGATAACTATCGAGAGGTCATGCCGGAAGCGGATTTCATTGTCTCCGTAATGCCAAGCACGAACGAAACAAAGCATTTTCTCGATGCTAGCGATTTTGAAATAATGAAGGATACTGCGGTTCTTATTAATATTGGTCGTGGGGATTTAGTTAAAGATGAGGTTTTAATAGTTGCACTTCAGGAAAAGAAGATAGCACATGCTTATTTGGATGTATTTTACGAGGAACCACTGAAAGAAAGCCACCCATTCTGGATGATGGAGAATGTAACGGTAACGCCCCATATTTCAAGCCTTACGAAGAACTATCTGCCAAGATCTTTAGAAATTTTTAAACATAATCTGCATACATATATTAAAAAAGGTTCGGGTTATCTAAATGTAATAGACATGGACAGGGGGTACTAGGAGATGAAGATTTACACAAAGACAGGTGATAAAGGAACAACTTCGCTTATTTATGGAACAAGGGTAGCCAAGAATGATAAACGTGTAGAAGCTTACGGGACATGTGATGAAACGAATTCAATGATTGGGCTGGCTTTAAGCTATTTGAACGGAGAATATTTCAGCGGCAAAGAAGAAATGCAGGAAATCTTCCATAAAATCCAGACGGCATTGTTTCATGTCGGTGCAGAACTTGCTACACCTTCAGGGAAAAATGTGAAGTGGACTCTTGAGGAAAAAGACATTGAAGAGTTGGAAGCGAAGATTGACGCTTGGGATGCGGCACTTCCACAATTGACCAACTTTATTCTCCCTGGAGGCCATCAGGCCGGCGCGGCGCTGCATGTAGCAAGGACTGTTGCAAGAAGGGCAGAGCGCCAGGCAGTTGAACTGGGCGAAGAGGTTAACCCGCTTGTCCTTTCCTATTTGAATCGACTTTCTGACTTCCTGTTTGTCGCAGCGAGATATGTGAACATGCATCTGGGGTCAAAGGAACAGACCCTGCATCAAAATTAATACAAATACTGTAATTGTAAATGTTTGTGATGTGGCAATATTGACAAAAGTGGAATGAAATTAGTACACTATTTATAAATATTATAAAATAAGAATTATAATTTTAAGTAAAGTGAGGTGCATGGCGGTGGTACAGAGTCAGTTAAAAGAAGCCCTGGATACCTTGAAGGATACAGGAGTCCGTATTACTCCGCAACGTCATGCGATACTCGAATTTTTAATAAACTCAATGTCGCACCCAACAGCAGATGAAATATATAAAGCGCTTGAAGGGAAATTCCCTAATATGAGCGTCGCGACAGTTTATAACAATTTGAGAGTATTCCGTGAAGTTGGATTGGTAAAGGAATTGACATATGGAGATGCATCAAGTCGTTTTGACTTCGTGACTTCCCACCATTATCACGTTATTTGTGACAAATGCGGGAAGATCGTTGATTTCCATTACCCAGGCCTTGACGAAGTAGAACACTTGGCTTCCCATGTAACGGGTTTTAAGGTCGGTAACCACAGAATGGAGATTTACGGCACTTGTCCGGATTGCTCCGCGAAGGAAGTTCATTAAACCAACTGCTGATGGCAAAAGCTATCAGTTTCTTTTTTTGAAATTAAATAGAACTCGGCTTCAGCCGAGTTCTATTTTTGTTGTTTACGATTGTATTGTTCGTCAAACTCCTTGCCTTCCAGAGATTGGTCAAGAGTTAACGGTTCATTGCAATACATGCAAATATCCACCCGGCCGAGCATTTTGGTATGTTTGCCGCAATTAGGGCAGACTACCTGAACTGTTTTTGTCGATAACATTCCAATCCAAAAATAAACAACCGTGCTTGCTATAATGAAAAGCAATCCCAGGATCATGAAGATTGTCATGACCAATGGGGAACTGCGAAAGAAAATACCCGCATACATAACGATGAAGCCAATGAAAATCAGGCTCAGCGCAAAGGTGCGGACTTTATTTATTTTATTAGAATACTTAGCCATTAGAATTTTCCCTCCCTAAAATCTAACTATATCATATCATTTGCGGCAAGATAATCATAAAAAGTGAATACGAATGTCGAAAATTGTCTAGAAGAAATGCAGGAGATTTTATATAATTGTCGAACATATATGCTAACAAACAAATGGAGGAGTTTATTATGGAGGATATCCTTCGTTCAATTTATCAAGAACGCGCAAGCCATCCTAATACAGTAGGAGTAGTGGTGGTTGAGAAGAGGCAAAAAGCCATCGCTGCCACAGATACTTTTGATGTTATCCTGCTTATTATAGTAAAAGAAAATAATGACCCTGTCTTTGTCAAACATTACTCTTATGAAGATAAAAAAGCAGCGATGCATATTGTGACAGAAAAACAAATCAATGATTGGCTGTTAATAGGCAATAACAAAAAAATATTTGATTGGCTGTACAATGGGAAGATTGTTTTTGACAGGAATGAACGGATTGCCAATCTAAAACAGGAACTCAGAGAGTTTCCTTTCTTTGGACGGAAAATCAAAATGGGCATCGAGTTTGCCAAATTGATCAGAAGGTATTCTGATGGAAAAGTACTCTTTGACACCTTTAATTATTTGGATGCTTATAATCACGTTGTGCATTCGCTTCATCACTTGGCAAGGTTAGCGGTAATCGAAAATGGTTTCCATCCAGAGGTTACAGTGTGGCATCAAGTCAAACAGATCGAACCGGAGATATATAAGTTATATGAAGAATTGATTTGCAGTGAAGAGTCCATTGAAAAGCGGTTGGAGCTATTATTCCTGGCCAGTGAATTCTTGATCCATAAAAGAACCAAGGTTGGCAGCCAGCATTTGCTTGAGGTGATGGAGAGTAAAGAATACTGGTCATTCAATGAATTGATGACACATCCCGAGTTGGCTCCTTACTCTGTAGATCTCGGTATCCTTGTGGAGTATTTGATAGAAAAGAAAATCCTTGATGTAGTTAATGTTGAAACAAAAGGACAAGGTATTTTTCATAGATATTATAAATCCGCTGAAAAATTATCCTAAAAAAACAAAAAAAGTTATTGACCATTTAAAAATTACTTGGTATATTAATAACCGTCGCTGCGGAACACAGCAAAAACATTTTCGCGGCAGACGGTTGAAAACTTGAAATTTCTTTTCAGTCGATAACATTTCGTTTTAAAAAGTTGTTGACAGAAAAAACACCAGATGTTATATTAGTAAAGTCGCTTCTGGGCGACGCGCTAACTAAC
>NZ_BASE01000101.1 GCF_000813125.1 Mesobacillus selenatarsenatis SF-1
GTGCAAGTTCAGACAGCTTTGAGCGAGAACAGGGGAAAGCTGTCAGAAGTACGCCCAAGTTCGGACAGCTTTGAGCGAGAACAAGGAAAAGCTGTCAGAAGTACGCCCAAGTTCGGACAGCTTTGAGGGAGAACAAGGAAAAGCTGTCAGAAGTCCGCCTAAGTTCAGACAGCTTTGAGGGAGAACAAGGGAAAGCTGTCAGAAGTACCCCCAAGTTCATACAGGTTTGATGAAGAACAAAGGAAGCTGTCAAAATACCCGGGGTATTAAGACCGCTTTTGAGAAGGACCACGGTAACTTGTCAAAATCAAAGCTGATTAAGCCTAAAATTACAGATGGAGCTGAAAAATGAATACAAAAACTCTTTTTAAAATGCAAAAAGCACTCGATAGTCATATTGAATCTCAACACGGTCTCGGGAATGAAGATTTATTTGATAGAAAGATTCTCGCGTTGCTTGTTGAAATCGGCGAGCTTGCTAATGAGACGAGGTGTTTCAAGTTTTGGAGTGTGAAGCCATCCTCCGAAAGAGATGTCATCCTCGAGGAGTTTGTGGATGGAGTTCATTTTATCCTGTCGCTGGGTATTGAATGTGGATATGAAGATCTTGAGTCGGTCACCCAAAATAAAACCGCCGAAATCGACATCAGCAATCAGTTCCTCGCAATATACGAGACCGTACAAAAATTCAGGAACAGCCGCAGCAAAGCTGTTTACGTTCTTTTATTTGAAAGCTATATGGAGCTTGCGTTGCTGCTTGGAATGAATGACGATCAAATTGAACAGGCATATATTAAGAAAAATGAAGTAAATTATGATAGGCAGCGTAAAGGTTATTAGGCAGAATTTTTTGTACAATACCCCGCTTGTCTAGTATAATAGGTTTCGAAACTACATATTAAGGGAGTCGAAATAATGGCTAAATTAGATGAAACATTAACAATGCTAAAAGATTTAACCGATGCCAAAGGAATTCCCGGCAATGAGCGTGAGCCTAGAGAAGTAATGAAGAAATACATAACTCCATTCGCTGATGAAGTAACTACGGACGGCCTTGGCAGTCTGGTTGCGAAGAAAGTCGGCAATGAAAATGGACCGAAAATCATGGTTGCAGGCCATCTTGATGAAGTAGGCTTCATGGTAACAAGCATTGATGACAAAGGATTCATCCGCTTCCAGACAGTTGGCGGCTGGTGGAGCCAGGTTATGCTTGCACAACGCGTGACAATTGTTACCCGTAAAGGCGAGATCACTGGGGTCATCGGTTCTAAACCGCCTCACATCCTTCCGGCAGAAGCACGCAAAAAGCCGGTCGACATCAAGGACATGTTCATTGACATCGGTGCTTCAAGCCGTGATGAAGCGAAGGAATGGGGAGTCACTCCTGGGGACATGGTCGTTCCTTACTTCGAGTTCACAGTCATGAACAATGAAAAAATGCTTCTTGCTAAAGCATGGGATAACCGCATCGGCTGTGCCATTGCAATTGATGTTCTGAAGGGTCTTAAAGATGCTGAGCACCCGAACGTTGTTTATGGTGTAGGAACAGTTCAGGAAGAAGTGGGCCTTCGCGGCGCTAAAACTTCTGCCCAGATGATTCAGCCTGACATCGCTTTCGGTGTCGATGTAGGGATTGCCGGCGACACTCCTGGCGTTACGGAAAAAGAAGCGTTGAGCAAAATGGGAGACGGCCCGCAAATCATCATCTATGATGCTTCAATGGTATCCCACAAGGGACTTCGTGACTTTGTGACAGACTTGGCTGATGAATTGAACATTCCATATCAGTTCGATGCAGTAGCAGGCGGTGGAACGGACTCTGGAGCTATCCACCTGACACACCGCGGTGTACCAGCGTTGTCCATCACGATTGCGACACGCTACATCCACTCACACGCAGCAATGCTTCACCGTGACGATTACGAAAACGCTGTAAAGCTGATCGTAGAAGTCATCAAGCGTCTTGATAAAGAAACAGTTGAAAAGATTACTTTTGAATAAGATTTAGTATGTGGTTGTCCAGAAATCAGTAAAAACTGGTTTTCTGGACAATTTTTTTGTCTTTATTAAACATTTTGTCTACAGCTTTTTAGATAATCACTACGCTTTTGAACATAACCACTACAAAATCACCATTAATCACTCCGAAAACAGCCTTGATCACTACGAAATTAACCATTATCACTACGAAATCGAGATTAATCACTACTTTATCCATTTGATGGAAAAGGAGGATCCAATCAGAACAAAAATAAAAGAACTCCTCAAAATGAAGGAGTCCTTCCAAATTTATTACTTTCCTTTCAATCCATCTTCCAATGCGTTCAGCATTTCCTGCTTTTCGTCCTCTGAGGCGTTTTGCCAGATTACTTCGAACAAAACTCCAAGTCCTGGAAGCATTTTTTCCTCGCCGTTTTGGATCGCGTCGACGATTGTATCTTTAAGCTCGTCTTGTGAATTTCCTGCTACATTTGAAATGACAGCATTCCTAAGGTTTAAGTTCATCCTTTGCTCAAACTCCTTTCAAATTACCAAGATGGTTATAGGATGAACAATTTTGGTTTTATTATGTATCTGTTTTGAGCTATAATAGTAAAATTGACAAGCCATATTAAAGGAGAGCCAGAGTTGAAGTACATTCAATCTGATAAAAATCCGCAAGTGAAGCAGTGGAAGAAATTACTGACGCGAAAGGAACGCGACAAGTCCGGTATGTTCCTTGTCGAGGGCTTCCATTTAGTTGAAGAAGCACTCACGAAAAAAGAAGATGTAGAAGAAATCATTTTAAGCGAAAAAACCGAATTGCCGCCTGGTCTGGATTACGGTGAGATTCCTGTTACGGTTGTAACGGATGAAATCAGCAAGCAGCTTGCTGATACCGAGACAACTCAGGGCATATTTGCAGTATGCCAGCAGCCAAAAAACACAGAAACAAATGGAAAAACCTTTTTGTTGATTGATTCTGTCCAGGACCCGGGTAACCTTGGCACGATGATTCGGACAGCTGATGCTGCCGGGATTGATGCTGTCATTGTGGGGAAGGGCAGTGTCGACATGTATAATCCTAAGGTTTTGCGCTCTGCGCAGGGAAGTCACTTCCATATGCCTGTTTTAAGTGGCGACCTTTCCGAGTGGATTAACAAGCTTCAAGCTGAGAACATCCCGGTTTATGGAACTGCTCTGGAAAATGGAGTCGTTTTTACAGAGGCTGAAAAAGGGGAAGCCTTCGCCCTGCTCGTAGGAAATGAAGGAAGCGGTGTAAATAAAGAGCTTCTGGCAAAAACAACACAAAATCTTTATATCCCGATTTACGGCAAAAGCGAATCACTGAATGTCGCTGTCGCTGCAGGTATTTTGCTATATTATTTAAAAACAGCAAAATAGGCGCTAAAACCATTTGATACTGCGCCAAGATTATAATATAATAAACAGCAAAAATAATATTTCAAAAACGATGACGGAGAAAAGTAGCTTGAAGCTGGCCATTAAGGGAGAAAATGCCGATGACTGGAAGCATTTTTATGGAGCAGGCAAGCGAAGTTCACCTCCTGAGTTGGCATCGGGACCGCTTTTTTACAGAAGCGTAAAGATGCATCGGCACAAAGCCGTTATCTCAATGAAGCGAACACGTAATACATATTGTATTGCCTGTTAAAAAGGGTGGTACCGCGATAACCAAGACCTCGTCCCTTTATCAGGGATGAGGTCTTTTTGTGTTCAAAAAAGAAGAATTTGAAGGAGGATTTACCAATGCAGGATCGTTTAAAAGAACTGCAGGCAGAGGCACTTGAAAAAGTTGCCACAGCAGCTGACCTAAAAGAATTGAATGATGTCCGCGTTTCCTATCTTGGAAAAAAGGGACCAATCACAGAAGTACTAAAAGGAATGGGCAAGTTATCGGCTGAAGAAAGGCCGAAAATGGGTGCCCTGGCAAATGAAGTCCGTGATGCGATTTCAGGCCAGATTGAGGTAAAGCAGAAGGAACTCGAGGAAGCAGCGGTTCAAAAGCAATTGGCATCTGAGCAAATCGACGTGACTCTTCCTGGGAGACCTGTCAGAACTGGAAGCCATCACCCGCTTACGAGCATCATCGAGGAAATCGAGGATCTTTTCATCGGCATGGGCTACACAGTAGAGGAAGGCCCTGAAGTCGAGAAAGACTACTATAACTTTGAAGCATTGAACCTTCCGAAGGGACACCCGGCTCGTGATATGCAGGATTCCTTCTACATCACAGAAGAAACATTGATGCGTACACACACATCCCCGGTACAGGCAAGAACGATGGAAAAACATCAGGGCAAGGGGCCTGTAAGAATCATCTGCCCGGGGAAGGTTTATCGTCGTGATAATGACGATGCGACCCACTCGCATCAGTTCATGCAGATTGAAGGGCTTGTCGTTGATGAGAATGTAAGAATGAGTGACCTGAAGGGAACACTTGAAGTTTTTGCGAAGAAAATGTTCGGCGAAGACCGTGAAATCCGTCTGCGCCCAAGCTTCTTCCCATTCACTGAGCCATCAGTCGAAATGGATATTTCTTGTAAAATCTGTGGCGGATCAGGCTGCAGCGTATGTAAGGGAACAGGCTGGATTGAAATCCTTGGTGCAGGGATGGTCCACCCGAATGTTCTTGAAATGGCAGGCTATGATTCGAAGAAATACACTGGTTTTGCATTCGGAATGGGACCTGAGCGTATTGCAATGCTCAAGTATGGAGTCGATGACATCCGTCATTTCTATACAAACGATGTCCGTTTCTTGAAGCAATTTTCAGTTGAAGAATAAGGATTAGGAGGGTAAAACCATGTTGGTATCATATAAATGGCTGCAGGAATATATCGATTTGGAAGGCGTATCTGCTGAAGAGCTTGCCGAAAAAATCACCAAAAGCGGCATTGAGGTAGAAGGCGTAGAAAAATTAAATGAAGGTTTAAAGGGCGTAGTTGTCGGCCATGTCCTTGAGTGCGAAAAGCATCCGAATGCAGAAAAACTGAACAAAACACTAGTTGATCTTGGCAATGGAGAACAGGTTCAAATCATCTGTGGTGCGCCTAATGTCGGCAAAGGCCAAAAGGTAGCCGTTGCGACAGTTGGAGCAGTTCTTCCTGGAAACTTCAAAATTAAAAAAGCAAAGCTTCGCGGTGAAGAATCCCATGGAATGATCTGTTCGCTGCAGGAGCTTGGAATCGAAGGGAAACTGGCACCTAAGGAGTATGCGGAAGGTATCTACAATTTCACTCCGGACACAGAAATAGGCCAGGACGCTTTAGAAGCTTTAAACAGAGATGACGAGATTCTTGAGCTTGGCTTGACGCCAAACCGTGCAGATGCGATGAGCATGCTTGGTGTTGCATATGAAGTTGGAGCGATTCTTGGGAAGGACATCAAGCTGCCAAATCCACAGCCTGAAACATCAACAGAACTAGCTAGTGACTATATCAACGTAACTGTTGAGGCCAAAGAAGATAATCCTCTATACGTTGCAAAGGTGATCAAGAATGTAAAAGTCGGTCCATCACCAGTTTGGCTGCAAACAAGATTGATGGCTGCAGGCATCCGCCCTCATAATAACGTAGTTGATATCACGAACTTTATCTTATTGGAGTACGGACAGCCGCTTCACGCATTTGACTACGATAAGCTTGGCTCAAAGGAAATCCTTGTCCGCCGCGCAAAGGATGGCGAAGTGATCGAAACGCTTGATGATGTGAAACGCACATTGACTCCTGATCACCTAGTCATCACAAACGGAACAGAACCGGTTGCGCTTGCAGGTGTAATGGGCGGAGCGAATTCAGAGGTTGGCAGTGATACAACAACAGTCCTGCTGGAGTCAGCTTATTTTACAGGTGGAGTTATCCGCAAGGCTTCGAAGGACCATGGATTGCGCAGTGAAGCTAGCTCACGTTATGAAAAAGGTGTCGACCCTGCAAGAGTTCGCCCTGCTGCAGAACGTGCGGCTGAATTGATGATTGAGCTTGCTGGTGGAGAAGTTCTTGGCGGTGAAGCGGAAGCTGATGCTTTGGATGTTAAGCCAGCTGTTGTTTCAACTACACTCGGAAAAATCAATAAAGTTCTGGGAACAGACCTTGAAATGAATCAGGTTGAGGACATTTTTGCGCGCCTGAAGTTCGAAACAGCTGTTGATAATGACACAATCACAGTAACAGTACCTACTCGCCGAGGGGACATCACAATTGAAGAAGATTTGATTGAAGAAGTCGGCCGTCTGTATGGCTATGACAACCTGCCGACAACTCTTCCTGTAGGAGAGTCAACACCAGGACACCTTTCTGACTACCAGAAAAAACGCCGTGTTGTCCGCCGTTACATGGAAGGCGCAGGTCTTTACCAGGCAGTCACGTATTCCCTTACAAGCGCAGAGAAAGCAACACAGTACGCATTGGATAAGCGCGAGCCTGTTCAACTGGCAATGCCAATGAGCGAAGACCGCAGCCTTTTGCGCTTAAGCATCGTACCTCAGCTGCTTGAAGTATTGAAATACAATATCGCTCGCCAGACCGAGAGTTTCGCTGCATATGAAACTGGGGCAGTCTTCCTGAAAAACAGCAATGAAGACCTTCCAGAAGAACGCGAACACCTTGCCGCAGCCATTACTGGCCTATGGGAAAGCCATCCTTGGCAGGGTGAGAAGAAGCCTGTTGATTTCTTTGTTCTTAAAGGTATCGTTGAAGGATTATTTGCAAAGCTGGGACTTGAAAGCCAGTTAGATTTCGCGAAGGCTGAGCTTGATGGTTTGCACCCTGGGCGTACGGCCGAAATTTTGCTGAATGGCAATGTCATCGGCTTCATCGGCCAGGTTCACCCAACCCAACAAAAATCACTCGACTTGAAAGAAACTTATGTTTTCGAGTTATCACTCAAAGCATTATTGGAAGCAGAAACAGCACCGCTTCAGTACACAGCAATCCCACGCTTCCCATCTATCTCAAGGGATATCGCCCTTGTAGTTGAAAAAGCAACTGCTGCCGGCGACCTGGAGACGATCATCACTGAAGCTGGTGGATCATTATTAAAAGAAGTGAATGTTTTCGACCTGTACGAAGGTGAAAAAATGGAGGAAGGCAAGAAATCCCTTGCGTTCTCACTGAAATACTTCGATCCAGAAAAAACACTGACTGACGAAGACATTGCAAAAGCACATAATAAAGTCCTTGCAGCTCTTGAAGAAAAAGCTGGGGCAGTTTTAAGAGGATAAATTTGAAAAGGCAGCCCGCGGGCTGCCTTTTTAATGTTCTATTCAGCTTAAAAGGGGAGATACCATGAAAAAATCCATGTGGATTCCGGCGGAAATGGTGGAGTTCTCTTGAAAACCAGTCGGAAACCGGCGAAAAAGCGTAGCTAGGGTGCCGGTTCAGATTGAATTCCGCGATAATGGCGGGCATTCCCGCGAAATTCTCTGCGAATTCCGCGAAAAACACATATAATTCCGCGAAAAGTTGCCACAATTCCGCGAACTGGAAAAAACAGCTCCTTTTTTCCAGGAAAATCGACCTACACCCTGGCGATCTTCTTCGCTTTTTCAGTATTGGCAAAATGGAGCTTAACGAATTCTGGTAATACACCTATACCTTTATCAAGGATCAACCTTGCAGCCGCTTTATCAACAGCGGCGCCAGCACCCTTAGGTATCGTAAATCCTGCGCGTTTGCTGAGGTTCTCGAAATGGCGGACAAAGGCGTAGCGGGCGATCATCGACGCTGCAGCCACTCCCAGGTGAATTCCTTCTGCTTTTGTACTGAACAGAACGTTTTCCCTGATAATCTTCTTTTGACCTTTTAAATGGGCGTAATAAATCTGCTCTTTTGCAAATTCATCGATCAAAATAGCCTCAGGCTTTTCAGGGGCGATTTTTTCAAGAACATGGTGGATCGCCTGGTTATGCAGCAGAGCTTTCATCTTGCCCTGCGACATGCCTTTCATTTGCATTTGGTTGTACTTTTCATTATGCAGTGTCAGCAGGCTGTGCGGCAAAAAGGTTACGAGCTGCTTGGCGATTTCGATGATTTTATCATCCTTGAGATTCTTTGAATCCTGGACACCGAGCTCCTTCAATACGGGTATATCCTGCCGCCTGACATAGGCTGCGACGACGGTGATCGGGCCGAAATAGTCGCCAGTTCCCACTTCATCAGAACCGATGATGGAAATCTCGCCAATATTCTTTGGCAGATGGGAGCCGGGAGTTGGTGCAGCCGCTTTTTTTGCAGAAGGCATCAGTGCCGTTCCCCACCTGGCTGCCTCGGTCTCCCCATCTTTTCCCTGGAACAATACTTTTCCTGATTTATAAGCAGTGATTGCACAGGAAGGTGTTTTGGCGGCAAAAACGCTGCCAGGCGGAAGCTTATCAATAAGAAACTTACTATAATACTCTTTCATCTTTTTGACTTCTTCCGGACTTTTCTGAAGGACACTATTTCCCATTGCTCTACACTCCCTGTTTTACATTTTCATGGTTAGACATATTCTTCCAAAAATCATACAGATCTGACAGGCAAATACTTCCCAGCCTTTTACGTTCATGTTATAGTATAAAATAGGATTCTTATGAATGGGGGCATAAATGTTGTCAGACACAAAAAAAAATAAGTCGACTGTCGATATATACGGACAGCAATATACGATCGTCGGCACAGAAAGCACCAGCCATATCCGGCTCATTGCCTCGATGGTAGACGATAAAATGCGTGAGATCGGCTCAGCGAATCCTTCACTTGATACTAGTAAATTAGCTGTATTAACTGCTGTGAATGCGGTTAATGATTACATAAAAATGAAAGATCGTGTTGAATCGCTCGAAGCGGAAATTAAAAGGTTAAAGGACTGAAAAATGCATGCTTGATCTTGCTGTATTAGCTATTTTGCTTATTGGCTTCATTGTAGGATTGAAGAGGGGGTTCATCCTGCAAACCATCCATTTGGCTGGATTCATCGCAGCCTTCATCGTTGCGTACATATATTATGACCAGTTGGCGCCAAAGCTGACTCTGTGGATTCCATATCCGAATCTGGGCAGCAATGCGACGTTGAATCTTCTATTTGAGAATGCCAATTTAGAAGATGCATATTATCGGGCGATTGCATTTGCAGCCATCTTCTTCGCAGTGAAAATCCTGCTTCAAATCATCGGTTCGATGCTCGATTTTGTGGCTCACCTTCCAATCCTGAAGCAGTTGAACGTTTGGGCAGGAGGGTTCCTTGGCTTTGTTGAAGTTTACCTGCTTTTATTTATTGTTCTCTACATTGCTGCTTTACTGCCAATCCAGGCGATCCAGGGACCACTGAACGATTCAATTCTAGCCGAAAACATCATAAAAAATACCCCAGTATTTTCCCAGCAAATTAAACAACTTTGGATTGAATACATGGCTGCATAACTTCTCTGTTGCGGAGAAGTTTTTTCTTTTTTAACGATTTCTCATGATTCTATCGAGTGTAAGGATGGAAAAGCAGCAACACCCAATACTATAAACACTGCACTTAGTCAGGCTGTTTATAACTCATCATCATATTATTTTTTCATTTAATTTCACAGCTGGGCTTGTTTTCTATAAAATAGAAGACAATGACTACGTCCGGCTAATCCGGTCGAGAATTTTAAAGGCAGGTGGACATCATGTCTGTTAATAAAAAAGATATCGTACAATTACTTGAAACGATTGCTATATATATGGAATTAAAAGGTGAAAATCCATTCAAGGTCTCTGCGTTCCGAAAGGCTGCAATGGCTCTTGAGGGAGATGAGCGCAGCATGTCAGAAATGGGCGAGTTGACTGAACTCAAAGGAATCGGCAAAGGAACAGCCGGAGTCATCCAGGAATTCATGGAGACAGGGCAATCAACTGAGCTGAAGGAATTGCAGGAAGAAGTACCGAGCGGGCTGATCCCACTCTTGCAGCTGCCGGGAATGGGCGGGAAAAAGATTGCCAAGCTATACAAGGAGCTGGGAGTAGAAAGTATCCACGACCTGGAGGAGGCTGCGAAGTCAGGGAAAATTCGTGACCTTGCAGGCTTTGGCAAAAAGAGCGAAGAAAAGATTCTTGCGGCAATTGATAACTTCGGCACAAGGCCGGATAGACTGCCGCTTGCATACATGCTCCCGGTTGCAGAATTAATTGAATCATATCTTCAAAAAATAGAGGAAATCGAACAATTTTCTAAAGCAGGAAGCTTGCGCAGGATGAGAGAGACGATCAAGGATCTGGATTTTATCATTGCTTCAAAAAATCCGTCGGCTGTGAAGGACGGGCTGATCAAACTGCCGAACATAAAAGAAATTATTGCAGCGGGGGATACGAAGGTTTCTGTCACACTTGGTCTCGATTATGATGTGAACGTGGACTTCCGCCTTGTCGATCCTGAGGAATTCGCAACTGCGCTCCATCACTTCACTGGTTCAAAAGACCATAATGTAAGAATGCGGCAGCTTGCGAAGGAAAAAGGAGAAAAGATCAGCGAGTACGGTGTTGAGAATGTAGAAACAGGTGAAGTCACCACATTCAAATCGGAAGAAGAATTTTATCAGTATTTCGGCCTTCCTTTCATTCCGCCTGAGTTAAGGGAAGACGGCTCTGAAGTCGAATTATATAAAGAAGACTTGAAACTCATCACTCTCGAAGCCATTAAAGGTGATCTTCATATGCATTCAACGTGGAGCGATGGCGGCCATTCAATCGAGGAAATGGCAAGGGAATGTATCGCGAGAGGCTATAAATACATGGCGATCACAGACCATTCCCAGTATTTAAAGGTAGCGAACGGTCTGACGCCGGAACGCCTGCGGAAGCAAATTGAAGAAGTGAAGGAACTGAACAAGAAGTTTGATGATTTCACGATTTTGACAGGAATTGAAATGGATATTTTACCGGATGGTACATTGGATTTTGAAGATGATTTGCTAGCAGACCTCGACTTGGTCATTGCATCGATCCATTCTTCTTTCTCCCAGCCAACCGAAAAAATCATGAATCGTTTGAAGACTGCTCTGGTAAATGCTCATGTTGATATCATTGCGCATCCAACTGGCAGGCTGATCGGCCGTCGTGAGGGATATTCAGTTGATATCGATATGCTGATCAAGCTGGCAAAAGAAACGAATACAGCACTTGAGTTGAATGCGAATCCGAACAGACTTGATCTGGCATCAGAATATTTAAGGAAAGCTCAGGATGAAGGTGTCAAGCTTGTCATCAATACAGACGCGCATAAAGTGGATACGCTAGAGCATATGGATATAGGCGTAACAGCCGCCAGAAAAGGCTGGATTAAGGAATCATCAGTCCTCAATGCAATGGATTTGAACGGATTGCTAGATTTCCTGCATGGCCGTAATTAAAAAACGTCTTTATAAAAAAAGATGATAAAGAATTCTCTTGGAGAAATGTCTAGCTCCAGCGCCTAGCCCCTCGAGTCGCTTCGGTCCTCCCAATGAAGTCAAAGAACGATTTCACTGGTCGGCCCTCCAGCGCTTGTCGGGGCTGACCAAGGCGCTTACGCTTTTCTAATAACCTTCGCTAAAGAAGAAGGAGGAAATTTTTGTGCAGCAGCGAGTTTTGAAAACACTTGAATTTGATAAAATCAGGAACCAGTTGATTGAACACGCATCATCTTCATTAGGACGGGAAAAAGCAATTGCGTTGATGCCTTCCGTTGATTTTTCGGAAGTATCCCGTTTACAGGAAGAGACAGATGAAGCAGCCAAGGTTCTAAGACTTAAAGGAAATGTACCATTAGGCGGTATTCATGATATAAGGCCGCATGTAAAAAGGGCGCAAATCGGAGGCATGCTCAGTCCAAGTGAACTGGTACAGGTGGCAAGCACTGTTCATGCCAGCAGACAAATGAAGCGATTTGTCGATGATTTGCAGGAAGTTACCGAGGTTCCTATCTTACTGAGCTATACAGAGGGAATCATCGTCCTTGCGAATTTGGAAGAATCGATCAGAAACGCGATCGATGAAGGCGGCGAGGTTCTTGATAGTGCAAGTGAAGCACTAAGGTCACTTCGACAGCAAATGCGCACGCGAGAAGCAAGAGTACGTGAAAAATTGGAAAGCATGATTCGCTCATCCAACGCGTCAAAAATGCTCTCTGATGCCATTATCACCATCAGGAACGATCGATTTGTCATTCCTGTAAAACAGGAATATCGCTCGCATTATGGCGGGATCATCCATGATCAAAGTTCTTCTGGGCAGACTCTGTTCATTGAGCCGCAATCTGTTGTCCAGTTGAATAATGAACTTCAGAGCATCCGGGTAAAAGAGCAGCAGGAAATCGAAAGAATCCTTTCAGAGCTTTCAGCACTTACCGCCGACCATCATGATGAGCTATTGCAAATCGTCAGCATTATGGGAGAGCTTGATTTCATGTTTGCGAAGGCGCGATATGGTAGCAAAATCAAGGGCTCAAAGCCAATCGTCAATGATGAGGGCCGGATCAATCTTTTCGAGGCAAGACATCCACTGATCGCGATGGATGAAGTTGTTCCTAACAGTGTCACTTTAGGGAGTGATTATACGACGATTGTCATCACGGGGCCGAATACCGGGGGTAAAACCGTTACTTTGAAGACAGTCGGACTTTGTACGCTTATGGCCCAGGCAGGATTGCAGATTCCCGCACTTGACGGATCAGAAGTGGCTGTTTTTGGGTCAGTTTATGCCGACATTGGTGACGAACAGTCGATCGAGCAAAGTTTGAGTACTTTTTCATCCCATATGGTCAATATCGTGGAAATCCTTGAAAAGGTTGACCACAATAGCCTTGTGCTATTTGATGAGCTTGGTGCCGGCACTGATCCTCAGGAAGGAGCAGCACTGGCAATCTCAATACTGGACGAAGTGTATCAGCTTGGTGCAAGAGTGATCGCGACAACCCACTATCCAGAGCTAAAGGCCTATGGATACAATCGGGAAGGCGTCACCAATGCCAGCGTAGAATTCGACGTGGAAACATTGAGCCCGACTTACAAACTATTGATTGGCGTACCAGGTCGAAGCAATGCCTTTGAAATTTCCAAGAGGTTAGGATTGAAAGAATCTGTCATTACTACAGCGAGATCCTATATCAGCGCGGACAGCAATGAGGTCGAAAACATGATTGCTTCCCTTGAGTCCAGCCGTAAACAAGCGGAGAGAGACCGTGAAGAAGCACACCAGCTGATGAAAGATGCAGAACACCTGCATAAGGATTTGCAAAAGCAGATGGCAGAGTATTATCAGAAAAAAGAAGAACTGGCCGAAAAGGCAAAAGGAAAAGCTGCTTCAATCTTGGAAAAAGCAAAAGAAGAAGCGGAAGAAATCATCCGTGACCTTCGGAAGATGCGCCTTGATAAAGGTGCCGAGATCAAAGAGCATGAATTGATCGACGCCAAAAGGCGCCTGAGCGAGGCGACACCTGAGCTCAACCAGGTGAAAAAAGGCGGAGGCAAAGCGAACCCTGCGAAACATGAGTTCAAGCCAGGGGATGAGGTCAAGGTTCTGACCTTTGATCAAAAAGGACATCTTGTTGAACGGGTTAATGCTAAAGAATGGCAAGTACAGATTGGCATTCTCAAGATGAAAGTGAAAGAAACAGATATGGAATATATTAACTCTCCTAAGCCGGTAGAAACAAAACCATTAGCCATAGTGAAAGGCAAGGACTTCCACGTTGGACTGGAGCTTGACCTCAGGGGAGAGCGTTATGAAGATGCACTCATGAGAGTAGAAAAATATATCGATGATGCCTTGCTTGCCGGCTACCCAAGAGTCAATATCATTCACGGAAAAGGAACCGGGGCATTGAGGCAGGGAGTCCAGGAATACCTCCGCAACCACCGGTCAGTCAAGAAAATAAGATTCGGAGATGCAGGTGAAGGCGGAACAGGCGTGACTGTAGTAGAATTCAAGTAGTAACGCATGCAAAATAATGCAAATCCCCGTCACAACACTTTATAATAGGCAGTGGGGTAAAATCTTTTCAGGGAGAATGGATATGGATCATTTTTGGGAAAATGAATATATAGTTACAGCTGGTTATTATAGTGTATCGATTCTCTGCATCGTCGTATTTCTTGCTGTTTTTGAACTAGTGACAAAATACCGCAACTGGGAAGAAATCAAAAAAGGGAATATTTCCGTTGCGATGGCCACCGGCGGGAAAATCTTCGGTGTAGCCAATATATTCCGCTATTCCATCAATCAGCATGATTCACTGCTCACGATGATCAGCTGGGGAATTTTCGGTTTCGTCTTGCTTTTGATTGGATACTTTATTTTTGAATTCCTGACACCCAAGTTCAATATTGATAAAGAAATAGAAAACGACAACCGCGCAGTAGGCCTGATATCCATGGTCATTTCTATCGGCCTGTCTTATATCATCGGAGCAGGAATTTAACAGGGGGATCTAAAAGAGTGGAAAAACTGGCTAAAATATTGCTGATTCTATGCGGAATATTTCTGTTAGTCGGCATTATCTATATGATGTTTTTTGTATAGGAATTAGAAAAACCGTCTTATTGGCGGTTTTTTTTGCTTTTTTAAGCCAAATGTTATTTTTACATCCTGTTGATTGTAGTGGAAGGCGCGAAGGCTCCTCCGAAAATGCTATCGCATTTCCATCGTGCGTGGGCAGATTCGAGGAAGCCAATCAATGTCCTGAGGGATCAGCAAGTCATGGGAGACCCCGTAGGCGCTTGTAGCGCCGAGGAGGCTCCCGGACTGCAAGGAAGAATTTGGTGTTTGAAAAAGTCGGAAGTTGGGCTTTTTCATAATTCTTCCCCGCGCAAAGCGAAGCGCCTGGAACGGAAATCAACAGCTGTGATTAACAGAGCCATGTCATTAAAAAGACAGAAAGGATTAGACTCAGGTAATACACATGGGAGTTTGTCCCTATAAACCTCCAAAAAACTATTCTAATTGTCATAAAAAGACCATTATATTATAATGAGAGATAGAATTTTCAAAAAATTTTAAATAAGGAGGCAACAAGATGGAAGTAGAAAAGCCATGGCTGTCGCAATACCCTCCGGAAATTCCTGCTCATTTGGATCTTCAACAAGCAACGGTGCAGGACTATTTGAAGCAGACTGCTGAGAAATATCCTGATAAGGTGGGAATCCACTTTATGGGGAAAGAGCTGACGTATAAGCAAGTCTACAACTATGCGAAAAAACTGGCTGCCTATTTGCAAGACCTGGGAATTGAGAAAGGGGACAGGGTTGCGATCATGCTGCCGAACACTCCTCAGTCTATCATCAGTTACTATGCAATCCTGATGGCGGGGGGAATTGTCGTCCAAACTAACCCTCTGTATATGGAACGGGAGCTAGAATACCAGATGAAGGACTCTGGTGCGAAGGCAATCATCACGCTCGACATTTTATTCCCAAGGGTCTCCAAGGTCATTGCAAACACGGATTTAGAGAATGTAATTGTAACCGCTATCAAGGACTATCTTCCTTTCCCTAAAAATCTTGTCTATCCATTCATCCAGAAAAAACAGTATGGCATCATCGTAAATGTGAAGCATGAAGGACAGAATCATCTTTTCACTGAAATTATGAAACAGCCTGCCGGTAAAATTAAAGAATACGATTATGATTTTGAAGAAGACTTGGCTTTATTACAATATACTGGCGGAACAACAGGGTTTCCGAAAGGGGTTATGCTGACTCATAAGAACCTGATTGCGAATGCGGCGATGAGCAATGCCTGGCTGTATAAATGCAAAGAGGGCGAAGAAACAGTCCTGGGAATCCTGCCGTTTTTCCATGTGTACGGTATGACTGCCGTCCTGATTCTATCGGTGATGCAAGGGTCGAAAATGGTCCTATTGCCGAAGTTCGACCCTGAAACTACATTAAAGACAATTCAAAAGCAGAAGCCTACACTGTTTCCGGGAGCACCTACCATCTATATCGGTCTGCTGAATCATCCCGACCTGAAAAAATATGATTTATCGTCAATTGATTCCTGTATTAGCGGTTCAGCTCCACTGCCGGTCGAGGTACAGGAGAAATTCGAACAAATCACTGGAGGGAAGCTTGTTGAAGGGTATGGTCTAACTGAATCATCTCCAGTCACTCATGCGAATTTCCTTTGGGATAAAAAACGTGTGAAAGGGAGCATTGGTGTACCTTGGCCAGATACTGATTCTGTTGTCCTATCAATGGAAAACGGTGAACCGCTGCCTCCTGGAGAAGTTGGAGAAATAGCAGTCAAAGGGCCACAGGTAATGAAGGGATATTGGAACAGGCCCGAAGAAACAGAGCAAACGTTAAAAGATGGATGGCTGCTCACTGGAGACCTTGGATATATGGACGAGGAAGGATATTTCTATATTGTCGACCGGAAGAAAGACATGATCATTGCCGGAGGATTTAATATTTATCCGCGTGAAATAGAAGAAGTTCTTTATGAGCATCCAGCTGTTCAGGAAGTAGTGGCAGCAGGAATCCCAGATCCGTATCGAGGTGAAACGGTAAAAGTCTATATTGTTCTTAAAGAGGGTGCACAAGCGACAGAAGAAGAACTGAATGAATATTGCCGCAAACATCTTGCTGCATATAAGGTGCCGAGATTATTTGAATTCAGGAAAGAACTTCCTAAAACCGCGGTAGGTAAAATTCTCAGAAGAGCATTAGTTGATGAAGAAAAAGCAAAGAATCAGGAAGACAAGCAGAAGAGAGCTTAATTTTAAAAGCCGGCTCCCAATATCGGCTCTTTCTTTTTGATAAAGAAGGGTTGTCCAAATGAAACACATTTCCTTGACAGAAATGTGAGTGAATACTATTATAAAAATATGAATGACGATTCATTCATTGGAAAGTATTGCAGACAAAAATTCGTAAACGGGAGTGTGCCACTGTAGCATTTAATGCTTGTGCTTTTCCTGGAGCGGGAGTGAAAGAAATGAAGAAAAACAAGCCGAAATATATGCAAATAATTGACGCAGCAGTGGTCATTATCGCAGAAAACGGCTACCACCAGGCGCAGGTGTCTAAAATAGCAAAGCAGGCTGGAGTGGCTGATGGGACCATTTATTTGTATTTCAAGAATAAGGAAGACATACTGATTTCTCTGTTCCAGGAGAAAATGGGTTACTTCGTCGGAAGTATTGAAGAAAAAATTGCAGGAAAACAAACAGCAACAGAGAAATTATATATGTTGGTCGAAACGCATTTCAAGATTCTTTCAGATGACCGGCATCTTGCAATTGTAACCCAGCTGGAGCTAAGGCAGTCAAATAAGGATCTCCGGCATAAAATCAACGAGGTGCTTAAGGGCTACTTAATGCTGATCGACAAAATCATTTTGGAAGGCATAGAGAATGGAGAGTTTTCAAGCTCCCTGGATTTGCGTCTTGCAAGGCAGATGATTTTTGGTACAGTAGATGAAACTGCGACTTCATGGGTCATGAATGAACAGAAATACAATCTTACTGACCTGGCTAAAGCGGTACACCAGCTGCTGATCAACGGCTGCGGGTACCATGGTGCCAAACCGGTCCTTTAATCTGGCCTCTCCAGTATTCTGGCTACTTGATCTGCCTGGATATAGGAAAAGGCGCTTAAAAGGCGGATTTCGCTAAAAGATGTTATATTTGAATGCGAAATATGCCTTCAAGTAAAAGGAGGGGAAAATGTGGAGTATCTCAAATGGTCTTCGGAGGACAGGATCGCAACAATCACGATTGCCCGTCCGCCGGCAAATGCCCTTGCATCCGGGCTGCTGAAAGAGATTTCAGGAGTATTGGATGAAATCGAAGGGAATGAAGAAATCAGGGTTGTTTTAATTCATGGTGAAGGTAGATTCTTCTCAGCAGGAGCAGATATCAAGGAATTCACTACGATCAAAACAGGCGAAGATTTTGCTCAGCTTGCTGAGTACGGTCAGGACTTGTTCGAACGCATGGAGCATTTTCCAAAGCCTATTATCGCTGCCATCCATGGCGCGGCATTGGGCGGAGGACTTGAACTTGCGATGGCGTGCCACTTCCGCCTTGTAGCTGAAAATGCTAAATTGGGATTGCCAGAGCTGCAGCTTGGGCTGATTCCAGGATTTGCAGGCAGCCAGCGTCTTCCGCGTTTTGTGGGCGTTGCAAGAGCGGCAGAGATGCTGTTTACGAGCGACCCAATCACAGGTGTGGAAGCAGTCCAATATGGATTGGCCAACCACGCTTATCCTGAAGAGCAGTTGCTTGAAAACGCATACAAGATTGCTGGAAAAATTGCGAAAAAAAGTCCAGTTTCCATTGGTGCTGCTATTAAACTCTTGAACTATTCCAAGCACGAATCCTTCTACAAAGGAGTTAAGGAAGAAGCCAAGTTTTTCGGCGATGTCTTCCTGTCAGAGGATGGGCAGGAGGGAATCAAGGCATTCCTGGAAAAAAGGTCACCGGATTTTAAAGGCAGATAAGCAAATCTTTTAGCATCAAATTTTTTTATCATAAATATTTCTAATCTTTAGAACAGCTAAAATGTTTGAATACTTAGGAGGGGAACAAATGAATATCTACGTTCTAATGAAAAGGACATTCGATACAGAAGAAAAAATCACGATTGCAAACGGCAAGATCAATGAAGATGGCGCTGAATTCATCATCAATCCTTATGATGAATATGCGATTGAGGAAGCAATCCAGGTGAGGGACGCTCAAGGCGGCGAAGTTACTGTTGTTTCTGTTGGCAATGAAGAAACAGAGAAGCAACTGCGCACTGCTTTGGCTATGGGAGCAGACAAAGCTGTATTGATCAATATCGAGGATGACGTTGAAGACGGCGACCAGTTCACAACTGCGAAAATCCTTGCTGAATACCTTAAGGATAAGGAAGCTGACCTCATCCTCGGCGGAAATGTCGCAATCGATGGCGGGTCAGGCCAGGTAGGACCTCGCGTTGCCGAACAGCTTGGAATGCCTTATGTAACAACGATTACTAAACTGGAAATCAATGGAACGACTGCTACTATTACTAGAGACGTAGAAGGGGATTCAGAAGTCATTGAGACAAGCCTTCCTGTTCTTGTAACTGCACAGCAAGGTCTGAATGAGCCTCGCTATCCATCTCTTCCAGGAATCATGAAAGCAAAGAAAAAGCCTCTTGATGAGCTTGAACTTGATGATCTTGATCTGGATGAGGACGATGTAGAAGCTAAGACAAAGACAATTGAAATTTATCTTCCTCCGCAAAAAGAGGCAGGAAAAGTCCTTCAAGGCGAACTTGCCGATCAGGTTAAGGAACTTGTCAACCTGCTTCATACTGAAGCAAAAGTCGTTTAAGACATATAGGAAGAATAAATACGCAGGAGGTAAATCAAATGGCGAGAAAAGTATTAGTATTGGGAGAAGCACGTGACGGACAACTTAGAAACGTTTCTTTCGAAGCGATTGCAGCTGCAAAAACAGTTGCTGAGGGCGGAGAAGTAGTAGGAGTATTGATCGGAGAGTCTGTAAATTCATTAGGAAACGACCTATACCAGTATGGTGCTGACAAAGTTGTAGCAGTAGAAGATGCCAAGCTTTCACAATATACACCAGATGGGTATTCACAAGCTTTGATGGCTGTTATTGAACAGGAAAATCCAGAAGGTATCATTTTTGGACATACATCACTTGGAAAAGACCTTGCTCCTAAAATCGCAAGCAAATTAGGTTCAGGCCTGATTTCTGATGCTGTAGCGGTTGAGGAAGCAGGTGGTAATCTTGTTTTCACTCGTCCAATCTATTCTGGTAAAGCCTTCGAAAAGAAGATTGTTACTGATGGACTAGTGTTTGCGACAATCCGTCCAAACAACATCGCTCCACTAGAAAAGGATGCAGGTAAATCTGGAGAGGTTTCAACTGTTTCTGCAGAAATCAAAGACCTGAGAACAATCATCAAGGATGTTGTCCGTAAGGCAACTGAAGGTGTAGACCTTTCTGAAGCCAAAGTCGTTGTAGCAGGCGGACGCGGTGTAAAGAGTGAAGAAGGATTTGAGCCGCTTAAGGAACTTGCTGATGTTCTAGGCGGAGCTGTAGGAGCTTCACGTGGCGCATGTGACGCTGACTACTGTGACTACTCATTGCAAATCGGCCAGACAGGTAAAGTCGTAACTCCAGACTTATATATCGCTGCCGGTATTTCCGGAGCAATTCAGCACCTTGCCGGTATGTCCAACTCCAAGGTCATTGTAGCGATTAACAAAGATTCAGAAGCAAATATCTTTAAAGTCGCAGACTACGGTATTGTTGGCGATTTATTCGAAGTAATTCCAATGCTTACTGAAGAATTCAAAAAGCTTAAAGTCAACGCTTAATTATATACTTGAATTTTAAAAAAACAGACGAAACTCTCGTCTGTTTTTTTGTCTGTACATGGAATATCCACATGCAAAAAGGGTGAATTACAACAAGAGCAGATAAATAGCATCAATTGGTAAACGATGATATACTGACGTTAGTATTCAGATTTTTTTAGGAGGCATTTAAATGGCTATTACACATGCTACTGACGCAACTTTTGCTAACGAAACAGGATCAGGCCTAGTGCTTGTTGACTTTTGGGCACCTTGGTGCGGACCTTGTAAGATGATCGCTCCTGTGCTTGAAGAACTAGATTCAGAAATGGGCGACAAAGTGAAAATCGTGAAGCTTGATGTTGACGACAATCAGCAAACTGCTGCACAATACGGCATCATGAGCATCCCGACACTACTTGTACTTAAAGATGGTCAACCTGTTGACAAAGTAGTCGGTTTCCAACCCAAAGAAGCACTTGCAGGACGCCTGGAACAGCATATCTAAGCATAATTGTAAAAATCCCGCCTTCAGAGAAGGCGGGATTTTTTTTGCGGGATATATCCGTAATTGCATGAAAAACTGTATTAAGACCACAATAACACTGCCTGTTCGCCTGCAAGTTGATAATGTGCCAAATGATTTACCAATACGATTACGATGAATGATTAGTGTTCTGAATGCACCGAAATGATTTTCCCATCACTATTTCAGTTTGAAATTGAATGCAGTTTTTATTGAAAAAAATACTTTTCACAAGTTTGTCAAAGTTTTCGCACAAAGTCCGTTGACAGTGATAATCATTCTCGCCTATAATAACAATTGTGAATGAAAATCATTATCATTTATAAGATGGATCATATTACATAGGGGGATTTCAAACATGAACAAGAAGAAGCATCTGAAAGCAATCTTTGCAAGTTTTTTAATGGCAAGCACAGTATTGGCAGCTTGCGGAGGAGACGAAACTGCAGAGAAGCCTGAAGAGAACAAACAGGCTGAAACAGAAGGAAATACTGAAGAAACAAAGGAAAATACTGAAGAAACCAAGGAAGTCAATGTAGAAGATACAGACGCAGCAAAACAAGCTGATGCTTATGCTGATATGATGTCTGAACTCGTAAAAGCAAAAGAAGGCCAGGAAGTTAATTGGGATACTGTCCAACAAAAATATGAAGCAGGTCTTCAAAAGGATATAGCCGAACTTAATCCAGAATTCGACCAGGCGATCCAGGCTGCACTTACTGCTGGAAAAAGTGGAGAAATGGAACCAATTATCGCTGTTCAATTGACAGATAAGACAACTCAATCCTATTTCTATCAGAACCAAAAGGCACTTCAAAAGGAAGCTGTTGCGGCACTAAATGAAGATAAGAAGGATGAGGCAAATCTGGCATTCGCACAAATCAAGCACCTGGCAGAAAAGGTTTTCATTCCAACAGCTGAAAAGCGTGATAAGTACTACGAGCTAAGCGGAGATGCAAGCCTTGTCGAGAACATCAACTCTGGATTATCAGCACAGGAAGAAGCCCTTAATGCTGGTAATGCTGAAGATTTCCAGGTTTACCTTCAAGTAACTGATAAGTCTATCTACAGAAGCTACTACCTTGCAGCAAAATCATATGCTGAGAAAATCGAAGCAGGAGCTAAAGAAGGAAAAGATTCAAAAGAACTATCAATCATGCAGGCTGAGGCATGGGGCTTCTATCAAGCAATCAAAGGTTCACTTGGCGGTGGAGATGAAGCAGCTGCAGCACAATTAGATAAATTATTCACTTTGAACACTACTGACCCTACAACAATCAAATCAGCAGAAACAAACGCTTTGTTCGCAAAAGCTGTCGCGGGTAAAATTAAGGGATACTACGAAAAAGCTCCAAACTTGCTTGCTGAAGGCAATGAAGTTGAAGCAAAAGTAAGTGCGATGGAAGGCAATATGTTCCTGAAAATGCTTCAAGGACAAATGACTGAAAAGATGGGTGAAGAAAAAACACAATCAGTCTTTGCTGATGCTGAGGCTTGGTATAATGCAATAGCGGAAAACAACACGGAAGAAGCAAAAGCCAAAGGCGAAGCTGTAATTACTGCAATTAATGGTTTGCTTTAATAAAAATAGAGCCGCAGCGATGCGGCTCTATTTTCGCTTAAAATTTGAAATACTATGGTAAAATGGCTTGTGGAAAGAAAGAGGTGTAATCGTGAAAATATTGATCACCGGGGGAGCGGGTTTTATCGGAAGCCATTTTGCACTCAAAATGCTCAAGGAGCAGCATGAGGTGGCGATCATCGATAATTTGCATCCCTATTATTCTGTTGAGAGAAAAAGGCAGCATCTTGATGTAATTAAAGAAGCAGGGGATTATCAATTCTATCCAACGGATCTTCTCAACCGCGATGATACCATAAGCATTATCAAAAAAATCTCCCCGGATGCGATTGTGCACCTCGCTGCATTGCCCGGTGTGGCATACTCAATCCTTCGTCCTCTCGAATACATAGATTATGATGTAAAGGCAACCGTTAACGTACTTGAAGGAGCGGGGCAGGCAGGTGTGAAGCAGGTCATTTTTGCTTCTTCATCATCGGTTTATGGAATGATGAAAAATACACCATTTAAGGAGGAGATGGCTTCTGGCAAAACTATTTCTCCATACGCGGCCTCAAAATACGCTGCTGAATCCTTTTGCCATGTGTATGGCCACCTTTATGGAATGGATGTTAAAATCCTCAGATTCTTTACCGTATACGGTCCATGGGGAAGACCTGATATGGCGATCGCCAATTTCATAAAGAAATTGAAGAACAGGGAAGAGATTACGGTTTTTGGCCAGGGTGGTACTCGTGATTATACATATGTGAGTGACATTGTGAATGGCATTGGCCTTGCACTGCAAAATTTGCAGCAAAGCGCAATTATCAATATCGGGTCTGGCAGGCCGGTATCGATGGATCAGCTATTGGACGAGCTCAAGCTTTACTATCCTGATATGAAGCTAAGGCGTGAAGAAAATCGTGCCGGAGACGTGGATAGGACATGGGCAGATATATCCCTGGCACGTGAATTGCTTGGCTATGAACCAGAGACGGACTTTAGAAAAGGAATTGCAGAAACTGTGGCATGGGCTGAGCAGTATGAAGACTTCCTTTAAGAAACTAACCGCCATCCTGCTGATCTCGGCATTTCTGATCATGACGTTTTTATATCTTGATGCAGGCAGGATCCTCGCTGAAATAAAAGTCATCCTAACGAAACCTGGTGTGCTATTGTTTATTTTTAGCAGTTATTTCCTCGCTTTTACGGCAAGAGGATTTGCCTGGAAGCTTTATTTGAACCATAGAGTACGCCTTTCAACCTGCATGTACGGCCTGTTTTACAGCTTGTTGCTGAACCACCTTCTGCCTGTCAAAGCAGGAGATTTTGCGCGGATCGGTGTGATGAAAGCAAGGGAGCCTGGTATTACTGGGCATGAAGCATTTAATTCGGTGGTTATCCTGCGGGTGATGGATACGGCAATCCTCTTTGCTATGGCATCGGCTGGTCTCGCTTTTCTTGAACTGCCCCTGAAGGGCGAGGTACTTTTATGGATTGGAGTAATAGGATTCGTATTCACTATCATTCTTTACTTTAAATTCCGGGCTTTTTTTGACAGACAAATATCTATAATGAAAACTGCCTTCTCTGGTTGGCGGGGAATCTGGATCATTGGGTTGACCTTAATTAGCTGGATGCTGGAAGCTGCAGTGATTTATGGGGTTGTATTAAATGGTGGTGGCATAATCAGTTTCGTACAGGCTATCTGGGTAAACAGTATCACGGTTGCGGGGCAGATTTTTCAAATTACACCTGGAGGAATTGCCAGCTATGAGGCCATTATGGTTTTCGCATTGGGAGCCAATGGGATAGCCGCAGAAAATGCGTATACAGCTGCGCTGATTACCCATGGACTGAAATATTTATTTTCATTCATCGTTGGAGGGATTGCCTTGGTTGCTTATCCTGTGCCGACGGATTTATTGAAAAAATGGACTAGAGAAAGGGGCACCGAATCATGAAAAGTGCTTCAAAGTTTGAAAAATTCGCGGCCCGAAGCTGGAATTTACTTAATGAAGGGAAGCCTTTCACGCCAATTTTTACAGTTGGCACAATGGTATTATTTCATCTCGGAGATTTGGGCAATACAGCTGGGATCACAGAGTTTTTACTCGCGCTCTTGACTGTGCTACCGTTATTCATCATGTATTTTGTTTATGATTTTCCACTTTTTTTAAGAAACTATCTGTGGATTCCACTTGTCGTTTTTATTATCGCTTGGCCTGAACTTAATATAAACCTGCTGCTTTTCGCTGCTGGATTATACTTTTTCTTTACAGTGTTTTTCTGGGGCACGTTTTATTATCACCTCAGGATTGGTACTTCATGGCTTAACTTCACGAGATTTTGGAAGCTTGTTTTGAAGAATAGTGACTCTACCAGCGGCAATGCCCAGGAGCAGCTTCCAAAAGTATTTCTCCTGCTCTCTGTTTGGGAACTGTCATTCACTGCATTAGCAGGTGGCGCAAGTGTGCCATTGCTTGATATTGTCCTGTTTTATGGTTTTGTACTGCTTTTTGCGTTCATTCTCCACAAGTATTTGTTTGACTGGAAGCCAAAAGCGTATGAGGGCTATACGAAGGATGAGGGGCCAAAAGTACCTGACAATTGCCTGTCAGATAAGGTCATTGTCATCGTCATCGATGGAATGCGCAAAGAACGCTTTTATGAGGCAAATACGCCATTTCTTGATCAGTTAAAAGAAAATGGTACAGAATATTTGAATATGGAAACAGTTTACCCTGCAAGGACCGTGGTTTGTTTTAGTTCCATGTTCACCGGAACCTATCCGTTTGAGCATGGCATTAAATCAAATATGGTGTATAAGCTTGGGGTCAATACAGAAACAATTTTTGACTCGCTTCGCAAAGTGGGCAAAAGAGGGAGACTCCTTGGCATAGCACATCTCGTTGATGCGATGGGCAGTGATGTCGAGACAGTTACCGCTGTCATGCATAAGGACAAGGCAGACACAAATATGCTTGCGAGGGCAAGAAAGATCATTGACGAACAGGATCCAGATTTATTCATCGTCCAGATGATCGGTACGGACCAGGTTGGTCATAGCCGCGGTGTCCTCTATGATGATTATATTGAAAAAATTGAAGAAGCAGACGCCTTGATTAAAGAGTTTGTACACTGGCTTGAAGCTGAAGGGAAAATGGAGAACACCACACTTGTTGTCTGTGCTGACCACGGACAAGCTGATGGCATCGGCGGGCACGGGCATCTGGATGAAGGAGAACGGTTTGTTCCATTTTTCATGCATGGTCCGCATATTGCCAGGGGGATTAAAGTCCAGGAAAAACATAGTCTGGTTTCACTGGCACCGACAATCTCCTATCTCATGGGTGCACCATATCCATCCAGCAGCAGGGGGAAAGTTTTAATGGATGCAATAAAAGCAGAGAAGGATGAGAGTTAAATTGAGTAAGGTTATCGTATTTTTACCGGCTTTCAACGAAGAAGAATCAATTAGTGAAGTAATTGAAAACATTCCACGCAGTTTTGCCGGAGCTGATCAAGTGGAAGTGTTGGTCATTGATGATGGGTCAACGGATGCCACGGTTGCTGAAGCGAAAAAAGCGGGCGCCGACCATATCATAAGTTTTGAAAAAAACCGCGGTCTGGGAGCCGCGGTAAGGAAAGGCATTGAGGAATGTTTTAACATGGGAGCTGATGTCGGCGTTATGATTGATGCTGATGGTGAATATCCCGCATGGCAAATCCCAGACATTGTTAAGCCAATACTAAATGGAGAAACTGATTATACAATGGGTTCCCGGTTTATGGGAACAATCAAAGGAATGAAATTTCATCGCAGGATGGGTAATTATTTTTTTACCTTCCTGCAAACATTATTGTTGAGAAAGTGGTTGTTTGACGGGCAGTCTGGAATGAGGGCTTTTTCACGAAAAGTGCTACAGCATGCTGAAATCATCCATGATTACAATTATGCTCAGGTATTGACACTCAATCTTGTCAGAAAAGGATTCAGGGTGCTTGAAGTGCCGATCAAATACAGGGTCAGGACCACTGGAACATCGTTCATTTCATTCAAGAAATATATGACGAATGTCGTGCCGGCTGTGTACCGTGAAATGTCCAGGCCCGTATCAAAGATAGTTGGAGCAGGTCAATCCCAATCTAAAAATAGTAAAAATAGTGACAAAAAAGTGACGGTTGTCAAATATGATTGACATTCATATTGATAATCATTATCATTATCATTGTAGGAGGGAAACAGCAAATGAAAAAAGCCATATTTTTTTGTTTTTCATTGATATTGATTCTCATTAACGGCATTCCTATGACTGCCAATGCTTATTCATATGGTGATCCCAATGAAGAGAAAGTTGCGGAAGTCTATAAGGAAATGCAGTTGAAACTGGATGAGGACCCTCCAAACTTCTCGGCTGCAACATCCCTGTTTGAAACGGTTAAAGAAGAGATCGATATGCATATGGGAACCGAGCCAGGGGAAGTTATCATGAAAAGTTTGGAAGAAGAAGATAAAGAAGCAACTATTGAGAATATGGAAAAACTCCTCGTGTTGAATGTTGCAAGAAGGCTTGAAAGCATTGAAAAGAGTTTTGAGGAGTATGATACATCAAAGAAGCTGCTGGCAAAAGGTTATGCTACATATCAGGCGCTTTCGCCAAAGGTAGGAGCAAGTAACCCTGAAACAGACAAAGCAATAAAGGCCGACTTTGATGCTGCACTGGAAGCACTAGGAAATCCCGGACTTTTTGGAGTCGGGAAGAAACCTTCTGACATAGAAATTTTTAAAGAGAAGAAAGAGGAAATCCTGAACGCATTGCAAAACGAATTCGATCTTCCAAACCTGGAAGTCGGCCATTTTACAGATACAGAAGAAGAAGAGGGCCCTGGTAAAAAGGACTGGACAGATCGTTCGAATATCCGTAACTGGATTCCTTTGATCCTGATTGTCGCGGTCATTGGTACGATTGTCGTTATTGGTATTAAGAGAAGTAGATAATAAATTTTGATGACACCTTGGAGAGGGGAGAATCAGCAATGGAAGTTCAAGCATTATTGATTACTTTTCGTGAAGTATTGGAAGCGTTATTAATCATCGGAATCATCACAACATACTTAAAGAGAACCGGTAATCCAAAATATACAAAGTATGTCTGGCTGGGTGCCGGACTTGCTGTTCTGGCTAGTATCGGGGTTGCGATCCTGTTCCAGGTCGTATTTACAGGTTTCGCGGCAATGGGCAGTGAAATTTATTTAAAAATCGGGATTATGATCGTGTCTACTGTACTCTTGACCCAGATGGTATTCTGGATGGCGAGCCATAGCAAGGATCTTAAAGGCAACATGGAAGGGAAAATGAAGAAATTCATCTCGACAGGAAACATTGTTGGCATGGTCATCCACTCATTCCTTGTCGTCCTGCGGGAAGGTATTGAAACGGTCTTCTTCTTTGCGGCAATCACAGGTGGTAACATCGGTGCTGCCATGCAGGGATGGGGAGCAATCACTGGTACATTGCTTGCTGTTGGCGTCTCTTACATGTTCTTCAAAGGTACGATGAAGGTTAAGCTAAAAACGTTCTTCCAAATCACTGGTGCATTCATCATCCTGATTTCTGCTGGATTGCTTGTTCAGGCAATTTCAATGATGCAGGATGTGAACATAATCGGCAGCGTTATGTACCATGTTTACGATATAACGTGGCTATTGCCTGAACACCCGATTGACTATGCACATTATCTCCGTGATACTGGTGTTGCTCCGCTTATCTCTGGTGATGTGGGCATCTTCCTGAAGGCTCTGTTTGGATACTCATCGATGCCTTCGATTGAAGAAGTCATTGCGTATATCGGATACTTTGCGGCGATCTACCTGCTGACTTCATCACGCAGCCCTAAGAAAGTGAAGGCTGTTGAAAGCAATGCTGCAGAGAATAAGCAAGTAGTATTGAACCCACAAGTTAAATAATCAATTAGATTCGAGGCTTTATGATCCTCTCTCCAAAAAAGTACAGGGAATTTCCTTGTACTTTTTTCATACGTAAAAATGATTTCCATGGAAGTTAGTTGGTGTAAAATGATGAATTTAGAAAAAACGAACAGAGTAATCGTGGTTGGATTGAGTTCAATGGCGGTCCTTTACGTTTTCGTCGCCCAGTTGAGTTCACTTAATCCATTCGTATCCTCCTGGGACCAAGTTGACTTTACCCTGGCAATGGACAGGTATGACCTACGAGCGATGCAGCCGCATTTTCCCGGGTATCCATACTTTATTTTTGGTGGTATGCTTATCAATTTTTTGGCAGATACCCCAAATCAGGCATTGGTTTTATTTAATGTGTTGGTTTACGGCAGCTCGATTTTGCCTGTGTATTTCCTCGCTAAAAGATATATTCCCGGTGTAAGTGCCTTTCTTGTCGCGGCTGCTATATATACTGTCAGTTATCCACTGATCATTGTGAACCAGCCAATGTCAGAGGGTGCTGCACTTGCTGCCTTTTGGTGGTTCTTCTGGAGTATCGCGGCAGCAGAGTCGAGACCAGCTGGCAAATGGATGCTGCTTCCACTGTTTTTATTCAGTGTTCTATTGGGGATCAGGCTAAGCTACATTCCGATGGGAATTGGGCTTGTTTATCTTTTATATAGAAAATGGGCAAAAAGGGAGATTAGCCTGGGCGGTGTTATCAAATATGTGGTCACCGCTGGATTGTTTCAGTTAATCTGGGTTGGAGGGCTGATCATTACTGAAGGTGGACTCGTTAACTTCCTTGAGCTTGCTTTTGGATTTACTGGAGGGCATTTTCAGGAGTGGGGAGGCACTTCGGTATCCAATGAACTGTCCATGTGGGCAAGGACTAAAGCATTCTTGTTTACCAACATTTTGTGGTGGGGAATTTTTTCACGAACAACTGTTTTGATGGTATTATATATAGTTATCGGCATATTAATTTTTTTGCCAGTATCCAAAAGTAAAGTTTATAAGGAATGCAGCTTTTTATTGGGTGCAATCCTGCTGTTCGCTTATGGCGTCTGGGCACTTTTTGCCCAGAATATTGAAAAGCCGAGGCATATACTGCCAATCGCGCTATTGCTCGTGTTTGTTGGTTTGACCGTCTTTTTTAAAAAAAAGGCAGGGGTGTATGCAAGTTTTTTGGTAGTCACCGTTATCATTGCCCAGGCAATGATTTCTACAAGTTATATTCAAAAACAGGCTGCAATCGAACCAGCAGTCTATCAGCTTGCGCATTATTTGGAGGAGCAGCCAGAGGGGTTCGTTCTTTATACTTGGGAAGAAACGAGGGTGCTTCAGTATCTGGAAATGGATTTTCCGCATAAACGGATTTTTACCTATAGGAATTTCCTTCACGACCAAGGGTTATATAAAGGTAAGACGATTTATTTAACGAACAGTGTTGTGGACGGCTTCCGTTCCCAGGGCTTTGATCCTGGTGGGAAGCTCGAGAAGGTAGAAACATTTACGTCAGATAAAATTTTTGACCCAGTCTATCATAAGATTATTCTATATAAATGGACACCGTAACAGGAGGTGAACGGCATGAATGAACAGATCAGGAATAAGCTTGCTCTTCTCCCTGCGCAGCCAGGGTGTTATTTGATGAAGGACAGGCAGGGGACCATCATTTACGTTGGGAAAGCGAAGGTATTGAAGAACAGGGTGCGTTCTTATTTTACAGGATCGCATGACGGAAAAACTCTCCGTCTTGTTAATGAAATTGAGGATTTTGAGTATATCGTCACCTCCTCCGATATGGAAGCGCTGCTTCTTGAAATCAACCTGATCAAGAAATATGACCCAAAATATAATATCATGCTCAAGGATGATAAAACATATCCGTTCATCAAGCTGACTGCCGAACGGCATCCAAAGCTGATTATTACGAGAAAAGTAAAGAAGGACAGCGGCAAATATTTTGGGCCATATCCCAATGTACAGGCGGCGAATGAGACGAAAAAACTGCTGGACAGGATTTATCCGCTCCGGAAGTGTTCTACGCTGCCTGACCGTGTCTGCCTTTATTATCATATGGGGCAGTGCCTTGCTCCCTGTGTCAAGGACGTAAGCAAGGAAGAGTATAAGCAGATTACAGATGAGATTACACGTTTCCTCAACGGGGGATATAAAGAAATCAAGGAAGATTTAACGGTAAAAATGGCTGCGGCTGCCGAAGAACTTGATTTTGAACGTGCCAAGGAATTTCGCGACAAGATCGTCCATATTGAGGCTACGATGGAAAAGCAGAAGATGACCACGACTGATTTTACCGACCGGGATGTATTTGGCTATGCTGTCGACAAGGGCTGGATGTGTGTACAGGTCTTCTTTATCCGTCAGGGAAAATTGATCGAACGAGAGGTTTCGATGTTCCCGATCTACAATGAACCTGAAGAAGATATTCTCACATACCTGGGCCAATTTTACTCAAAAAATGAGCATTTTAAGCCCAAGGAAGTATTGGTTCCTGAGGGCGTGGACCTTGAACTAGCAGAGGGTCTGCTTGAAGTGAAAGTGCTAAAACCGCAGCGCGGAAAGAAAAAGGAGCTCGTCCATTTAGCGTCCAAGAATGCCGGTATCGCCCTGAAAGAGAAGTTTTCGTTAATTGACCGTGATGAGGAACGGACCATCAAGGCTGTTGAAAACCTAGGCAAGCAAATGGGCATCTACACCCCTCATCGGATTGAGTCCTTCGATAACTCCAACATACAGGGAACCGATCCGGTATCAGCGATGATTGTTTTTATCGACGGCAAGCCCGAAAAAAGGGAATACCGCAAATATAAGATTAAGTCAGTCAAAGGTCCGGATGACTATGAATCGATGAGGGAAGTTGTGAGGCGGAGGTATACACGTGTCCTGAAAGAGGGATTGCCGCTTCCGGATTTGATTATAATCGATGGCGGAAAAGGTCATATCGAGTCAGCACGTGATGTTCTTGAGAATGAACTTGGGCTTGACGTTCCTATTGCCGGTTTGGCTAAGGATGACAAGCACAGGACCTCTCAGCTGCTGTATGGTAACCCGCTGCAGGTAATAGAACTGCCGCGAAACAGCCAGGAGTTTTACCTGTTGCAAAGAATTCAGGATGAAGTCCACCGGTTCGCGATTACCTTCCACCGTCAGTTAAGGGGCAAAAGTGCTTTTCAATCACTGCTTGATGATATCCCGGGCATTGGCGAAAAGCGCAAGAAAGCTCTGTTGAAGCATTTCGGCTCGGTGAAAAAAATGAGGGAAGCCTCTTTGGAAGAGCTGAATGCTGCCGGCCTTCCAGCTAATGTTGCGGAGGAACTATATCAGAAATTACAGAATTAATGTAGCATTCTATTTTTAGGTGTGCTATAATGATAAAAATTTCATATAGCTATCACTTTAGAGCATTAAAGTGAAGATAGAGGTGCGAACTTCAAGAGTAAAAGTCAGGAGAATTGTAGGATTCATTGATGGACTTTGAAAGGGGATGTTCGCCGAAGTGGGGAAATACCTATCGATTTTCTCGCTGGTCCTTCGTTGAATAAACGCTGGATTGTCAAGATTGCCATCTTGGAGTGCTATCTCATGTTGCAGCGTATATACACGTTTATCAAGCAATGGGAGCCACTTCCATTGCTTTTTCTGTTTTTATGGACCTTTTTTAAAGAAGGACAGGGAAAAATACATATGCGGCGTGGCCATGAAACTCTAGTAGAGGCAAAATACAGAATGAAGAGGCAGGGGAAACGTATGGGATTGATTGTACAGAAATTCGGTGGAACATCGGTGGGAAGCGTCGAAAGGATCAGGAACGCAGCAAGCAGGACAGCGGAGGAACTTCAGAACGGAAACAATGTGGTCGTAGTCGTCTCAGCAATGGGCAAGACGACGGACCACCTTGTCGATATGGCGAATGATATTTCCAGCGCGCCATCAAAAAGAGAAATGGATATGCTTTTGACAACAGGAGAGCAAATTACGATCGCACTTTTTTCCATGGCATTGGCGCAAAATGGCATTGATGCCGTTTCCTATACAGGCTGGCAGGCTGGAATTAAAACGGAAGCAGTTCACGGGAACGCCCGGATTGTCGATATTGAGACCGACAGGATTGCCAGGGATTTAGAGAGTGGCAAGGTGGTCATTGTCGCGGGATTCCAGGGGGTAACTGATGATGGTGAAATCACCACACTTGGACGCGGCGGGTCAGATACAACGGCAGTAGCACTTGCAGCGGCTTTGAAGGCTGATAAATGCGATATATATACCGATGTGACCGGCGTGTTCACTACTGACCCAAGATATGTGAAAAGCGCGAGAAAATTGCTGAGTGTTTCCTATGATGAAATGCTAGAGTTGGCAAATCTTGGGGCAGGCGTGCTTCATCCGCGTGCGGTGGAATTTGCGAAAAACTATGGATTGCCACTTGAAGTAAGATCCAGCATGGAAAAAGAAAGAGGCACGATCATCGAGGAGGAGAATGAAATGGAACAGAATCTAATCGTACGCGGAGTAGCGTTTGAAGACCAAATCACGAGAGTATCAGTCCTTGGAGTAAGCACATCATTAAAAGGACTTTCAACTATATTTACAACACTTGCACAGAACCACATCAATGTCGATATCATCGTCCAGAGCCGTACAGAAGCTGGGTTAGCCAATATTTCGTTCTCCATTAAGAGTAACGACCTCCCGGAGGTATTGGACGTATTGGAACGCAATAAGGAAGCATTAAACTATCAGGCGGTCGAATCCGAAACCGGCCTTGCAAAGGTGTCGATTGTAGGTTCAGGAATGGTTTCAAATCCAGGTGTAGCTGCCAAGATGTTTGAAGTCCTTGAAGGGCACGGTATCCAGGTGAAGATGGTAAGCACATCCGAGATCAAAGTTTCTACCGTAGTCGATGAAAAACAAATGGTAAACGCAGTAGAATCATTGCATGAAGCATTTGAGCTTTACTCAGAAGCTGTTAAGACGAATTAAGAGAGTTGCTAAAAGAAGCTTTCCTGGTGTGAGCAGTATCAGGAAAGCTTTTTGTGTATATGTTCCCCGTTTAGCAAAAAAGGAAAGCAACCGGGCACATAAAAGATAAGTATGTTCTCTGTTTAAC
>NZ_BASE01000100.1 GCF_000813125.1 Mesobacillus selenatarsenatis SF-1
AACATTAAGAAGAAAAAAGTGCCCGGTTAAGGGAAGCAAAGAGAAAACGGGTAACATAAAAAAGAAAAAGTGCCCGGTTAAGGGGAGCAAAGAGAAAACGGGGAACATAAAGAAGAAAAAAGTGCCCGGTTATGGGAAGCAAGAGAAAAACAGGGAACATAGATTAGCCAAGTGAAGAAAAACCCTTTCTTGGCTAATCTATGTGCTGAATTTATTACTCGTAATAAGTAGATTTACTATCGCAGCTGATGAAAAGTTTGTTTTTTAAAACCCTTCTAATAGATTTCTTTGGCAGATCACCATTGGTCCAATCATAAATGGGTGTTGTTGCTATTTTTTGATCAGGAAAAAGTAATTGGAAACTTTCTAACGACTGTAAAACAAGTGAATCAATCGATTCCTTTGTGTCGCAATGACCGCATACAACCCTCTTTTGTCCGAAACTCTCCAAAAACTCCCCGCAGTCTCCACAAATAACCCCTTTTCTCAACATACCAAAATCATAGCTTGGTGTTCTTGAATATGGTGATTTCTTAATATGCAATGACAATAGGGCTTCCGCCAGCTTGGTATGCTTGCTCGTTAATTTTGATGAAGTTCTGTTCATTTTATCCATAAAGCGGTTGAGTTGGTTTGGCAAGATAATGGGTGATTTCAATGGTGCTTGCAGAAGGGCGAATTCAGGGTTGATGAAGACGAGGTGAGTTTCGAGAGGGATGTAGAAGCCCAAGTTCTTCAGCAGTTGTTTTAATAGTGTTTCTGCTCGATTTAGTTGATGGAGGGGATTTTTGATTTCGTTCCCTGCGACTGTTTTAAATTTGTCTCCATCCAGATAATAGTCACCTTCTAGATTTTTTACTTCAAAAAGGTGGAGTCTGTCCTGTGTAATCACGAAGGAATCAATCTGAAAAAGGGTGCCATTCACTTCAAGGAGCAGGTCGTTGATAATGAGGCATTCGGCTCTATAGTTCGTAAACCAATGATCGAATTGCACTTCTCCTTCATAGCCTTTCTCCAGTGTGAATAGATTCGTCAAATCTCTCTCTTCCAGCTCCATCCGGGGCTTCAATGCTTCCAATATTACTAATTCTTCTGGTTTGGTTCTTTCTTTTAATATCATATTCCACTTCCTTTCTTCTTTCATTTTAAAAAAGTAATCGCTGAAAATCAGTGAACATTTTACGAATTATGATAAATCTGATACTATTAAGCTAATTTCATATGATCTTATCAGATCGGTGAGGTAGAGGAGCGAATAACAAGAGTAGTCCATCGGAGATAGACAATCGTTGATGGTGGCTGAAAGGGTTGTTTGCCGAAGTGTAATCAGGGTCAAACTGGTTATTGCTGGGATGCTTTCTGAACAAGGAGCAGACTGTCATGCGGGGTTTGTGCATGGAGAACTACTGATCGAAATGGCGGATAACGTATATTGTAAAAAGCAATGATAGGTTATTTTCTGTCATTGCTTTTTTACATGCCAGAGCTTACCTGCTATCCCCTTCTATCAACTCCAAACAAACGCACTCCCCATGCATTCACAATTTTTATCTATCCAAAGGGGAGAATCTTCGTGAGAACCATCTACAAAAATGGAACCATCTATACATTCAATTCACGCAATCCAATTGTACAAGCAGTGGTCATCGAAAATGGCCGTTTTATCGATATGGGAACTTCAGCGGATATGGTGCTGCAATGGGGGGGCCAGGCGCAAATCATAGATTTGGAAGGGGAAACAGCATCGCCTGGCCTCATCGACAGCCATCTTCACCTATCGATCATGGCGGATAGTTTCATCAACCTTGATTTTGTCGAAATCACGACCAAACATGAAATGCTGGCAAAAATCCAGGCAAAAGTCAGCCAGCTTGAGCCTGGTGAATGGATTGTCGGCAGCAGCTGGGATGAGAATCTTTTTACCGACGGAGGAATCCCGACGATTGCGGAGCTGGATTATGTGGCTCCAGCCAATCCGATATTTTTAACGAGGACGTGCCTGCACGCGACGTTAGTCAACAGCAAGGCGCTGGAAGTGAGCGGCTATCATCCATCAATCTCAGTTCCGGAGGGCGGCACAATCGTCATCGATGATATCACGAAGCAGCCGACCGGTTTATTTTTAGAGTCAGCGGCGAATCTGGTCAGGCAGTACATTCCTGAGCGATCTTACGACGACTGGAAAAAAGCGATGCGCCAGACGATGCATTTTGCGATGAGCAAAGGGCTGACGAGTGTGCACACGAATGATCCGCTCTATCTCGGCGGGCTTGAAAAAACATGGGATCTATTCAATGAGCTTTTAAATGGAGAGCAGCTCGGCTTGCGAAGCAATCTATTGATTAACCATGAGTTTTTACCAAACCTAAAAGAAGCGGGAATGTACACTGGCTACGGGAACGATACGCTGCAAATCGGTGCGGTGAAAATTTTTGCCGATGGAGCATTTGGGCGGAGAACAGCGCTGTTGTCAGAACCATATAGCGATGCGCCAGGTCATTTCGGCGATGCGATGTATGATCAGGAGCATTTATACGAAATCGTGAAAGGTGCACGGGAACTGGATATGCCGATTGCCGTCCACACGATTGGCGACCAGGCTCTGGAAAATGTTCTCGACGTGCTGGACCAGTTCCCGGCAGTGTCTTATCGAGACCGCCTGATTCATGCCCAGGTTTTACGGGAAGAACTGATTCCCCGCCTGAAAGCCCCGAGCAGAATCGCTGATATCCAACCGCGCTTTATCGCGAGTGATTTCCCCTGGGTACAGGAGCGTCTAGGCGCAGAACGAATCAAGCTTTCTTACGCATGGAAAACCTTGATGGAAGCAGGAGTCATATGTGCCGGAGGCTCTGATTCTCCGGTTGAACCAGTCGATCCGATTTTGGGAATCCATGCGGCAGTAACAAGGAAAAAGCCGGGTGAAACTCACGCTGGCTACGTGCCGGAGCAGAAGCTGTCGATTGTCGATGCTTTCCGACTCTTCACCGAACTAGGAGCTTATCCAACAAACGAAGAAACGGTGAAAGGCACAATTGCACGAGGAAAATTAGCAGATCTGACCGTTTATTCCAAAAATCCATTTGAAATGACAGATGCAGATGAACTTTTATCGATGGAAATTAAAATGACGATTATTGGCGGAGAAATCAAATATCGCAAGCTCACTTAGTAATATGGAGACGGTTCTTAACTTCCATTCGGAAGAAAGAACCGTCCTTTTTATTTTTATGGCTAAAGTCCTAAAATTTTCTGAATTTAAACCGAAATAGAAGGTAAGAGTGGTAATTTAATCTATTGCTGGACAGGAGAGCGGAAAATGAAATTCAAGAAGAAATTCGCAAAACCACAGAAAAGATTCGCAAAACCACAGATGAAATTTAGTGTTCGTGCAAAACTATTGACCGGCTTTTTCTCGGTTTTAACTTTGCTGGCACTCGTGGCAATCATCACGAACTTTCAGTTTAACAAGATGAACAGCCAGTATTCTACATCCATTGATGACCGGATGGAAAAGCTGAATCTGATCGTTGAGATGAAGGATGCCATCATGAGGGAGCAATTGGCACTTCAAAAGTATATGGCCAATGGTGATGGTGAAAGCCTGATCGAATTTGAGGGTGCAGTAGAAGATTTTAAAAAAAGCTCTGAGAAATATTTAAGCTCAGAAGAATCAGCTGAGGGGAAAAAGGTAGGAGAAAACCTTGTTGCAGTTGAGGCTCAATATTATGAGGTGGCTTCAGAAGCTTTTCTTTTAATAAGAGATGAACAAATGGTCAAGGTCAGGTTATTGATGCAGGAAAAAGGAAACCCGCTTATCTTCAGCCTGAATTCTGCGGCTGAGGACGCGATTGAGTACCAGCAAGATGCTTTGGAATCAACGGGTGAAACGTTATCTGGTGATGTAAAGAAAGTAGCCTTGCTCATCATTGTGCTCAGTGCAGCGGCTTTTGTGATGGGAATCGTCATTGCGCTGCAAATAAGCCGAATGATTTCCAAGCCGGTTCAACTGGTATCACAGGCAGCAAAGCAAGTGGCGCAAGGAAATCTGGCTGTTGAAAAATTGAATGTGAAGAATAAAGATGAAATCGGCGAGTTGGCCGCGGCTTTTAACGAGATGACGACCAATTTAAGGGAACTTATTTTCAAGGTAAGCAATACATCGGAGCAGGTTGCGGCATCGGCTGAAGAAATGATGGCAAGTGCGGAACAGACCAACTCTGCTACAAACCAGGTAGCAACAGCTATCCAGGAGGTTGCTGGCGGTGCCGAGGTCCAGAGCAAAAATACAGAAGAAAGTGCGAAGGTGGTAGGCGAGATGTCAGGCGGTATCCAGCGGGTCGCTGAAACGACTTCTACCGTTGCTGAGTCTGCGGCTGAAACGGCAAAACAAGCACAGGTCGGCCAGGAATCTCTGGAAAAAGTAATTGAAAAAATGAAGTCAATCAATGATACGACCAGCGAAACTAATGGGGTTATCAAAGACCTGGATCGGAAATCAGCGGAAATCGGCAAAATCATCGAAGTCATCACTGGCATTGCTGACCAGACGAATTTGCTGGCGCTGAACGCGGCCATCGAAGCGGCAAGAGCCGGGGAGCATGGCAAAGGATTTGCGGTTGTCGCTGATGAAGTCAGGAAGCTGGCTGAGTTATCGAGACAATCTGCGAGCCAGATTTCAGGCTTGATCGAGGTTATTCAAAAAGAAACTCATCAGGTTGTAGAAATGATGAATAAAGGAACGGTTGAGATATCTGAAGGGTCGTCATTAGTTGAGGAGACAGGTCGTACCTTTGAAGAGATTCTAAAATCGATCGAAAATGTCAGCGAGGAAATCCAGGAGGTATCCGCGATATCTGAGGAAATGTCGGCAAGTGTCCAGCAGGTAAATGCCTCAATCGAAGAGGTGACCAAAATCGCCCGCGATTCAGTAGCAAGCACTGCAGAAATCGCATCCGCAACGGAGGAACAGCTGGCATCAATGGAAGAGGTGTCCTCATCATCAGCTTCACTAGCAAGTCTGGCGGAGAACCTGAGAGAGATGGTCGCGAAGTTTAAAATTTAAATTAGGGAGAAGCATGAGGACGAAGAGTTCTTATGCTTTTTTTATGGCGTATTGGCGACCAGAAAATCAAGCTTTTGGAAAAAGAGATCACCAATAAGGTGTATTGGAGCACTTACCAAAGCAGTCTCCAACAGCCTTCATCCCTTATACAGGTGCATTCGCCCAAGCCAAAGCCGTGATAAACGCATATAAAGTTAGTGAATACAAAAAGAGAAGAGGGAGGTAAGCCGTATGCATGCATACAGACATCCTTATCGTTCGCAGGATCAGAGGTTTATCGGCTGGGGCTTTGGATTGCCGTTTTTAGGTGGTTTGGCTGGTGGATTATTGGGCGGAGCGTTATTTTATCCGCGACCTTTCTATCCTCCATACCCGCCAGTTTACCCGTGCTGCCCGCCGCCTAGATATCCGTTTTATTATTAATTCGTCAACAAACTAAGGGAATGAGCTGCTTAGCTCATTCCCTATTTTTAACTTTTTAAAAGTATAGACTTTTTGCACTTAGATTAGTGTCTAGCTCCAGCGCCTAGCCCCTCGAGTCGCATGTCTAGCTACGGCTCCTAACTCCTCGAGACGCTTCGTCCTGCCAATGAAGTCAAAGATCGACTTCACTGTCAGGCCCTCCAGCGCTTGTAGGAGTTGGGCAGTCGCCTCCGCTTTTCGAATTTGTCTAGTGTCGCCTCCTAGAAACTCCGAAACTTCAACTCCGCCGACAGAAGCAAAGAGCGCTTCTTTGTCGGAGTCTCCAGTTTCTGCGTTTCTGGACAGTCGGCTACACTTTTCGATTTCGGTCCGTCCAATGAAGTCAAAGTGCGACTTCACCGGTCGGCCCTCCAGAGCTTGTCGGGGCTGAGCAAGGCACTTACGCTTTTCTGTCTAACTAATATTGGCTTGTTTGATTTCATGCTTATCCATGAATTCGAGTGACAGCTCGTTGAATTCTTCTGCTTTTTCAATATTGCAGACATGGCCGCAATGCTCTAGAATCACCAGTTCGGAGCTTCCATCCCCGCGAAGGTCTTCTGCTACTTCCCTGACAAACATATGGTCCTCAGCACCAGAGATATAAAGCTTTGGGACATCTGCGCTTTTTTCCTGCACATTGCTATAGGTAGTTTCGACATCTCCGGCAAGAGGATACCACGCGAGGAAATTTTTTCGTTTCATCTTATAGGCTTCCTGGATGAAAAATCTTCTTGAGCCTTTATGGTTTCCACGAGGCATCAGAATCCAGGCAAGTATGCGGTACAGCCACATGAATGGAATGAAGTTCCTTATTAACCAGGCGAGTTTGATCAGTGATTTTCCAAAAAGATTTAATCTGGTGATCGCCCCTCCAAGGACTGCTGACCTCACTCGTCCGGGTTCCGTCTGCAGCAGATGATGGACGATGATCGTTCCCAGCGAAACGCCGACAAAATGGGCCTTGCGGATCGAGAGGTGGTCCATTATCTTGAGAATCTCACTGATAATCAAATCAAAAGAAAACCTGCTCTTATAGGAATCTATGTCAGGTGATTTCCCATGGCCAGGCATGTTAATCGCGACTATATTATATTTTTTCAGGAATGGTTTTAGCTGCTTGTAAAAAATATTCGAGTTCCCGCCAATTCCGTGCAGCAGAACAATATACTCCGAGCCGCGGCCCTTATACAATCTGTAATCTAGCATCCGATTCTCCTTAGGCGTACTTGTTGTGATAATAATGATACCCTTGATGCTGATGTTAGTAAACTAAAAGACGATACGAAAAAAATGGCAGGAAGAAGTCTGATGGAGGATTGATAGTAATTGATTCCTAAAAGCTTGGTAATGAGTTCTTAAAAACGGGCGAAACTCATTATGGCAGGGAAGTATAAAGAAGAGTTGTATAACGTAAAAAGGTCACTCATAACAGAATGAGTGACCCTGAATCTATTCTTAGTAGAAGTAACTTACAGCAGGTTCAGAACAATTATAATGTCCTCCCTAGATATTCTACTACTCTAGTAGATACTTCTGTATTTGGTTTATCTACTAATCTTCCACCTGGAATTCCCGGGAATATAGTGAACCAGAAATGTCCCTTATCAGGTATGACTAGTTTTTCTACAGGTATTCCAGTACCGGTTAATTGGGTGAAGAAGTCTCTGGATTGTTTTGCTGGTACGATGGTGTCTTGTTCACCCCAGATCATCAGGCAGTTTAAATCCTTGAGCGACTGGAGTTTGGATAGTTGGGAAGCTGGGGAAGCAGCTTCATATAAATCTGGCTCTTCTGTGGGGCTTTTTCCAAAGAGGTTTCCAACGGGATCATCGTCCCTCGTCATCTTGGTATATTTCCACCACGCGGCAACATCGTATACACCATATACACTAACTATTGATTTGATTTTAGGTTTATCCAAAGCTAGCATAAACGCTAGCTGGGCTCCGCAAGAATCTCCGATTACTCCAATTCTGTCTGCATCGATATTATATTCATTAGCTTTTCTGACAAGCCACTCATAGGCATCGCGAACATCGTCCAACACTCCAGGCCAAGTGGGATTGTTTTTGGAGGACAAGCGATAATCTATAGACATTGTTGCATAACCATTCTCGGCAAGGAAGGGTCCCCAATCCTGATACATTTCTTTTGAGCCAGCTTGCCATGCACCGCCATGGATTAGGATTAAAGCAGGGAAGGCTTCAGAAATTTCTTTGACAGGCAAGTAAACATCTGCCTGCATATTTTTACCTTCTAATACTTTAAAGGTCTGGTCCTTTTCAACCCGAATATTAGTAATCACGGCAATTCCTCCTCTACACTACATTCGATTTGGCAAATATAGGGAAATTTCAGGGAAAAGTATGATGAGAATCAACCCGATTAATAGGGGGATAATGAAAATCAACGCACCTTTGATGATTTCCCCTAAACTAACGTCCGGGACAACAGATTTTAAAACGAATAAGTTAAATCCTACCGGCGGTGATATCGCGGCAATCTCGATATTGATGGTAACCATGATCCCAAACCAGACTGGATCATAGCCCAGTGCTGTGACAGTAGGGAAGAACAGCGGAATAACAATGACCAGGATACTCATCGGATCTAAAAACATCCCAAGTACGAGTAACAGGAGATTAATAAGTAGAATAATCACCCATCCAGGAATATCTAGTCCTAAAAGAGAAGAAGCCATGCTTTGCGGAATTCCGAGACGGTTTAAAACAAAAGCGCTGAATACTCCGCCAATGACTAAAAAGAGAAACATTCCCGTTGTTTTTACTGTGTTGCTTAGAATCTGGAGGATATTCTTTCTGCCTAAATACCCCATTGCCCCCACAATGACAAGTGCGGTTGAGGCTCCAATTGCGGCTGATTCTGTGGGTGTTGTAAAACCGGTATAAATCGAACCCATGACGAAAATGACAAGGATTATGATGGGGAGCACTGACTTAAGTGAAATAAACCGTTCACTCCACTTGACCTTAATTTTTGTGACGGGAACCATTTCCGGTTTTACCAGAGCGATGATCAAGAAAGTGAGGCATAGGAGGACTGCAATCATGGCCCCGGGCAAAAATCCGGCAATAAAAAGTTTCCCGATCGAGGTTTCGGTAATGACTCCATAAAGAATCAAGGCCACACTAGGAGGAATTAGGATGCCTAGCGTGCCCCCGGCTGCCGTTGCACCAATCGCGAGTCGCTGGGAATACCCTTGCTTGATCATCTCCGGTACAGCGATTTTACCGATGGCTGCTGCGGTAACAGGGCTTGACCCACATATGGCGGCAAATCCTGTACTGGTCAGGACGGTTCCCATTCCAAGTGCACCAGGGAAACGTCCCAGCCATAGTTGGGTCGTTCGGAATACCTGTGCGCCAATCGGAGAGGAGGAAATAACCTCCGTCATCAAAACGAACATCGGCACGACCATCAGGACGAAGCTCGTCGAGTTGGAAAAAGTAATGCTCGATAACTGCGCAAGGGCGTTAGGGGAGATGAATAAAATCGTACCCAATACTCCAATCATTCCCATCGCTACAGCTACGGATATGCCAGTTGTCAAGAATAGCATCAGTGCGGCGATGAAGGCGAAAAACAGCAAAAATGATTCCATTAAGATTCACTCCTATTCAAACTAGCAAGATCACTGGTTGATGACACGTTTTGGGGGAATGGCTTCCTTCTGGACCTGTCTTAGCGGTGCTTCGCGGAAAAAAACGACGGCCAGACAGAACATAGCGGTGACAATGAATTGCAATGCTCCTACCGGGGCGACCATATACACATATTTCATCGGAAGCTCAATGGCGACAGGGAAGATGCGATTATCTTCAAATACCTTCAGCGTTGTTTCCGTCACTTGCCAGAACAAGATCACACCATAGATGGCGGTGATCATCAACGCGACCAACTTTAAGTACCACTGTGTTCTTAAAGAGAATTTGGCTAAAAAAATGTCTGTCGACACATGCTGCCCGCTTTGTAAAGCGGGAGCAAGTGCCAGGAAGAAGATATAGACAAGCGAGAACCGAGCGAGATCCAGCGCCCATAATGATGGTGAATCAAAGAAGTTGCGCATAATCACATCATAGGTAATGATCAGGACCATCGCTAAAATAAACATTCCGGCTGCAAACGTAAATACATGGTTAATCTTCGTGATTGCTTTTTCTGTTTTGGCTAAAAATGCGGGTTCCTGAGGCATGAAACAAGACCTCCCAACGATTTATTCATGTTTGTCGATGACTTCGAGAATGGCTTTGGCTTTTGCTGATTCCTTGGAAATTTGTTCATTCACTGGCTGTATCACCTTGAGCAATTCCTCGCGTTCAGGATCCGTCAGATGGTAAAATTCAGCACCCTTTTCAGCCATACTCTTTAAGGCTTCTTCTTCACGCTTTTTTAACATGCTGTAGGAAGATTGCCCAACCTCGCCAGAAATTTTCTTGATGGTCTTTTGATCTTTCTCAGAGATTTTGCTCCAAACATCCGGATTCACAACGTATTGGATGGTATTGATGGAAAGTCCTAATGCTGTCATTTTTGGAGTTACTTCATGTAAGTTTTGAGAGTTGGTTAAGCCGACTGTCTGGAAGGTAGATTGAACGGTTCCATTTTGCAGTGCAAGGTAAAGTTCACTTGGGTCCATCGTGATCGGCATGGCACCGAGTAATTTAGCCTGTTCGCCTTGCCATCTTCCAGCTGTTCTCATGCTGAGGTTTTTGTATTGCCCTAAATCTGTGATGAAGTCTTCTTTGTGCAGGACCAGTGTTTCAGTCGCACCCGGAGCCCACATCAGGATTTCGACTTTATGATCGGAGAAGAGGGATTCTAGTTCAGGAGTGACATCTTTATAGATATTCTTATACTGATCTTCAGAACTGAAAGTGCCGATGGTTTCTAAAAGGCCCATTTCGGATATTTGCCCGGATATTGCTCCGGCAGAGAGGATGCCTGCTTCTACTGAGCCATCACGAACAGCATCGAGAGTCTCGAATAAGGAGACCAACGAGGCAGAATAGTAAGGTTTGAATTTGACCCTTCCATCTGTCTCTTCTTCAATGGCTTCGGACCATTCTTTGAAAATATCATTAAATGGATCATTCTCAGTATGGAAAATAGAGATGTCAATGGTCAGAGCTTCTTCTGCAGCACCGCTCCCTGCAGAAGAACCGCAGCCTCCAAGAATTAAAGTTAAAGCAATCAGTACATAGAATCCAGCCAGCTTCTTCTTTATTGATTTCATGTTCTTCCCCCCGTAAAAATTGGTATATTAAGAAGTTTGAAACTTAGATGTTCATTTTTCTTACTTACCAGGAAATTATAAAATAATTTTAATGCGGATAAATACGGGTTTTCTTAATCCAGCTCCATCGCCTAGCCCCTCTAGTCGCTTCGATCCGCCCAATGAAGTCAAAGGACGACTTCACTGGTCGGCCCTCCAGCGCTTGTCGGGGCTGAACGAGGCGCTTGCGTTTTTTGTTACTATATCCATGCTCAGTTTCTGGGATTGGCCATTGAATAATTTCAGCATTTGCTCGACAGAAATGACAGCGCCAAAGGTTTCATTCACTAGCTTTAAGCTTGCATCATGACTTTCCTTTGTTAACCCGCCGACAGCTTCCTTTGCTACGAGAACATCATAATCCCGCTGGTAGGCATCGCGGATGGTCGTTTCTACACAATGTGTGGTCGCAACACCGCAAACAAGAAGGGTATCAATGCCTTTCATACGCAGCAAAGTGTCAAGCCTTGTATCGTAAAAGGCGCTGAAGCGGTGCTTGGTCACCATTTCAGCTGGTTCGTCTGTAAACGCTTTCAACTCATCGACTACTTCCGCATCCCAGGTTCCTTTTAAAGCAGGAGGTCCTGCCGACCAGCGATGTGTGTGGGGAGTAAGCCGGTGGGTCTTACGCGTCAGGTCATCGGGATAATGATTCTGAATGGTCCAAATATCGAGAATACCTGTCGAGCGGCAAGCCATCAGCAATTGTTTTACCTTTGGGATGGTTGCATTCATAGCTTCGACATCGTAGCCTGCACGGCCAATACTGCCAGCCTTATGACAATAACTATTTTGCATATCGATGATGAGCAGCGCTGTTTTCTCAGGTTGCAATTCAAAGTTTACATCCATTATTCTCTCCTCCTTAAAAAAATGAGCAGACAAGGTCACCTCCTTAAAGAATGGTATGAACAAGCCTCAAAGAAAAAAGAGCAAACCAAAATTTACCCAGAATCCACGCCAAACGACGGGATAAAAGATAAACTTTGGTTTGCTCTTGACTGTTCTTCAAGACCCACCCATTGTTTAGAAATAAACGACCGTAGTTCTTCACTACAGCTTAGTTTATTTATAATTTAGAATTTTTAGTTAATTAACAATATATATGACTCTTTCGTTAAAATCAATACTTTTCTAACATTTAAGTGATGTTTTCTTCAAAAACAAGTACCCCGACGGCAGCATCTTCTTCTAGTTTCCAGGCTTCATAGTGTTCAATGATTTTCTTGCCGACGATTTTTTCAAAGGCCGTGATTCTTTCCTGGCCGGCTCCTTTAATATATAGACGCCGGGCTTCCAAGGCAACAGGCAGCCCATTACTCGACTTTAGGATATTGCGTTCCATAGGAGTCAGGATCCCTTTCATAAAAAAAACAAGTACATTATCGGTAATTTTGATTTTAGTCTCACGAGGGCCTCTTCCCAAATTCTCTTTGATATAGTAGCTTAAAAAGTTCGAGAATTCCTTCTCGACCGCATTCTTTGACATTACACTCATCTGGCAATCCCACCTTAAATAAAATATAGTAAATGGATAACGGTATAATGATCATGCTGGTTGTTTATATAGAGAATAATATTATAATTAACTTACTATTATGAATATTATTGATTATACCAAAAGAAGAGCAAGATTGGGACTAAATTCACTGTATGTTCGGGAGGATGTATTTTAATGGAATTGAATCATTTATTTCGAAAAAGAATCGGTTTCTTCGAGATTGAGAAAATCACGGTTGCCAGCCTGGGCGTCCTGCTAGAGATGACGGCTGCAACGCTTCCTTTTGAGAATCTGTGCACCCTGTCAGGAGACCTCAGTGATTTGAATGAAGAAAGACTGATTGATAAGATCCTCCTTAAAAACGAAGGCGGTCTATGCTATGACTTGAACGGCATCCTCTATTTATTTTTAAAAGAGAATGGGCTTGATGTCCAGTTGGTTCGCGGGTCAGTGTATGTCCCGGATTTCAACGGCTTTAGTCCAACGGGCAGGACGCATGCTGCGATTTTATTGAAGGCAGAGGGTGAAAGATTTCTGGTGGATACAGGCTTTGGAGGGAATCTGCCGTTAAGGCCAGTTCCAATGGATGGGACAGAGATTAGTTCTCCTAATGGGGATTTCCGTGTTAAACAACATGATAGTGAGTTTGGAGATTATATTTTAGAGATGAAGTTGAAATATAAGGATTCTGATTGGAGAATGGGATACGCCTTCGATTCAAGGGAGCCGGTTGGGAATGTCAGTGATTTATCTGAAATGAAGAAAATCATAACGGAACATCCGCAGTCTCCATTTAATAAGAAGCCATTGCTGACAAGAGTGACGGCAACCGGAAGCATGGTATTAACGGAAACTAGTTTTACACAGTGGACGGAAGATGGTGTTAAGAAAGAGGATATAGACTCGGAACGCTTCAAGGGACTGGCAAAAGAATTCTATAACATTGAACTAAAATGAAACCTTCCTATGATGTTAACCGTTAATATAGTATCAAAACTGACAGGTGGATGAAGCAGATGGATTCACGGGACTACTTATTGAATGAACTGAAGGAAATTGAAAAATGGGAGAAGGACCAGAAGGGGCTTTGGTTTTGGGAGCGCCTGACCCGTCTGCCATTCAAGATGCTTGACCGGTTCACGCCAAAGTTCATTCAAGAGAAGGTTGGAATCCTGCTTGATGAGCTGGGAAGCTACATTCAAACAGGAGGTCAATATTTAACAAGCGAAAAATCGGTGTTTCAATTTTTCGAGAAGAAGACTGGCAGGAGAGTCAGCCAGCTTACAGACATGGAGCTCGTTCCTGTTGAAGAAATGAAGCAGGCATCACGTGCACTTGGAGAGCAGCGAAAGAAGGCGGCAACAATCCAGGGCGCAAGTACAGGAATCGGCGGGATTTTTACGCTGGCAATTGATATTCCTGCTGTGCTGGCTCTCTCGCTAAAAACAATCCAGGATATTGCGATTATCCATGGGTACGATCCAAGAGATAAAAAGGAACGTGTATTCATCATTAAGTGCCTGCAGTTTTCTTCAGCGGATGTTGTAGGAAAACAGGCCATATTGAATGAATTGAGCGATTTTAACAATGAAAGTAAATCAAGGGGAGTCATCTCGCAGCTGCAAGGTTGGCGTGAAGTGACGCTGACCTACACAGAATCATTTGGCTGGAAAAAACTGCTTCAGATGGTCCCAGTGGCAGGAATTGTGTTCGGTGCCTTCGCCAACCGGTCGATGGTGAGCGACCTTGCCGAAACCGCGACGATGTTATATCAGAAGAGGCGGATTTTGGAGAGGCTAGAGAGGGACTTGGGTGAGGAAAAATAAGGACTTCAGGTTTCCCAGGGGGGATTATTATTACATAAAGCAGAGCCTGATTCGTGATGGAATTAGGCTCTGTTTACTAACTTATACTTTGCAGACTTTATAAGCTTATATGAGGTATACGACAAAACAAAAACAAGAAGCGCATCCACTAAGTTCATCAGCAAGTAGTGGGTGCCTGGCTCCAGACCGATTGTTTCAAACAAAATATCAATCATATCAATAAAGAATACATGAATGGCATATATTCCGAGAGAGTTACCTCCTATTTTAGTGATCAACAATCCCTTTCCGAGATGGGGATTGCTTAGTGCGTATAGGAATAGAAATAAGGTAAGAAAGATCGTCGTAAAAAAGTATTCTCCATGTTTGGAATCTAAACTCTTCAGCCAATAACCTTCTGAAACCTGGAGGAGGGCAAAAAAACAAAACAAGTAAAAATATATCTTTCCGCTAAATCTTTGCCAGGATTGAATAGTAGCAAGCCAGAATCCCAGTACTGTATAGAACAGGCTGATATAGAGAGCGGCCCGGGTTGTGCTCACTGGCAGCTCTTCAAATATGGAATATGACTGTCCAAATAGACCTAATAGGTTTAAGCAAAAAGAGATCATCAAAAGCAGCCTCACTTTTTTCAACCTGTAAAAGAGATATAAAATTGCTATGCTCCATACAAGCGAAATAACGAACCATAGCTGATAACCGCTTGTTCCCTGACCGTAATAAAAAAGATTAAGAGCAGTCATATTATCTATATACTTTGCTAGTTCAGCTTTTCTGTTTTCATGGGCCACTATAATTCTTAATACATCATAAACAACATAGAAAATGAGCCAGCTAACATATATTTTAAGGATTTTTGTTGCATATTTTTTGAAGTAAGAGAAGGAATCGGGATTACTGTTTACTTTAAGACTGAACAAATAACCAGAAGCGGCAAAGAAAAATGGAACTGCAAACCTTGAAAGGTTATCAAGAACGAAATAGCCCAGCTTGTCATTGCTGGGGAATGTATGAATGATGACGACTGCCAGGATGGCAAAAAATTTGATAAAGTCGATTGCGTAGTTGCGCTCCATGATTAGCCTCGGATGAAAGGATTTGTACTCCTAGTCTTTCCACTATATTCAGTCTTATGAATATAAGGAGAAGTGACTTGGGATAATAGGGAGCAAAAAGGAGGCAAAATTTGTTGAAGTCTAATAAAAAACAGCAAGACAAGAATCAAAGTGAGCAGAACGTGAAAAACAAAAAGAATGAACGCACTTCTAATCAAACAGATGGCTTCCGCTACGACTATGATGATTCTTCAGACTTGAAATAAAGTAAAGAGGAAAATAACCTTCAAACCGGGGATTTTCCTCTTTTTTTTACAGTAATTCCAATTCCTCTTCTGAAACACTCCGCCAATAAAATAAGAATGAAGTATTCACATATTTTGGTTATGAGGATTTGACGAAACTCTGGATGAGGCAGAGGGTTTAAGATGTTCAGTGCCTGTCATCAAAATGTTTTAAATGGTTAGTTATGAGGTTGTATGACAAATGGGCAGGAGTTGATTAGTGTTTTGGAGAATAGTAACAATAAATTAAATGCCAAAGGAGTCCCTATGTCAAAAAAAGATCTTTTCATGGCGTCCCTGCTTGGCGGGGCGATTGGTGATGCACTTGGGTATACGGTTGAGTTTATGAAGCTTGATGAAATCAAAGCGAAGTTTGGTGAAGACGGAATCACGGACTTGGAATTGAATCCTTATTCCGGAAAAGCGCTTATTTCAGATGATACCCAGATGACGCTGTTCACGGCAGATGGTTTGATTTGGGCTTTTGATAGGATGAGAGAGCGAGGGATTGGCAGCTATGCGGGAAGCGGAATCTATCAATCTTATCTTCGCTGGCTGTATACACAGACGAAGAGTTTGCCTGATGAACATTACGACTGGCTGCTTGACCCTCAGCCTCACGAGGATAAAGGAAGCATTTTAGCGCATAAGGAACTATTCTCAGCAAGAGCTCCTGGAAACACGTGCTTGTCGGCGCTTGGGAGCAATAAAATGGGTACGATGGAGAGGCCGATTAACGATAGCAAGGGCTGCGGCGGTGTCATGCGCGTTGCGCCGGTCGGTTTATTTTTACATAGAAATCCTGAACAGGCATTCAAGGTGGCTGCGGAGGTCGCGGCGATTACACACGGGCATCCGTCGGGTTATTTATCATCCGGAGCGCTTGCTGTAATAATCGCTGAGTTGCTCAATGGTAAAAACATTACCGAGAGTACCAATAGTGCAATGATGATTTTAAAAGAGTATCCGCAGCATGATGAAACATTGAAGGCGCTGGAGAATGCGATTCAACTTGCCAGTAGCGGAGAGAGTCCGGAGATCGCGATATCAAAGCTTGGCCAGGGCTGGGTAGCTGAGGAGGCACTGGCGATTTCCCTGTACTGTGCCTTGAAGGAACCTGATTTCAAGAAGGCTCTGATCCTAGCTGTTAATCATGACGGAGACAGTGATTCAACAGGTGCGATTTGTGGGAATATTCTCGGTGCAAGCTATGGTCTCGAAGTTGTACCTGAACAGTGGGCCAATCAAGTCGAGCTCAAAGAATTGATTGCCGAAGTAGGCAGTAGATTATATGATAGATATATGAAAATGTAGGTCAAAGAGAGAATCCTGATGAAGCTGGGATTCTCTTTGTTTTTGAACGTGGATGAGACAGGAGAGCATATAATGGATCGGGAAAAATTCGTAAAGAACGTTTTCAGCCAAATGATCAGTATGCTGTTGGCTTCTTTTATATTTATGGTGGTTACACAGTTCATACAGTGGTTTGCGGGAGACGAGGGAGGGGAGGCTGTCACATGGCTGACTCGATAGAAAAGGCGATGAGGAATGCAAAAGCTTCATTGGAGTTGTCAGGATTTAAAGTTGAAGAGAAGCATACAGAACTAGTCAGGAAAGCTCTTGAGAAAGAAATAACAAATGAGGAATTCCTGATAGAAGCTAAGCGATTGGCACAGCAAAAGGATGGGGATTTGAAATGATGATGCAACCGCCAGGATCGGATTTACTTGAGCAATATTTGGACTCGATTCAGAGGCTTATTTTAACAGTAGATGATCCTGAGCTTAAACAGGAGCTATCAGACGTCTCCGACGCACTAGAGAGTGGCTCGATCACTCTTGGTACAGCGTTGTTCTGGGAACACAATGAAGCAAGGAAAATCTTGCGGAAGGCTTTTTCGGATGCCGACTTCCTCATAATACGCTTGGAAAAGTAAAGAGAGTATCTGCTCTCTTTTTTTATTTGGATATAAAAAAAGATAGTAAAACACGCATCCACGTTGTAAAATAAATTGAAAATTGAATAGAGTTTGAGATTCGGTTTTGTCATCCATTTTGAATTACAGGAGGAAACAAGGGAACATAAAGAATGAATGATGCTTTCGTTTATATATCAATCTAATTTTTGGGAAAATTTATTATTAAGAGGTTGATGAAAGTTGAGAATGGATGCTGTTGATTTAACTGTAAAAGAACCTACGATTTTTAATCATATCGGGAACAAAATCAAAACCGAGGACCGTGAAATTAATATTATCGCTAGAATGGAAGAACCATTAATCGTCATTTTGGGAAATGTACTAAGTGATGAAGAGTGCGATGAACTTATGAAGCTGTCAAAGGATAAGTTGCAGCGCTCGAAAATCGGGAATACCCGCGAAGTTGATCAGCTCAGGACAAGCAGCAGTACGTTTATCGAAGATGCCGAAAACGAGATTGTTGCACGGGTTGAAAAGAGAATCTCGCAAATTATGAACATTCCAGATGAGCATGGAGAAGGACTGCAAATTTTAAATTATAAAATTGGCCAGGAGTATAAAGCGCACTTTGACTTTTTCACGTCAAATGTAAGCAACCCGAGAATCAGTACACTCGTCATGTACCTGAATGATGTCGAGCAGGGAGGAGAAACTTATTTCCCTAAGCTCAATTTCTCGGTGTCCCCACAAAAAGGCAGTGCCGTTTATTTTGAATATTTCTATGACAATCAAGACTTGAACGACTTGACCTTGCATGGCGGAGCGCCAGTTGTCATCGGTGACAAATGGGCCGCAACGCAATGGATGAGACGGAAAAGAGTGAAATAGACGCTGAAGGAGCATGGTGAACATGCTTCTTTTTTTGTTGTATAGGAAAATATAAAATCATTTTTTGTGTGGATAACTACATGTGGGTGTCTTAATCTAGCTCCAGCGCCTAGCCCCTCGAGACGCCTGTCTAGCTGCGGCTCCTAACTCCTCGAGACGTTTCGGTCCTGCCAATGAAGTCAAAGAGCGACTTCACTGTCAGGCCCTCCAACGCTTGTCGGAGTTGGGCAGTCGCCTCCGCTTTTCGAATTGTCTAGTGTCGCCTCCTAGAAACTCCGAAACTTCAACTCCGCCGGCAGAAGCAAAAAGCGGTTCTTTGTCGGAGTCTCCAGTTTCTGCGTTTCTGGACAGTCGGCTATACATTTCGATTTCGGTCCTGCCAATGAAGTCAAAGAACGACTTCACTGGCAGGCCCTCTAAGGCACAGGACGTGCAAACCCGCCAGCCACACGATGTGGCGTTTTAGGCGGGCAGCGCTTGTCGGGGCTGAACGATGCGCTTGCGCTTTTTGTTCTAACCTTTTACTCTACTAAAATGGTTCAATGTCTTTCTAGTCCCTAGTATTTCGCTACTCTACAGCTTCTGAATCTTACCAACAATTTTACTATTCCGTCTTATGGATTTGCTCTTTATATTACCGTAGACACCATCTATAATGTTAAAAGTCTTATGCAATTATTTGTCTGAATTTTTATATTAATTTAAAGGAGGTCCTCTCTTGGAAACGACAAATAAAAAAGGTTTTATTTTGCGTTCACTTGATGTGATTGAGCGTGTGGGAAATAAATTGCCTCATCCGGTCACGCTGTTTGCAATTTTCTCCGTGATGGTCGTCTTGCTATCTGCCGTGTTCTCGGCGATGGGTGTAAAAGTTGCAGACCCTATGAACGAAGGGGAATTTTTAACAGTTAAGAACTTGTTAAGCAAGGAAGGGATCGCCTATCTATTTGAAAGTGCTGTCACCAACTTCACTGGATTTGCTCCGCTGGGAACAGTCCTTGTAACAATGCTGGGAATCGGAATTGCGGAACGTACTGGATTGATCAGTGCGGCATTGCGCGGTCTAGTTACTTCCGTTCCTAAGCAATTATTGACTGCTGCCCTAGTATTCGGAGGCGTTATGTCCAGCATGGCAGCTGACGCTGGTTATGTTGTCTTAACACCACTTGGAGCGGTTTTGTTCGCAGGTCTTGGAAGACATCCGCTTGCTGGTTTGGCTGCAGCCTTTGCTGGTGTATCCGGCGGATTCAGTGCGAACCTGCTTCTAACTTCATTGGACCCGCTTTTGGGCGGACTGACGAAGGATGCTGCGGCTATTTTTGACCCGGCTTATGCTGAGAACATCAACTATGCGATGAACTATTATTTCATGATTGTTTCTGTATTCTTGATTACAATTGTCGGAACATTGGTAACAGATAAAATCGTTGAACCTCGTCTTGGCACATTCAAAGGCGATGTAAAAGAAGAGGTTGAATATTTATCTGCTGTCGAGAAAAAAGGTCTTTGGGGTGCTTTGATTTCGATCATCATTACATCAATCGGAATTGCATTGCTTGTTATTCCTGAATGGGGACCACTTCGCGGCGGGGAAGAGAACATCATCAATGCTCCATTCTTCCACTCACTAGTCCCGATTATCCTGATCCTTTTCTTCGTACCAGGCTTTGTCTATGGCCGAATTACGAAATCAATCAAGGATGACAAGGATGTAGCTGATCAGCTATCTGACACTATGGCCACGATGGGTTCATACATCGTGCTTGCGTTCGTTGCCGCTCAATTCGTTGCCTACTTCAAGGAATCGAACCTTGGACTGGTACTGGCTGTAAACGGTGCAGAACTGCTAGAAAGCACAGGCTTCAAAGGAATTCCGTTAATCCTGGCGTTCATCGTCATTTCTGGATTCATCAACCTGTTCATCGGCAGTGCTTCTGCTAAGTGGGCAATCATGGCGCCGGTATTCGTACCTATCATGATGCAAATCGGTTACACACCGGAGTTCACTCAGCTTGTTTATCGTATCGCTGACTCAACAACGAACATCATTTCACCATTAATGCCTTACTTCGCAATCGTCATCGCGTTTGCGCAAAAGTACGACAAGAAGGTTGGTATCGGTACACTGATCGCGACCATGCTTCCGTACTCAATCGCTCTGACAATCGCATGGGTAGCAATGTTGATCATCTGGATGCTGTTAGGTATCGACATCGGTCCTGGTTCATCCATTTATATGCCTAAATAATTTCTAAAGAATCCAAGCTGCGTTGCTTGGGTTCTTTTTTTGTCGGAAAAATTGGTATAAATTCACAAAATTCACTATTTTGGCTGTATAATAATAGAACAAATTTATAAGGGAGGTGACTTCCATGGAATTATGGAATGTTTACGATCAATACAGGCATTTGACTGACCGCATACATAAAAGAGGAGAAGAAATGAAGGCGGGGGATTACCATCTTGTTGTCCATGTTTGGATTATCAATGATGATGGCCAGTTTCTGATCCAGAAAAGGCAGCCGTGGAAGATCGGTTTTCCGGACATGTGGGACTGTTCTGCTGCGGGTTCTGCGGTTATGGGCGATAACAGTGAGCAAGCAGCCATCCGGGAGGCAAAAGAAGAGCTTGGGATCGACCTCGATATTGAAAAAGGCGAACGATTATTCACTGTAAAATTCTCGCAAGGCTTCGATGATATCTGGCTAGTCAGGCAAAATGTCGCACTTGAGGATTTGCATCTTCAGGAAGAGGAAGTCGCCGATGCAAAATGGGCAAATGAAGAGGAAATAAGGGAAATGGCAGAGACAGGTGAGTTCATCCCGTTTAACTATTTTGACTTAATATTTGAAATGGCCAATTCCAGTATCGCTCTCAAAAAAGCTTCAGTGGATGATGCTGACGAACTTTTAGCTCTGCAAAAAGAAGTATTCATGCCTTTATATAAAAAATACAATGATCATGAAACAAGCCCGGTAACCCAGACGATGGAGAGGTTCTCCGCAAGGTTCGAACGTGGAGATTTTTTTAAAATTCTCTTTGAAGGTGTACTCGCAGGAACCGTCCATGTATATGAAAAATCGCCTGGATTGATGAGACTGCATATCATCAACATCCTGGAAGAATACCATAATAATGGCATTGCCCAGGAAGTCATGAAAATGTTGGAGCTCATGTATCCAGAAGCGGATGCATGGGAACTTGATACCATTCTGACCGAGGAGCGCAACTGCTATTTGTATGAAAAGATGGGGTATAAACGAACCGGAGAAGTTAAAGAGATCAACAAAGACCTGACGTTAATACGCTATCGGAAAGACTCAAACTTATCTAAAATAGAGAGTCTGTAAGATTACATACACAATTGCGAGCATGCGTTAGCTGACAATCAGATTCATGGAAAAAGGCCTGCTAATCCAGCCAGGCCCTTTTCAAATCCCTTAATTCCGCAAAATAATATATACCAAGTATACAATGTAAACTGCTGCAAGTATGGCCCCTTCTACTTTAGAGATTTTGAATTTTGACCTTGAAAAAATCAGGAGTACTGCCGTTAAAATGATCATTATGGCAATATCAGTGAAGATTTTATCATTTACAGCGAGTGGCGATATCGTAGCTGAAGCGCCTAGAACGAAAAGGATGTTAAAGATATTGCTTCCGACAATATTGCCGAGTGCGATTTCGCTTTTCTTTTTCAGAGCCGCAGTGATGGATGTGATCAATTCAGGCAGTGAGGTTCCGACAGCCACAATCGTCAAACCAACCAGTGTCTCGCTCATCCCCAGGGATAGGGCGATGGTTGTTGCATGGTCAACTACCAGGTCTCCGCCGAAAATAATCGCAGCCAGACCGGCAATTGTAATGAAGATATTCTTTCCCCAAGTTCCTTTGCCTGTAGTTGTAGGCACATCCGATACCGGTTCACGGTTGTTCAAGGCAACCTCGATGATGTAATACAGAAAAATCATAAAGAAGAGAAGCAGGATGAGTCCTTCGCTTCTGCCAATTAAATTGGTACCAGCCATTTGAAGCGCTACATCACTGGCTACGACCGCAAGCGCAACACTTGCCAGCAAAGTAAATGGAATTTCCTTTCGAATTGTCGTCGTTTCAACTGCAAGTGGATTGATCATAGCAGTGATGCCGACAACCAAGGTGATATTGAAAATATTGCTCCCAACAACATTCCCAAGAGAAACATCACTGTTGCCTTCCATTGCCGCAATCATACTTACCGTGGCCTCAGGTGAGCTTGTTCCAAAGGCTACAATCGTCAAACCGACCAATAAAGGCGGAACCCGGAGCATCGTGGCAATCGTAGAAGCTCCCTCCACGAAATAATCCGCCCCTTTAATAAGTAAAGCAAAACCTACTGCCAAAAGAATATATGTCAAAATCGACTCCCCTCTCATAAGCTTCTTGTATAAAAGATACCCTAAAAATGTTTCATTTAAAAATCTTTATCGGTGGACGGCTTTTTTCATGTCTGCACTCGTTATAAAAAAGACGGCCCTCCATTTTTGGAGAAGCCGCCTTTTGCGTTCAACCTATTATTTAATACCCTTCATAAAGCCTTGGATCTTAGGTGACATGATGAAGAGGATAATACCCAACACGATGGAAGCTCCACCGATTGTACCGAAGTAAGCCATTTCTGTTTCCACAGAGTAGAACTTAACGATCTGGGCGTTGATTGCCTGTGCTGCAGCACTTGCAAGGAACCAAAGGCTCATTGTTTGTGCAGAGAAAGCAGCAGGTGCAAGCTTAGTAGTTGCTGATAGACCAACAGGTGAGATTAGCAATTCACCGAATACAACAATCAGATAGCTAAGCACAAGCCATAAGGGGCTAACTAGTGCATCTGAACCTGTGAAGTATCCAGGAATCAGGATGACAAGGAATGAAAGACCAGCGAACATCAATGAGAATGAGAATTTCTTAGGAATTGATGGCTGTCGGTCACCTAGCTTCACCCAGAAACCTGCGAAAATCGGCGCAAAGATGATGATGAATAATGGGTTCAGCGATTGGAACCATGCTGGAGAGATCGAAATCCCAGCGAATTCTAATTGTGTACGCTTGTCCGCATAGTTCGCAAGGATGGTTGAACCTTGCTCCTGAATTGCCCAGAACATGACCGCTGCCAGGAATAAAGGAATATAGGCAAGAACGCGTGAACGTTCAACTTCCGTTGTTTTAGGGCTGCGGTACATGATGATAAAGTAAGCAGTCGGAATTAAGATACCTAGGATTGTTACCAGGTTAATAAAGCTTTCGAATGTTAAAAGTCCAGCAGGAATTAAAATAGCACTTAAAATACCGATTGCGACAACCGCAATAGCGAAGATTGTGAATGTTTTTTTCTTTTCAGCTGGTGATAGCGGGTTTGGAACAGCTGTACCAGCAAGACCGAGATTCTTTTTCTTTGTAAAAATAAAAACAAGCAGTCCAACGAACATACCAATTGCAGCAATTGCGAAGCCGTAATGGAAGTTATAAGCCTCAGATACTGATCCAACGATTAGTGGCGCAAGGAATGCACCTGCGTTGATACCCATGTAGAAGATTGTAAAACCAGCGTCACGACGTGTGTCATTTTCACTGTACATTTCACCTACGACAGTAGAAACGTTTGGTTTCAATAGACCTGTACCGATTACAATCAGAATCATTGAAACAAAGAACATGGCCACGCTGCCTGGAATCGCAAGCGCGATATGACCTAACATGATCAGGATTCCACCGTAGAATACAGCTTTTGAAGTACCGAAGATTCGGTCAGCCAGCCATCCGCCGATGACCCCTGACATATAAACGAGCGAGCCATAGATAGACATGATGGATAGTGCTAATGTTTCATCAAGCCCCAAGCCGCCCTTTGATACTTCGTAATACATGTAGAATACAAGGATCGCTCTCATTCCATAGTAAGAGAAACGTTCCCAGAACTCTGTGAAGAAAAGTGTGAAGAGTCCCTTAGGATGTCCGAAGAATCCTGTTTGAGGAACACTATCCACAATTTTCTGCCTATTAAGCTTTGACATGATTACCCCTCCCTATTTTCTATTCTAGAATACTTTTAGAAGTGTGAATTGTCAAAAACAATATCAGGGAGTAATCATTTAAAACATTGATATATCAGGGTTTTTGAAGTCGCGAACTCTAAAAGTAAATCTATTAAAAATTATTTAATTAGTACGAATATCTTAAAAAATCAGTAAAATTAGTAAAAATATACCATGGTTAACGAATGTTAATTTACCCCCTGTTATATAATTTCAAACCAGCAATTGGACGAATATTTATTAGCCAGCAGGGTATTGTTAGAGTAATAGCATTTAACCTGTTATTAAGGAGGGAAAACGATGAAAAATAATTACGGCAGATTCGGTTTGATGGTGTTGACATCCACACTCATCATGTTTGGTCTGATGTATTTGAATACGTATAGTATCGATCATGTATTCTTCAGTGAAACAAGACTTTACATGGCTCTGATCATGGGCGGTGTGATGGCAATTGTAATGCTCTCTTTTATGCTTAAAATGTATACAAATAAAAAAGTCAATATAGGTATTTATGCCGGAAGTGCTTTATTGATCGCGGTTTCGTTATTCCTGGTTCGAAGCCAGACAACCGTTGATGACACATCATGGATGAAAGCGATGATCCCGCACCACTCTATCGCGATCCTGACAAGTGAGCGTGCAGAGATTGAGGATCCTCGTGTGCGGAAACTGGCAGATGAAATCATTAAGGCACAAAGAAAAGAAATCAGTGAAATGAAGACACTGATCAAGGATCTTGAAGAGAAGGAAAAATAATATCCGAAGAGAGCTTAATCGATCTGATTAGGCTCTCTTTTTTTGTGGCAAAAAGGATTTATACCCGTGACTGGAGAATTATCGTGAGGAAGAGAATAGTAGGAGTGCATAAAATGAAGTCGAAATTGATTTTAGTTGAGGGCCTTCCAGGCTCAGGAAAATCGACAACCGCGAGAATGATCCATGACATCCTTATAGAGAAGGGGTTGAATGCAGGGCTTTATATGGAAGGTAACTTGGATCATCCAGCCGATTATGAGGGTGTTGCTTATTTTACAGAAGAAGATTTTGAAAATCTTCTTATAGAGAGCGGCAGTCTCAGCAAGACTTTTCAGGATTGGGTAACCGTAAAGGGGGGGCGTCGTATGCTCCCATATATGAAAATTAAAAGTGAATTAGGTAGTGGTTTTCCAGACGAATTGTTTGCAGCTATTTCTAAAAAAGATGTATATGAACTTCCACTGAAAGAGAATATAGCAGTCATTGTGGAAAGTTGGGCAGAGTTTGCCAGGAAGGCAGAAAGTGAAAATAAGGTCTATGTATTCGAGTGCTGCTTCATTCAAAATCCAGTTACCGTCGGTATGGTCAAATACGGAGCACCAGATGAAGTGAGCATAGAATATGTCCAAAAAATTGGAGGTGCTGTGAAATTACTGGATCCGCTGCTTGTCTATGTAAAACAGGAAGACATCGAGATATCATTCCGCAAGGCAGTAGCTGAAAGACCGGAAGATTGGTTCAAAGGATTCATTCAATATTATACGTCTCAAGGCTACGGGGCTAAAAAAGAACTGAGCGGATTAGAAGGTACGATTGAAGTGCTTAAGGCCAGGCAGCAACTTGAATACAAGATACTAGAACAACTGACTATGCCGGTATCAATCCTGGATAATACGCAGTTTAACTTGGAATGTCATAGGAACAGTTTGAGGAAAGTAATCATGGGAGAGAATACGATTGAGGGAAATATGCGGTAAAGAGAGCTCGATCCACTGATTGAGCTCTTTTTCTAATGTGTATTGTGGGCAAAATTATCGTAAGCCGAATTTTCTCGTGCAATCAAACACACATTGCTCATATCTTGGGTCGTTACTACTATACGTTGAAAAGCAATTGCTGAGGCATTGCTGATACGAGCCGTGGGTATTGAACTGCCCGTGAGGCCCCGGTCCGGCTGGGGACCTGACCAGGGACCATAAGGTGTTGGCCCAAAGGATGGTCCATGGTGCTGAGGATGCGGACCAGGCCAGGTGTGACCATGCGGCTGTCCCCATTGTCCCGGTTGCCCGCCCCAGGGTTGTCCAGAAGACCCGCCCCAAGGCTGCCCGATGGTCCAACTCCCGGTCCGAGCCCTCCAGGTCCCACCCACTCTCCTCCGCCTCCTGTAAAAGGATTAAATGTCATATCCCATACACTCCATTCTAAAAGGTTTTTATTAGCCAATTCACGATCAAGGTGATGGTGCCTTTAAGAAGACGATTCAGCAAAGAGAGTATGACGCACGGAAAATCCAGAATATGAGAAAACGGTCTCTAAATACCGTATCGATGCCTGTAAAACCTAAATTGCGTAAAAATAGGTAACCAATGACTGATTGGCACCAATCATATCCACATAAACTGGTAACCAATAAAACAAGCATAACAAAAGAGGGATTTTAATATTTTTAGGAAAAGGGAATGAGGAGGAAAACGGGGCCCATAAAAGGGAAAAATGTGCCCGGTTGAGGAGAGAGGGAGGGAAACGGGGCCCATAAAAGGGAA
>NZ_BASE01000099.1 GCF_000813125.1 Mesobacillus selenatarsenatis SF-1
TGAAGCTTTTCTTGACAGCTTTGGGTTCCTTTACCGGAAAGTGGTCTCAATAACAACGGTTTCTTGAGCGCCCATCTCCTGAAAAACTGTCAAAATAAAGACTGCTCTCTCCGACCAATAAAAAAACCTTCAATCCTACTGGATCAAAGGTTTTGGATCATCTTACAGCCTATTGCCATAAACGAATCAGCTATAAAAACTCTCTCTTTATCGCTCAATTCTAGCACCTTTTAGGCAGTTTGAACTTAATTTAAATAAGGCACCAATTTATTTTGGACAGCGTATATGATCGCTTGCGAGCGGCTATTCACGTTTAGTTTTTTATAGATTTTGTTCACATGGATTTTTACCGTTTTGTCGCTTATGGATAGATGTTCTGCTATATCCTTATTGGATTTCCCTCTTACCAACTCATTGAGCACTTCCTTCTCCCGATTGGTCAATTCACTTTCCTGGATGGTAAAGTCGCTCTGGTTTCGGTGATAGGATATCAACTTGCTTGCCATTTTCGGATGGATGATGGAATTCCCTTTATGGATTTTACGGATTGCATCGATGACTTCCAAGGAGGAAGCATCCTTTAATAAGTATCCGTCCGCACCTTCCCGGAGAGCAGATTTAAAGTATTCTTCATGATCAAACATCGTTAAGATTAGTATTTTACAAGCAGGATGCCTTTCTTTTATACGGGGAATGAGTTCAATTCCATTTTTATTCTGCAGATTGATATCCAAAACGATGACATCAGGTGCGATGGTATCCACTTTCTCTATTAACCCGTCTGCTGAATCAGCTTCTCCAACCAAAACCAGGTCCTCTTCAATATCCAAAATACTGCGGATGCCATCCCTTAATACTGTATGATCATCCACTAACATAATTTTAATCATACTCTCTCACCCCTTTACTTAAAGTGCCTTATGCCAAGCCGGATTTCCGTTCCCTTTCCTTCTGCACTGTCTATCTCCAGTTTTGCTCCAAAATCATGTGCGAGCTCGCTCATTGTCAGGATTCCAAAATGAGGTTCTGTCTGGCCTTTGATCAACTTGTCATATAATGAAAATCCAATACCGTCATCCTTGATTTTGATCATCGTCTGCTCACGCCCATATTTGAGCATGACCTCAATTTTATCAGCATTTGAATGTTTTACAGAGTTTTGCAGGCTTTCCTGGAATATATCATAGATGACTTTTTCGACTTGATAGCTTAGAGCGTATGGCTCACCTCTCTGAGTGAAAGTAATACTGGCCTTTTCCTCAGCCTCTATATTCCGGATTTTTTCTTCTATCGCCCGTTTCAGCCCGTGTTTTTCCACCGGACATGTTCTTAATGAATAAATCGATTGGCGAAGCTCTTTTAGACTATCTCTAAGCTTATCAATCCATTTTTCAATTTGCTGATTGGAAATATCCCCATTATATTCACTTTTCTTTCGCAAAGAAGATTCCATTTGAAAAACGATCCCTGCCAGTGACTGACCTATACCATCGTGGATATCCCGGGCAATTCGGCTTCGTTCTTCCAGAATCAACAGTTTTTCATTTTCCAGTATGAGAGCGCGCGTTCTCAATGTACTTGCCAGAACATTGGATAAAACAGTCAGTGAACGTATCTCATCAAAACTAAAACCAATCTCACTGACTCTGCCGACAATCAACATACCTACTTTTTCATTGTCGATAATAAGTGGTGAAAAGATTTGCGAGAGAATCATCTTATTAAAGATGTTATTGCATGGCAACTGATCGATATCCTTTCCCGTCACAACGGTCATGTCAGAGACCTCGTCCAGGTAAAGTGACAGTTCATCGCTGAACTCAACAACGCTTTTTACTTGTCCATCCTTCAGCAAGAGCTTCCACGCATTATTATCTTTCACCAATAGCACGAAAGCGTTCGCATTGAAGGTATCAGCTAAGAGACTTTTCTTATCGTCAAGGTCTTTTGTATTGATTCTGTTTAATTCAGTACTAAGGATGGATAATCCATTCAATCTCTGTCTTTCAATTCTTGCTCTTGTCAGTATGGAGAGGGTCATTGCGATTACGATCCAAATGGATAAAAAGAGAATAGTAGTGAAATCATGGACATTGTTAGGAAGATAATCTGTATAAATATCAAGAAAAGCTAGCAAAACAATGGACATAGTGGCAATAACCCATTCTTGTAATGCCTTTTCTTTCCACTCGCTCTTTGTAAAGGGAAAAGGACGTATGAAAAAGAGAAGGTCGTTAGTGACATTATTAATTAAAAAATAGAGCGCTGTAAACGCAAGAATAATCAGCACATTTTCATATGGAAATTCCATGAAGTAGGTGTTCATCCCTATCCTGATCAGCCAATCAGCACCAACAAGAGACAGAGTATACTGGGCAATATTGAAAATGGTCGAATGAAGGGATCTTTTATGATGAAAGGATTCAAAAATGAGTACAATTGCAAAGACGATGATGGCGGTATAAATACCGAAATACACATTCATGATATAAAGAATAGGGAACGTCATCGTACTGAACATTCTTATACAAAATAAGGGGATTTGAAAATACTCCGAAAGCAGCATCAGAACCATCAGAAGAAGTAACACGATTGGCTTCTCCGAAAAAGCGACAAAAGGAATGGAGTATAAAATAAATGCCCACCCTAGAATGCCAATGAGTATTATATAGTAGTTAGAAACCTTTTTCCGAAAAAGAATCTCTTTATCTGTCATATTCCCAACCCCTTCAACCTTATAAAAAAACAGAATATACCTACTACTAGTCAAATACCGAGTACACTCTTAATTATAGATTACTAATACTTATTTGAAAATTCTACAAATTTTTTAATGAAAGAGGGAGGGTTATGCGGCGTAAAAGTCATAAATCAAGGAGATAGCGAGAAGATTTTAATGAGTCCGGTTTTGAAGTACAAAAGTACAGATTTACACTGCTTTGCTCACAAAAAATCGTACTTGTAATCAAGTATCCTAGCAGTTAAATTAGCATACAAAAAACTCAGAGCCATAAAAAGCCCTGAGTTTTCTTTATATTATTGTGTTGTTAGACATTAGCATCCTATAGTTGAGGAAGTACTTACTTTAAATGGATAATTATTTGTAATAATACAATTGTAAAATACAGTAGTAGAATTGGTTAATCAAAATGTTTACTTATCACTTTGTTAAAACCCCAATGTAATAAAAAATATGCGACAAAATATACAGGAATCGAATACCACATCTTCCAATCATCATGTTTCATATATCCAACTTCTGATAATATAAATTCTATCAATGCAGACAATATTGTCCAAATAATCACATAGAGTAGATACTTATTGTTCTTTATAAAGTTTAAGAATAAGACAGCCATGAGTGGTGGAACTAGTGATACAAGAGCATAATCAGTGTATTCTACTTTCTTAGTTGGACCAAAATCCACAAAATCTAATTTTACTCCAATTAAGATATGGGCAACCCAAGCAAAGTAGCCTACGATTGGAGCAATAATAATATTTTCTCTAAAAGATAATTTTTTGGGCATAAAAAGTAGTGCTATCAATAGTATGACTATAAGACCCCAAACAAAAAACATTGCCCGATACCTCCCTACAATATTATTTTATCTTTTGCATAAAATTAAAATTCATACAAACCAAAATAAGGAATTTATTGTAAATTCCTTTGTTAATCAACAATATTTTTTTAAAAAACTCTTTGGTGCTTATCTACAGTCTTCTCGACAAAAGATTGATAGAATTCACCTTTTATCTTTGTGTACATGAATGCCAAGATTGGTGGTTAAGGACTTGACGTGGAGCCTCTGTGGGCATGATTGGTCTTGAAAGGCTGAAGCCGTTGTTTCATCAGGTATCCAAGCCTATCATGCACACCTCTCCACGTAAATTCCTATCTTTGATTACGTTGAATACTATAAATTATTACTGTAGCTTACTGCCCCGTTCGTTCAATAACATATTGAATAAAAATTGAGGAATCCGCTTTTGACTCATTAACCTGTTTGTGTATAAGAAATAACCAATTTAAATATTATTTACGTCTCCATAACACCAATAAACGCCAATCCTGCAAATATCACTCCTACAATAAAAGCAGCTATATGTAATAATATCTTGTATCTTAATTTCGTTGTTTTTAAAGCAAAATATAATCTATAGACAAAAAACAGTAAAACCAAATTTATTGATGTCTCAATTAAAGCTGGAATTAATCTATTATTAGTGAAGTCTAGCTTATATATAAATTCTCTAAAAAGAATGTCATTCGCAATTCCCATAAAGGATAGTAAGACCTGATAAGCAAAAAACTTTAGGTTGTTCATTTAATCAACCTTTCCTTCTGATTTCATCTACCCTATGTTTTCTTCCTTCGTTAGTTGATCGGAAGCACGGTGGAGTCTTTGATTTCCCTTAAAGCCAGACTTGTCTGGATCTTGGTGATTCCCAGTTCATTCAGCCCCCTGATAAACATCTCCAGTCCTTTGCGATCTTTGCAGGCCACTTTTAACAGGTAATCATATTCTCCAGTGAGGCAATGGCACTCCAATACCTCTTCCATTGATTCGAGGGTTTCTTCCAATGATTCCAGCTTTTCTAACTGATGCATATTAGTGCTCATAAAAACAAAGCACAGCAAATCAAAGCCGAGCTTCTCGTGATTCAAAATCGCGACCTGCTTTTTGATATATCCTTCACCTTCCAGCCGCTTGATTCTGGCGTGAACGGCCGGCGCAGATAAATTCACTCGCTTCGAGAGTTCCAGATTGCTTAACTGAGCATCCTTTTGCAATAAATCGAGGATTTTAATATCTACATTATCCAAAACCTTGCTTACAACTGATTCCACGATTCATCCCCCTTTTTAAAAATTCCAAATATCAGCGAAATAACGTCCTTCATTTGAATTTATTAAACTATATTTATATTATACTTTTATTTATTTTGAATTAAATCAATTATACAAAATTTTCTTTTGTCATTTGCAGAAAATGTTAAAATAATTCATATAGCGTAAGTCATTGTGCACAATGGCTCTGATCAGGGGGCCAAATGACGTGAAATATTATTTACTATTACTTTTAACGAGTTTTCTTTGGGGCGGGAATTTTATCGTGGGGAAGACGCTTGTAGACCATACTTCTCCGATCACCTTGACCATTTTAAGATGGGTCATCGCGATCATCTGTCTGATCCCGCTTGTCTGGTGGAAAGAAAAAAAGCTGATTCCGCCAAGAGAATCCATTCTGCCTCTGTTTATAATGGGAGTCACCGGAGTCGCCTTATTTCAGGCATTGCAATTCATGGCACTTGAAAAGACTTCGGCAACGAACGTTGGCTTAATCTCGACATTGAATATGTTTTCGATTGCGGCATTCTCTTTCTTTTTTTTAAAAGAAAAGATCAATAAACTTCAATTCCTTACAATGATTCTCTCGCTATTTGGTGTTCTGCTCGTCCTTTCAAAAGGGAATATGAACGTATTGTTTTCCTTGCAGTTCAATAAAGGGGATCTTTATATGATGATGGCTGTGGGAATGTGGGGGATTTATTCGGTCAGCAGCAAGTGGGCGATGGCGACCGTTACACCAATGATGTCCATCCTCTACTCCGGTATTTTCGGCCTGCTCGTTTTGCTGCCTTTTTCCATCAATGATTTCACGGTAACCAACTTGAATTCCTCCTTCATGCAAGGCATTTTATACACAGGTCTTGTCTCGACCGTGCTTTGTATGGTTCTCTGGAATATCGGAGTCAATAAACTGGGGCCCAGCACTTCCGGGTTGTTCCTTAATTTCAATCCCATCTTTACCGCCGTCCTGGCCTTTGCTTTTTTAGGAGAGAACATGACCTGGATCCAGGCTGCTGGCAGCGTCATAGTTATTGCAGGCTGCTTTTTATTTACGCTTCTGAAAAACAAGCCTGTCAGATTTATGATTCCGATTCCTGCCCGTATTTTAGCAGGTGAAGATAACAAAACGAAAAAAGTGCCTGTTCCCCGTTGAACAGGCACTTTACATCTCATGCTCCCATAACCCAAGCCTTCCTTTTGCCGGAATGAAGCTGTTTAGCATCTTCATATCCCGGACTTCCCAGACATATCCTCCCACTTTATAATCACCGAGGAAAAAGTCATTGCCTGATACCGTCCTTCCATCCTCCAACACTGCCCATGTCTCGTTGTTTTCCATCACTCTCAAACAATTAACAAGCTCGCAGACAGCAATGATCACGCCAGTGGGAAGATCTTCTGTCTTGTAGCCATGCTTTAAAAGCAGCGACTTGATGGCCACATGGCTGCAGACTCCCTTATCGACCTTTTTGCTGGTATGAATCGCAAGCGGACCACGATACTTCGTACTCCATGACCTCGTTTCATATTGAGCCTCGCGCAGGACAAACAGACTCGCCCAGGGCTGAATCATCGATAACACCTTCACTCCAAACAACACCTGCCTCAGAATAGCTTTTTTGTCTTTAGCGTTTCCTGGCAATCGTCAAAAAACACAGGACGTTCTCCTGTGTCATAAACTATTTCAGCTATTTATGGGTCGGTGGAACCCTTCCCATGCCCAACCGAATATTTATTTGACCTGACTTCCCATCAATATATCTTTCACCCGTTCAACGGTTCCGACAATATAAGTAGGTTTGGAGTTACTTAGTTCCTCATAAGATCCATACCCATATGTTACTCCAATTGAGTCAATCCCGTTTTTATTGGCACCCTCTATATCATGCTTTCTGTCACCGATCATAATAAAATCCTCTAACTTATATGGTTTATACGCATCTAATATGTATTGGATAATTTCAGTTTTGGAAGTTCGGGTTCCATCAAGGTTACTCCCAACAACAAGGTCAAAATAATGATCAATCTCAAAATGCTGAAGTATTTGTTCAGAAAATACGGTAGGTTTCGATGTGGCAACAACTAGAATAAAACCCTTTTCCTTCAGAGAATGTAATAGTAATGGAATATTGGAGTATAACTCATTTTCATACATTCCCTTTCCCTTAAATCTTTCTCTGTAAAATTCAATTGCATTTTTAATTTGAATTTCATCAAGATTGAAATAATCAGAGAAGGATAACTGAAGGGGTGGTCCAATAAAACCTTCAAGAGAATCAACGTCCGGTACTACAATATTCATTTTCTGTAATGCGGATTGAACAGATCTGGTTATTCCCTCCTTCGGGTCTGAAATGGTTCCGTCTAAATCAAATAAAATCACTTTATATGTGGCCATGTATACTCCCTTCCATTTCCAATAATCATATATACATTCAAACTATAGTAGCGTTAAACTGTTTTAAACTAAAATCCCCAATATTTAATAGTTCGCTACAATAATTTATTCTTCCTTCAAGGAAGAGACAAGAGACGGAGCGCCGGTTCTGCTGTCCTACAATTTACAGGACAAAAAACTCCCCTGTGTTCCAGAAGAATTTAAAAAAGACAGCGAAACGGTTTCGCTGTCTTACAGGATGACATATTTTACGATTTACGGGACACAAGAACCGTCCCCATGTCCCACTTCTCCTAATCCACCACAATATAAGTGGCTTTAACAGGTCCATGAACGCCGACGATCAGGTTCATCTCGATATCGGCACTGTTGCTTGGTCCTGTAATAAAGCTGACGTATGATGGAACGTCCTCACCATTGGCCTGGGCCTGATGGATATGTCTGGCTGCCTGGGTCATCCGGGGCACGAGGGTGCTTTTCGGGATGATGGCAATAAATGTCCGCGGCAGCAGGCTGATCGAACGGCCATTATCTTTCGTATTGAACGATGTAACGGTGCCAGACTCTGCAAGTGTGATGTCACTGAATACAATCCCAACATCAGCTCGTTCAGCAATCTTTTGATTTTCCTTGCCAAGTGCTGCTTCCCAAACATGGACATCGAGCTGATCTTTCTGCTCTTCAAAAAACTCATTCACTCCATATTCCTGATAACGCGCATCTTTGGACGTGATGATTAACTTGCCTTCATAAGCCTCCAGCGTTTCGTTCAACACCTTTGCCAACCCGTCTCGGTCCGTCCGTTTAAAATCGGTATGGATGACTTTGCAATGTTTTTCAAGCACCTCGACCAATTCATCTTGGCTCATGCCTTTGAACACTTCATCCTGCGGGGTGACACTCCACTGAGGCCGCTCAACTCCTGCTGTCCTTCGCTCCCGCCCAAGTCTGGACGCCAGCTTATCTAAAAAGGCTTCTCGATTTTGGATGCTCATTTGGATCCACCGTCTTTCTGTCTTTGCTTGAACCATGAACGGAACGATTGTCCCTGTGGCGCATAAAAATCGCGTACATCCGTCCACGCTTTCAATGGTCCCGGTCCGTTTTCAATCATCCCGTCTTTTGTCCATGGACCAAGAGCTGGTTTTGCCATTTTCGCACTCATATTATAAATCGACGGGTTAGAACCCCACGCCGCAAAACCTTTCATCATCAACTTTTCAGCTGTTGGGGCCATATTTTTTTCCACAATGATTTGGCGATGGCGGATCAGATGCTCATGCAATGGAATTTTAACCGGACAAGCTTCGGTACACGCCGCACACAATGTCGATGCATATGGAAGCTCTTTATGATCCTCATAACCCTCCAGCAGCGGAGTGATGACCGCACCGATTGGGCCTGGATAAATCGAGTTATACGCATGTCCGCCAATATGACGATAAACCGGGCAAGCATTGATACAAGCCGCACAGCGTATACAATGCAAGGCAGACTGGAATTCAGTACCGAGAATTTTAGAGCGGCCATTATCAACAACAACCAGGTGGAATTCCTCCGGCCCATCAACCTCCTCATCAAGGCGTGCTCCGGTAAGTGCGGTAATATAGCTTGTTAGCTTCTGGCCAACTGCCGCACGTGTCAATAAGCTGACAAGGACCTCCATCTCTTCCCATGTCGGCACGATTCGCTCCATGCCCATCACCGTAATCACGGTATCCGGAAGAGCGGTTACCATTTCAGCATTCCCTTCATTTGTGACCAGCGTGATCGACCCTGACTCTGCAATCGCAAAGTTACAGCCTGTCACACCGACATCAGCCGCTAAAAAGTCCTGGCGTAGCTGTTCACGGGCAAAGGCAGCCAGTTCTTCCGGCGTATCAGATCCGGTATAACCTTTTTTCTTCGCAAAAGTCTCGCGGATTTGCTGTTTATTTTTATGCAGCGCAGGAGTTACGATATGGGATGGCGGATCCTCATCCAATTGCAGAATCCACTCGCCAAGGTCCGATTCAACCACTTCAGCGCCGACTTCCTCAAGCGCCTTATTCAAGCCGATTTCTTCGGTTACCATCGATTTCGCCTTCACGACTTTTTTCGCTTGCTTCTTTAAAATAATGTCTTTTACGTACTGGTTTGCTTCTTCCGCTGTCTCAGCAAAAAACACATGGCCGCCGCGTCTGGATACTTGCTCGCTTAATTGCTGCAGATAGTAATCAAGGTTTTCCAGCGTATGGGTACGGATTTCTTCACCCAAATCGCGCCAGTCCTCCCAGTTGCCGAGCTCCTCAGCCTGTGTGATCCGGCCAGTCCGGAATCTTCCTTGCGCGGAGGAAACAGCCTGCCGCATAAAATCATCTTTTATTCCTTTTTGGATACGCTCTTTATAAGGAACCTCGCCAATTTTGATGCTCATCTTTTTTCCCTCCGTTTCTTAGTGAGTATTTAAAATCTCCGTGATATGAATGATCTTTACCTTTTTGCCTTCGCGCTCCATGCGGCCGCCGATATTCATCAAGCAGCCCATGTCCGCGCCAACCAAATACTCAGCTTGAGTTTCTGCCACGTGGCGAGACTTTTCACTCACCATCTCCTGAGAGATCACCGGATTTTTGACGGCAAAAGTTCCGCCGAAGCCACAGCAATCCTCTTCCCACGGCAGTTCAACCAGCTCAACACCTTTGACATTGCGCAACAAGATTTTCGGCTGTTCTTTTACACCAAGAAGACGTTTCATATGACAGGAAGAATGGAAAGTCACTCTTCCTTTAAAAGTCGAGCCCAAATCGGTAATGTCTAGAACATCGACAAGGAACTCGGTAATTTCGTAACACTTAGCCGCAAAAGCTTTCGCTTCTTCTTCCCACTGAGGGTCTCCGGCAAAAATATGCGGATATTCCTTCAGCATGCTCACGCAAGATCCTGAAGGTCCAACGACATATTCCGAATGACGAAAAGCCTTCATCATTTGCTTCATCGATGCTTTCGCCTCTTGCAAATATCCGCTGTTGTAGGCAGGCTGTCCGCAGCATGTCTGCTCCATCGGGTAATCCACTTCACAGCCAACTCTCTCAAGAATCTCAAGCGTATTTCTCGCCACATCCGCAAAGAGAATATCACTTAGGCACGTACTGAATAATGAAACTTTCATGTTTGTTCACCTCATGTAAAAATCAGCAAACGCGCGCTTTACTCAATGTATTTAAAAAGTCGGTCCTGGACATTTTGTAAATGCTCAAGCATGGCTTGCCGCGCTTCGTTTGGCTGTCGGTTTTTAATTGCTTCAAAGATTCGCCGATGCTCAGACTGCAAGTCATCAACGATATTTTCCGAATACAAGAGCACCTTTCGGGTTTCCTGTATCGTTTGCGAATTCAGCGTTGAAACGCTGCTCATCAGATTAATCAACAATTTGTTATGTGTCGCATTCGCGATCGCCACGTGGAAATCAAGGTCCGCTTGCGAAGCGAGGTCTTCATTTCCATTGGCATGCTCCATTACGATCAATGCTTTTTCCATATCAAGCAAGTCTTCTTCTTCATGCACAACAGCTGCCTGTGCTGCGGTGCCGATTTCTAAGATCTTACGGACTTCGTATAGTTCCTTTACGTCTTCAAGCTTCATTAAGAAAGCGCTGGTAACGGGCAACTGGAATTTTGAAGGATCAAAGGAGTTCACAAACGTCCCTTCACCCTGACGCATTTTCACCAGCCCCATCGTCCGCAAACCACTTAACGCTTCCCTGATCGTGGAACTCCCAACGTCGAAGCTTTTCGCCAGCTTTTCGACTGAATCTAATTTATCACCTGGTTTTAACTCACCAGTTTTAATCAACTCAATGATTGAGTCAGCAACTTGTTCATAAACCTTTCTTGCTTGCACTCGTTTATATGGCATATCCTTCATCTCCCATCTATTCCTTTTAATTATACAGAGAATTTAGCTCTCCGAAAGATAGTGGGACCTTTTGGCAGCTTAAAGGAAGTTTAAGAAGATAAAACCAGACACTCCCGCAAGAATTCCATACAGAATCGCAGGCGCCAATGTTTTACGAATGATTTCTCCCTCTTTACCGGACACTCCAACAACCGCACTCGCTGCGACGACATTATGCACACAAATCATGTTTCCTGCAGCTGCCCCAATGAGCTGGACGGCCAACACGATATTCGACTCAAGGCCAACAGCATCCGCAACATTGAATTGGATTGGCGAAAACGTCAGCGTCGAAACCGTTGCACTTCCTGTAATGAACGCTCCTAACTCACCAAGGAATGGAGCAACGAAGATCCAGACAGACCCCAGCGAGCCAGCAAAGGATTCCGCAATATACTGCGGCATACTGACTAGTTCATTGAGATTCATCCCCGAGTTAACAAACACTTGAACCATTGAAAGCGTCGCAATCAAGGCAACTGATGTCATTTTCATCGTCGATAACGATTCTTTCGACGCATTGGTAAAGGTCTGGTACGATTTTCGCTGGAATAAGAACGCTAAAACTGCCGCAGCAGTAAGGATGGTTCCTGGAGAATACAAGAATTCCCAGGCTGATGTCACGCCCTCTACTCCTAAAATATTCTTCCAGGTAAAATCAATTGCTGTCCTCGTAAACTCTTTCAGCGCCGGAACAATTCGTGTGAGCAGCAATAAAAGGACGACGACAACATATGGCGACCAAGCTGTGACAATGCTCATCTTTGACTTTTCCGTCGAAACAACAAAGTCTTTTCGCATCGCAGCTTTCCATTCAGTCTTCGGAAGCAGGAATCCTTTTTTAGCCGTAACCGTCGCTACCGCCAGGGTGATGAGCGCTGCAAGTATCGACACAAACTCATGCCCGAAAAGGCTAGCTACCAGCAACGCACTGCCTGTGTAAATAAATCCAATCATCAGTGTCCATGGAAGCATCGGCAAAGCATCCTTGATACCGCTTCCAAAGAAGACCGTTAACACGACCATTAAAATGAATGGAATGAACGAACCCGCTAATAGATCAAGACTCGTCACGGTAACAGCAATATCATGAAAAAACGGAGTGTCAGCACCTGGAATATTACTCAATCCCACTGCCACCGGTGTTCCCACCGCTCCAAACATGACCGCCGTACTGTCAGCAATCAACGCAATCGTCGCAGCCGCGATCGGCTGGAACCCTAGAGCAAGCATTAACGGTCCGGTAACCATCGCAGGCGTTCCAAAGCCTGCAGCACCTTCAATTAGTGAGCCAAATAAGAAGGCAACGATAATGACCTGCACCCGCATGTCACCAGAAATACTTTGAAATCCCTGGTTAATCCGCACAACCGCTCCCGTATTTCGAAGCGTATTCAATAACACCAATGCACCAAATAAAATCCATAGAATAGTCAGCGTTTTATGTACCCCTTGAAACATCGATGCCAATACCACTTGTCCTTCCATCCCCCAAGTAGTAAGCGCTAACAAAATGACGATAAGTGAACTCAAGGCCATCCCCTTAGCCGCCGGCATCCGCATGATCACAAGAAATAAAAACGGAGCGATAATCGCACTTAACGCAATCAGCAATAACATTTAATTCCTTCCCCCTAGTTGCTCATAAGCTTGATAGTTTCATAGTTTTCCATTCACACTTCGACAGATATCTGGTCATCAGATGACCTCATTATTTTTTCACACATTTTAGAAGAATTCAATAACAAAAATCACAAATGGGCAGAAAGATGTGATGTTGCCTCATGAAAATATTAAAAACAGAACAACCCGCTTGAAAAGGAGTAATTTTTTCAACAATAAAAATTGCGACTAAACAAAAAAAGCATCCCGTAGGATACTGGATTCGTACATTCTAAGTGGTACAGCGACTTTTATATCTTCTAGGAAAACTTTTGGCTCTCTATGCATACTTAGCACTCCTTAGAATGCTAAGCTTCAGTGCAGGCATGATATCGTTGATAATAACTAAATCCACAGGTTTTTGGAAGGTATCTTCAAGATAAAACTTTAGGTCCATATAGTTATCAAAGGATAAATGAGAATCACTAAATTCAACAATCACATCTATATCACTGTCATCTTTTTTGCTCCTCACTGCTATACGATCCAAACAGGCCAATACGCTTAACACCGTATTTTTCATTCCATGAACTTAAATTTTTGGAGAATACATCAAGGATTTCTTGTTGTGATACCATCATATCACCGCCATCTTTACTTTCCTCAATTACTTACATTATAACATCCCTCTTTTTATTTATTCTCCAGAGGAAGAAAAAAGCCTTGCTCTATGCAGGAATTTTATTAAAAAAATTGAAGCCATTCAATCATTTTTATTATTCTTGACAGCTTCACCCTCTTCTCCCTCAAACCTGTCACAATAACAATGGTTTCTTGACAGCTTCAGCCTCTGCACCTTCAAACCTGTCACAATAACAGCGGTTTCTTGACAGCTTTACCCTCTTCTCCCTCAAACCTGTCAAAATAACGGGGGATTCTTGACAACTTTACCCTCTTCTCCTTCAAACCTGTCA
>NZ_BASE01000098.1 GCF_000813125.1 Mesobacillus selenatarsenatis SF-1
GATTTTTATGTTCCCCGTTTTCCACGCTTGAACAAAAACCGGGAATATACGTGATTTTTATGTGTTCCGTTTTCCGCTCTTAATCAAAAACCGGGAACATATCCGTTTTATTTGCCCGATTTTCCACTCTTGTACAGAAACAGGAAAGGAGTGCTCCAAAAAATATAGCGCTCTCTTTCTCAAAGGAATAGCTTCAATGCCTGATAGCCAAAAAACAGGGCAAAGCCAATTAATGAAAGTCCGGATACAAGGGAAATAAATGTCAGTAATCTGGTTGTAAGCAGTTTGCGGAAGCTGCTGGAAATAGCGGCCATAACAATGTCCCAAAGTATAAGGCCTAGTATGATGCCAAAACTGTATAAAACTAGTTCCCCAGTTCCGTAGGAGGAAGCGGTCTTGGCAAGGACAGATCCGTAAATTCCCAGCCAAAATAAGATTGTCAGCGGGTTGGAAATGGACATGATAAACCCTGATAAAAAAGACTTGAAACCGGAATCCTCACTTCGATTATCCATGACGATTTTTCCGGAGCTCATGATTGTTTCTATGCCTGTATACATCAAGACAAAGAATCCAAACAGCCAGAGAAAAGATTGCATAAACGGAGTCTCAAGATATTTAACAACTCCAAGATAGACAGTCAGCATGTAGATAATATCTGCTGTCAGGGCCCCTAGGCCAAGGAGCCACGCCTGAAAAAAGCCGCTCTTGATTCCTTTGTCCATCTGCGCTGCATTTACTGGCCCAATCGGGGCGGCGAGTGATAATCCAAGAAAAATATAGCCTAAGAAGACATTCAATTTTAAAATACCTCCAATAGTCAAAGCGGAATTTGCTTGTACTATTTCTATTCAGACATCTAAAGGCGTACAACCTATTTTGTATAAATTGAATATTTTTTTTAGGCAGGCTTAATAAATTTTGGAGGTGAAGAATATACTAGTAACTGTTGCGCAGGCACTACCGGTATGTCACTTTTGGTAAAAAGAAGAAAGTGTGGTAAAATGGAATAGATATCAACTTTCGGACCATTCATTTATTATAAAAAGTTTCATTTTGCCAGCTTTTTATAATAAATGAATTTTTTTATCAATCGAACGATGATAAGGTCTTTTCGAATATTTTGTTGCCTGCACTTTTCAAGTGATTCTGACAATCAACTTGATTAGGGTGTAGAGGTTACCAAATCGAAGGGACCATAACTAAACCTATAGGAGCGTGAGGAAATGGCATTTGGAAGAAAACCGCCTGAAGAGATCGTAACCGCTGAAACGAAAGTATGGGTATGTACTTCTGATGATTGCAATTGCTGGGTTCGCGACAACTTTAAAAGCAGCAATGTCCCCGCTTGCCCAATTTGTCAAAGTGATATGGAGCAGACAACTAAGGTTCTTGAAGTGGTTAACAATCATAGTCAGAATCTAATCGGATAATTGTAAGGTAAAAACAGTCTGGATGAATCTCCAGGCTGTTTTTTGCTTTTTCCATGGGGTGTTTCCCTCAGCTTTGATGCACTGTTCTATACACTTCATAAGTGATTAGACCTAAATATTTGTGGTTACTTTTGGTGGAGAAAGCAACAAAGTTTAAAGAAAGAGTTTTTTGCAAACAAAAAAAGTGCCCATTGTATAGGCACCTTTTCTCTATGCGGATGAGAGGACTTGAACCTCCACGGTGTTGCCACCACTAGAACCTGAATCTAGCGCGTCTGCCGATTCCGCCACACCCGCGTATTTATATAAGAATTATAGCACAAAATCTAACGAAAAAATTATAAAATTTCACTCTAGCTACTTATGAATATATGAGCAAAAAATTGGACAGTTAGTATTAGGATTGGATTCTCAAACATACAATGTACAAAGTTTTTGTGTGTTGGGGGACGAGGTCTTGAGTGTCAGTTTACTAGTCAGTTATATTTTCCTGGGATTAACATTGGCAGCCCCGATTGGCCCGGTAAACTCAGCCAGGTTGGATAAGGGAATCAAAAATGGTTTCTGGCATGCCTGGATTGTAGGGACAGGTTCAATGATTGCCGATGCTATTTTTATGCTGTTAATCTATTTAGGTCTTGTGAATTTTTTGGACATGCCTATCATTCAAATATTCCTTTGGTTATTTGGCGGATTCGTCCTAATCTACTCTGGAATTGAATGTATTGTAAAAGCGAATAACATTGATCTAGCTTTCAGCCGTGGTAAAGAATCGATGCTAAAATGTTTCCTTACGGGATTTATCATGTCGATCAGCAGTCCTTTATCAATCCTTTTCTGGCTAGGAATCTATGGTTCGGTACTTGCAAAAACCGCCAGCAATTATGGACGAACAGACCTGTTGATTTATAGCAGCATGATTTTCTTAGGTCTGGCATTGTGGGATATTTTTGTAGCGGCGATAACGACCGGCTTCAGGAGATTTTTGAATTATAGCAGTTTGAGGGCTATTTCAATATTGTCCGGTCTCTCTTTGCTAGGCTTTGGAGTTTACTTTGGATACCAGGGTATCAAGGCGTTAATATTATAGGGACACTATTTAGAAAAACCTCCGTTATGGAGGTTTTTTATTTTCTGATAACTGTCAAAAACGATCACCATAACATAAAATTTGATTAATAATGATTGTTTTTGAAAGAAAATGATTGATTTTTGAAATCGATTACATTATGATGAAAATACGAAGCAAATAGGAGGAATGGCTCATGTTAACACCTGAGCGCCACCAGCTCATCTTACAAATGATTAAAGAAAAACCAATAGTAAAAATACAGGAAATAGTTGATCTCACTGAAGCTTCGGAATCAACCATTCGCCGCGACCTGACAATCCTTGAGGAGGGGAAGTTCCTGAAAAGAGTGCATGGCGGAGCAGCCAGATTAAGGGGCAAACTCCAGGAGCCAAGCATGGTTGAAAAATCCACCAAATTCCTTCAGGAAAAAAAGCAAATCGCCCAATATGCTGCAAGTCTTGTGGAAGAAGGTGACAGTATTTACCTTGATGCGGGGTCAACTGTTTTCGAGATGATCAGTTCTCTTCAGGTTAAAGATATTGTAGTGGTCACCAATGGTCTCATGCACCTGCCGCAGCTGCTTGAAAGAAATATTGAAACATATGTGATAGGCGGATATGCCAAACCAAAAACGAATGCGATCATCGGAAGAGGAGCTCTGGCAAGCCTTGAACAGTACCGCTTTGATAAATGCTTCCTCGGAGTGAATGGTATCCATCCTCATTCAGGGTATACGACACCAGACCAGGAAGAAGCAATGATCAAACAGAAAGCAATGACTTTATCTAGAGAATCGTTTGTGCTTGCTGATGACAGTAAGTTTTCTGAGATTACGTTCGCAAAAATAGCAGACTTGCATGAAGCGATGATCATCACCAATACAATTGATGAAGATCATAAAGGCCAATATACGAGCAAAACTTCAATAAAGGTTGTGACACCATGATATACACTCTTACTCTTAATCCATCAGTTGATTACATCGTTGAAGCGGATGAAATCCAACTAGGCAGTTTGAATAGAAGTTCAAACGAAACAAAGCTTCCCGGCGGTAAAGGGATTAATGTTTCAAGGGTCCTTCGTTCCCTTGGAGTTGAAAGCAAGGCAACAGGTTTTATTGGAGGCTTCACCGGCAAGTATGTCGAGGAGTTTCTTAACCGGGAAGGCGTGCAAACAAGATTTGTCAATGTCGAAGGTGATACACGTATTAACGTTAAGCTTAAGGCCGCAACAGAAACAGAAATAAATGCCCGCGGCCCTGAGATCTCGACACTGTCAATAGAGTCATTGAAGGAGCAGATCAAGCAGATCGGAAATGGCGATTTTCTGATCCTTGCTGGAAGCATTCCCTCCAGCATGCCTGAATCGATATATGAAGAAATTGTCCAAATCTGCAAGAAGACTGGGGCAGAAGTAATCGTAGACGCTGAAGGAGACTTACTAAAAAGCATTCTTGACTACAGGCCATTCCTGATCAAGCCGAATCATCATGAATTGGGACAGTTGTTCAACAAGCAAATCACTAATGCTGACGAAGCCATTTTTTATGGAAAAAAACTAGTTGAATCCGGTGCTAAAAATGTCATTGTCTCATTGGCTGAGAAAGGTGCCGTTTATATCAATGAAGACGATGCCTATAGAGCCGCTGTTCCTCAAGGTGAAGTCAAAAGCTCAGTAGGTGCCGGAGATTCAATGGTCGCTGGTTTCGTGGCCCAGTATCTAAAAACTGGTGATCGAAAAGAAGCATTCCGCTATAGTGTTGCATCTGGAAGCGCAACTGCGTTTTCAATCGGATTATGTACACCTGATAAAGTTGAACAACTTCTTCAAGAAGTAAAAATACAAAAAAACTAGTAAGGGGGAGAAACCATGAGAATTACAGAACTACTAACTAGAGAAACGATTCTGTTATCCATGAATGCTGAATCAAAGCAAGATGCAGTGACTGAGCTCGTAGGAGTGCTAGAGCGGGCGGGGAAAATTACAGACCGCAATGCGTTTGAAGAAGCAATCCTAAAACGTGAACAACAAAGCACCACAGGCGTAGGGGACGGGATTGCGATACCACACGCGAAAACTTCAGTCGTGAAGAATGCGGCAATTGTATTTGGCCGGTCAGAGGCTGGAATCGATTATGAATCGTTGGACGGCCAGCCTGCGCACCTGTTCTTCATGATCGCAGCACCTGAAGGCGCGAACAACACCCATCTAGAAGCTCTGGCTCGACTTTCATCTATTCTAATGAATGCCGATGCACGTGGGAAACTTCTTGGGGCAAAAACAGCTAATGATGTCATTGGAATCATTAACAGCTACGATCAGGAAGAAACCGAAGAGAAGGTTGAAAGGAACAATAAAAAATTCATTGTAGCAGTAACTGCATGCCCTACAGGAATAGCTCACACTTATATGGCTGCTGATTCATTAAAAGCGAAAGCGGCTGAAATGGGCGTCGATATCAAGGTGGAAACGAATGGCTCAGGCGGGGCAAAGAATGTGCTTACACAAGAAGACATTGAAAACGCTGAAGCAGTCATCATTGCTGCTGACACAAAGGTTGATATGGACCGATTCGCAGGAAAGCCATTAATTGATGTGCCTGTTGCGGACGGAATCCGCAAACCAAAGGAACTGATTGAAAAGGCTGTCAAAAGGGATGCTCCACTATACAAGGCATCAGGCAATGCAGCGACAGAAAAGAAAGAAAGCCGGGGCGGAGTCTATAAGCATCTAATGAATGGCGTATCGAATATGCTTCCATTCGTTGTCGGGGGCGGTATCTTAATCGCTATTTCCTTCATGTTCGGCTATAACGCCTTTAATCCAGATGATCCATCTTATCACCCAATTGCCAAAGCGTTGATGGATATAGGTGGAGGAAGCGGTGCGTTTGGATTACTAGTGCCAATTCTTGCAGGTTTCATCGCACTAAGTATTGCTGACAGACCAGGTTTTGCTCCGGGTATGGTCGGTGGATTGCTTGCTGCAACTGGCGGTGGTGGATTCCTTGGCGGATTGGTAGCTGGTTTCCTTGCTGGTTATCTTGTGTTGGGACTCAAGAAATTATTCGCTGGATTGCCTGCTTCACTCGAGGGGATCAAGACAATTCTCTTGTATCCATTGTTCGGTATTGCTCTAACAGGATTCATCATGTTGTTCTTGGTAAACAAACCAGTCGGTGCCCTGAATCAGGCAATCACAGACTGGCTTTCTGGATTAGGAACTGGGAATGCTGTAGTGCTTGGTATTGTTTTGGGATTAATGATGGCATTCGACATGGGCGGGCCAGTTAATAAAGCAGCCTATGTTTTTGGAACTGGCTTGCTTGCAAATGGTGTATATGAGCCAATGGCCGCGATTATGGCAGCGGGTATGGTGCCTCCGCTTGGTATCGCAATTGCGACAACTTTCTTTAAAAACAAATTCACCAAGCAAGATCAGGATGCCGGAAAAGCAAACTATATCATGGGCTTATCCTTTATCACTGAAGGTGCAATCCCATTTGCTGCTGCAGACCCATTGCGTGTTATTCCATCGGTAATGGCTGGTTCAGCAGTCGCCGGAGCGTTGTCGATGATGTTCAGCATCGGGCTTAGAGCTCCTCACGGCGGACTATTCGTAGTACCACTTGTCGAGGGTGGGTGGCTGTTATACCTGGCCGCTATTCTCATCGGTTCAGTTGTGACAGCAATCCTGCTTGGGATATTGAAGAAACCAGTTGCAAGATAATACCCAAGGCCTGCAGGCTAATAGTCTGCAGGCGTTTTGTATGCATATGAATATTTCCATCATTTCGCCTATAAGCTTATATGAAGTGATTTGTGAAGGGGGAATGGGAAATGGGGATGGCGAGAGACTTCAATAGTGCTGCCAAATATGAGCACCGTTTTTGGCTACAGGTTCTTGGTGACCACGGGAGATTCCTGCATGATGCGCTGGTACCTGTAGAGCAGGAGGAAATAGAAACGGCAAAGTACTTTATTAATACTTTTGACAGGCTGCTGCAAAGGGTGGAAACAACTGATCTCATTCATTTGAGCATGAGAGCGGACGAAGAAGCGAAGAAAATCAGACAATTTAAGCTGGACTTAATCGAAAAAATGCTGACAGGCAATGTGAAAATTCATTTTGGTCCTACTTTTATCAACCATATGGTCAATGAGGTTGAGGAATATATCAGAGTTCTTGAGTATCTTAAAAGGGGTGAGGTGCCGCCAGTGTTCCACGAATTACACCATCATACTGTCTGGCTGCTTGATGCGGCGGGCCATGCTGGTGCTATTCAAAGCAATCTTGATCAGGTTGAAAAGCACCTGAAGGCAAAGAGCGAAAAATACATGAAGCATTTTGAGGATTTCTATTTAAAAGCTGTCGAGATGACTGGTTACCTGCGAACGAATTTAACTTCCTTTCCAGCTTTGCAAAGAATGAATCAAGAGGTATCATTGGAAATTCAACTGTTCATGAAATTTCTTGATGAGTTAAAGGAGCTGGAGTTAACTGAACAGGCATTGGGAAGCTTTGCACCGCTGATGGCTGATCATATGTTCAGGGAAGAGTGCTATTATTTATCTAAAGTCGCAGAAGCCACCTCGGTGAATCAGCCGGACTGTGATCCTGGCAAGCCTAGATTGATAAAAGACTAAACCTGGCGGATACTGGATGAGTGCTGATTCATCTAGTATCTTAGCCCTAATTTTACTTCATAAAAGAACATATGTTCTTGTTTTGGACAAGGTTATGTTATACTTGAGAAGCAATAGTCAAATCTCAAGGTGGGTCGGCTAGCCCCGGAGGAAGGGGGTGATGCCTATGACAGTATTCGAGACCTTTATGGCAATGTTTTCTTTTGCCAGTCTAATCCTCGCAATCCTGACATTAAGCCAAAAAAAATAGACCTCTCATAATCGTAAAACGGTGAGAGGTCCAGCTGCTTTTTTGCCGATCTTCTAAGGGAACGGCTATTGCGGAGACTGTCGGTGGGCCAACACCGGCAGTCATTCTGTTCAAATATACAATACAAGAATACCATACAGGGCTGTCAAAGTCACGATTATAAGCACCTTTATGCATGAGATGTTTTGCCATTTGGTTATACTGAGGAAGTTATGTTAAACCATGCATAGGGAGTGAATGGCGAATGACTTTATGCAATTTAGAGTATGGTGATCTCTTTTACGAAGAGTTTGGGCAAGGAAGTCCCATTATCTTTTTGCACCCACCTGGAATGGGAAGGAAAGTATTTCGATACCAAAGGCCACTGAGCCAACGATATAGACTAATCCTTCCTGACTTAAGCGGCCATGGTGATTCAACAGCCGTACTAGATAGGGTTACTATACAAAAGTATGCTGAAGAAGTCTTAAGACTGGTCGATTCTATAGGACTCGAAAAAGTCACGTTGTGCGGCTATTCCTCCGGAGGCAGCATCGCCCAGGAATTTGCCCTGACATACCCGGAAAGGACCCAATCACTTATCCTTTCTGGCGGCTTTGCAGAGGTCCAGTCACCCGCATTGAAATATGAGCATTTGATGGGAATGTATTTCGTGAAAAACTCCCCTAAAACCTTGGCGAAGGTGATAGCAACTGCACATACCTTTGATAAGAATTACAGGACTGAACTCATTGAACATATGTTGAAAACAGATTTGAATACATGGTTCGACTTTTATCACGAATCATTGAACTATTCTTGCAGCGGGAGACTGAAAAATTTAAATGTTCCTTTGCTGCTTATTTATGGTTCGAGAGATTTCATCAACCAGCACATAAGGGCCTATGAAAGAGAGTTGGGACATTTTCAAAAAGCCATCATTCAAAAAGTCTCACATCAGGTACCTGTTAAAAAATGGCAGGTGTTCAACGCTAAAGTAGAGAAGTTTTTGGAAAAGCAACCTGACTAGCGTTGAAAAAACGCATTGTTAGATTATACAATGCGTTTTTACGCTTCTTGTTTATCTGGTTTTATGGCAAGAAATGTTGCTAGAGCGGCAGCGATGCTTAAAGCGGTTAGGATAATGAACATTAGCTTATTTGAATTTTTCATCATTAGAGCAATGACGGGAGGACCTGCGGCCACTCCTATGAACCTCATTGAGCTATATATAGATGTAATGGTACCTCGTTCTTCTTTTTCAATACTCTCAGTGATTAAGGCATCCATTGGCGGCAGGCTTGCACCTATACCGATGCCGGCAACAAGGAACATGGAAATAATAAACCATAACTCCCTCGAAAAACTCAGGAGGGCCACTGCTATACCAAGCAACACTAAGCTAGAGAACGTAATCCACTTCATAAGGACCATATTCTTCTTTATTACTTTACCTGTGATAAATGATGAAAGACATAGCGCTCCTAATGGCAGGGCAAGAACCAGTCCTTTTTTTAGATCCTTTATTCCGTATTTGTTCTCCAGAATATCGGACAGGTAAAATAAGACTCCAAACAACACGAACATGACAATAGCACCAATAAAAAAGATGGCATACAGCCAACGCCCATTTTCAGTGAAAATCAATTTTATTTTTTTAAGAAAATCCTTGAATGGCAATGGTTCTTGTTTCTTTTTCGGACTTTTTACCAGGAAAATCATCATGATTATTGACAGGGCACAGAACACTGGTATTGAAAAGAACGGGATAAACCAGATGATTCCTGCCAGGAATGACCCTAATACTGGGCTGAGAACCTTTCCAAGAGTATTTGCAGTTTCGATTTCTCCCAGCGCTCCGCTCACTTCATCATCGTTTTTGAACATATCTCCAACCAATGGCAAAACGATTGGAAAAGCACCGGCTGCTCCAACACCCTGCAAGGCTCTTCCGATTAAGACAACCCAGTATCCATCGTTCATTTGCCATGAGGCCCACCCAGAAATAGTTCCGCCAATTCCAGTGATGATCAAGCTTGGAATAATGACTTTCTTTCGACCAATATGATCAGATAAATACCCGGCTAACGGGATTAAAAATATGGCTACTATTGAATAAACGGTTATGATCAGGCTCGATTGAAAGGCGGAAATGCCCATCTTCTTTTCCATGACAGGCAAAACTGGAATCAGCATCGAATTTCCAAGTGTCATCACGAGAGGAATGGATGCGATTGAGACAATTGCCCATTTTTGATTATTGGCACTACCCTTTTTCGAATCCTTCTCTTTTTTATTCGAAACTCCTCCGGCTTTAGGAAACAAGTTTTCAATATAATTCATAATCGTAACCTGCCTTTTTTCATACTATTTTTAGTGTGGACTTAAACAACAGAAATAACAGATGTCTTTTTATGGGAAAGATTTTTTCTGTGAAAAATCTTTATGGAGTTTTTAGAGTGAAAAGGATAAAATAATTGGAAAAGGCTTGAAGGTTGGTGGAATCATGGCACAAATATTGTACCTGAATGTCGGGAAGCCGGAGCTTAAGACCTGGGACGGCAAACAAGAACTATCTGCAATTGGAAAAAAAGGAGTGACACAAGCGTTACTAACAAAAGAATCCTTTCAGGGAGATGGCGTGGCAGCAACAGAGTTTCATGGGGGACCTGACAGAGCGGTTTGTTTTTATCCCGCCGAGCATTATTCAAAATGGTCTGTTGAATTCGGAAAGGAATTAGCTCCTCCGACCTTTGGCGAGAATATTTCAGCCCCGGGCATGTTGGAAGCCGATATCTATATAGGAGATACATACAAGCTTGGAGAAGCTGTGATCCAGGTGACACAGGGAAGGATTCCGTGTTCAAAAATATCGAAGAATAACCAAATTGACAGGCTGCTGAAAAGGGTGGTCGAGACTGGGTATACAGGCTATTTTTTCAGGGTTCTTCAAGAGGGAATGGTCTATGAGGACTCCGAAATTATTTTTTTGGAGAGGGTACAAAATAACTTTTCGATCCTAAGAGCTAATGAAATTTATTTTCTCCAGAGGAAGGACTATCAAGCGATTGAAGAATTGCTAGAAATCGAAGAACTGGCAGAAGACTGGAAGAAAAACCTTGAGAAACTTTTAATGCAGAAAAATTAAAATATTTCATTTTTTTGTTTGACATTTGTGAATCACCGCTTTATTATAATGATTAATATATTAATGAGCGATGACGAAGAGTAGTAACTGGATCAGGTACTTTAGAGAGCTGATGGTTGGTGGGAATCAGTGTAACTGTACCAGTGAATGGACTTCCGAGCTTCCAGACCGAACCCTTAAGGCAGTAGGCTTTGGCGAAATGGCCTTATCGTTATAAAAGGCAGGCATTAAGCATTCAATGCTCGATGCTGTTAAGTGAGCTGTTTTACAGCTAATTAAGGTGGCACCACGGGTCTCTCGTCCTTATTTTAATTAATAAGGATGGGGGCCCTTTTTGTTTACCCTTAAATTCCAATAATTTTATTATGTAAACTCGATGAGCAAGAAGAGTAAGCAGGATTTTTCTGTTACAGAGAACCGGGAATGGTGTGAACCGGTACAGAAATACCTGCCGAATGGCCTTGCGAGAGGCAGCCTGAAATAATAGTAGGGCTTGCCCGGGATTCCGCCGTTAAAAGGATAGGGTATAACGAAACGTTTTTTGGTTTCCTGTACCTGAAGAGAGGGAGTCTAAAGGCTCCAATATGAGGTGGCACCGCGGTCCAATCGTAATCGTCCTCTATACAGCACAATCATTGTGCATGTATAGGGGACTTTTTTATTTTCTAAAGGAGGATATATATGAAGGTTGAATCACCAAATATCTTTATTGAAGAGATTGAAGGAGATACATTAACCCCGATATCTGTGTACCAGATGGTATCCGGAAAGAAAAAATTCCTGTTGGAAAGTTCCCATAAGCATAACGACTCCGGCCGTTTTTCTTTTATTGGCTGCGATCCCGTTTACGAGCTTTTAAGTGAAAAGGGAGAGACATATCTGGCAAGGAAAGGTGTTAAGGAGCGAGTAGAGGGCCCATTTTCCGAGGTGCTGAAAGAAATGCTTCCTAAATTAAATACTGAACTTGATATTCCTTTTATAGGAGGCGGGGTAGGTTTTGTAAGCTATGATTTCATTCGCGATTTTGAAGAAATTGGGCCGCTTAAAGAAGATCCTCTTGATATGCCCGAAGCGCAATTGATGTTCTTCAATGAAGTCATCGTATTTGACCATCTCAAACAAAAAATCAACCTGATCGGCATTCCGTTTCCAGGATACAGCAATGACGATCTTATTAAGAAAATTAAGAAACGGAAGAAAGAACTTGATTCGCCTGTCAAAAAGCAGCCAGTCATTCGATTTTCACTTTCAGATTTTAAAGCATCGCAAAACAGGGAGGAATTTGAAAAATCAGTCAGGACTGCAAAGAGTCTGATCGAAGAGGGAGAAATCTTTCAGGTTGTGCTGTCAAGAAGGCTAGCAGCGGATGCAAAAGGAGATCCATTTTCGTTCTATCGAAAGCTGCGAGTGGATAATCCCTCCCCTTATATGTACTTCATTGACTTTGAAGATTATGTTGTTGCCGGTACGTCCCCTGAAAGCCTCGTGAAGTACCGGGAAGGAACGATGATTGCCAACCCGATTGCGGGTACCAGGCCGAGGGGGAAAACTCCAGATGAGGATTTCAGACTGGAATCTGAATTGAAAGAGGACGAAAAGGAACTAGCTGAACATAAAATGCTCGTCGATCTCTCAAGGAATGATTTAGGCAGGATATGTGAAGTCGGCAGTGTCAAAATTGAAAAGTTCCTGGCTGTAGAAAGGTATCAGTTTGTCATGCATCTCGTCTCTGAAGTAAGTGGGAGGCTGTTGACAGTTGCCCACCCAATGGATGGGCTGGCGGCATGCCTTCCCGCAGGAACAATGTCAGGAGCTCCAAAAATTCGGGCGATGCAAATCATCAACGAGCTTGAAGCTGAAAAAAGAGGTGTTTATTCAGGAGCAGTTGGTTACTTCTCTGCTTGTGGAAGCATGGATTTTGCGCTTGCCATCAGAACATTGGTTGTCAAGGATGGCAAAGGATATCTCCAGGCCGGTGCAGGCATTGTATATGACTCTGACCCGGCGAAAGAGTTTGATGAAACAAACCATAAATTAAAAGCATTGATGGAGGCAGCCAATGATCCTACTGATCGATAATTACGATTCATTTACCTATAACCTTTACCAGTATCTAAGCGAACTGGGTGCTGAAGTAAAAACAGTCAGGAACGATAAAATATCGGTTCAGGAAATCTTGCGAATGGAACCTGACGCAATAGTCTTATCTCCTGGACCAGGCAGGCCGGAACAAGCTGGGATCTGCGTCGAAGCTGTTAAACAGTTGGCGCACACAATCCCAATCCTGGGTATATGTCTTGGCCATCAGGCGATTGCTCATTCATTTGGCAGTTCGATTATCAAGGCTAAAAAAGTCAGGCATGGCAAGGAATCCAAACTCCTCCATACAGGCACTTCGCTAATGAATAATCTCGAGGAATATCCTGAAGTCATGAGATATCACTCTTTGGTGATCGACCGTATGACGCTTAATGAAGATTTTGAAGTGCTGGCTGAAGCGGTTGATGACCAGGAAATAATGGCTATCAAGCATAAAAATTACCCTCTATACGGCCTTCAGTTCCATCCGGAATCAATTGGAACGAAGAGCGGAAAGCAAATTCTATCGAACTTTCTCTCTGAAATCAGAAAGGAGACAAAAGCTTATGAAATATTATCTTGAGAAGTTGGTTGAAGGAAAATCATTGCTAGAAATTGAAATGGAAGAAGCTGTACAAGAAATGTTCACCCAGGATACAACAGATGCCGAAATCGCATCCTTTTTGACAGGTCTCAAGTCAAAAGGAGAAACCGCTGAGGAAGTATCTGGTCTGGTTAAGGCCATCAGAAAACATGCGCTGAATTTCACAAAAAATATACCGAATGTTCTTGATAATTGTGGAACAGGGGGAGATGGATCAAAAAGCTTCAACATCAGTACTACTTCAGCTTTTGTCATTGCCGGAGCCGGGATTACGGTAGCAAAGCATGGAAACAGAAGCGTTTCCAGCAAGACCGGAAGCGCGGATGTGTTGGAGGCGCTCGGTGTCAGCCTTGACTTCTCTCCAGAAGCAACAGAAGAAATTCTTGAACAGAATGGGATTGCTTTCCTTTTTGCTCCCCATGTCCATCCAAAACTTAAACAAATCATGAAGGTAAGAAGGGACCTGAAAATCCCGACCATCTTCAATTTAATCGGACCTCTGACAAATCCTGTTCAGCTTGATTACCAGCTGCTTGGAATCTACCGCAGGGATTTGCTTGATAAGTTTGCACATGTGCTGGCAAACCTGAACAGGAAGCGAGCCATCGTCATTAACGGAGCGGGAGGAATGGATGAAGCATCTCTAGCGGGTGAAAACGAAATGGTCATCGTTTCAGATGGGGAAATTAGGCACACCAGACTTAAGCCGGAAGAAGTGAACTTGCCAGTATACGATAACAGCAGAATCAGGGGTGGAGATGCACGTGATAATGCAGACATTTTGCTCCAGGTCCTTAAAGGCAAAAAAGGCGCACATCGGGATACAGTGCTGCTGAACGCAGGTCTTGGAATTTATACCGCCGGGAAGGCAGAATCGATACTTCAGGGAGTGGACTTGGCAGCGGAAAGCATCGATTCAGGCAGGGCATTGGCAAAATTGGAGAATTTAATCAGCATCAGCAATCGAAACAAAAAGGCGGTAGGATGAGATGGGAACAATACTTGATTCAATCATTGAAAGAAAAAAAGTTGAGGTTGAAGAGCTAAGGATATCTGGCACGGAAATACCTGAATTTACTTCGAAGCCCCGATCTCTGCTAAAAGCCTTAAGAGAGGCAAGCAATGTCGCCATAATTTCAGAATTTAAAAGGGCTTCACCTTCGAAAGGAGACATCAATCTATCTTTGGATCCTGCTAAGCAGGCAATACTTTATGCCCGGGCGGGTGCATCAGCTATATCAGTGTTAACGGATGTAAAAGGTTTTAAAGGTTCTTTCACTGATTTGAAAAAAGTCAGAGAAGCAGTGGACCTTCCGATTCTTTGCAAGGATTTTATCGTTGATCAAATTCAAATAGACTTGGCCCATTCCGCAGGAGCAGATGTCATTTTGCTCATCGCATCAGCATTGCCCCTGGGAAAACTTTCAGAGCTATACGAGTATGCCTATGAAAAAGGACTAGAGTGCCTCGTTGAAATCCATGATGAAACAGATCTGGAAAAAGCTATCCATATAAAGGCTCAAATGATCGGAATCAATAATCGAGATTTAAAATCATTCGAGGTCAATCTCGTAAACACCGAGAAGCTCGGACCGCTTGTAAAAAAAGCAGGAGCTTTTCTGATCAGTGAAAGCGGCATGAAAACAAGGGACGACATCGTTCGTGCAGCAGCTGCTGGTGCAAGTGGAGTTCTGGTTGGAGAGACATTCATGACTTCCGCTGATCTTAATGAAACTTTCCAGACATTCACTGTTCCAGTAGTGAGGGATCATCATGAAGGTTAAGATTTGCGGAATAAGAACAGTCGAAGCAGCACGGCATGCAGTTCAATGTGGAACTGACGCTCTTGGTTTCGTTTTTGCCGACAGCAAAAGAAAAATAACAGCTTTAAAGGCAAAAAAAATCATTGAAACATTACCGGAAAATGTCTGGAAGGTAGGAGTTTTTGTGAACGAGGGTGCATCAGAAATTAAGCAAATCGCCGAAACTGCAGGCCTGACACATATTCAGCTTCATGGTGATGAAGTCCCTGATGACTATCGATCAATTGGGCTGCCGTTAATTAAAGGTGTTTCCGTTCAGTCACCGAAAGACCTTGAAAAAATTGACACTATAAAAGCTGACTATATCCTTCTTGACAGTCCTCCAGCAGAATATCGGGGAGGAAACGGCTCAAGTTTTGAGTGGGATTTGGCAAAGGCAATCGGCAAGTCAAAGACAAATATCATTTTGGCGGGTGGATTGGATCCACAGAATATCAACGAAGCGATTGCAAAAGTCAACCCATTGATGGTTGATGTCAGCAGCGGCGTCGAAACAAACGGAGAAAAAGATTTGGCAAAAATAAAGACTTTTATTAATAACGCAAAAAATGAAGGGGAGGAAGTTTGAATGACTACTAATACTTATGATTTGCCGGATGAAAAAGGGCATTTTGGAAATTATGGAGGAAGGTTCGTACCCGAAACGTTGATGCATGCTGTTCTTGAATTGGAGAAGGAATACAACCGAGCTTTGGCAGACGAGGAGTTCCATGCCGACCTGCAAAAATTAATGAAGGATTACGTTGGGCGAGAAACTCCATTATACCTGGCAGGCAACCTAACCGAACATGCTGGTGGAGCAAAAATCTATCTAAAACGGGAGGATCTCAACCATACAGGAGCACATAAAATCAACAATACTGTCGGTCAGGCCTTGCTTGCAGTAAGGATGGGCAAGCGAAAGATTGTTGCTGAAACAGGGGCTGGACAGCATGGAGTTGCTACTGCAACAGTCTGTGCCCTGCTCAATTTGGAATGTGTGATTTTTATGGGCAAAGAGGATATCAGACGCCAGCAATTAAATGTTTTCAGGATGGAACTTCTTGGAGCAAAAGTCATCAGTGTAGATGCAGGGAGCGGGACATTGAAGGATGCGGTCAATGAAGCTCTTCGCTACTGGGTTACAAATGTCCGCGATACTCACTATATCCTTGGATCTGTAATGGGGCCGCATCCATTCCCCAAAATGGTTCGTGACTTTCAAAGTGTCATCGGTAAAGAAACGAAACAGCAATTTTTCGAAAAGGAAGGAAAGCTTCCTGATGCACTAGTTGCTTGCATTGGAGGCGGCAGCAATTCGATTGGCTTATTCTATCCGTTCATTGAGGACAATAGCGTGTCAATTTATGGTGTTGAAGCTGCTGGCCTCGGCCTGGCAACTGACAAACATGCCGCATCATTATCTAAAGGGAAACCAGGTGTCCTTCACGGTGCGATGATGTACCTTCTTCAGGATGAAGACGGGCAAATTCAAGAGGCACATTCGATATCAGCAGGCCTGGATTACCCTGGAATTGGCCCTGAACACAGCTATCTGCACGATATTAATAGAATCACATATGAATCGGTAACAGATGACGAAGCACTTGAAGCCTTTCAACTGCTTTCAAAATTAGAGGGAATCATTCCTGCTTTGGAAAGTGCACATGCCATTGCGTACGCAGTCAAGCTAGCTGCTGGGATGAGCAAAGATGAGAGAATAGTTGTCTGTTTATCTGGCCGTGGTGATAAAGATGTACAGACAATTAAGGACAGGATAGGAGGAGGAATGGAATGATGGATAGAATTCAAAAGGCTCTGACTGAAAAAGGAAAAAAGGCTTTTGTTCCATATATAATGGCTGGAGATGGAGGGCTCGAAACCCTAAAAGAAAAGCTGCTATTTTTACAAGAATGTGGTGCTGATGCCGTAGAAATTGGCATCCCCTTTTCTGATCCTGTTGCGGATGGGCCTACAATCCAGGAAGCTGGTATCCGGGCCCTTAGCAGAGGAACTACGTTGAGAAAGGTGCTGGAGAAGGTTCAAACCTTCAAACCTGAAATCTCAATCCCTCTTATTCTAATGACCTATTTGAATCCCCTCGTGGCATATGGGCTCGAAAAGTTTTCCGAGGATGCTGCGGAGTCTGGTATATCGGGTTGCATTATCCCTGACCTACCCCTTGAGGAGGAAGATTTCATTCTTCCAGCGCTTGAGGAGCATGAAATCTCTTTAATCAGTTTAGTGACGCTCACCACTCCAGTTGAGAGAATAAAAGAAATCGGCTCCAAGGCAACAGGATTCATTTATGCTGTTACCGTAACAGGTATCACGGGTGCAAGAAACGATTTCAGCGAGGACCTTGCTGCTTTCCTAAGTTCAATTAAAAGTGTCAGCCGAGTTCCGGTGCTGGCAGGGTTCGGAGTTTCAAACGCTGAACAAGTCAGAGAAGTATGCAAGCATTGTGATGGTGTCATAGTTGGGAGTAAAATTATTGATTTATTTGAACAAGGAGATTTGGCCGAAATAAAACGGCTTGTGAGCACATCAGAAGGGGTTAGTTTGACTTAGTGTTGATGGATAGCAGAAATCAGTAGCATAATGATAATACTGCGCTAATTACAAAAAAGTGGAAAAAATGGCCGCTGCATATCAAGCAGCGGCTACTTCTTTTCTGCGGTTACACAAACCGTCAAAATAGGTCTTACCTGGAGATAAGATATCTCCGGGTTTTTGAAACCGGCACTAAGCAAATCTTTTTTCATTCGTTCTCCCAGTTGATTTGTAGTTTGAGCCGTCGATCCTTCTTCGCGCGGCTGGACAGTAAGGACGATTCTCCCTCCTAGTTTCAACAATCGGTGCAGGTGATGTAAAGAAGTCAGTGGCTTCTCCCAGAGTGGGTAATTGTTAACAGAAATAATTTTATTATAGGAACGTTCGGGCTGGAAGTTGGCGACATCTCCAGTAGTTAGTTGTACTTTACCTTGTTCAATCCACTCTTTATTTCTCTTTGCCGCCTCGTTTTTCATTTTGGCAGATATATCTATTCCATCGACTTCTATTCCGCGATAATTGGACATTAAAGTCTTAATTCCATATCCGGGCCCAAATCCAATTTCTAAAATACGATCATTTTTATGGACTTGAAGCTTTTGGATGCTCCACTTATTAATTTTCCGGTTCTCAAAATACATGATCGTCCCTGCAAGCTTTCCCAGAATGCCTTTGGGCTTCTCGAACTGCTTAGCCATTGAATCTATCATTTTAGTCACTCCTGATTTGATTAACCAATATTTGAACTGGTTTTCTCTTTTATACCAGTTTTCCTTTATTTTTAAACTTAACAACTTCCTTTAACCTATAATTTGATTCTTTATGAAGGAAAGTTAGGAAATATTGAATAAAGACAGTCTATTCTGAAAATTATTTCTCGGGAAAGCGCAGGAAAAGACAATATACTACATTAATACATTGGCTGATGAAAAAAAATGACTGAATTTGTCACATGCAAAAACGATATTTTTTTAAAAAAGCGTGCGATTTGTTACAGTACAATCGAATATTTGTTGTATATACTTTACTTAAAGTTTTCGGTGGTTGAAATTAAAAATGACGATCTATTTAGTTACTAATAAAGGAAGTTGAACGAGATGAAAATGTACGAAGCGATTCTCGATATTTTAGAAAAAAAGGGAAATGCAACGATTCCAGTTATTTGCCAGGAAATGAGTGAACAAGATCTTAGCATTGTTAGTGAGAGGCAGGATATGGTTGAACCTTCATATATAAAAACGCTTGTTAGCAGCAATAACGAATTATTCCTGGTAAAAGATGATATCGTTTCGATAAGGCCTGATAAAGAACCGGTTATGATGACGGTAGTATTGCATGGATATCCCGGCCCGGAAATGAGGGTGAGAATCGACTTTAAAAGGAATACCTTTACCTACTTTGAATGGCATCTGGACTCTAAAGCTTCTGGGCCGCTTAAAGTGGGAACATTTGGCAGCGTAGATGATTTTAAAAAGAAACTGTATCCTTTGAAGTTATGGGAGTGGGAAGAAGATTATCAAACAGAAGGTATTGTAGTAGATGGTACCAGTTGGTCAGTAAAACTAAAAACAAAAGGAAAAACCTATGAAAGCAGAGGCCTTGACTCCTTTCCAAACCAGTGGAAAGAATTCTGCAAGGCAGTCAGCGTACTCGTTGGCAAAAAGTTTTCGTGTTAGCCGCAGACCTTTTGTCGGTTTTTTTTTCTATTCAAAATACGAAAGGATTGTTTGTTTTAAGGTTATAATGGTGAAAACTCTGCTTGTTTTAGGTACAATAAATAAATGTAGTTTCAAACATGCGACCATGGAGGTCAATCGAGAAATGAAGGACATATCAGTACAAGAATTAATCAGCTCAAAAGAATTTATACCAGTCGATGTAAGGGCGCCAATCGAACATCGTGATTCGGCAATACCCGGGTCGGTCAATATACCATTATTCACAGATGAGGAAAGACAAGAGATAGGGACGCTTTATAAGCAATCTGGTGAAGAAGCTGCCAAATGGCGGGCTATGGAGATTGTTTCTCCAAAGCTTCCACACTTACTTGGTGAAATAAAGGACCTCAAGAAGTCAGGTGCTGAGCCTGTGATTCATTGTTGGAGAGGTGGGATGAGGAGCAGGTCTGTTGCATCCTTCCTAGAATACGCAGGAATACCCGCATTGCGCCTGGAGGGTGGTTATCGGGCATACAGGGAATATATTTTGGAAAGAATTCCTCAACTTTTGCCCGAAAAGGCCATCGTTTTGCATGGGATGACAGGGACTGGTAAAACCGACATATTGCAGGCTCTCCAGGAAAAGGGATATCCTGTTGTTGATCTGGAAAAAATGGCAAACCATAGAGGATCCATTTTTGGCATGATAGGCATGGGAGAGGCACACAATCAAAAAACATTTGATGCTTTGTTATTTGAAAGGCTGAATGAGATAAAAGGTTCCAACTACTTTATCATTGAAGCGGAGAGCAAAAGAATCGGGCGTGCAGCCCAGCCGGAAGAAATGCTGAAGAAAAAGGTGAATGGTATTCATTACCTGGTAAAAAGCTCAATTCCTAAAAGAGTACAACGTATATACAATGAATATGTTCAACCTTTCTTAGGAGAAGCCTGGTTTGAAGAGGAAGTCAGGGAGAAGGTATCGAAACTAATTAAGCGAGTTAATCATGATGTTTCACCATCCCTCGCATTTGCCCTGGAAGAAAAAAACTATAAAAAATTAATTGAGATATTACTGGTTCATTATTATGATCCGCGCTATAACCATGCCCTTCTGGAATATGAGGGACCTTTCGAAGATATCGATTCAGATCACCCTGATGTTATAGAGGATATTGTAAAAGAAATCCAGAAGACATTTTCTGATTCAACAGCGGTTTAAAATGAATAAAAAAAGGTAATTAAAGAAGGAAAGCAGGTAAATGCTTTCCTTTTTCTTTTTTGCTCTTGGCCTGGGAACTTTCATTTTGCGTAAAAATTATTTAACAGATTGAGATATAATTATGATTTTTGTCACGTAAAATTTCTGAATATTTGATATATAATTAAATGAGAACCATTTAAACAGGAGGATGAAATATGCGCGAATCGAAAAATTGCCACCACCGTTTTTCAATGCACGAGGAGAATGTGGGATTCACAACGAATGATGGTGTAGACATTTTCACAGCTGGAGCAAGATTTCAGAAGTGTATCACATGCGGGCATATTGAATTGCCTGTAGAACATAGTGAAATGATTGAGCCTAGTCAGATTGAAAAAAGAAATAACCTTTTTGCACCGAAAAATATGTATGCAACTTTGATGAGTTTATAGATATGAGCAACAAATTCAAAAGCCGGTCTATCCGGTTTTTTTGTTGTCCTTTTTTAATAGGAATAATTTTACTGCAATAATAAAAGCTTTTGATTAAATTAACACTATATCGATAGTCAAAACCTTTGGTTAAAAGAAAATATCATGTTAGAATATTAATGTAAACGGTTGATATCTGAATAATATTATTATTCTTTGAATTTACAGTTAAAATCGAGCACTACAGGGTAACAGATAATTAGTGAATATAGAATTGGCAAGGGGGTTTTTTTGTGAAAAAGCCAGTTTCGGGAAACAGGGCAAAATGGCCGGGGTTTCATGGACCGAACCAGGGGTACGTCGAAGAATTATATGAAATGTTCCTACAGGATCCTGATTCCGTTGATGCAGATATCAGGGAATATTTTGAACAGAATTCTAATCTTCAATCTTCATCTTCAAATGAAAGTAATCAAGTAATTCCTGCAGTACAGGCGACAGGATCCCCAGCAAAAATCGCAGCTGCATTAAGATATGCTGATTATATTCGTTCATACGGCCATTTATCTGCAAATATTTATCCATTGCAGTTTGGCAGCAAAGATCATCAACTTGAGGATTATGGGAAATGGGGATTGACTGAAGCTGATTTGATGGATATGCCAGTGGAGCTCGTATGCCCTAGTGCTCCTTCTTCAATTAAAAATGGGAAAGAAGCTTTTCAATTTCTTCAAAAGGTTTACTCCGATACGATTGCTTATGAATTTGAACATGTAAATGAAATGGCAGAAAAGGAGTGGCTAAGGCAGAAAGTTGAGTCTGGTGAACTGATTCCTAAAGTTGAAAATGAAAGAAAAACCAGTTTGTACGAACGTCTTACAGAGGTCGAGAATTTCGAAAAGTATTTGCACCGGACTTTTGTCGGACAAAAGAGGTTCTCAATCGAAGGTCTGGATTCGATGGTCCCGCTTCTTGATGAGGTCATCAGTGGCGCAGTCAAAAGTGGTGTTGAAACAATCAATATTGGTATGGCCCATAGGGGAAGGCTGAATGTCCTTGCCCATGTTTTAGGTAAACCATATGAAATGGTTTTTGCTGAATTCCAGCATGCTCCAAACAAAGAACTTGTTCCATCAGAAGGTTCAATCGGAATTAACTTCGGATGGACTGGCGATGTTAAATATCACCTTGGCATTGACCGGAAAATCAAATCGGATAACACAGCAAACGCTAGACTGACACTGGCCAATAACCCGAGTCACCTGGAATTTGCAGGTGCAGTGGTTGAGGGTTTTACGCGTGCTGCACAGGATGATAGGAACGAACCTGGTTACGCAAAATATGATCCGGTAAAAGCAATGGCAATCCTGATCCATGGAGATGCCGCATTCCCAGGACAGGGAATTGTGGCTGAAACGCTGAACCTTAGTCGTTTGCACGGATATAAAACAGGCGGAACGATTCATGTTATCGCAAATAACACGATCGGATTCACAACCGAATCAATGGATTCACGCTCCACTCGTTATGCCAGCGATCTTGCAAAGGGATATGAAATTCCGATCATTCACGTCAATGCTGATGACCCAGAGGCATGTCTGATGGCAGCCAGGCTGGCATTTGAGTACAGAATGACTTTCGGAAAAGATTTCTTGATTGACCTAATTGGGTATCGACGATTTGGCCATAACGAAATGGATGAGCCAATGACAACAAATCCTGAAATGTATGTGCTCGTCCACAAACATCCGACAGTGAAGAAAATCTATGGTGATAAACTCATAAACCAAGGAACCATGTCGGAAGAGACTAGAACCGAAATTGAACAAAAAGTATCAACCAGGCTGACAGAAGCATACGAAAAAGTTCCGAAAAAAGAGAAGGAAGTAACGAACGAACCAGATATACCGGATGTAGTGGAAATGGGAATACCAGAGATAGAAACTGGGGTGCCAATAGAGGTACTAAGAAAAATAAATAGTGACCTGCTGAATTGGCCAGAAGGATTCAATGTCTTCAATAAATTAGAGAAAATCCTCCAAAGAAGGAAGGATGCTTTTTCTGCGAACGGTAAAATAGATTGGGGTCTGGCAGAAACTTTGGCGTTTGCTTCCATAATTAAAGATGGAACACCAGTCAGACTTACTGGACAGGATTCTGAAAGAGGAACCTTTGCCCAAAGAAATATTGTTTTGCATGACAGCGAAACTGGCGAACAATTTTCACCGCTTCATGTTTTGCCTGGAGCAAGAGCATCCTTCTCTGTCCATAACAGCCCGCTTTCTGAAGCGGCTGTCGTGGGGTTTGAGTATGGATATAACGTATTCGCCCCAGAAACTTTAGTCCTTTGGGAAGCGCAATATGGTGATTTTGCTAATGCTGCCCAGGTACTGTTTGACCAGTTCGTGGCGGCTGGCAGGGCGAAGTGGGGACAAAAATCAGGTCTAGTCATGCTTCTGCCTCACGGATATGAAGGCCAGGGGCCGGAGCATTCCAGCGGAAGAGTAGAAAGGTTTTTAACACTCGCGGCTGAAAATAACTGGACAGTTGCGAACCTTTCTTCTGCGGCTCAATATTTCCATATTCTACGTAGACAGGCGGCGATTTTAAGGAAGGAAGCTGTTCGCCCGCTGGTTTTGATGACACCTAAAAGTCTGTTGAGAAACACTACGGTTGCTGCAGATCCACAACAATTGGCAGAAGGCAGCTTCAAGCCGATCATCGAACAGCCAGGGCTTGGCGGCCAGCCAGAGAAAGTGGAGCGGGTGGTGTTGTGCACTGGAAAAGTGAGCATAGATATCGCTGAAAAGATCCAGCCGGAAGAGCATGGATGGCTGCATGTCTTGAGAATCGAGGAGATCTATCCTTTCCCGCTAGAACAATTAAAAGAAAATCTAGGCCGATATCCGAACCTAAAAGAAATCATCTGGGTTCAGGAAGAACCAAAGAATATGGGGGCATGGACCTTTGTTGAGCCGAGAATCAATGAAGCAGCACCTAAAGGGCTAGAAGCTTCCTATATTGGCAGAAGAAGACGTTCAAGTCCGGCAGAGGGAGATCCAAACATCCACAAGTTGGAGCAAGCAAGAATTGTAAGTGATGCACTGACAAGGACAAATGGAGGAGGAAATAAAAATGGCAGAGATTAAAGTTCCTGAATTGGCCGAATCAATCACCGAGGGAACGATTGCCCAATGGCTGAAAAAAAAGGGTGATCAAGTCGAGAAAGGCGAATATATCGTTGAACTGGAGACTGATAAAGTTAATGTCGAAATTATCTCTGACTATGATGGAGTATTAACTGAACTCCTCGCTGAAGAAGGGGATACAGTTAAGGTTGGGGAAGCAATCGCAATTGTTGGTGAACAGGGAAGCGCAGCAAACGATCAACCTACTGCAGAGGCAGGCAGGGTGAACGAATCCCCCGATGAACCTGCTAAGCATGAAAATGGCTCGGTCGAAGAACAAACTAGTGGGAACAACACTGCTGTTGATCAGTCTAGTAATGAAGCAACGTCGGAGAGAATTATCGCTTCACCTGCAGCAAGAAAGCTGGCAAGGGAAAAGGGCATTGATTTGAGCCAGGTAGCTTCTCAGGATCCGCTTGGCAGAGTGAGGAAACAGGATGTGGAGTCATATTCTCCAGAGCAAAACAATGCTCAAAAGCCAGCTGGTGAAAAAGCCGCTGCTCCAAAGGCAGCTTCTGCTGTAAAAGCAGATGATGACAATCGGGTTGAGCGAATCAAGATGTCACGGAGACGCCAAACTATTGCCAACAGACTGGTTGAGGTTCAACAGACAGCGGCAATGCTTACGACCTTCAATGAAGTTGATATGACAGCTGTTATGGAGCTAAGAAAGAAATGGAAGGATCGTTTCTATGAGGAGAATGATGTTCGCTTAGGGTTCATGTCATTTTTCACGAAAGCAGTAGTAGCGGCATTGAAGAAGACTCCTTATTTGAATGCTGAAATCCAGGGAGACGAAATCGTCCTCAAAAAGTTCTATGACATTGGAGTCGCTGTCGCTGCCGATGAAGGACTGGTAGTGCCAGTCATCAGGGACGCGGACAGGAAAAACTTTGCCGAGATTGAAAATGATATTAACGAACTAGCTGAAAAGGCTCGCACAAACAAACTTTCCTTGAAGGACCTTCAGGGAGGAAGCTTTACGATTACAAATGGAGGCGTATTTGGATCATTGCTATCAACACCTATCATCAATGGTCCGCAAGTAGGGATACTGGGAATGCACACAATCCAGCTGCGCCCCGTTGCCATCGATAAAGAACGAATGGAAAACAGGCCAATGATGTACATCGCATTATCCTATGACCACAGGATTGTTGATGGCAAAGAAGCCGTCACCTTCTTAAAGCGTATTAAGGAACTGATGGAAGACCCAGAATCATTGCTGTTACAAGGATAACTATTAGAAGCACTGCCTGGGATTTTATTGGGCAGTGCTTTTTTGAACTTTATAACCTGATGTCTGGGTTTGTGTGGGGTGGTGGGCAAGTTTGGAGCTAGATGAAGAAAAGCTGTCAGAACCTCGCTGAACTTCAGACAGGTTTGGTGCAAGATGAGAAAAGCTGTCAAGAAAACGTGATTTATTGTGACAGGTTTCAAGTTGTAGAGCCCAAAGCTGTCAAGAAACCGCTGTTATTGTGACAGGTTTAAGTGTGTAGAGCCAAAAGCTGTCAAGAATCCGCTGTTATTGTGACAGGTTTCAGGGTGT
>NZ_BASE01000097.1 GCF_000813125.1 Mesobacillus selenatarsenatis SF-1
TGAGCTTTTCTTGACAGCTTTCACCTCTTATCCTGAAAAGCTGTCACAATAACGAGCCTTTCTTGACAGCTTTGGCCTCTTATCCTGAAAAGCTGTCTAAATAACGGGCCGTTTCTTGACAGCTTTGCCTCCTTTTCTCTGAAAAGCTTTCTAAATACATGCTAATTCCTAATATTTACTCAGTCGTTCTGGAAGCTTTGTTGCTTGCAGAGTTAATGTATATGACTGAGCAGTTACTTGTTAAAGAAAAGGTAGCAACCTGTGAAATACAGTAACCATACCTTTGTCATAACCAAATAACATTCTTTCAACCAAAAAGCCATGGACCTCTAGTCCATGGCAATTCGTCTTATGCTATATTCATATTTTCCTTGTATCCAGGCTCACAGTTAATGCACACTGCTTCATCGTAATCAGCAGTGTTTACGTCCTCTGGGTTGTACTCGATCCCACATAGTGGGCACTCTATCATTTCTTCTTCATCATATTCTGCTGCATCTGGGATGGAGTCATTGACCTTGAGCTCTCCCGCCCAAACGCCGCTAATCGTAGACATTTCACTTTCAATATATTCATTCGCTGCTTCTTCTGTTTCCCATACACCATGGTCCCACAGCATTTCGTCAGCGTCACCTGAATTAATCATTAGTCCATATACTATTTTTTTCATGATTTGCCACCCCTTTTCGGATTGGGAAGTTTGTTTTATATACATAGCCACTATTCTAATTTTTGAAACCCCCACTATTTGGGAAATGAAACTTTCTAGGTTTATTTCCGTATATATTATATGGATTGCTTAGAGTCGATTTTTCAAATATAATTGAGCAATGATCGAAAAGAGGTGATGGCATGCTATTGGAAATTTATGCTCAGTCTGTTGATGCAACGGCCGTTTACAGCGCTTATTTGACTTTGCTCATCAGCATGTCGATGTCCGTCTTCTGGTTATATCGTGACGCCTCTATTATCCAATCATGTTTATTGCAAATCAGGCTGAAGCCATCCACTTCTGAAATAGCTTTTAACAATAAAGCTGAACTTGGGTTGAAGTTTCACCTGCAATTTCTTAAGCGAATAAAAATTAAAATTGATCCGGGTGATGAGGACAGCCATTTTTCTCCTTTAGTTAATTACTAGATATAATTTAGGAGGAGAAAAATGAAGAAGCTTTTCACCATGATTATTGTTCTACTTATACCAGCACTATTAACTGGCTGCCAGGCGTTGACAAGCGAGGGGTCGTTCTTCCAGTCAACATTCATCAACCCCTTCACCTTGCTCATCAAGCTATTCGCCGGCATCTCAGGAGAAAGCTACGGTCTGGCGATTATTTTGATTACAGTGCTCATCAGGCTGGTGTTAATGCCTTTAATGTTAAAACAATATAAAAACCAGCAGAACATGAAAGAAAAGATGGAAGTCATCAAGCCTGAAATGGATGAAATTCAGAACCAGCTGAAAGGGACTAAGGATCCAGCTGAGCAAAGAAAATTGCAGCAGGAAATGATGGGCCTCTATCAGAAGCATGGAGTAAACCCCTTATCTGTTGGCTGTCTGCCGATGCTGGTTCAGATGCCAATTTTGATGGGTCTTTATTATGCGATTAGCGGTTCTGCCGAAATCGCCAGTCACTCCTTCCTCTGGTTCAACCTGGGACATTCTGATATTTGGATCACGGCAGCTGCCGGGCTGATTTACTACCTGCAGTTTAAGGTCTCGATGTCCAATGTAACGGAGGACCAGAAAAAGCAGATGAAGTTCATGGGGTTGCTGTCACCAATTATGATTGTGATGTTTTCATTAAATGCCCCGTCTGCCCTTCCCCTTTACTGGACAGTTGGCGGGATGTTCTTGATTGTGCAAACATTACTGGCTAGAAAGGTCTATGCCCAAAAAGAAAGTCCAATTAGGGTTGAGAACCAAGCTTAAGCTTAATGTACTAATGCCTGGGGAATTGTTTCTCCCCAGGCTTTTTAGTGGAATTATATGGTTGACACAAAACTTTTCACCAAGTTATACTTTGAATTAATGAGATCTGAAGGGAATGGTAAAGCGCCGATGAAATACTAATCTTATTTTCTGCCCGATTTTTCTAATATGAAAAAACGTGTTGCCCGAAAATAGGATTAGTCTGCTCTTTTAGCCATTCCCAGTCGATTTATAACCTGATCAAAGCATGTTGCCTTTTGGCCTAACAATGCTTGTTTTGTGGCGGTTGAATCTATTGTGAGTGTATTGCAGAACCTTCCGGGTGACATCTGGGAGGTTTTTTTAATGGATAAAATACTCACCTTCATTCAATAGTTACAAAACGAAAGGTGGAATTTTTTATGACAATCATGAAAATAAGAGGTATTCAGAAGAGTTTTAATGAAAAGCAAATATTACAAAATGCGGAAATTGATATAAAACAAGACAGCCGTATTGGACTGGTCGGCAATAATGGCGCCGGTAAGACTACATTGGCGAATATTATATATGGGAGTATCTTCCCTGATAAAGGAATAATCGACACTTTTAACAGCAGCGTGAACATTGGCTACCTTAAACAATCCACTGAATATTCCATACATGACTTTGAGGACACCTATTCTCTTGCTGAAAACGGGCTCTTTCAGCTTTCAAGTCAGTTAGGTCTTAACAAGGATATTGATTGGGCTGATCCTGATTGGAGTAGGTTAAGCGGCGGTGAAAAGTTAAAAATTTCACTTGCAAGTGTATGGGCAAGCAGGCCTGAACTTCTCATATTAGATGAGCCAACAAACCACCTGGACTTGCAGGGTGTAGAGTGGCTGATCGAAGAATTGAATACATTTAAAGGCGCAGTAGTCATCATTTCACATGATCGATATTTCCTCGACAGGACGGTGGCAGAAATTATCGAAATCGAGGATGGATCAACAAAATTATTCAAAGGTGACTACTCTTCTTACCGTCAGGAAAAAGAAAGATTATATGAAATTCAGCTACATCAATACGAAATACAGCAAAAACACAAACAACAAATTGAACAGCAATTGGCTAATCTTAAAAACTGGTCTGAAAAAGCTCACCGTGATTCGACGAAACAAGGTTCGGCCTCTGAAAGAAGACAAATAGGATACAAGGAATACCATCGTGTGAAAGCAAAGAAGATGGATAATCAAATAAAGTCAAAGATGAAACGGCTGAATCAGGAGCTTGAAAAGAATGAGGTTAGAGCGCCCATGGAGGAAGCAAAGGTGCGTTTCGAATTTCAGGAAAGCCGAAAGAGAGGAAAACGCATTTTAGAAGCCCGAGAGCTTTCAAAATCCTTCGGCAGCCGCTGTTTGTTTGAAGAGAGCCATTTTTATATGAATCACGGAGAAAGAATGGCATTGTTAGGTCCCAACGGCAGCGGTAAAACTACTTTGATTAAAATATTGCTTGGAGAAGAAACAGCTACATCAGGTGATGTTTGGGCCAGCGAAACGATAAGGATTGGATACCTCAGCCAGGATGTGTCAGACCTCCCTCTCGATAAAACGGCACTGGAATATACAGGACTTACAGACAGAGAATCAATCGGCAGGGCGAGGACGATTTTTGCCAATATTGGACTGTCAGAAGAAAAGCTTACAGTTCCAATCAGCACCCTTAGCCTTGGTGAGAGGACGAGAGTGAAGCTAGTGATGATGCTTTTGGCAGAAATCGATTTGCTGATTCTAGACGAACCTACCAACCATCTCGACTTGGCCAGCAGAGAAAGTCTCGAAAAAACATTGCTGAATTTCCAAGGATCTATAATAACTGTCTCACATGATGTTTATTTTCAGGAGAAAATCAGTAATAAACTTCTATTTATTGAAAACGGAAAGATTAGCAGGAAAGAGTATGGGATGAAGGAATTCAACAACCAAAACGCTTCTCCGATTGCAGACAGTAAGGAAAAAGAAGAACAATTGATGGTTCTCCAAAATGAAATCAACGCCCTCATTGGCAGATTGTCTTTCATGGCAAAGGGTGAGCCTGGATATGAGCAACTCGACAAGGATCTTACAGAGCTATTGAAAAAGAAAAGAGATCTATCATAATCTTTGTTCATAGTAAAATAAAAACTGCATCTGCAGATGTTAGATTGTGTGTCTAACATCTGCTGTGCAGTTTCCCATTCTTATAATAATCTTCCAATAATAAGCCCTGAGGCTGCACTCAACAGACCTCCAATATAAGTACAAACTAGATACAACACCACAGCTTTGTTTTCTTTGTTGTTGAATAGCTTGACCAATTCAACATTCAGTGTGGAAAAAGTGGTGAATGCCCCCATGAATCCTGTAGCAGCAAAAAGATACAAGTTCCCCTGAATTCCTTGACCAACTATCCAGCCAAGCAGAAAAGACCCAAGGAGGTTCACAGTAAGTGTAGCGACAGGCAGCACCGATTGGGGCATTAACTTTTGGACACCGAACCTTGAGAGGGCTCCAGCCATTCCACCTAAAGCAACCAGAACAAACCCAATCATTTTCCCGCCTCCCTGCCAAGTCCTCCGCCAAGCTTATAACCTGCCGCTGCAAGGATCAGTCCGCCAACCGCACTTAGAAGCACATAGAAAATTGCCATCCCTATACTGCCGTTCTCTATCATTACCAGCGTTTCAAGGCTGAAGGCCGAGAATGTTGTGAATGATCCTGTTAGACCAGTACCAATTGTTGCCGACAGTACAGGATTCAGTTTTCTTCTTGCTATCATGCGGGCCGTGAACCACCCTAAGAACAAAGAGCCTGTGTAGTTGGCAATTAATGTACCCATGGGGAAACCATTATTCAATAATTCGCTTGTGCTAAGACTGACTAAGTACCGCAAGAGGCTGCCTAACATTCCCCCAAGCCCTACTCCTAGATATACCAATGAAATAACCTTCCTTTTGCACTGCTATTTTCGATTCAATTTATCTTGTAATCCTGTTTTAATCTGCGGCCACTCTTCTTTAAGAATGCTAAAGACAACGGTGTCCCTGACATAACCGTCAGCGATAATTCGATGTTTGCGCAACACCCCTTCTCTTTGGGCACCGAGACGGGCAATTGCATTTTGCGAGCGTACATTCCTGGAATCTGTACAAAATTGCACTCTGTTTACTTCCATTTTTTCAAAAGCATGTTGGAGCATGAGCAATTTTGTTTCAGTATTCACACTTGTTCTCCAGTAATCAGGACTGTACCATGTCCAGCCAATCTCAAGTGATTTATGCCCTTCTGAAATATCAAGATATCTTGAGCTGCCAACTATTTTATCCGATTCATTATCAAGAACAACAAATGGTATCTGTGTTCCTTTCTCTCTCTCAACCAATGCAGCTTCAATAACCTTTTTCATGCCTTCTTTGCTTCTGACCTTCGAAGATGTAAATTCCCATATAGACTGGTTTTGTCCGGCTTCCCACAAACCATCAAGCTGACTAGTTTCCATTGGCAAAAGCTTTACAGTTTTACCTTCTAGAGTGACTTTTTTTATCCATCTTCCCAACTCCCAATTGGTTGTATATTCCTTTATCATACCACTGGGGAAGATCTTCTGGGAATTCCTTCATTAATAAAGGTTCTTCTCTTCGTTTTCTCATACAATAGTAAAAACAGGCACCTTGTTTTTTCGATTATAATTGCAATCTTCATTCAGAAGTCTACTCGAAAAGAGCCCCCTAAACGTTTATTAATGCGTCTATTAGAACATGTACGAAAAGTAACAATCAATGTGAAAACGACCTTAATGTAAAAAAGAATCCCTAAACGAAAGGCTGCCCGGTCTCCCGGACAGCCTGCGCACTTATTTTACCTCTTCAAAATATTCTTTGTAATAGCCGCCAACCTTGCCGGAATTATCAACAATGAAATAAAATTCCTCGGTTTCGTTTTTCACTTCATATACCTTTCCAGTTGTCAGCTTGTTATTTACAATGTATTTTTTTGCATCTGTGTGAACGCACTTTAGAGTCTTAATCGTTTCGCGTTCGTGCCAGTTCGTGTGGATCATCTTCTGCACTTCCTTTATATGAGTTTCCTCTCTATAGTATAAAGAAAAGATGATGCAATAGGCAATAGTTAGCTGGCATTCGCTTCTTCAACGGCTATTTTTAAACCACGGACTTCCGATTTATCAAATGTCATTGTTTCGCCAGTAATTACATTTTTCAAAGTTATATAACAAACATCACAGATTACATCTTTGCGAATATATTGTAAAAAAGAAAAACGTTCATTCTTGTAAATCAGTTCATAAAATCCTGTTTTAGTAAAACCATTCATGCTAACCCCTCTTTCCAGGATGTTTTCATCTTGGTGTTTGGCTGTGTCATTCTATACCACAATCAAGACTTGTATTAAACATCCCGGAGCTAAAGGAAAATTTTCCCTACAAACTGTTAATTGGAGCAATTAGCTCCCTTCCTTCATTTTTGGCAGAATTAATTGCGGTCGAAACAGGGTAAGCTTCCATGAAGTCAGCATCATATGGAACCAGCAGCTTTTTAAGATTTTGAGTTTGGTCCCTAGAACGGTCAAGCCATATATCAAGCTTGTCTTCCGGAAGAATCACTGGCATTCTGTCATGAATTTCTTTGGTGACCTCATTTGGACTAGTAGTGATAATTGTGCAGGAAGTAATCTCCTTCCCATCCTTATTCCAATTTTCCCAGAGCCCAGCTAACGCAAACGGCTTTTTATTTTTCATACCGAATCGGTATGGCAGTTTTTGTTTGCCATCTTTTTTCCATTCGTAAAATCCATCAGTTAGGATCAGGCAGCGTCTTTGTTTAAGAGCATGCTTGAAACTCGCTTTTTCATCAACTGTCTCCGCGCGAGCATTAATCATTCTATAACCGATTTTTTCGTCATCCGCCCAGAAAGGAATCAATCCCCACCTCATTCTTGCCCCTATCCTGCCTTCCCCATTATCAATCACCGTCAAAATGTCCTGTCCAGGAGCTATATTGTACCGGGCATCAAGTTCATTCGGGAAGTCGAACTGAAATTGTTCCTTCAATGAACTTATATCCTCAAATAATGAAAATCTTCCACACATCTTCTTTCCTCCAACCGATGTTTTTTACTATAATTCCCGTCCTTTTCAGGAAGTAACATCTAATGTCGAAAAAAATAAGCCAAGCTTCTTTTAGCCTGACTTATCTATATTTTTTCAGCATTGAGATTCTTTTTCATTTTAACCCTAAGTGCAATATTCGCTGCTACCAGGAATGGAATTATTGATGCAATTGTAAATCCAAGCGCATAACCTGATATACTTTCATTTAAAACTCTATCGTTTATGCTAAAGCCAAGAAATGTTATAACGATGCCATCCCCATCCACATGGTCAATGACCGACCAAAGCTCAATCCCTTTAATAAGGAACAAACCACTTATGATCGACAGCAATAAAACCCATAGCCATTTCATACGACCATACCTCCAAAATCCCTAAACCCTCATACAAGTTCAGGTGTATACACTATATTATAGGGAGATATGGTATTAATTAATATAAAGCTAGCGCAGTTGTAACAAAATGTTCATAATGATGTTCTTAATTTCGTCAATAAGGTGCTAATTGTTTGCAAAATTAAAAACTCTCAAAAAGAAAATTTGTTCTTCATCAATTCATCCAGCTGCAGAAATGCATTTTTCACAGCTGCTTTTGAAACTTCCTGATAACGGTCCCCAATACTCACTTCAAAATAACATGAGGATTCCCCAGTTGCCTTCAGGTAATTAATGATGCCCACTCCCGTTTCGCGTATCACTTCTAACAAAATTGGTTCTATTTCCTCTTTAGAATGAGGAAAATGGACATGAAACATGTTCGAAACTGGAATTTCCGGCAGTGTGGTTACGTGGTGACAAGAATTATAATAAACCGCAAGCTCCTTAGCACTTCCATAGTAGTCCGGCATTTTGTGAGATTTCTGATCGAAATAATGCTCTGCTGAAATGATATACGGGTACAGGCTAATCAAATCGCCACCGTACCTCCTTTTCCAGACCTTTGATTCAGAGATGAACGTTTCCTCGCCGGCAAGAATTGCACCGGCAATTCCTCCTATTCCCTTGTAAAAAGAGAGATATACACTGTCAAAAAGCTCGCATACTTCAGAAGCCGTCTTCTCATAAAAGGGCAGCACTTCCAGGAGCCTGGCTCCATCAAGGTGCAGCTTAATGCCATTCTTTCGGCAATACGCCGATATGTCTTCAAGAGTTTCATAGCGTGGCAGTTGCCCGCCTATTTCCCTTTGCGGTAATTCCAGCAATAGACAAGCAACATCTTCCTCCATGGATACAACGTCCTCAAGCTCGATAACACGTGTTTCGTCTGCAAGCAAAACTGTCTTGATATTATGTAATTCCTTTAGTCCATCCTCCTCGTGAATTTCCAGGTGACATAACGGATGGTATGCTACTTTTTGCAGTTCCTTTTCATCACACCAAATACGCATTGCGATTTGCTGGGCCATCGTTCCGCTCGGAAAGAAAACTGCCTTTTCCTTGCCCAGGAACGCTGCCATTTTATCCTGAAAGTCTTCAATAACTTTTCCAGTACCGTAAATATCACTATCCAGCTGTCCGTCGATTTTTTCAAAAGCGTTCTTTAAGACTTGGACATTTCTTTTGCCGTGGCCGGTCAACTGATATGTCGATCTATTAAAAGCTTCCTGTAATGTATTAATCATGGATCATCCCTCCATTCTGTTGGTTAATCGTCCCATCACAACCATATTATAAAAATTGCCATCAGAAAGCAGTTTGTCATCCTTCAAAACACCTTCGACTTCAAATCCAAGCTTTTCATAGAGTTGCTTCGCTTTTTCATTAGATTCCATCACATTCAGAGTGATTTTTCTAATCCCGCTATCGTCTGCCCACGTAATCGATTCTTGCAGAAGATTTCTGCCTACACCATAACCCCAGAATTCTTTTAAAACACCTACTCCGAATTCCACCTTGTGCCTGAACCTTTTCAGGTCATTTCCAGCACACCTTGAAAACCCGATAAGCCTTCCGTTCGTCTCCGCCACCAAAAAGAGGTTTCTAGGACTCTCACTGTCCGCTTTTATAATTGATCGAAAGCCTTGCGGATCAATGAATGCCTCGCCTGGTTCCCGGTCAAGATTTTCAGTTTCTCCGTCAATTTGCATCCTTAAATCAGACAAAGCTTCTGCATCTATATCGGATGCAGACCGAATTTTATAATTCATTTCCCTAATATTAAAATCTTTTTCATTTATCAGCATCGAATTTCCTCCAAATATACCTTAGCTTAATTTTAGACATTGAGAACCTATCTGTATAGTTCAAAATATCATACCAGGATCCAAACTGCTTTCAACAATGTAAAAAAGGATGGAATCCAGCGATTCCATCCTCTCTTTTATACATTCTTGAGCTCTTCGACAGCTTCCATCGCCTGTTCTCTTAACTTGAATTTTTGAATTTTTCCCGAAGCGGTCATTGGATAGCTTTCGGTGAACTCTATATATCTCGGAATTTTGTGCTTCGAGATTTTTCCTTTGCAATATTCTTTGATTTCAACAGCTGTTGCAGTTTCTTCATCCTTTAAAATGATCCATGCCATGACTTCCTCTCCGTACACACTGTCCGGTATTCCTACAACCTGAACATCAAGGACTTTCGGATGTCTGTAAAGGAATTCTTCGATTTCGCGTGGGTAGATGTTTTCCCCACCCCTGATGATCATATCCTTTAGTCTGCCGGTTACACGGCAATAGCCATTTTCATCCATGACAGCCAAATCCCCTGTGTGGAGCCAGCCTTCTGCGTCAATCGCTTCCCTCGTCGCATCAGGATTTTTATAATACCCATCCATAACATGGTAGCCGCGTGTGCAAAGTTCTCCCTGAACTCCCCTTGGAACTTCTTCCATCGTGCCTGGTTTGACGATTTTCACCTCGACCTCAGGAAGGGCTTTTCCAACAGTTTCAACCCGCAGTTCGAGGGGATCGTTAGTCCTTGTCTGCGTTATAACAGGAGAGGATTCAGTTTGGCCGTATGCAATTGTTATTTCCGTAGCCCCCATTTTTTCATTTACAGCTTTCATCACTTCAATCGGACAATTGGATCCAGCCATGATACCAGTTCTTAAGGAAGACAGATCGTATTTTTTAAAATCCGGATCATTAAGCTCGGCGATGAACATGGTTGGAACTCCGTGAAGCGCTGTACACTTTTCTTTTTCGACAGTCTCAAGAACTGCCTTTGGACTGAATTCCTGGACCGGCACCATTGTGGCGCCCACTGTGGCACAAGCAAGCGTACCCATGACACAACCGAAGCAATGGAAAAATGGCACTGGTATACAAAGTCTATCTTGGTCCGTAAGCTTCATGGCAGATGCAACATTATACGCGTTATTTACAATATTGCTGTGGGTCAGCATTACTCCCTTTGGAAATCCAGTCGTACCTGAAGTATACTGCATGTTAATGACTTCACTCTGCTTCAGGGTTGCAATTTGATTATTCAGTTCTTCCTCTGTCACACCGTCCGCCATATCCAGAATATCCTGCCAGATGTATGTCCCTGGAAAACGCTTTTCTCCCATTACAATGACATTTTTCAAATAAGGCAAATTCCTGCTTTCAAGCTTGCCTGGCTCACTCGTTTTCAGTTCTGGTACAATTTCGTACACCATGTCAATATAAGAAGCGTCTTTATATTGTTCCATCAATATAATTGTCGTGGAATCTGATTGCTTTAGAAGATATTCCAATTCAGCAGTCCGATAATTTGTGTTGACAGTAACAAGAACTGCCCCCATCTTTCCAGTGGCAAACTGGGACAGCACCCATTCCGGTGTATTAGAAGACCAGGCAGCTATATGTTCTCCTTTTTTCACTCCCAGTTTCATCAGTCCTCTGGCAGCTTTTCGGCATAACATATTGAACTCTTTGTAATTCATCCTCAGGTTGCGGTCAGCATAAACAACCGCTTCATGTTCTGGATATTTCCTGGCTTGAACCTCCAATAACTCACCTACAGTATATGGCAGCAAATTCTCCAATCTATTAACCTCCTAAATAAGTTAAATTATGTAAGCGTTTACCTATTACTATACCACCTTAGTTTGAATATTCAATATTTTTGGAATGTATTCCTCCCTTTTCCTAAAAATATATAAAAGCAGGGAAAATTCCCTGCTTCATCCTTATTTGTCGTGCCACATATAAGTTTTCCCGGTTTCCTTTGACACTATCGATATACCTATAGAAGCGCCATGTCCTGCAGCAATAACGGATTGACTAGAAAGTCCCGCTAACAAGCTAGTGATATAAAGGTTAGGGAGCCTTGAAGTTCCATCGTGATCAATTCCCAGTACCTTTTTAATCTTCCCACTTGGTACCTTCTCATTTACTGCCAGTTCGAACCCAAGGCTTTCAAGCAACGAAGTTTGAAGATTCGTGGCAATAACCAAATGCTTTGAAGCAAACTCTTTACCGTCAGCCAAAATAACTGAATAGCCGTTATCATTCTTTTTGACAGTTTCCACGGCCCCCTCAATCCATTCAGTGCCTGCAGCGAAAGCCTGATCTTTAATATTTTCGAGAAGTTCTGAACCGGTGATTTCTTTAATTCCCGGATAATTAAAAAGCTTTGAAACTTGTTTGACCTGGGATTTCCCTGAATCGATGACTGCAGTTTTCAACCCACCCTGGGAAGTGTAGATTGCTGCCGAGCCACCTGAAATCCCGCCTCCAATCACTAATACATCTAGCATTTAATACTCCTCCTGAAAATGTAGCCTCCCTTTTAACTAAAAAGGAAGGCTATTTTACCTTTAAAATAATTTTGAAATCAAATAAATGACTCCTGCCAGGAGCCATACGTACGTGGCCGGTCATATAGGGGGAAAGCCGGAAAACTTTCCTTTTCCCTCTTCGCCTGTACGCTTTGGTCCAATGCCTCAGGACCCGCCTGCACAATGGTTGTTTTTCTTATTTTCTTCCAAATTCTCACCTCACAAGCATTTACGAGCACACCGGTAACGATAAAAAGAGGAAAGCACTGCTCTCCTCACTTTTTATTTTTAATGAGTGTGGTGAACAGCACAGCGGTTAGGGCCGATTTCAAGCTCCATCGCTTCTTCTGCTGTCACTTCTTTTACGCCGCGGTTAATCGCAACAATATCTTCAAAATTCGGTGGTGTTTCGCTGGATGCTGATTGTGCTACATGGTCGACAAATTCTTCAACAGTTTTGCCTTCCATGATTTGATTTTGCTTACGGATTAAACCTAACTGGCTTCCAATGAAACCTTCTGCATTTACTTCGTCATCAAATGCAGCATAGTGGCCAGGCAATACAATAACGTCATCCGCAATTTGGGATACTTTGCTGTAAACTGTTTCATAAAGGTCTTTTGCCCACTCAGCAGCTTTTCCGCCTAAATCAGGACGGCCAAGACCATTAACAAAAATAGTGTCTCCTGAAAATAAAAGTTTATTATTCACAAAGAACGAAACACTTCCAGGGGTATGCCCAGGCGTCTTAACAGCCAAAACTTCAAGAGTAATGTTCTCAAATTCAATTTTATCATGCTGCTCCAGCGCTTCAAAGTCAAATACTGCGCCTTCACTCTTCATCAAATAATATTTTGCTCCAGTGTTATCAGCTAGTTGCTTGCCTCCGGACAAGTGGTCAGCATGCAAATGTGAATCCACAATATGAGTGATTTTTACATGTTCCTTCTCAGCAATTGCAGTGTAACGGTCTGTAAATCTTGAAGGGTCAACTACAAGTGCCTCGTTTTCAGATAGAACCATGTAAGAAAGGCAGCCTTTGCCGACACGGATAAACTGAAGTACTTTAATTTTGTCATCTTTATATACTTCAACTGGATATAAATATTCGCTCCATGACTTCATTCCGCCAGATAGATAAGAAACTTCAAATCCAGCATCAGCAAGCATTTCAGCCACCATAACAGAAGAGCCTTCTTTAGCACAAATTACTACGATGTCTTTATCCTTCGGAAGCTGATCAACCACTTCGTCCACTCCATCGATCAAATCAAAATAAGGGATATTAAGATATTCAATATTTTCCCCTTCAACCTTCCAGTCTTCAAAATCCTTTACATTCCTTACGTCAAAGATAAAAAATTCTTTTTTGTTTACTACCCATTCATTTAATTTTTCAGCATTAATAGCTTGCATACCCATTATAATTCCTCCCAGTGTAAAAAATTGATTAAGTCGAGTATCAAATCCCCATTTAATACCCTTATGGGTATATATTATAATTTCGAATAATAAAATGCAAGCTTTTTTTGTTTAATAATGTGACTATGATGTTTTGTCCAAATACCATCTTTTAGCGGACTTCCAAAACAAGAAAATATTTCTAATAAAAATTGTTCATAATGGGTTTTCAAATCTTTAATAAACCTTTACAATGAATGAAACTATACAATATAGTTTGAAAATTCTATCCATTCTTACCGAGGAGGAATGCAAATGAAAATTATGAGCAATGAACAGTTGGTGGTCTCGTATCGTGATGCATTAAAGTCGGAAAGTGATAAAGAATGGGCAAAAGTTTTAAAAACAGAAATATCCAAAAGAGGACTAAGGCCGTTTAAAAACCGTTAAACAGAAACAAGAAAAACATTTATACCCTGGTGACAAAGCCGCTTGCTGCCGATTGGCAGTTGAGCGGTTTTTTTGTTTTTTTGGCAAATTAGAGTTTGATCGATTATCCGGGGAAAAGTTAAGCCGCTTTACTGCCACATTAAACGGTGAAAAGTTAACAAAAAATTCACATATCTTATTGTGAGTTTAGCTTAAAATAGCTTATAGAAAGGAAGTGGACCATGCTACTAAAAGCACGCACTGAACCAATGGAATTAATCGCCTTACGGCATTTAAACAGACGAATGGAGTTACCATCCCAGGAAAAGTTTCAGCTTTGGACTATGGAAAAGGGTTTTATTGGAGAAGTCTTATTTGACAAGATGACCGAAAATCTAGCCGAAGAAAGATATATCATCGACGATCTCCTGCTTAAAGTGAATAATTCATATTTCCAACTGGATAAGGTAATCATTTCGCAGGATGGAATTTATCTAATCGATGTCAAGTATCACGAAGGCGATTACTATCTCGAAGGGGATAAGTTATATTCCTTCCGCAGTAGTCGAGAATACAAAAACCCCATCATTCAGTTGACGCGGAGTGAGACCCTTTTCCGACAGCTGCTACAAAACCTCAAGATGAATCACCTAGTCCGTGCCTCCGTCATATTCAACAATCCTGAGTTCACCCTATACCATGCCCCAATGGATCAACCGATCATTCTACCAACACAAATTAATCGATTCCTAAAAGAATTAAACAATACCCCCTCTAAATTGGATGAAAGCCACAAGAAACTCGCCCAAACATTGCTTTCCCTACACCAGGTTAAAAATCCATTCGCCACTCTGCCAGACTACCAATATGATCAACTGGAAAAAGGGATGCATTGCTCGGAATGCGGGTCTTTAAATAACGAAATCGGTGATTACGACCTCGTTTGCGGTAAGTGCGGTACCCATGAAAGAATAGAAAAGGCAATCGTGCGGCACATAGAGGAAATCAAAGTACTGTTTCCGGAAAAGAAAATCACCACGAAAACCGTTTATGAATGGTGTAATGGGAAGGTTAGTAGGAGGACGTTTTTGAGGGTGTTGAAGAAAAACTATAGAGCAGTTGGAACGACCAAGGATGCCTATTTTGAGTGATATGAGAGCTGTTCTGGATCAGCGGGCGGTCCTTAACAGATTTGACTGTATAATAATGGATTTTGACAACTTCGATTTCTACACACTGAAACTTGTCGCAATAACGGTATTTTCTTGACAACTTTGAGGTCTACACCCTGAAGCCTGTCATAATAACGGCGCTTTCTTGACAACTTTGCGCTCTGAACCCTGAAACCTGTCACAATAACGGCGTTTTCTTGACAGCTTTGCGCTCTGAACCCTGAAACCTGTCACAATAACGGCGTTTTCTTGACAGCTTTGCGCTCTGAACCCTGAAACCTGTCACAATAACGGCGGTTTCTTGACAACTTTGAGGTCTACACCCT
>NZ_BASE01000096.1 GCF_000813125.1 Mesobacillus selenatarsenatis SF-1
TGCTCCATTAGCTTAAACCTGTCACAATAACGGCTTTTTCTTGACAGCTTTGGGCTCCGCTACCTGAAACCTGTCATAATAACAGCACTTTCTTGACAGCTTTGGGCTCTACTATCTGAAACCTGTCATACTTATTGCTTTTTCTTGACAGCTTTGTGCTCCATTAGCTTAAACCTGTCACAATAACGGCTTTTTCTTGACAGCTTCGAGCTCTACTACCTAAAACCTGTCACAATGACACTGGCTTCTTGAAACCTTTAGCCCTTTCTCCTGCCATGGTGTCTGAACACTGACCCATTACTGATATCCCTGTCATAGGAGGGCAAAAATCAACCAAACTGTTGGAGGAATAATAAAAAAAGCCATAAACCCAGTTGGAGTTATGGCTGAAATGTTATTTATGTAGTGTGATGGTGGAGCCTAGCGGGATCGAACCGCTGACCTCCTGCGTGCAAGGCAGGCGCTCTCCCAGCTGAGCTAAGGCCCCATTTGGAGCGGAAGACGGGATTCGAACCCGCGACCCCAACCTTGGCAAGGTTGTATTCTACCACTGAACTACTTCCGCATGATTTTATTATAATAGATAAAACCCCTAAAAATAAAGGATTAAGTTCATTCTTAGGGGTCTTAACATGAGTGAGCCATGAAGGACTCGAACCTTCGACCCTCTGATTAAAAGTCAGATGCTCTACCGACTGAGCTAATGGCTCGTTAATGGCTGGGCTAGCTGGATTCGAACCAACGCATGACGGAGTCAAAGTCCGTTGCCTTACCGCTTGGCTATAGCCCAATGAAAAAATAAAAAGGACATTAGTAGCTTGTCCAATTTTAATATGTATTAAAATGGTGGAGGGGGACGGATTCGAACCGCCGAACCCTGAGGGAGCGGATTTACAGTCCGCCGCGTTTAGCCACTTCGCTACCCCTCCACATAATGAAACTTCCTAACTTGGTACATGCTCAAAATCCCTTCGGGATTTCTCGCATCTTTCCGCTGAAGATAATTCAGGGAAATTAGAAAGAAGGTGCCGGCAAGAGGACTTGAACCCCCAACCTACTGATTACAAGTCAGTTGCTCTACCAATTGAGCTACACCGGCAAGTTAATGAAGATTGTTTTCACTGCGTGAAAAATCATGGTGGAGGATGACGGGATCGAACCGCCGACCCTCTGCTTGTAAGGCAGATGCTCTCCCAGCTGAGCTAATCCTCCATAATTTTATTCGCTGATGTTTTTATCACTAGCGTAAAATGAACTTGGTGACCCCTACGGGATTCGAACCCGTGTTACCGCCGTGAAAGGGCGGTGTCTTAACCGCTTGACCAAGGGGCCATATAATAATATATTCAGAGCTTCCAAGCGGGCTCGAACCGCTGACCTCTTCCTTACCATGGAAGTGCTCTACCTGCTGAGCTATGGAAGCATTTTGCTGCCAGCTCAAATGACTTTCGTCATTAGAGATAATGGCTCCGCAGGTAGGATTCGAACCTACGACCGCTCGGTTAACAGCCGAGTGCTCTACCACTGAGCTACTGCGGAATAATGGTAATTTAACATAACTCTTGCAGATGATTCGTTTGCCTCATCTTAGAAGTTGTCTAAGATGAAAAAGCATAATTGCCCGGCGGCGTCCTACTCTCACAGGGGGAAACCCCCAACTACCATCGGCGCTGAGAAGCTTAACTTCCGTGTTCGGTATGGGAACGGGTGTGACCTTCTCGCCATCGCCACCAGACAATTTTTCAAGAACAATATTTATTATACTGTCTTTTATGCATTTTTCAAGAGGAAA
>NZ_BASE01000095.1 GCF_000813125.1 Mesobacillus selenatarsenatis SF-1
CCAAACTGCGAGAAAACAGAAAAAGAGGTCACCAACGAAGCCTATTGGCGCCCAAAATAGCGGAAAAATGGGAAAAGAGGTCACTAATAGTGCAGATTGACACCCGATGTTGCGGAAAAATGGGAAAAGAGGTCACTAATGAAGCCAACGGCAATTGGCTCTTCCGCTAATACCTAAGGAAATCCCCTATATCCCTTATTCACACAACTTTCACCAGCATGAACTGGTTTTTTACAAGGGGTTACATGACAATTTGTCGAACTATTTTCATAAAGAAATGAAACTTCTCAGGTTCCCGAGCGTATTAATTTTTAAGGAGATGAAGAGGATGGATACGAAAAGAATTCTGTCTGCTTTGTGTTATTTCAGTATTATGTTTGCCGGGATTTTGTTTCCCCTTGTTGCTTATTTTGCATCAGAGGATGGAGATGTAAAGGTTCATGCGAAGAAGGCGCTGCTGTCGCATCTGATTCCGCTGATCCCACTGCCGCTTATTATTATTGCTGTATTCGTCGATATGAGCGGAGGAACGGGAGATTTCCCAGTGCTTATGTTTAGCAGCGCTATATTGATGGTAATATTGAGTTTCATTGTATTGATTTGGAACCTGGTTAAAGGGATAAAAGTACTTAATATAAAATGAGGGGGATGTACCTTATGAAGGAAGAACGGAAACGGATACTCAAGCTTGTTGAAGAAGGAAAAATGACTGTTGATGAAGCTTTATTTTTAATTGAGCAGCTGGAGCAGGGAAAAACGCCGCAGCAGGAAAACTCTACGTATCTGTCAACGGATGTAAAGTTTGAAGAAGCGAAGAAAGAAGAGTTCAAAAAGGAAGATTTCAATACTTACAAATTTAACTCTATGAAAGACAAAGTGCTGGATTTTGTCGATTCAGCATTCAAGAAAATAAAGGATTTCGATTTGGACCTTAACTTTGGCCAGTCCGTGGATATCTCTCACATTTTCCAGCAGGGAGATGCTTATTTGAACCAGGTGGATATTGATATGGCGAACGGTTCGGTGAAAGTCGTGCCGTGGGAGCAAAAGGATGTGCGTATCGAGTGCAGCGCGAAAGTGTATCGTGTCGAAAACCAGGATGAAGCGCGCAGGAAGTTTTTAGAGGACGCCATTTTCACAATCGAAAATCAGAAGCTGCGGTTTTCAGTCCAGCAGAAGTGGATGAAGGTGGATGCGGTCATCCATATTCCGAAAGAAGAATATGAAAATGTTCGAATCCGTTTGTTTAATGGATCCATTGAAGGTGAAAACTTAACAGTGAAGGATTGCCGTGCAAAAACAGCAAACGGGAAAGTTTTGCTTGGAAATCTTGAGTGCGGCAAGCTGGAAACTGAAACAGCGAATGGAACAATCAACATCTCAAGAAGTGCAATCAAGAATCTTGAGGCTGAAACGATCAATGGAGCAATCAAGGCTGATGGCTCTTTTGACAATGTCGATCTTCAGTCTTTCAATGGAAATGTGACTTGCACTGTAAATAATAATGATTGCGAAAGTGTGGAAGTGAAGGCGACCACTGGGAGCATCGAAGTCTTCCTTCCGGAGAAGACGCCAGCGAGTGGCGAGCTGAAGTCGAACCTTGGCGGCTTTACGATTGAACTCGACGGCATCCAGGTTGTTGAGGAGAAGAGCGACATGGTTCAAAAAAACCTTCGCTTCAAGCCAGCTGATTCTGGCCAAAAAGCTGTCAGGCTGCATGCAGATACCAAAACTGGCTCAATCACCGTGAAAAAATTAATCCAATAGTATTGTGGAAATAGGAAGGGTGATATGAAATGAAATTAACCCGCTCGCGTAAAAATCGAATGCTGGCAGGGGTGCTCGGAGGAATGGCTGAATCCTTTGGGATGAGTCCTACGCTGTTACGCATATTGTTTGTAATCTTGACGTTCAGCACGGCATTCTTTCCAATGACCATGATTTACCTTGTGCTTGTGTTTGTGCTGCCAAACAGGGAAGGGTATTAAAAAATGAGATGGTTGTTAGGAATTGTCATTAACGCCGTTCTCTTCATGGCTCTTGCTGGTTACTTCGAGAATGAAATTTATCTATCTGGTTTTGGCGCCGCTTTAGGAGCCAGTGTCATTCTCTCGATCTTGAATGTTCTCGTTAAGCCAATCTTGATATTGCTGACGCTACCTGTAACGGTGCTCAGCCTGGGATTATTCTTATTTGTCATCAATGCGATCACACTGATGCTGACGGATAGTTTGATGGGGAGTTCATTTGAGATATCCAGTTTTGGGATGGCGCTGCTTACGGCGATCATCATGTCAGTCGCAAACTTGATCATCCAGAACACGTTTTTACGAGAATCGAAAGACTAGGAAAAAGGCCGGCACATATGTGTCGGCCTTTATCTATTCTTTATCAATATAGACATCAAAGCCGGCTTTCCTTAAACGTTCGGCAAGCTCTTTAGCGTTTTGCTCATTATCGAATGCTCCTGCCTGGACCTTATATAGCCCGTCTTTCTTGGCTGGCGCAGGAGATTTGGCTGGTGGCAGAGTGGGTGCAGGAGCAGCATTTGCCTTCCTTTGCAGCTTGAACTGCTCTGCCAATGCTTTAACAATGCCTTCTGCGATTGTTCTGCGGTATGTTTCAGAGCGCAGCAGCTTAATTTCATTGCGGTTAGTCATGAATCCACATTCCACTAGCACGGCATCCATTTTCGTTTCCCTCAGGACATGGAAATCGGCTGTTTTTACACCACGGTTATCGAGACCCGTTGAGATGACAAGGGTGCGCTGAATCTTTTGGGCTAACTGATAAGCCACAGGCGGTCTGGTTGGATAGACAAATGTTTCAATACCGCCGACATTGCTCCAGCCGCCTCCGCCAAAAGCATTGGCATGAATCGAAACAAATATATCCACATTCAGGCTGTTTGCCTTATCTGTCCTGGCCTTCAATGACACATCTCGCTGATCGGAATGAGAAAAATACACTGTGACATTCTTATAGTCTGCCAGCAGCTGTTTGGCATAATTCGCCACAGCCCTGTTAAACTCATATTCTCTCATACCATCAGGACTCCGCTTACCCGGGGTGTTGTAGCCATGCCCAGCATCTAGCATGATCTTCACTATTTTCACACCTTCCGATAAAAGATTTCCTCATCAGTATATATATGACCAAAGGCGGAAAAAGGACATAGTGACATCAGATATAGGCGGTTTTAAAACTGAATATTCTTTTCGTAATCATTCTTTAAACCACTTTGAAAAAGGGTTCAGAGTATCCATCTACTCACGAAATGCAAGAAATTACTTGTTCAACTCAAAGATATCTTCCACCCGCTGCGACATGAATTCATGGGCATCCTGGATTCCGTTGTTATAAAAATGAGGTCCGAGCTTGTCGGCAAAAAATTCAAGGATCAGCAGTGCAGCCAGGTCTCCCAGTTCTTCCCCGCGTTCTTCAAGGAAATACCTTTTTATCTCATCTGTCATTAGGTTCTTTATGTGATCTTCAATCTGAAAATTCTTAAGCATAGTAACTACTCCTTCTCTATTTATTACCCCCATTTTAAGCTAATCAGACAAAAGATTCGACAGGAGGGTTCGATTATTTCCGTGGAAATAAGCTGAATGTTATTTTCCATTTCGACATTTCGTGAAGATCTATTAACTGCAAAAAAAAGAGACCCGAATGGGATCTCTTCAGATCATCAGCCACGCTGCATCGTGTGCACAAATTTGTATCGGTCTGCACGATAGGCTGATTTGACGAATTCAAATGGTGTGCCATCCTTTAAATGCGAAGTCCTGAGAATCAGCAGGACAGGGGAGCCTTTTTCAATTTCGAGGAGACGCAGTTCCTGTTCTTTAGCAATCGATGCTTCGATTTGCTGGGTGGCTTCGTGGATCGTTAGCGATAATTTTTCTTCGATATACTGGTAAAGTGACTGGTTGATGATTTCCTCTGTCAATCCCTTGACCAGATTAGCTGGGAGGTAGGTGGTCTCGAGAGCCATCGGAACATTGTCTGCAAGCCTGACGCGTTTGATTTCGTATACTGGTGTATTTTCGCTGAGCTTGAGACGCTCAGCAATTTCCCGTCCAGATGGGATGATTTCAAACGAAACCAATCTGCTTCCAGGGGTAAATCCGCGTTCTTTCATATCTTCAGTGAAACTTGTCAATCCTTGCAGGCGCTGTTCGACCTTCTTTTTGTTCACGAAAGTGCCTTTGCCTTTTTGCCGGTATAAATATCCATCATTCACAAGATTCGTCAAAGCCTGCCTGATCGTCATCCTGCTGATCTGGAACATATCGGCATAGACGCGTTCAGAGGGGATTGCTTCATCTGGCTCGAGGTCGCCATTATCGATTTGGGCTTTTATATACTCCTCAAGCTGGTGATAAATAGGTATTGGTGAATTTTTATCAATCATAGGTCATTCTCCTGACTGCTTGCAATTTTTCAGAAGATGCTTAAAGCAATGCTGTCGCATCTTTATCAGCGAAAATCGTGACATTTCCATGGTTTTTGAGAGCCGAGGCAGGGAAATCCTCCCTGACATCGCCATTCATTAAAGTGGCGAGTGCTTTTGCCTTGGAAGCACCGGAAACAAGCAGGAAGATTTCCTTGCTGTCCATTATCGAGGCAATCCCCATGGTAATTGCTTGCTTAGGAACGTCATCCAGTGATTCAAAAAATCTTGAGTTTGCCTTGCGCGTGCTTTCTGCCAGGTCGATGATATGCGTTCTGCTGTCAAAGGGTGTTCCTGGTTCGTTAAAACCAATATGGCCATTCTGCCCAATTCCAAGAATTTGCAGGTCGATGCCGCCATGCTCATTTATGAACTGTTCATAGCGACTGCATTCCTCATCCAAATCCTTCGCTGTTCCATCTGGGATATGCGTCTGGTCAAGAGGAATGTCAATGTGCTCAAATAAATGCTCACACATAAAGTAGTGATAGCTATTACGGTCTTTTTTCGAAATGCCGATGTATTCATCCAGGTTGAATGTATTGATTTCCTTGTAAGAGGTCTTGTGCTGTTTATGATCCTTGATGAGCTCCTGGTAAAGGCCAGTCGGTGTACTCCCGGTAGCAAGTCCAAGGTTGAGAGTTGGGTTTCTCTTGATTCGCGAGATGATTTCCTCACCAGCTTGCTGGCTTAGCTTCTCGTAATTTGAAGTTGAAATCAATTTCAACGTCATCACCTCTTTCATAGCTGAATTTTAACGGGTGTAACTCGCGACTCCTCGGCAAAACGACATGGCAACTTCGTGGTTACGGTCAAGTACAACAAGGTCTGCATCTTTTCCTGAAGCAATGCTTCCTTTCCTGTCAAAAACCTTCAGCTGCCTGGCGGGGTTCTCACTGGCTAGCTTCACTGCTTCTTCAATACTGATGCCTGTGAATTCCATCATGCTTTTTAAAGAATCTTTCATTTTTAAAATACTGCCGGCAAGCGTACCATCAGCTAAAAGAGCTTTTCCATCTGCAACACTAACTTCCTGTCCGCCGAGATCATAGCTGCCATTTTTAAGACATTTCGCTCGCATTGAGTCGGTGATTAAAATGACACCATCCGTTCCTTTGGCGCGAATCGATAAATCCAGCATTTCGGGAACGACATGGATTCCGTCTGCAATCATCTCAATTTTCAGTTGATCAAAAAGCAGGGCGGCACCGGCGACGCCTGGATCTCGATGATGCAGCCCGCGCATGCCATTGAATAAATGGGTCACATGGGTAGCTCCTGCCTTAACGGCTTCAGCCATCTGTCCGTAGGTGGCATCCGAATGGCCAACCGAGGCAATGACACCATTTTCAGCAAGATATGTAATAAGCTCGCAGCCATTTTCTTTTTCCGGAGCCAGTGTCACGAGCCTGATATTATTGCCGGAAGCCTTTTGCATCCTCGCAAATAGCTCGATATCAGGTGTGATGATGTGTTTTGCAGGCTGTGCTCCTTTGCGTGATTCATTGATGAATGGTCCTTCCAAATGGAGCCCGAGCACCTCGGCTTTACCTGGATTGTTATGATGTCTGATATAATCGCCAGCATTCTCCAAGGCTTTCATAATTGCCTTTTGATCCTGGGTGATTGTCGTTGCCAGGAAGCTCGTTGTTCCTTCCTCAGGCAAGATGGACGCCATCGTCATCAAGGCTTCAGTGGTACCATCCATCGTATCGGCTCCGCCAGCACCGTGGATATGCACATCGATGAATCCTGGAACTACAGTGCATTCCTCAGGAAGCTCGATGATATCAGCCTGATGTTGGGGGAGGGAGGAGGCCAGTCCTGTTTCAGCAATCATTCCATCCTTTATATAAATGTATCCATTATCAATGATGCCCTCTTGTGTTAAAACTCTGGCGTTGATTAGCATTAAATCCTTCATTTTAGATCACCTGAAAGTTATGTCCTCGTTCTTCTTTTCTTTACCCTCTGTCACTTATATTATACAAATACCTGCAGGGGTTGTCTATACCACAATAGACTATAAACGATAACATTAACGTGGTATAGACAAGGCTAATTTGCTCCGTCTTTATAAAATTCACTGATGGCATCCCGCAGATAGCCACCGTGCTTTTCCAATAGCTCTTTTACCTCAGTTCCCCTGAGTCCTGTCGTGATTTGAAGGATGGCGGCTTTCGTATGGTAGTTTTGTTCCTTGATTGCCGTTCTTGCTTCCTCATCAGAAGCACCGGTTGCCATCTTGACGATATTGACAGCGCGGTTATGTAGTTTTTCGTTCGTCATCTGGACATCAACCATCAGGTTGCCATACACTTTGCCTAGTTTGATCATCGAAGCGGTGGAGAGCATATTCAGGACCAGTTTCTGTGCAGTACCAGCTTTCATTCTTGTGGAACCGGTAATTACTTCGGGACCGACGACTGCCGAGATAGAGTGGTCGGAGATTTTCTCCATTTCGGAATCCTTGCTGCAAACGACTGATACAGTAAGGGCACCGATTTCCTTTGCGTACTCCAGTGCACCGATCGTATAAGGGGTGCGCCCGCTGGCAGCGATTCCGACAACGATGTCATCAGGAGTAAGATTGATGTTTGCCAGATCTGCCTGACCCTGCTGTTTGTCATCCTCAACACCCTCAAGTGCCTCGGTCATCGCTTCCTTCCCACCCGCAATAATTCCAACAACAAGCCCAGGGTCGGTTCCGAACGTCGGAGGGCATTCGGAAGCATCGATGATTCCGAGCCGTCCGGAAGTTCCCGCACCAATATAGATCAAACGACCGCCTTTTTTGAAAGCATCGACAATCCTGTCGACGACCTCCGAAATGTTCGGAACCTGCCTTGCGAGCACGTTCGGAACTAGGGTGTCTTCCTGGTTGATGATGGTGATGATTTCCTCTGTCGACATCAAGTCGATATTCATTGTTTTCGGGTTCTGCTGTTCTGTATTAAGCTTTGCGATTTCCATGTCCATCCCTCACAATAAATTGAAATTGTTGCCCTGCCTTGATCTCTGCCAGCAAAGGCAAGTCTTCTTTGATAACTTTTCCGATGCAATTCACTCTTACATCATGTGGCAGGTCATTGACGGCAACCTGCAATTCGCCTGCATAGCGACCGTATAGTTCGTTGTCAATGGTGATTGTCCCGCGTGGTCTTTCCTGCTGATTAGAAGGGGGGAGACGTTTTTCTCCCATTGAGGCAAAGGAACGTGATTCAACTGCTCTGATAACATCGCGGGCAGGGTCCATCCTGTTTGTCAGAGTCTTTCTCAATAATTCGGAGTGCTCCGAATTCTCGGCCTCAATCCGAAGCGGAATGACTTTTTTACCAAGGAAAGCTAGTAACTCCAGCTGCTCATCCGATACAGCGTGATCCCCGATCAAGATCTTATCGGTAAAGCAAGAGACCATCAGTTCTGCAGCAGCTCTGTGCGGCGGCTGGCCACGATGCTTTTCAAGTGTTGGGAGACCAGCAAACACAGGTCCGCGTAAGTCCTTGTCCCCAGGAACGAAAGCCATTGTCGTAATGCCAAATGAGCGGAGCATGTTATTTCTCTCAATCAGAAACTCCTTGTCCAACCCCGTTTCAGGCCTTGGGTAAAAATTGTGCCATGCTTCGACGTTCTTGGTATTTAAACCAGCATCAATCCAGGCCAGAAGTTCTTCTTTTGTTACCGTGCTGGCGTTGATTCCTATCTTCATTTTATGCGAAAGCTCCACAATCTGCTGTATTGTGAATCCATAATCAGCCCTGATACCTGATAGTCCCCAATCTAGCAGCACATCATACTGATCCCAGTCTAGCCCAAGGTAATCCAATGAGCGAGGGGATACATCTGCCATCAGCTCCATGTTGTGCTTTTTCGCAAGTTCTCCAAGCTTTTGTAAAAGTTCTTTATACTCAGCTGGATTATCTTCAGGAATATGCAAGGAGGTGAAGATCGAGTTCAGTCCGTATAGAGCCGCTTTTTCAATCCAGCCAGCATTTTTCTCCATCATATCTTTTTTCAAATAAACGGAAATGCCAAGCATGGGCAATCCCTCCAATCAAAACAGATTAATAGAAAAGAAGAAAGGAGGAAAATAGCTCTCCTCCTTTTCTGTATTTATTTGCATCTTAGATCCCTTTAGCCATTTCTTCCTTGAAGCCAAACGTCCAGGTGAAGATGAACCCGAATACGTAGGCGATCAGAAGCCCAAGCAAGTAAATCAGTATTTGATTTGTATGGACAAGGAATGCAAGCGGGATACCAGAAACTCCGATGGCAATCGTTGCAATTTTAAAGAATGCCTGGAATGCTCCGCCGACTGCTGCCCCTAAACAGGCAGTGATGAATGGACGGCCAAGCGGCAGTGTAACACCGAAGATAAGCGGTTCGCCGATGCCGAGCATACCAACTGGCAGCCCGCCCTTGATGACCTTTTTAAGTTTCTCATTCTTCGTTTTAAAGTAAATCGCGAATGCAGCACCAACCTGGCCTGCACCACCCATTGCCAGAATCGGCAGAAGCGGGTCATCACCAATAGTGTTGATTAATTCCATATGCACAGGAGTCAATCCCTGATGTAAACCTGTAACAACAAGAGGTAGGAATGTTCCGGCAAGGACAAGTCCTGCCAATATTCCGCCGACATCGAGAAGGCCAAGCAAGCCCTTTGTGATCAAATCGGAAATCAATCCGCCAACAGGCTGAAGCACGAATAGTGTGGCAATACCAGTAATCAATAATGATAGAGTAGGAGTAATGATAATATCCAAAGAAGACGGAACGAATTTACGGATCCGTTTTTCAAGCATTGCAATAAAAACTGCAGCTAGCATAACGCCGATCAGTCCACCACGGCCTGGGACTAGTGCTTCGCCAAACAACGTGATGTTTGCAAGACCCGGATTAATAATCAGGATACCAGCAGCACCGCCAAGAGCAGGTGAGCCGCCGAATTCACGAGCCGTATTGATTCCGACAAATACTCCGAGATAACTGAAGATACCCCAGCCGATCAGGTTGAGAAACTGAATAAACGTCGATTCGGGATCAGCACCAGAGCGGATAATGACATTCGTAATTCCCGCAATCAAACCGGATGCGACAATCGCCGGAATCAGCGGAATGAAGATGCTGGCAATCCTTCGCAGGAAAAGCTTGAACGGAGTCGCATTTTTCTTGTTAAGATCATCCTTTGTACGTCCAGCAAGCCCCTCGAAAGGATCCGGGTCGGACTCGTCTACCAGACTGGCAGTCTTGCCGGTAATCTCAGAAACTTCATTCGCCACTTTAGTGACAATTCCAGGTCCAAGAATAATCTGTAATGTCTCTTCTTCTACGACACCGAGCACGCCATCAATTTTTTTGATACCGGCGATATCGACTTTGCTGTAGTCTGTCGGCTTGACGCGCAGGCGTGTCATGCACGAAGCAACATCAGCAATATTGCCCGCGCCGCCAAGCTGCTCAAGTATCTCTCTTGCCAGGCGTTCTTCATTACGCATGGTGTTTCCCCCTCTTATTGTAAAATAGTCAGAAAAAAATGAATTCGCTTACAAAGTGATAATAACAAGTATACTGTATAGTTGTCTATACCTTTTATAAAAAATATAGCTTTGGTACTAGCAGGAAGAAGTGGATAATACCAATTCAGATGATCTCAGCGAACGCAAGCTGTTTTTTTATCGCCTATATTTGGTTCTTCATGAAAAAGTGCTAAAATAATAGGTATTGTTATCATGTGGGAAATTAACGTTCTAATTAAGGAGGAACTTCTTTGCCAAAAGTCCGTACTAAAGACATCATCAAGAAATTCGACATGGAATTGATCAGTGGAGAGGAAGGAATCAATCGTCCGATCACCACGACTGACATTTCAAGACCAGGACTAGAAATCGCTGGTTATTTTGAATATTATCCTGCAGAGCGATTGCAGCTTCTTGGAAAAACAGAGCTTACCTTCTTTGAAAAATTGAACCCTCGCGACAGGGCGGAGCGGATGGAAAAGCTTTGTACAGATATTACGCCAGGAATCATTGTCACAAGAGACATGGAGGTTCCTGTTGAACTGGTCGAGGCAGCCGAACGGGAATCAGTACCTCTCTTGCGTTCGAAGCAAAAAACAACTAGGCTCTCGAGTCATCTGACTAACTATCTAGAAAGCAAACTGGCACCGACGACTGCAGTCCATGGAGTACTTGTTGATCTGTATGGTATCGGCGTCCTGATTACCGGAAAAAGCGGTGTCGGTAAAAGTGAAACCGCACTTGAACTGGTAAAGAGGGGACACCGTCTCGTAGCGGATGACTGTGTTGAGATCCGCCAGGAAGATATCGGGACTCTGGTCGGGAACTCACCTGATCTAATTGAGCACCTTCTCGAAATCCGCGGCGTAGGCATTATCAATGTGATGACGCTGTTCGGTGCTGGTGCTGTACGTTCACATAAACGGATTTCCCTGATCATTGATCTTGAAATTTGGGATCAGAAAAAATCATATGACAGGTTGGGCCTTGATGAAGAGAAGATGAAGATTCTTGACACCGACATCACCAAGCTGACAATTCCCGTTCGCCCAGGCCGAAACCTCGCTGTCATTATCGAGGTAGCAGCAATGAACTTCAGGCTGAAGCGCATGGGTGTCAATGCAGCTGAACAATTTACGAATAGGCTGTCAGACGTCATCGAAGACGGCGACCATGACGAACATTAAGCAGTAAAGTACTTTATAAATAACTGCGGGACTCGCAGTATCAAGAAAAATATTCTTAATCAAACGTTTGATTAAGAACAGCCAAAGTGCTGGTACGACTGATTTTTTTATAAAAAGGGGAAAAAAACATGGAAAAAAATATTCAGCCAATCGACCCGATTGCCTTTTCGTTTGGGCCAATCGAGGTGCACTGGTATGGCGTCATCATTGGACTAGGAATTGCGCTTGCACTTTGGATTGCCATGCGTGAAGGCGAACGCCGCGGTCTGCCAAAGGATATCTTTGCGGATCTGATGCTCTGGGCGATCCCAATCGCAATCCTATCGGCAAGGCTCTACTATGTAATCTTCCAGTGGGATTATTACAGCCAGTATCCTGGCGAGATTTTTAAGGTATGGAATGGCGGTATTGCTATCCACGGTGCGTTGATTGGTTCCGTTGCCACCGCTTATTTCTTTACGAAGTCCAGGAATGTTTCTTTCTGGAAGCTCGCCGATATCGCTGCGCCTAGCATCATCCTTGGACAGGCAATCGGGCGCTGGGGCAATTTCATGAACCAGGAAGCACATGGCGGCGAGGTAACTAGGGCGTTTTTGGAAAACCTGTACCTTCCTGAGTTCATCATCAACCAGATGTATATTAATGGAACATACTATCATCCAACATTTTTATATGAATCGATCTGGAATTTGCTCGGTTTCATCCTGCTCATGTCATTGCGCAGAGTGAACCTGGGACGTGGGGAAATTTTCCTCAGCTATGTCATCTGGTACTCTATCGGCCGCTTCTTTGTTGAGGGAATGCGGACGGACAGCTTGATGCTGACGGAATCATTGCGAATTGCCCAGACAATCTCGATTGCGTTGATTGTTTTTGCAATCGGCTTATGGATTTTCAGAAGAGTCAAAGGTTATTCGAAAGTACGATACTTAGAGAAATAGAATTTCGGATTACTAAAAAAGTAGCCCTGTAAATAAAATGAATTAAGGCAAATAAATGGGAGAGATGCTTCGATGGGTTCTACATTGAAAAGGGGATTGATGGTTGGCTTGAATACGACTTGGGCGCTTGGAAAAGTCATTTTCCCTGTCACCCTGATTGTTTCGATCCTTCAGTATACTCCTGTCCTGCCGTGGTTAATCGAATTGATCACGCCAATGATGTCGTTTCTTGGTTTGTCAGGTGATGCGGCGATTCCGCTCGTCATCGGGAATTTCCTTAATTTATACGCGGCCATCGGAGCAATCCTGACGCTTGATTTGACGGTAAAAGAAGTCTTCATCATTGCGGTGATGCTGAGCTTTTCACATAATATGCTTGTTGAATCGAGTGTAGCTCTAAAGGTAGGCGTAAAACTGTGGATTATTGTCCTCGTCCGCCTCGGGCTTGCATTCATATCTGCGGTGGTCATTAATCTTGTTTGGAACGGCGGTTCTGAAATCGCACGATATGGTATGGTCCCTTCTAAAAGTGAAGAGGCCTCTGGATGGGGAGCGATTTTGCTTGAAGGCATCACGAAGGCAGGAGTCGGCATATTCCAGCTGGCGATCATTGTCATTCCGCTGATGGTTGTCGTGCAGATCATGAAGGATAAGCAATGGCTTGCCGTTTTTTCAAGATGGATGGCGCCGATTACAAGAGCGCTTGGCATGAAGGAGAACACCTCGACGACAATGGCAGCTGGCCTGCTGATCGGGCTTGCGTACGGCGCAGGCGTGATGATCCAGGCAGTCAAGGAAGATGGAGTAAGCAAAAAGGATGTCACGCTTGCCTTCATTTTCCTTGTTGCCTGCCACGCAGTCGTTGAAGATACATTGATTTTCATTCCGCTTGGCATTCCAGTCCTGCCGCTGTTACTGATCCGCCTTGGTGTGGCGATATTATTGACAATAACAGTCGCGGTTATCTGGAACCGCGCGGACATCGCAAAAAGAAAGGAAGCAGTATATGAGCAATAAAATAGATACGGTCCTGTTCGATCTTGACGGGACTCTGATTGATACAAACGAACTAATTATTTCATCCTTTCTCCATACAATGGAAACCTATTATCCCGGCCAATACAAACGGGAGGATGTCCTTCCGTTTTTGGGGCCGTCTCTTCAGGATACGTTCCAGCCAATGAGTCCTGAAGGGTACGAAGAAATGATTACCACTTACCGGACTTATAACCTGGCTAATCACGACCTGTTGGTAAAAGGATTCGAGGGAGTGTATGAAACGGTCCGAACGTTGAAAGAGAGCGGATTCCATTTAGGAATCGTTACCACGAAACGTTCGGATGTAGTCCAAATGGGCTTGAAGCTGACAGGATTGGACGAGTTTTTCGAGGTTGTCGTCGCGCTCGACCATGTTGAAAAAGCAAAGCCGGATCCGGAGCCGCTATTAAAAGCGCTGAACCAGCTTGGATCCTCGCCAGACCGTGCGATCATGGTCGGTGATAACCACCACGATATCCTCGGCGGCAAAAATGCCGGCACGAAGACAGTAGGAGTTGCCTGGTCAATAAAGGGAAGAGAGCATCTTGAGCAGTACAACCCGGATTACATGTTAGAGAACATGGCTGACCTCCTGCCAATCTTGGGAGTATAACATGAGAAGGACGACTCGTTATCGAGTAGAAGGAGCAAACTCGCTCTGGCATGTGTATAAAACCGTCCCGTTCTGGAAGGTCGTCAAAAATTTCGTCGTCATCCAGGTGGCGCGTTACACGCCATTTCTCGGCATGAAAAACTGGCTTTACCGCAAATTCTTGCGGATGAACGTAGGCCACCAAACATCCTTCGCGCTGATGGTAATGCTCGACGTCATGTTCCCGGAAAAAATCTCCGTTGGCCGTAATACGGTCATTGGCTATAACACAACCATCCTGGCGCATGAATACTTGATCAAGGAATACCGCCTCGGCGACGTCGAGATTGGCAGCGAAGTCATGATCGGCGCCAACTCCACGATCATGCCAGGCATCAGGATCGGTGACGGCGCCATCGTCTCCGCCGGAACACTCGTCCACAAAGACGTCCCAGCCGGAGCCTTTGTCGGAGGCAACCCGATGCGCGTGATCTACACAAAGGAAGAGCTTGCTGAACGCTGGGCAGATGATGAAATCTATGGGACCAGCACCACTAACTACAAAAGCGAAACGGAATGAACAGCTCCGTTTCGCTTTTTTGCGTTTTCTGTACATTTTTTCATAGTTGATAATCGAAGTGACGATACTTGCAACCCAGCAACGCACCTGGCCCGTTTCTGAGTATTTTGAACAGGGAAAAATGAGCGATAATTTCCAAGTCGCCAATAAAAATCGATTTTCGCCAATAACCAGCTCATTATCGCCAATAAAATCAAATTATCGCCAATATATTTTGAAAATCGCCAATAAAAATGTTTTTTCGCCAATAAAAGTCTCATCCAGCTAAAACAGGCAGCTGGCAACACTCAAAACATACAGGAAATATATCATTTGTGGCTTTTGATTGCCATTTCAGTCTATTTATAAGGAAATTCTGAATAACAATAGATGGTTTCGTCTGCAAACTCGTTTTCTTCGCGGAAGGAGCATGTCTTCAGGCCGATCTTCCTTGCTGGAATCAGGTCTGTGCTCTGGTCGCCGACTGCCACATCCAAACAATATCGATCATGCAGGTACTTATAGGCATGGATATCAGGCTTCAACGAATAGCCGTCATCAGCCGGGCAAATCACTTCCTCGAAAAATTGGCCGAGATTCCAGTGTTCCAGAAGCTCTTCTGTTGAGCGCCGATTGCGATGGGTCACGAGTACATTTGCGTTTGCACTTGAAAGCACATCTTTCACAAATGGAAAAAGCGGTTTCCGATCATTTGGCAAAGTGCGTTCAATTTCGCGGAATTCAGTTACCTTTTTTTTATCGACTCCATAAAAATCATAGGCTGTTCCGTATTTCAGATGCGGAAGGACTTCTTCATACTTCAGGTCTTTTTTTGCTACGACCGTAAATGCCTCAATAAGTGTCGGCCATGTATCAAGAATGGTTCCGTCCAAGTCCCAAAGGATTTTCATTGCATCCGGCCTCCTTTAACAGTGAAGAAACGTTTAGCACCAACTTTTGTCGCCGCTTCTACTTTTCTGATTGCCACCATTCTACCAGCACCATTTAAAAAAGCAAACATGAACAGCTAATGGTTGACGGATAATAAAATGAGCGATAAAATACATATAACTTCATCTTATTACCATATTAGCGAACTAAAGGATTTAGATAATTAAGACTTAGTTTATTTGGGTAGATAAATAAAAACACCAGCAACGAAGAGGGTGAAATCAATGAGCAGATTATTCATGTTTGAAAAGCCGCTTGGCATGCGGGATACGCTTCCGGAATTGCATGAAGCAAAAGATAAAGTCCGGAGCTCTATTGAAAAAGAAATGAAGCAATGGGGTTTCCAATTCATCGAAACGCCGGCGCTCGAATATTACGAAACAGTCGGAACTGCATCAGCGATCCTTGATCAGCAGCTGTTCAAGCTGTTGGACCAGCAGGGGCATACGCTTGTACTGCGTCCCGATATGACCGCACCTATTGCCAGGGTTGCGGCTTCAAAATTATTCAAAGACCAGGTACCATTAAGATTGGCCTATTCTGCAAATGTCTACCGTGCCCAGCAGCGTGAAGGCGGCAGGCCGGCGGAATTTGAGCAGATTGGCGTCGAGTGTATCGGGGATGAGTCCGTCAGTGCCGATGGCGAGATGATCTCACTGGCGATTTCCTCGCTGAAAAAAGCTGGCTTGGAAGAGTTTCAGCTTTCTGTAGGGCATGTTGGCTTTGTCAACGAATTGTTCGTTCAGATACTTGGCACAGAGGAACGAGCCAGGGAACTGACGAAATTTTTATATGAGAAAAATTATGTCGGATATCGTGAGCATGTCAAAGCACTGCCGCTGTCATCGATCGATTCACAAAGGCTTCTCGCTTTTCTTGAATTGCGCGGCGGCCCTGAAGTGATTGGCAAGGCATCCGAACTGATCGAGAACGGAAAAGGCAGGGCGGCACTCGATGAATTGAAGCTGCTCTGGGAGATCATCGAAGACTTCGGTGAAAGCAGCCGGATCAAATTTGACCTAACGATTGTCAGCCACATGAGCTATTATACAGGCATTTTATTTGAAGTTTACGCAGGAATGGTTGGCTTCCCAATCGGCAATGGCGGCCGTTATGACAAATTGCTTGAGAAATTCGGAAAATCGACAGGGGCAACAGGATTTGCGATCAGGCTCGACCGCCTGCTTGAAAGTCTCGGTAACCTTGGTGAACCCGAACCTGTCACTTGTATTCTTTTCAGTCCTGAACGGAGAAAGGAAGCTTACCAACTTGCATTACATCGCAGGGAAGCAGGGGAACGGGTCATCCTCCAGGACATCAGCTCCGTACGCAATCTTGATGCTTGCTCCGATACGTTTGCTAATGTCGTTTACCTTGTTGGGAAGGAGGGAGTGCAGTGAATGAACAACTGACCATCGCGATGCCAAAGGGCAGGATTTTTACCGAAGCAGTTGATCTGTTGCGCAACGCTGGCTTTAATTTGCCTCCTGAATTTGATGATTCCCGTAAGTTGATTATCGACGTAGAAGAAGAGAATTTTCGATTCATCTTAGCGAAGCCGATGGATGTGGCTACATATGTTGAACATGGTGTCGCGGATCTCGGGATTGCCGGAAAGGACGTCCTGCTTGAGGAAGAACGTGATGTGTATGAGCTGCTCGATTTAAAAATCAGTGGCTGCTATCTTGCTGTCGCCGGAATACCTGATACAAAAATGAATGATGTCGCCCCGAAAATCGCGACGAAGTACCCGAATATCGCTGCTGCCTATTTCCGTGAACAGGGCGAGCAGGTAGAAATCATCAAATTGAATGGATCAATCGAGCTTGCGCCATTAATCGGGCTCGCCGACAGGATTGTCGACATCGTTTCAACCGGAAGGACCTTGAAGGAAAATGGCCTTGTTGAGTACGAAACAATAACAAACGTGACATCGAGGCTGATTGTCAATCCAGTCAGCTACCGAATCAAGGATGAACGGATTAGCGAGCTGGTTAAAAGGCTGAACGAAGTGATATAGATTGTGAATCTGAAAGGATTTGATTCCCGATGGATATTTTACAGATAGATGGAAGCTTGTCATTAAAACGGACCGTTGATGGCGGAACCGAAGAGCAGCGCAAAGCCGTGCAGGCCATTATTGCGGAAGTCCGTGCTTCCGGCGACCAGGCCCTCAGGACTTTTACCGAAAAATTTGATTCTGTTGTGCTAGATGAATTTCTGGTGACAGAGAAAGAAATTTCAGACGCCTATAAAAAAGTCAGTAATCAGCTCGTGGATATCATTACTGAGGCAGCTGGCAATATACGTAACTACCATGAAAAGCAGCTGCGTCCTTCATGGATGACGACAGAGGAAAATGGGACGATGCTGGGCCAGAAGGTGACACCGCTCGATTCTGTTGGTGTATATGTGCCTGGTGGAACCGCTGCTTATCCATCCTCGGTATTGATGAATGTCATTCCGGCAAAAACCGCGGGTGTCGAGAGGATCGTCATGGTATCCCCGCCTGGCCGTGATGGGAAGCTTCCGGCAGGCGTGCTCGTTGCCGCTGATATTGCTGGGGTAAAAGAAATCTATAAAATCGGCGGAGCCCAGGGAATTGCTGCCCTGGCATATGGAACTGAAACAATCAAGCCGGTCGATAAAATCACCGGTCCGGGTAACATTTATGTCGCCCTCGCCAAGCGCGAGGTTTTCGGCGACGTCGCGATTGATATGATAGCCGGTCCGAGTGAAATCGGAATTTTGGCGGATGATACAGCGCGTGCTAATGAAATCGCGGCTGACCTGCTTTCGCAGGCAGAGCATGACCCCCGGGCATGTGCGGTTTTAGTAACAACTTCCCGCACTCTTGCTGAAGACGTTCAAAATGAAGTATATAAGCAGCTTTCACAATTGCCGAGAAAAGAAATCGCCACACAGGCAATCGAAAACTTCGGCGCAATTTATGTGGCAGCTGATATGGAAGAGGCTGTGGCGGCAATCAACCAGCTTGCACCGGAGCATCTTGAAATCGTCACGGAGAATCCGATGGAACTGCTCGGTAAAATAAAGCACGCAGGCGCAATTTTCCTGGGGAGATACAGCTCAGAGCCTGTAGGTGATTACTTCGCCGGGCCGAACCATGTGCTGCCTACGAATGGGACAGCCCGCTTTTCAAGCCCGTTGAGTGTCGAGGATTTCCAAAAGAAGTCCAGCATTATTCTGTACAGCGAAAAAGCGATGAATGACAATGGAGCAAAGATTGCCGAGTTCGCAAGGCTTGAAGGGTTGGAAGCCCACGCCCGGGCCGTGGAGGCAAGACTTAAATCGTAATTATAGTGGATGGAGGAATAACTCATGGAACGCACCACAACGGTGAAACGATATACGAATGAAACAAAAATAGATTTGGATTTTAGCATCGATGGCGAAGGAAAAACAGAACTTGAAACTGGTGTGCCTTTTCTTTCTCATATGCTCGATTTATTCGCGAAGCATGGCCAGTTTGATTTAAAAGTCGATGTGAAGGGCGATGTTGAGGTGGATGGCCACCATACAACTGAAGATATTGGCATCTGCATTGGACAGGCGCTTCGTGAAGCACTTGGCGATAAAAAAGGAATCAAACGCTACGGAAACGCTTTTGTCCCAATGGATGAAGCCCTGGCGCAGGTCGTCGTCGATCTTAGCAATCGACCGCACCTCGAAATGCGTGCAGAATTCCCTGCGCAGCAGGTTGGCACTTTCGATGTCGAGCTAGTCCACGAATTCCTATGGAAGCTTGCGCTTGAAGCAAGAATGAATCTGCATGTCATCGTCCACTACGGAAAAAATACTCACCACATGATTGAAGCAGTTTTCAAAGCACTTGGCCGCGCGCTAGATGAAGCGACGACCATCGACCCGCGGGTAAAAGGCGTTCCTTCAACGAAAGGGATGTTGTAAGGGGAGCGGTAAACGTAGTACTAAAGGGATGTTGTAAGAGAATCTCTACGGGTATTATAAGAGACACGATTATTCGATTTGAAGAGGCATGAAGCTCTTATGCCCCTGGTAGGGAAAGAAAATCCCGAACTCTGTAAAAGGAAGGAAGTTAACTCATGATTGGCATCGTCGATTACGGCATGGGCAATCTGTTCAGCGTCAGTAAAGCGCTCGAACGGCTGAATGCGCCATATTTTATCTCACAATATAAATGCAATTTGATGGATGCAGATGCACTGCTCGTCCCTGGCGTAGGTTCATTTCGTGATGCGATGAAAGTGTTAGACCGCACTGGTTTGACGGAATTGATCCAGGCCTTCGCTGATACCGGAAAGCCTGTGCTCGGAATCTGCCTCGGTATGCAGCTTCTGTTCGAAGAAAGCACGGAAAATGGCCAGACGAAGGGCTTGAACCTGCTGCCTGGAAAAGTGGAGCGTTTCAGCGGCAAGACGGCAGAAGGGGAAGCTTATAAGGTTCCGCATATGGGATGGAACAAGCTTCGCTTTACTGGAGAGTCTCCTTTACTCACATCACTTGAAGAAGATTATGTGTACTTTGTTCATTCCTATTATGTAAAAACGAATGAGTCGGGAGTCCTGGTGGCAGTCGGTGATTATTATGATGTAGAAGTGCCGGCCATTGTCGGACGAAACAACATCTATGGGATGCAATTCCATCCGGAAAAAAGCAGTGATATGGGCATGGCACTGCTCCGCAATTTTGCCAACCTTGCAACAGAAAGGAAGACAGAAGAATGAAATTCACAATCTATCCGGCGATCGACATGCGCGGCGGAAAATGCGTAAGGCTGCTGCAAGGTGATTATGACAAGGAAACTGTATATGGAGATTCCCCTTTTGAGATGGCGAAAACATTCGCTGATGAAGGGGCAGAGTGGATTCATATGGTCGACCTCGATGGGGCAAGGGACGGCAGGCGGGTCAATGACAAATTTGTTATTCAGGCTGCACAGGAGCTTGGTGTGAACATCCAGATTGGTGGCGGCATCCGCAGTGAAGAAGATATCAATCATTATCTTGATAACGGCGTCACCCGTGTCATCATCGGCAGCATTGCCGTTTCCAATCCAGAGTTCGCCGAGGAAATGGTCAGGAAATACGGCGCGAAAATTGCCATCGGTCTAGACGCGAAAAATGGCTTCGTCGCGACACATGGCTGGCTGAACACTTCCGAAGTGAGTGCTGTCGAGCTTGGCAAAAGATTCGCTGATGCCGGTGCAGAGACTTTCATTTTTACCGATATCGCAACAGACGGCACTCTTGCAGGGCCGAACGTGGAGGCGACCCGCCAGCTTGCATTGGAAACGGGCAAAAGTGTCATCGCTTCCGGCGGTGTGAGCTCGCTTGATGATTTAGCGGCTCTTCGTCAGTTGAGTGATGATGGGGTCAGCGGTGCAATCGTCGGTAAAGCCATTTATGAAGGACGCTTTTCGGTGAAATCTGCTCTGGAAGCGGGGAGTGTCTGATGCTTAGTAAACGGATTATTCCCTGTCTAGATGTAAAAGAAGGACGCGTCGTAAAAGGAGTGCAATTTGTGCAGCTCCGTGATGCCGGTGACCCTGTCGAGCTTGCTCGTTTTTATGATGAGCAAGGAGCCGATGAGCTCGTATTCCTTGATATATCAGCTTCCGTTGAAGGAAGGAAGACGATGGTCGAGGTAGTCAGGGAAGTAGCGTCAGAGCTGGCAATCCCGTTCACTGTCGGAGGAGGCATCAACACACTTGAGGATATGAAGAGGATGCTCCGTTCAGGTGCTGATAAAGTTTCCTTGAACACCGCGGCTGTCAACAATCCGAAATTAATCTCAGAAGGCTCCGATTTCTTTGGCGCCCAGTGCATCGTCGTCGCCATCGATGCAAAATACGACCCAGAACTCGGATCATGGCGGGTTTACACCCATGGTGGCCGGACACCGACCAAGTGGGAAGTGATTGAATGGGCAAAAGAGGCCGTTCGCCTTGGTGCAGGAGAAATCCTGCTGACAAGTATGGACAGTGACGGTGAAAAGAAAGGCTTCGATCTAAAGCTGACCCGTGCAGTGAGTGAAGCAGTCACAGTCCCGGTCATTGCCTCAGGCGGCGCTGGAAACGCGGACCATTTCGCCGACGCTTTTAACGAAGGAAAAGCAGATGCCGCACTGGCTGCATCGATCTTCCACTACCGTGAAACCTCTGTAAAAGAAGTAAAATCCCATCTCCGTGAAAAAGGAGTGACCGTAAGATGAAAATAGAAGAATTGAAGTTTGATGAAAATGGCCTAATTACTGCAGTCGTCCAGGATGCAGCAACACGTGAAGTCCTGACTGTTGCGTATATGAATGAAGAATCCCTAACCAAGACGCTAGAAACACGCGAAACCTGGTTTTACAGCCGTTCCCGCAAGGAGCTCTGGCACAAAGGCGCAACGAGCGGAAACACCCAGAAAATCGTAGAGATGAAATACGACTGTGACGGAGATGCTCTTGTGGTGCTCGTCGAACCAGCCGGACCAGCATGCCATACCGGCGCAGTCAGCTGTTTTTCGGAAAACTTGCTGGAGCGTCCTGTTGATCAGCTTGCTTCACTGGATTTTTCAGAAAGCCTACTGGAGCGTCCCGCAGATCACCTTGCTTCACTTAGCGATTTTTCCGTCATGCTCGAACTGGAAAAAACAATCCGCGAGCGCGAAATGGAAATGCCAGAAGGGGCATACACAACCTACTTATTTGAAAAAGGCGTCGACAAGATTTTGAAAAAAGTCGGCGAAGAAGCATCAGAAGTCATCATCGCTGCCAAAAACCGCGACCCCGAAGAGTTGAAGTGGGAAGCCGCCGACCTGCTTTACCACCTAATGGTCCTGTTGCAGGAACAGAAACTGCCGCTGAAAGAAGTATTGGCAGTGTTGAATAAAAGGAAGAAGCCCAGCGCAGAAGAGTAGTATTGCGCTGGGTTTTTTCTGCCATAAATTAATCAAAGAAGCTTTTGCCCGGAAAGTAGGTGCGCCCTTTGGTTGTGCCGTCAAACGTGAGATTCATAGAAGATAGCAGGCGTTTCACAGTAGAAGGAGATCTGACTTTCATGAATTCTCGGAATTCCTTGCTAGTAATAGAAGGGCCATAAATAAGGAAATAATCTTTCAATGCCTGAATATGGGCATCCGCAGTTTTATGTCCACAGTTTAAACAAGTCCATTTCCCCTGACGGTAGTCCATTCCGAATGCCTCGCAGGCAGGGCACTGCACACCCTTAACCATTTTATCAAATGGCAGGTTCATTGATTTTGGGTCTGGAACCAGTGGTTCGTGCGCCTTAATTAAATGTCTAGCGATTTTCTTCATTTCATTTTTAGAGACATGGGACTGGGTATGCTTTTTGTAAAATGGAGGGATTTTAAAGGCAACATTCGCTGACCTGAAGACTCTATAACTGACTTCCTTGTCATTGGTTGGATTTTGGATGATGGCCTGTGAATTGCTAATAGCAACAAGGTTTTCTATTGGTGGAGGTGTAATATGATGTTTTTTAAGAAAGGCTTTTAATTGAGATGCCTGGATTTTTGTCTGGAGAATCGGGTCGGGAAAAACTTCTTCTATATCGTTCTGTACACGAATCAGTTGGTTGAATTCTGGAAGGAAAATGAGTGTTCCTGCGTAATTTTTGGAATCGATGATGAGGAGAAAGTAAGGGGTAATGATGAGGGTGTCAATTTGGAAGTGAGTCCTGTTGATCGGGATTCTTAAATCATGCAAAATAACCATTTCAGAGTGGTCAACTTGCTCTAAAAAGTAATCCAGCGTCTTTTCTCCTTTGTACCCTGCTCGTTTTCGGTAAAGTTTCTTCTCGAATTCCGCTTTTCTGAAGTCATCAGGAGGGAAACGTCTTACAATCGCTTCTAAAATCATAATCTCCTGAGGATATTCTCTTGTTTTTCCAATCAATTTCTATCACTCCTTGAAATTTTAACTCTAATATTCGATTTCATTACTGAAAATACCTTCTTTTAAAGAGGGATTTAATTATATTGGCGAAAAATAAAATTATTCGACCACTTTTTGGATTAATTTGGCGGTTTTTTAATTTTTTCGACCACATTTAAAGATTATTCGACCACTTTTCCCAATAATTCGACCAACCGCTAGTAAACCACACTTTTTAACCAACTGGATACACCCACACACCACATTTTCAAATCCACACCTTCTCGAACACTCTGTCCGTATGTTATACTACATTAGTTAAAGTTGCTTCGATAAAACACTGTATGTGTATTCTTATACAAACCAAAGGTTCAAAGGATATAGTTTTACTAAAATATAAATGGAGGATCATATGGGAAAAGACTCTAAAGCGATGAAGCAAAAAGGTCAATTGCTGTCATTTGTTCCTACTGGTGAATATTACTTCACCAAAGGGGTCAAGGCTTTCCACAGGCGGGACCTAAAAAAGGCTGAAAAGTATTTCCAGCGTGCGATGCACCTTGAGCCTGGCGAGCCGATGATCGTTTGCCAGCTGGCGATCGTGCAGTCGGAGCTCGGTGAATACCAGCAGTCTAACCGTCTTTTGCACTTGGTCCTCGAAGAACTTGATGAAAACATGGCAGAATGCCACTATTTCTTAGCGAATAACTACGCTCATTTAGGCTTGTTCCGGGATGCGTTCAGGCATGCTAATCTTTATATTGAATTGAATGAAGATGGTGAGTTTGCCGAGGATGCGAGCGATCTGCTTGAACTTCTCACGATGGAAGCAGAAGAGATGGATGAGGATTATTATGAAGAGGATGACCTGATCGTCAAGCAGGAGGAAGCACGGAATCACCTGGAATCCGGCGAATTCCCAAAGGCGATCGAGATTTTCCAGGAAGTCATCGAGGAGTATCCGGAATATTGGTCGGCTTACAATAATCTGGCGCTGGCGTATTTTTACCTGGGCGAGACCGTTAAGGCTCGTGACATCCTGAATGATGTTCTCGAGCAGAATCCCGGCAACCTGCATGCATTGTGCAATGCCCTCGTGTTCGCGCACTATCAGGGACAGGAGAAAGAAGGCCAGGACCTTAAGGACTCTCTTGAAAAAATCCACCCGATCCACGTGGAGCACCAGTTCAAGCTTGGCGCGACATTTGCGCTTGTCGGCGAATATGAACTGGCTTACCGCTGGCTGAAGAAGCTGCAAAAAACAGGTTTTGAAGGCGACGGTGCTTTCTATTACTGGCTGTCTCATGCTTCTTATTTTACCGGCAGAGAAAATACAGCACGGAATGCCTGGAAAAAGGTACTCGAGTTCAGTCCTGAAAAAGAGGGAATGGAGCCGTGGGCAGACAAACCGGGCGTAAAGTTCGAAGCGCAGGTTTCGGCTATCCTCAACCAGCTGAACAGCGATTATCCAGAGGAGCGCCTTTTTGCGCTATTCCTCACATCTGTTTCCGCGAAAAAGAAGGAAATTCTCGCAGCGGAGACATCAACAGATAAAATGACGGAAATGGAAAAATCATACCTTGCGTATGTAGCTTCCGGCAAACTGAGCAGCAAGGAAGAGGAAGTAAAGGGTGCGCATGAAACAGCAAAGCTCCTTTATGACCACCACCAGCCGATCGGCAAAAATGAAGCTGGCGTCTATATCATGTGGTTCTCGGTATTTGAACAGGCAGCTGAGGCTGGCTATGACTTTAAAAACAAAAAAGCGTGGGCTGCAGCGGTTGATTATCTCTGGGATAAGCTAAGGAATATCAAGACATCAAAAGCAGCAGTAGCGAAAAAATACGGATTATCTGTATCTACGCTCTCCAAATATATAAATTTGGCAAACGAGTTTCTTCAAGAAGAAGACAGCATCTAAAAGGGTAAACTAAGTCTGTTAGCAGCAGACTTAGTTTACCCTCTTTTTATTGTCAGGAAATTATAAAAATAATTTCGTTGTGGATAACTATATATGGTTTTCTTAATCCAGCTCCAGCGCCTAGCCCCTCGAGTCGCTTCGGTCCGCCCAATGAAGTCAAAGAACGACTTCACCGGTCGGCCCTCCAGGGCTTGTCGAGGCTGACCAAGGCGCTTGCGCTTTTTGTTCTTTTGTCAATTTAGTGAACAGGGACCTTTATTAAGCATATTTTTGGACTATGCGCTTCCTGTTTTATAGGATATGTTTAGGAAGGAAATACTATCTTGGATGAAAATAATAGGGGATTTTGATAAAAGGAGTTGTACACCATGTCAGAAGAGAAAATTTATGACGTCATTATTATCGGTGCCGGACCGGCTGGGATGACGGCTGCTGTTTATACATCACGTGCGAACTTGTCGACACTGATGCTTGAGCGCGGCGTGCCGGGCGGACAAATGGCAAATACAGAAGAAGTTGAAAACTATCCTGGTTTTGACCATATTCTTGGACCTGAGCTTTCAACTAAAATGTTTGACCACGCGAAAAAATTCGGTGCTGAATATGCTTACGGTGATGTAAAAGAAGTCATCGATGGCAAGGAATATAAAATCATAAAAGCTGGCAACAAGGAATATAAGGCTCGCTCGATCATTCTTTCTGCTGGTGCAGAGTACAAGAAGTTGGGAGTTCCTGGCGAACAGGAGCTTGGCGGCCGCGGTGTTTCTTACTGTGCGGTTTGTGACGGCGCATTCTTTAAAAACAAAGAACTTGTTGTTGTCGGTGGCGGAGACTCAGCGGTAGAAGAAGGCGTTTACTTGACTCGCTTCGCTTCAAAAGTGACAATCGTTCACCGCCGTGATGAGCTTCGTGCGCAAAAAATCCTTCAGGATCGTGCATTTGCCAATGACAAAATTGATTTCATCTGGAATCACACTGTTAAGCAAATCAACGACAAAGATGGCAAGGTTGGCAGCGTAACGCTAGTTTCGACACAAGATGGTGCGGAAAAAGAGTTCGCCGCAGATGGTGTGTTCATCTACATCGGAATGGTTCCATTGACAAAGCCATTCGAAGGCCTTGGCATCACGAACAGCAACGGCTATATCGAAACAAACGAACAAATGGAAACGAAAGTCCCAGGCATTTTTGCAGCTGGAGACATTCGTGAAAAAACACTTCGCCAAATTGTTACAGCAACTGGCGACGGCAGTATCGCCGCACAAAATGCACAGCATTATGTCGAAGAATTGATGGAAGAATTAAAAGCAAACGCATAATCCAAATGCCAAACCCGCTGGATACGATTCAGCGGGTTTTTCCAATCTGCTGGTAAAAACATCCCATCACGGCATAAATTAACAAACCGTAATTATATATTAATTCTCCTGTAACAGTAGTGAAACAATCATGGGGTATTATAGGAGTAGAAATTGACCCCCTTTTAAAAATATAATCCTTTGACGGCACAGGTTATCCTGTGCTCTTTTTTTTGCAAAAAAATGAAACAGGCCATTGAAACGGATTATAACACCATACGCCAGCTAGAATTTAAATCTGCAGAATTCACTTACTCCTTAACAAAAATATCATCTTTGTATTCATTGTGGCGAAAAACTAAAAATAGTATAATGGAAAGAATAAAAGTTGAGCTAATTTGCAGGACTGCTTTTTTCAGAATGCTGCTTTTTTTTTGATATTGATTTGAATCGAAAACAGCAGCCATTTCTGTGTAAAAAACGGCAATGCATACGAAGATTTTTACAAGCCTAGTTGGCCTGCATATAAAGAGGTGGATTGGATGCAGCGAGTGACGAATTGTGTTTTAGTAAAAGATGATAAGATTTTGCTGCTGCAAAAGCCGCGCCGAAATTGGTGGGTGGCTCCAGGCGGAAAAATGGAACCAGGAGAAACCGTGAAGGATTCATGTGTCCGGGAATTTCGTGAAGAAACAGGCATTTACCTGAGAAATCCGCAAATCAAAGGGATTTTCACGTTTGTCATCAAGGAGGATGATCAAGTCGTGTCCGAGTGGATGATGTTCACGTTCTACGCGACTGAGGCTGATGGCATCAATCTCGATGAATCAGAGGAAGGCACGATTTCCTGGCATGAGCTTGACGACATCAAAGACCTGCCAATGGCAGCGGGAGATTATCACATTTTGGAATATATGGTCCATGGACAAGGAATAATCTATGGCACCTTTACTTATACACCGGATTTTGAGCTGATCAATTACAGGCTCGATCCAAATTGATAAATAACTTGAATAGCAGGGGGAGAGAGAAATGAGTACCGGTTCAAGCACTGATACCCAGCTCGTGATTATAACAGGTATGTCTGGCGCAGGGAAGACCGTCGCCATCCAGAGCTTCGAAGACCTTGGTTTTTTCTGCGTCGACAACCTGCCGCCGACATTGCTGCCGAAATTCCTTGAGCTAATGAAGGAATCTGGCACGAAAATGAACAAAGTGGCACTCGTCATGGACTTGCGCGGACGCGAGTTCTTTGATTCGCTTTTCAAGGCGCTGGATGATCTGGCGGAAACTTCTTGGGTGACACCGCAGGTATTGTTCCTAGACGCGGATGATTCCACTCTTGTGCGCCGCTATAAAGAAACGAGACGTTCGCACCCGCTTGCTCCGTCAGGACTGCCGCTTGAAGGCATCCAGCTAGAACGCGAGCTTTTGGAAGAGCTGAAGGGCAGGGCGCAGCTTCTTTATAAAACAACGGGCATGAAGCCGAAGGATCTCCGTGAAAAAATCCTTGAGGAGTTTTCGGTGAACAAGAAGACGATTTTTACCGTCAATGTCATGTCCTTCGGTTTCAAGCATGGAATACCGATCGATGCCGACCTTGTTTTCGACGTCCGCTTTTTGCCGAATCCGCATTATATCGAACATATGCGTCCGAAAACTGGTCTTGATGAAGATGTGTCGACATATGTTTTAAAATGGAACGAGACAAGCAAGTTCCTCGAAAAGGTGACAGATTTGCTGAGTTTCATGCTCCCTCATTATAAGCGGGAAGGAAAGGCACAGCTCATCATCGCCATTGGCTGCACAGGCGGCCAGCATCGTTCCGTGGCATTGGCAGAACACATCGCCAAGTTTTTCGAAAAAGACTATCATACCCGTGTAACTCACCGTGATATCGAGAAAAGGCAGGGACATATAAAATGATGAGTGATGGATTGCCAAGAATCGTCATCATCGGGGGGGGAACGGGCCTCCCAGTCCTGTTGCGGGGTTTGAAAAAGCACCCTGTGGACATCACTGCGATCGTCACGGTTGCTGATGACGGCGGCAGCTCCGGCCGGTTGAGGGAGGATATGAGTATTCCTCCACCGGGTGATATCCGGAATGTCCTTGCTGCACTATCTGATGTGGAGCCACTGATTGAAGAGATGTTCCAGCACCGGTTCAATACAGCCAATGAATTGTCCGGCCACTCGCTAGGCAATCTGATCTTGGCTGCGATGACGTCGATCACCGGCAATTTTGTCCACGCGATCCAGGAAATGAGCAAGGTCCTGAATGTGCGCGGGAAAGTGCTGCCGGCCGCGAACAGGAGCGTCATGCTAAATGCCGTGATGGAGGACGACAGCATTGTCAGGGGAGAATCTAAAATTCCATACTCAGGAAAAAGGATCAAAAGAGTCTTTTTGAATCCAGAAGGCGTGAAGCCATTGCCTGAAACGCTCCAGGCGATCAGGGAAGCTGATTTGATCGTGATTGGTCCTGGCAGTTTGTATACAAGCATCCTGCCGAATTTGCTCGTGAAGAGACTTGGCAAGGAAGTATGCAAAGCGAAGGCACGGAAAGTGTATATTTGCAATCTGATGACCCAGGCAGGGGAAACGCATGATTTTGCTGCCAGTGATCATATAAAAGCGATCTATGACCACATGGACTGTGCTTTTATCGATACGATCCTTGTCAATAGTGAGACAATCCCGCCGGATGTGGAGCTCCGCTATAAGGAAGAGCTTGCCCAGCCTGTCCATTTTGACCTTGACCGGCTGATGTCATTGGGAATTGAAGTCGTCCAGGATGAAATTGCTGAGCTTGATGGCAATGTTATCAGGCATGACACAAAAAAAGTTTCAGAAATTTTATATTCTATGATAATAGATGAAACCAAAAAGAGATATAACGCGTAAATATAGGATGCAAGCGTTTGTCTCTTTTTGAAAAAGTGCGTTTAAGTGTATTAAGCCTAAAAAGCATTTTCGCATTAAAATAAAAAGACAGCTGCTGCGCTTGCTGATTTAGAGTGCCAGCGCTATATAAACAGGGGGGTGAGAAGGTGTCGTTCGCTTCGGAAACAAAAAAAGAACTCACGAATATTGACGTGAAGGGCTGCTGCGCTGACGCGGAACTGTCAGCTTTAATCCGGATGAATGGTTCCCTTTCCTTCTCAAATCGCAAACTCATCGTAGACATACAGACGGAAAATGCCGCGATTGCCAGGCGGATCTATACCTTGATCAAAAAAAGTTATCAGGTTCAGGTAGAGCTGCTGGTGCGTAAAAAGATGCGGCTGAAAAAGAATAATGTTTATATTGTCCGCCTTAAGGAATCAGCCAGGGATATTCTGGAGGATTTAAAGATTATAGGAGAAGGCTTTGAAATTATTCATGATATTTCACCTGCACTGGTGAAAAAGAAATGTTGTAAGCGTTCTTATTTAAGAGGTGCCTTCCTTGCAGGAGGTTCTGTGAACAATCCGGAAACGTCCTCCTACCATTTGGAGATTGCCTCCATGTACCAGGAGCATAATGAATCATTATGTGAGCTGATGAATACATTCGGGTTGAACAGCAAAACGCTTGAGCGAAAAAAAGGCTTCATCACCTATTTGAAGGAAGCTGAAAAGATCACTGAGTTTTTGACCATCGTTGGTGCGTATAATGCGCTGCTGAGATTCGAGGATATCCGGATTGTGCGTGACATGAGAAACTCGGTTAACCGTCTAGTAAATTGTGAAACAGCTAACTTGAATAAAACAATTGGCGCTGCGCTTAGACAGGTAGAGAATATCCGCTTCATAAGGGATACGGTCGGCCTGCAAATTTTACCGGAAAAACTGAGGGAAATCGCTCAGCTCCGTGTCGACTACCAGGATGTCACGCTTAAAGAGTTGGGCGAGATGGTAAGCGGGGGGACAATCAGCAAATCAGGAATCAATCACCGGCTGCGAAAGATCGATGAAATAGCAGATAAACTGCGTGCCGGACAAATTACAAATAAATAGAGGGCTAGAGGAGGAAAACGCAATGGTTGAAAAACAGGTGGAAGTAAAATTGAAAACTGGTTTACAAGCTCGTCCCGCGGCATTGTTCGTGCAGGAAGCAAACAGGTTCTCATCTGATATTTTTCTTGAGAAAGATGGAAAAAAGGTAAACGCTAAAAGCATCATGGGATTGATGAGCCTTGCCGTTAGTGCTGGCGCATCTGTGAACCTGATCGCTGAAGGCAATGATGAAGAAGAAGCTGTGGAAAAGCTGGCTGAATACATCCAGAAAGAGAACTAATTCTTTTAAAAAAATATGGCCCATTAAAAAACTCGCTCCTGGCAAACAGGAGCGAGTTTTCATTCATCTTATTTATCTTTCTTTTCTTCAAGGACGTTGCGAGTGATGATCTGGTCAACAAGACCATATTCCTTTGCGCGCTCAGCTGTCATGAAGTTGTCACGGTCAGTATCTTTCGCGATGACTTCAAGCGGCTGGCCAGTGCGCTCAGAAAGGATTGTATTCAGCTTTTCACGAAGGAAAAGAATGCGCTTTGCAGCGATTTCGATTTCTGTCGCCTGTCCCTGAGCACCACCTAGTGGCTGGTGAATCATGACTTCTGCGTTCGGAAGGGCAAAACGCTTGCCTTTTGTACCAGCAGCGAGCAGGAATGCACCCATTGAAGCAGCCATACCGATACAGATTGTTTGTACATTTGGCTTGATGAACTGCATAGTATCGTAGATTGCCATGCCGGCAGTGATGCTGCCGCCCGGGCTATTGATGTAGATGGATATGTCTTTTTCCGGATTTTCTGCTTCCAGGAAAAGCAACTGGGCTACGATTGAGTTGGCAACATTGTCATCGATTGCGCTTCCCAGCATAATGATGCGATCCTTTAAAAGGCGGGAATAAATGTCATATGCCCTTTCGCCCCGATTCGTTTGTTCAATAACTGTAGGAATCAAGTTCATGTTTGTTTTCCTCCTTTAACGTAAAGATCTTTTTACTGCACTTTTTAAAAAAAGCAGTTGTTGCCTTAAAAAGGCAATTTGCTTCCTTCTAAAAAGGCAAATTGCAGGCTGGCATAAACTGGTTCGCTTGCCAGAACACCTATGTAGTTTTATGATACACGCATGGTCAATAAAGGTCAAACGAATCGCTTGATTAGCCTGCAGAAACTGTTCGACAATAATGTATATTCCAATTTACTGTACCGTATCCATCTTACCCAAGAATGTCTTTTTTAAACAAGAGCAACGGCTGACATTCCAAAAAATCCTCCTTGCAAAGGAACCGAACTTACCCTATAATAGGTAAGCGTAACGTTAACTTGAAACATGCCCTCGTGGTGCAACGGATAGCACGTAAGATTCCGGTTCTTGAGATGTGGGTTCGATTCCTGCCGAGGGCGTCATAAAAATCCCGCTGAGCTAAAAAAAGCTCAGCGGGACTTTTTTGTTTTCCGCGGTCACACCATGTGAATTTTCCTATTACTATTAAATTAATGCAAATGACTAGGAGCATTCACCTAAACAAGCATCCCATCCTTTTCATAGAGTAGTAGAGAGGTATAATTTCACCTCCAAAATATATGAAAGGAAGATGTTAATGCCACATTTTAATTTATTGCAGCAATTTCCTGATGATTGCCCGTCTGGACCGGTTATTATTGGAAATTACCAATTATCATTGTTTGAGGTTGAGCGATTTGGTGCAGGATATAGGTGGATTTATCTTATTGAAGGCCTCGAAGGCGCTCAAGACTTAAGTGATTGGGTTTTAGAAATCGATGGAGATTGCTTTCCAGTTGAACAATGCTTTACTAGCGATCTTTTTACGGGAGAAGTGACACAGGAAATCTTAGATAGCTTGGAGCCATATGACGATTGTCCTCCTGGGCCTGAACCTGCTCCTAGAGAATGTCCTGAAGACTCACCTTGTAGTGCGTTAGAAACAGTGGTAGGTTTTAAATTCGATGACTTGCCAGACGGTTTATCCGAAGGTATATCACAATTATTTGCCTTTATCATTAATCAACCACCTAGCTTTGAAACTGGCTGTGCAGCGTTGACCTCTGCCGGAGAAACATTTTGTGGGGAGATCTGTGTTCCGTCTTGTATAGTTTGCCCAGACGCTTGTGAATGTCCAGAAGAAGATATTGACACCTTTGATTGTCCAGCAACTGTTCCTACAACTTGCTTTACAATCCCGGCAGAGGTAGCTACCGAAGATGTGTTATTTGGTTTCTGCATTGTCGATGAAGATGTAGTAGCACCAACGGAGACTTGTCAAGCGCCAGCTGAGGTGTTTGTGTGCGGTCAATCCCTCATTTGCTGCTGTGAGGTATTCCCATGGACCCGAACAGTAACTCTGGATATACAGTTCAACGTTCCCAAAACAGCAGATTGCCAAACGACTGAATTATATGAGTGCTGTAACGATACAATTGTCGTAACGCAAACTTGCTTCACATGCAACATTGATGATAACCCATTCCCAGAAGGTGAACTTACATGTGAGGATATTGACATTACAATCAACTCTGTAACAGTAAATGATGCAGGCACAAGTGCTGTTATCAACTATACAGTTGAGTTGCCGGATTGTGTTGTACCTGAGGAAGAACCAGCAGTGTTAGGAGCACCATCAACAAATTGTCCGCCTCCTGCACCAACAACTCCTACCCGCAATACTCAAACTAGAAACACTCCAGCTGTAAACAGATCTCTCAGACGCAAAAGATAACATTAAATCTTAGGAGAGCAGCGGAAGCTTAAAGAAGACCGCTAAATTTGTTGCTGAAAACCTCTTGCCTGATTCAGGGCAAGAGGTTTTTTAGATACAAGAAGTCGATGGGATACCAAATTCTTTCCATACACCAAAGCCTGTTTATCATGTAAAATGGGTGAAGGGGTGATTTGGATGGATTTGAAAGCTGGTTTATGGCAAAAACAGACGTTAAAGTTGGCAATGACTCAGGAACTGACCCAGGCGATTGCACTTTTGCAATATTCCGCACAGGAGCTTGCGGCATTTCTTGAAGCTAAATCAATGGAAAATCCCCTTATGCAAGTTGATTTTAAAAACATCTCTCATTTTGATGCGAGTATGGACCGTACGCGAAAAACGAGAAAAAAGACATTTGAACGGGACCAGAAAAACTTGATTGAGCAGATTGGCGCTGGGGCGGATGAGACGCTCGAAGACTATCTTTTTTCACAATTAAACTTGCTAAAAGCAACTCCTGAAGAAAAAATGATTTTACATGAATTGATTGAAAACATAGATGAAAACGGTTACTTGACTCTTGATCGAGAAAACCTTGTAAAAAGATATAATGTTGAAAATGAAATTGTTGAATCAGCATTTTTTAAACTCCAGTCGCTGGACCCGGCCGGGATCGGGTCTAAAGACCTCAGGGAATGCCTGCTGCTTCAACTGACAAGACAGAAGCGCACACCTGAAAACGAACTCGCAATAACAATTATACGTGACCATTTCATGCTTTTTGCCGAGAAAAAGTGGAAAGCGCTGGCGAAGATGCTGAATATCGATGTGAAGGAAATCCAAAAAGTCCATGACGATATCCAGCAGCTTAACCCGAAACCAGGTGCAGCGTTCCAGCGTGAAAAATCTGCCTATATCGTTCCTGATGTGGTCGTCAAACGTGAGGGGGAAGAACTATCGGTAAGTGTGTTCGATGCGCTGATACCAAGGGTCTCTTTTAATGAAGGATATTTCCGGCAGCTATCCGGACACAAGGATCCGGAAGTCAATAAATACCTGCAGGAAAAGCAGGGGGACTATCAGTGGATCCAGCGCAGCCTGGTGCAAAGGAAGGAAACGCTCTTGAAAGTATCGATGAAAATTATCGAGAAACAGCAGGATTTCTTTTTAATAGGACCTGCGCATCTGAAACCGATGACGATGAGGGAAGTTGCCGATGAGCTCGAAATCCATGAATCGACCGTAAGCCGCACTGTCCGTGAAAAATATATGCAGACACCGGCCGGCACTTACGAATTGAAATCATTTTTCACAAGTGCCGTCCAGACAACAGAGAACGACCAGGCTTCATCGCAAAAAGTAAAAGCAGCAATAGAGCATTATATAAAAGAAGAAGATAAAAAGAAGCCCATATCAGATCAGAAACTTGTGGAAATGCTAGAGGAACAAGAGGGGATGGTCCTATCACGCAGAACCGTCGCAAAGTACAGGGACCAGTTGGGCATACCATCATCTTCAAAGAGGAAGAGATTTGATTAGAAAATGGAAGATATTTTCCGTTTTGCGAATAAACAGCGATAAATTTGCGAATAAATATATTCTTTTGCAATAAAGCACGTGGAATTGCGAACAAATTTCTTGTTTTGCGAATAAAGCATCTTAATTTGCGAATATCCACCAAAGTGGGCGAATGATACTAGTATAAGGAGACCAAAATGAAGAAAACAGTCAAACTCTACTCCCGGCCGCGCTGCCATCTGTGCGAAACAGCACGAGAAATCCTTGAAGATCTTCAGCAGGATTGGGATTTTTCTATAGAAGAGATCAATATCGACCTTGATGACGAGCTTGTTGAGAAGTATGGAATCATGATTCCTGTCGTGGAATTGGATGGAGAAGAACTTCAATACGGTATTGTGAACAAAAAGTTCATAAGTGAAGCGTTTTCAAGAAAAAACCTTGAGTTTATAAGTTGATTAAGGTTTTCACTCCTGTTAGAATGAAATCTGTAGCAGGGGTGATTTTTTTTACCGCGAGTGGGACATAATATGTCTTAGCGGGACATTTTAAGTCCAACGCTGGAAAAGGAGAATATCAACATGGACTTTTCGCTCATTGATATTCAAAAAAGAATATTGCCCGATTTATTGCAAGTTATGCAAAAACGATACCTCATCCTGCAGTACATAAACGTGATGCAGCCGGTTGGCAGGAGAAACCTTTCAGTAAGCCTGAATTTGACTGAACGGGTTTTGCGTTCTGAGGTGGAGTTTTTGAAAGACCAGAATCTGATCTCGATGTCGGGGCAGGGAATGACACTGACCAAAGAGGGAAAAGATATACTGGAAAGTCTTGATAGTGTAATGCGAGACATTATGGGTATAGACAGACTAGAGCGCCAGCTTCAGGAACGCATGGGGATCAGGAAAGTGATTGTTGTCCCAGGGGACAGCGACCAGTCGCCATGGGTGAAAAGTGAGCTGGGGCGCGCGACAGCAAATAGTATGAAAAATCTTCTTCAAAGCAAAAATATAATTGCTGTGACCGGAGGTTCGACTATGGCGGCTGTGGCGGAAATGTTGACACCCGACTTCGGCGAGAAGGATTTGCTGTTCGTGCCGGCAAGGGGCGGAATTGGCGAAGACGTCAAGAATCAGGCAAACACGATTTGCGCGATCATGGCGGATAACACTAATTCACGTAACCGGGTCTTTTATGTGCCCGACCAGGTCAGCAGCGAAGTTTATAAAACCTTCATCAAAGAACCGCTGATTTATGAGGTTTGGAATTTAGTTAAGTCAGCAAGCATGGTTTTACATGGTATTGGAGACGCTATTACAATGGCGGAACGTCGCAATACCAGCCCGGAGGATTTACATAAGATCCTCGATGGAAAAGCAGTTGGCGAGGCTTTCGGCTACTATTTCAACGAAGCCGGGGAAATCGTCCACAAAGTGCTGACGATCGGTCTCCAAATGGATGATCTCAATAATATAGGGGATGTCATTGCGGTTGCCGGCGGAGCATCGAAGGCAAAGGCAATCAGAGCCTATATGAAGCAGGCACCTGACTCAACGATCCTGATCACGGATGAAGGCGCCGCTAAAACATTGTTACAAGGGTAACACCTTAATATAAACAACACCTTTATAGGAATCAAAGGAGGAAATACACATGGCAGTAAAAGTTGGTATTAACGGATTTGGTAGAATTGGACGCGTGGTTTTCCGCGCGGCATTGAAAAACCCTAATGTGGAAGTAGTAGCAGTTAACGATTTAACTGATGCAAACATGCTTGCTCATCTTTTAAAATATGACTCAGTTCACGGAACTTTGGATGCAGAAGTAACAGTTGATGGCGATTCAATCGTTGTTGACGGCAAGCGTGTTAAAGTTTTAGCTGAAAGAGATCCTGCTCAACTTGGCTGGGGCGACCTTGGCGTAGAAGTAGTAGTAGAATCTACTGGACGTTTCACTAAGCGCGCAGATGCTGCGAAGCACCTTGAAGCAGGTGCGAAGAAGGTTATCATCTCTGCACCAGCATCTGACGAAGATATCACAATCGTTATGGGTGTAAACGACGACAAGTACGATGCAGCTAATCACCACGTAATCTCTAATGCATCTTGTACTACAAACTGCCTGGCTCCATTTGCGAAAGTATTGAATGACAACTTCGGCATCAAGCGCGGTATGATGACAACAGTTCACTCTTACACAAATGACCAGCAAATTCTTGACCTTCCGCACAAAGACTACCGTCGTGCACGTGCAGCTGCGGAAAACATCATTCCTACAACAACTGGTGCTGCAAAAGCAGTTTCTCTAGTATTGCCTGAACTTAAAGGTAAATTGAACGGTGGAGCAATGCGTGTTCCAACTCCAAACGTTTCACTAGTTGACCTTGTTGTTGAGCTTGAAAAAGACGTAACGGTTGATGAAATCAATGGTGCATTTAAGAAAGCTGCTGAAGGCGATCTTAAAGGAATCCTTGCTTACAGCGAATTGCCGCTAGTATCTGGTGACTACAACGGCAACCCTCACTCTTCAACAATCGATGCACTTTCAACTATGGTAATGGAAGGCAACATGGCGAAAGTCATCTCTTGGTACGACAACGAGTCTGGCTATTCTCACCGTGTAGTTGACCTTGTTGATTTCATCGCTGAAAAAGGTCTGTAAGATAAGATTGGATTAACCATCCATTAACGACTATAATGTAGTGGGATGAAAAGGGGAGCGGGGTAAATTCCCTCTCCTCTTTTTCTGCTTAATCGCGCAATTGCGCTATTCTAAAGGAGGTCTCTAGCCTTGAACAAAAAGACAGTAAAAGATGTGGATGTAAAAGGAAAACGAGTTTTTTGCCGCGTTGATTTCAACGTGCCGATGAAGGATGGGCAGGTAACGGATGAAACAAGAATTCGTGCTGCGCTGCCAACAATCCAGTACCTGGTTGATCAGGGTGCGAAAGTCCTTCTTGCAAGTCACCTTGGCCGTCCAAAAGGGCAGGCTGTTGAAGAATTGCGTTTGACTCCAGTGGCAAAGCGTTTGTCTGAGCTGCTTGGCAAGGATGTAAAGAAAACAGATGAAGCTTATGGTGAGTCTGTAAAATCCGAAATCGACAGCATGAACGAAGGCGACGTCCTGCTTCTTGAGAATGTCCGCTTCTATCCTGGCGAAGAGAAAAACGATCCTGAACTGGCAAAAGCATTTGCAGAGCTGGCTGATGTTTATGTGAATGACGCATTTGGAGCAGCACACCGTGCGCACGCTTCAACTGAAGGCATCGCTAAGCACCTTCCTGCCGTATCAGGCTTTTTGATGGAAAAAGAACTTGATGTTCTTGGAAAAGCATTGTCAAATCCAGAGCGCCCTTTCACAGCAATCATCGGCGGCGCGAAGGTTAAAGACAAGATCGGCGTAATTGACAACCTATTGGAACAAGTAGATAACCTGATTATCGGCGGCGGACTTGCTTATACTTTCGTAAAAGCACAGGGCCACGAAGTAGGAAAATCTCTTTTAGAAGAAGATAAAATTGAATTGGCTAAGGGATTCATGGAAAAAGCAAAGGCGAAGGGTGTAAACTTCTACATGCCTGTAGATGCCATCGTTGCTGATGATTTTTCTGCTGATGCGAATACAAAGGTCGTTGCTATTGAGGAAATTCCTGCAGACTGGGAAGCTCTTGATATCGGGCCTAAGACAGCGGAAACCTATCGCGATGTCATTCAAAAGTCTAAATTGGTCATCTGGAATGGACCAATGGGCGTTTTCGAAATCGACAAGTTCGCACAAGGAACAAAAGCTGTTGCACAAGCTTTAGCCGATGCTAATGATACATATTCGGTTATCGGTGGAGGAGACTCTGCAGCAGCTGTTGAGAAATTCAACCTAGCTGAAAAAATGAGCCACATTTCAACGGGCGGCGGTGCTTCCCTTGAGTTCATGGAAGGCAAACAGCTGCCAGGCGTAGTGGCATTGAACGATAAGTAAGTTTTGATTCTCTAAAGATTAGCAAGGCGGTGCCGGAAGCAGTGTAAGGGTGCGGATCCTGACCGCTGTGGTCCTAGCCGCTCTTGCAAAGATAAAATAGTTTAGCCCAACATCCAGAGGGAACTTTTTTTAATAAAGCATAACAACGCTGTGTAAAACAGCAATTTTGAAAGGAAGTGTCAGCATGCGAAAACCTATCATTGCAGGTAACTGGAAAATGCATAAAACGCTGCCTGAAGCAAAGGATTTTATCGAAAAAGTGAGCGGTCTTGTTCCTTCAACGGACAAGGTTGAATCTGTTGTTTGTGCTCCAGCTTTGTTCCTTGGACAGCTTGTTGAGCTAACACAGAATTCAGACGTTGAAATCGGTGCGCAAAACATGCACTTCGAAGAAAGCGGTGCTTTTACAGGCGAAGTCAGCCCGAAAGCATTGCAGGATATCGGTGCAAAATACGTGATCATCGGACACTCTGAACGCCGTGAAATGTTCAATGAAACGGATGACACAGTGAATAAAAAGACTTTGTCTGCATTCAAATACAATTTGACACCTATCGTTTGCTGCGGCGAAACGCTTGAACAGCGTGAAAATGGCGAAACAAATGAATTTGTTGGCGGCCAAATCAAAGCAGGTCTAAATGGCCTTACAGAACAGCAGGTTAAGCAAACGGTCATCGCTTATGAGCCAATCTGGGCGATTGGAACAGGCAAATCTTCTACAGCTGAAGATGCGAACGAAACTTGCGCGCACATCCGCAAGGTAATCGCAGAGCAATTTTCACCAGAAGTGGCTGAAGCAGTCCGCATCCAGTACGGCGGCAGCGTGAAGCCGGCTAACATCAAGGAATACATGTCACAGCCTGACATCGACGGCGCATTGGTCGGCGGAGCAAGCCTTGAGACAGATTCCTTCTTGCAGCTATTGGAGGCAGGTAGTAATGAGTAAAAAGTCACCAACAGCTTTGATCATTCTGGATGGCTTCGCGCTGCGTGGCGAACGGATGGGAAATGCCGTTGCCCAGGCGAAAAAGCCGAATTTTGACCGCTATTGGAACCACTTTCCGCATGCACAGCTGATTGCGAGCGGAGAAGCGGTCGGCCTGCCAGAGGGCCAAATGGGTAACTCAGAGGTTGGGCACCTGAACATCGGTGCTGGCCGTATCGTTTATCAGAGTCTTACTCGCGTGAATATTTCGATTCGTGAAGGCGAATTTGAAAAAAATGAAACCTTCCATGCAGCGATCAAGCATGCTAAGGAAAAAGGCACTGCCCTTCACTTGATGGGCTTGCTGTCTGACGGCGGCGTGCATAGCCACATTGAGCACATGTTTGCTTTGTTGAAGCTTGCTGCCAGCGAAGGCCTGGAAAAGGTATACGTACATGGCTTCCTTGACGGACGCGATGTCGGACCGAAAACGGCGCCAGGCTATATTGAACAAACGTTAGAAAAAATGAATGAAATCGGTGTCGGTGAATTTGCTACGATTTCTGGGCGATACTATTCTATGGACCGCGATAAGCGCTGGGAACGTGTGGAGAAATCCTACCGTTCAATGGTATACGGCGACGGACCTACGTACTCGAACCCAATGGAATTGATCGAAGATAACTATAATAACGGGATCTTTGATGAATTCGTTGTCCCATCTGTGCTTGTGCGCCCGGATGGTTCACCGGTTGCGACGGTCCAGAACGACGATGCTGTGATTTTCTACAACTTCCGTCCTGACCGCGCAATCCAGATTTCAAACACTTTTACAAATAAAGACTTCCGTTCATTCGACAGAGGCGAAGCTCATCCTGAGAACCTTCACTTCGTATGCTTGACACACTTCAGTGAGACCGTTGACGGATATGTGGCGTTCGAGCCATCTAACCTAGATAACACTGTCGGTGAAGTGATTTCACAGGCTGGCATGACTCAGCTTCGAATTGCTGAAACGGAAAAATATCCGCATGTAACGTTCTTCATGAGCGGCGGACGTGAGCAGGAATTCCCTGGCGAAAAGCGGATTTTGATCAACTCGCCTAAGGTTGCAACATATGACTTGCAGCCTGAGATGAGCGCTAATGAAGTAACAGATGCATTGATCAAGGAAATCGAAGCGGATAACTTCGATGCGATTTTATTGAACTTTGCAAACCCTGACATGGTTGGACACTCAGGCATGCTTGAGCCGACGATCCAGGCTATTGAAACAGTTGACGAGTGCCTTGGTCGCATCGTTGACCTGATTGTTTCAAAAGGCGGAACAGCGATCATCACTGCTGACCACGGAAACGCAGATGAAGTCGTGACGCTTGAAGGAAACCCAATGACAGCCCACACGACAAATCCGGTGCCTGTCATTGTAACGAAAGAAGGCGCAGAGCTTCGTGAAGATGGAATCCTCGGCGACCTTGCTCCAACTATATTAGAATTACTAGGACTGGATAAGCCAGCCGAAATGACAGGAACATCATTAATTAAAAAATAAGGAGAGATTACTATGCCATTCATTACAGACGTATATGCACGTGAAGTATTAGATTCCCGCGGTAACCCAACAGTTGAGGTAGAAGTTTTCACAGAATCAGGCGCATTCGGACGCGCGCTAGTTCCAAGTGGTGCTTCAACTGGTGAATACGAAGCAGTTGAACTTCGTGACGGCGACAAAGGCCGCTACCTTGGCAAGGGTGTTTTAAAAGCAGTTGACAACGTGAACGAAATCATCGCTCCATTCCTTGTTGGCGAAGAGTTCAACGTTCTTGACCAGAACGGAATCGACATGGCGCTAATCGAATTAGATGGCACTGAAAACAAAGGCAAGCTGGGCGCTAACGCAATCCTTGGCGTTTCCATGGCTGTTGCACACGCTGCTGCAGACTACCTTGACCTTCCTTTATACCAATACCTTGGCGGATTCAACTCCAAGCAGCTACCAGTTCCAATGATGAACATCGTTAACGGCGGCGAGCACGCTGACAACAACGTGGACATCCAGGAATTCATGGTAATGCCTGTTGGCGCTGAAAACTTCCGTGAAGCACTTCGCATGGGTGCGGAAATCTTCCACAGCCTGAAGTCAGTTCTAAAAGACAAAGGCTTGAACACAGCTGTAGGTGACGAAGGCGGATTCGCTCCAAACCTAGGATCAAACGAAGAAGCACTTCAAACAATCGTAACTGCGATCGAAAAAGCAGGCTACAAGCCAGGTGAGCAAATCATGCTAGCTATGGACGCTGCATCTTCTGAGTTCTTCAACAAAGAAGACGGCAAGTACCATCTTTCTGGCGAAGGCGTAGTTAAAACATCTGCAGAAATGGTAGACTGGTACGAAGAAATGGCTTCTAAGTACCCAATCATCTCAATCGAAGACGGTTTGGATGAAAATGACTGGGAAGGCCACAAATTATTGACTGAGCGCCTTGGCGGAAAAGTTCAGCTTGTTGGTGACGACTTGTTCGTAACAAACACGAAGAAGCTTTCACAAGGTATCGAGCAAGGCGTTGGCAACTCAATCCTGATCAAAGTTAACCAAATCGGTACTTTGACAGAAACCTTCGACGCAATCGAAATGGCACAGCGCGCAGGCTATACAGCAGTAATCTCTCACCGTTCTGGTGAAACAGAAGATTCAACAATCGCTGACATCGCTGTTGCAACAAACGCTGGCCAAATCAAGACTGGTGCACCATCACGTACAGACCGCGTAGCGAAATACAACCAGCTTCTTCGCATCGAAGACCAGCTTGGCGAAACAGCTCGCTTCAACGGAATCAAATCTTTCTACAACCTTAAGAAGTAATTTTACAAGGTAGAACGCCATTGTGGCGATTCAACCCTGTAATACCAGGACGCCGGTGGCATGACGATGCTGCCGGCGTTTTTTGTTGAATCAAAGCAAGTGGACATAAATATAGATAGATAGGACATTAGTGTTT
>NZ_BASE01000094.1 GCF_000813125.1 Mesobacillus selenatarsenatis SF-1
ATTTAATGGACATTTCAAACAAGATGCCGGAGCAAAATGTCTAATAACTGGAGTTTAATGGACATTTCAAGCAAGATGCCGGAGTGAAATGTCTAATAACAGGGGTTTAATGGACATTTCAAGCCAGATGCCGGAGTGAAATGTCTAATGAATTTTTAGTCTTATAAACAAATAGTATATTCCAAGACGCAAAAAGCACCCATTCAATGGGTGCTATTGTGATGAGGATTCCTCTTGGAATCTATTATTTACACTTCCAGCCAGCCCTGTGACCATTTTTCTATTTCTTTCATAAGAGGTTCCAGAGACTTACCTTTCTCGGTCAAAGAATATTCGATTCGGACTGGGGTTTCAGGATGAACTTCACGTCTTACAATCCCTTCGTTTTCCAAATCCTTCAATCGCTCTGAAAGCACTCTGCCACTCACTCCTACAGAGGATTCAATCGTACAAAAACGCTGTGGTCCGGAAAGCAGCTGGTATATGATCAAGCCAGTCCAACGCTGGCTTAGGATTGTCATGGCTTTTTCAAATCTGGGACAAATCGACTTATCCATATCAATCACTCCTTACTAACATTATAAACATAACAACTGAGAAATAAATTACTTTTTATAAAAAAGATACTTGACGTAACTAAATTACAGTAATATAGTTACTTACATAAAGTAACCAACTTACTGCAGCTAAGTTGACTAAATTAATCCTAAAGGAGAGAGAGATGGAAATGTTAAAAAAGCATGAAGCAGCAGCAACCATTTTAAGAATAGTTTTAGGAGCTACATTTTTGATCCATGGAGCAGCAAAGTTCCAGGGGGGAATTGAAAATACAGTCGGATTTTTTGAAAGCCTAGGTTTCCCTGGATTCTCGGCATACATTGTTGCCTTAGTAGAACTTATTGGAGGGTTAGCGATGGTTCTGGGTGTAGGAACAAGGGTAGTTTCGATTTTATTTGCAATTGTTTTGGCAGTAGCTGTTGTAAAGGTGAAGCTTGCCGGGGGATTCCTGGGAAATGGTCAAATGGCCGGATTTGAACTTGATCTGGCCCTTCTGGCAATTTCCATCTTCCTTGCCATTACAAACAAATCGCTTTTTGCCCTGGATAATGTTATTTTTCAATCAAAGAATGCTTAAAGGAGGAAATGATTATGAGTTTTCATCAACCGCCAGTCACTTTTGTGGGGCTAGTAAATATAAAGGTACAAAGCTTGGAACGCTCCCTTACCTTTTATCAAGAGGTAATTGGTTTTAAGGTATATGAAAAAACGGATAAATCCGCCAAGTTAACTGCCGATGGAAAATCTGTGTTATTAAGCCTTGAGCAGCCATCCGATGTGATTCCGAAGAAGGGAAGAACAACTGGATTGTACCATTTTGCACTATTGCTGCCTGAACGGTCTGACCTGGCAAAAATACTGAAACACTTCCTGCAGACTGGACATCCATTGCAGGGGGCTTCTGACCATCTTGTAAGTGAAGCTCTATATTTAGCAGATCCCGATGGAAATGGAATTGAAATCTACACAGACAGACCTGCTTCAAAATGGGAATGGAATGAGCAGCATGTAGTGATGGCGACTCAGGCACTGGATGCAGAAAACCTTCTAGCAGAGGGAATGGAAGAAAAGTGGAATGGGCTTCCTGCAGAAACAGTGATGGGGCATATTCACTTACATGTCGCAGAATTAGCAAAGACAGAAGAGTTTTACACAAAGGGACTTGGATTTGACGTGGTAAGCCGTTATGGTCCACAAGCACTCTTCATTTCTTCAGGAAAGTACCATCATCATATCGGGCTGAACACCTGGAATGGATCAGGTGCACCTAAACCTCCTGCCAATAGCGTGGGTCTTGAATCTTATACTCTCGTCTTGCCCAACGAAGCGAGCTTGAAAGACACAGTAGCCCGCCTGCAAGAAATCGGAGCAGCTGTCGAAGAAGAAAAAGGCGTTTTCATTACGGAAGATCCTTCAGGAAACCGGATCATCCTGGAAACGGCCAAGTAAAATCAAAGGAATTGAAGGTGAAAAGAATGAGTTTTTTAAGAAAGCTTTTTGGCAGTAATAAAAAGGAGGAAACAATGATGACTGAAAAAATGAACATAGGAATTATTTTAGGCAGTACAAGACAGGGACGTGTAAGCCCTCAAGTTGGTGAATGGGTAAAGGGGATTGCTGATGAGCGTGGAAATGTAAATTATGAGATTGTTGATATTGCTGATTTTGAATTGCCTTTCCTAGGCACAACTGACGGTTCCGAGCCAGGGATTGCTGCCTGGAATGAAAAGCTTGCAAGCCTTGATGGCTTTGTCTTTATTGTCCAGGAGTACAATCACAGTATTACAGGTGCCTTGAAGAACGCGCTCGATTTTGCACGCGAAGCATGGAATAACAAAGCTGCTGGAATCGTAAGTTATGGTTCAACAGGGGGAGCGAGGGCAGCTGAGCATTTAAGAGGAATCTGTGGTGAATTGAAAATTGCCGACGTCCGTACACACCCGACTTTATCCCTGTTTACTGACTTTGAGAACGGTACAGAATTCAAGCCGCAAGCCCTGCACCTCGATAATGTCAATGCAATGCTCGATGAGGTCGAGGCTTGGAGCGGTGCACTTAAAACATTAAGATAAGCAGACGAGCATTTCTTTTGATTTTTGACCTAAAACGGATTATTATCTCGAAGTAAGCTATTTTAAATTCGAGATTTATTTTTCTCGAAATATTTTTACAATCAAGAAAGAAAAGGTGGAATAACAACATGGCTAAAGTTTTATACATCACAGCTCACCCGCTGACTGAAGAACAATCTTTCAGTCTTTCAGCAGGAAAAGCATTCATTGATACTTACAAAGAGCAGAACGAGAATGATGAAATCGTTCATCTGGATCTATTTAAGGAAAACATCCCCCACATCGATGCCGATGTTTTAGGCGGCTGGGGCAAGCTGCAACAAGGAACTGAGTTCACTGCGCTATCCGCTGATGAACAGGCAAAAATTGGCCGTCTTGCTGAGCTGGTTGACCAGTTCACAGCATCTGACAAATTTGTTTTCGTAACGCCGCTTTGGAACTTCTCATTCCCGCCAGTCATGAAGGCTTATCTCGACGCAGTAGCAGTAGCTGGAAAGACATTCAGATACACACAGGAAGGACCTGTCGGCTTGATGACTGACAAAAAAGCTCTTCACATCCAAGCTCGAGGCGGTTACTATTCAGAAGGACCAGCAGCGAACATGGAGATGGGAAATCGCTATATCGAAACAATCATGAACTTCTTCGGTGTACCTTCAATGGAATGCCTATACCTGGAAGGCCATAATGCAAACCCAGAAAAAGCACAGGAAATCAAAGAAAACGGAATTGCGCGTGCTAAGGATTTGGCGCACACGTTTTAATGAATAATTGACGGAAGCAGGCCGGTATATATCGGCCTGCTTTATTAGTTAGAGGGGCTTTAACGGCCACTTTTTCAGGAAGTCGCACTGAGATTGTCCGATAGAGTAGTTCTAACGGACATTTTTTTCAAGAAACCGAAATGAGATTGTCCGATAAAACCCTTCTAATGATCATCAGCTTATATAAAAAAAACGGATGCTCCATATCGGGCATCCGTTTCTAGTCATATTAAACTTCCTGTGGCACCTGTAGGCCCAATCCTTGAGCAATGCGTGTTCCGTATTCAGGGTCAGCCTTATAGAAGTGGCCGATTTGGCGAAGTTTGATATCGTCGCGCTGAACTGGCTTCATCGCAGCGACAATATTAGCGACAAGGCGTTCGCGTTCTTCCTCGCTCATCAAGCGGTATAGGTCACCAGCCTGGGTGTAATGGTCATGGTGGTCATAGCCTACGTTTTCAGCAACGCCGCTGACAGGGAAGGCTGCCTGCTTGTGTTCGTTCACTTCTGTTGGTCCTCCGAAACTATTAGGCTCATAGTTTACTGATTTGCCTCCATTGCCGTCGAAGCGCATCTGACCGTCACGCTGGTAGGAGTTCACTTCTGATTTTGCCCTGTTGATCGGCAGGTGATTATGGTTTGCACCAACACGGTAACGGTGTGCATCAGCATATGCAAACAGGCGGCCCTGCAGCATTTTATCAGGAGATACATCGACACCAGGTACAAGCGTACCAGGAGAGAATGTTGCCTGCTCAACTTCCGCAAAGTAGTTTTCAGGATTGCGATCCAATACCATGCGTCCGACTTCAATCAATGGATAGTCTTTTTGTGACCATACCTTTGTGACATCGAATGGATCGAAACGATATGTGTTCGCATCCTCAAGTGGCATGATCTGCACAAATAGCTTCCATGCAGGGAAGTCTCCAGCTTCAATCGCATTGAACAAATCTTCTGTGTGATAGTCAGGATTTTCGCCTGCAATTTTAGCGGCTACATCTGCTGTAAGGTTTTTCACGCCTTGTTCTGTCTTGAAGTGGTACTTGATCCAGACGCCATCACCCTCGGCATTGGTCCACTTGAACGTATGGCTGCCGAAACCGTGCATATGGCGAAGGGTAGCCGGGATGCCGCGATCTGACATCAGGATGGTTACCTGGTGCAAAGCCTCAGGTGAAAGAGACCAGAAATCCCAAACTGCATTCGGATCCTTAAGGTGAGTCTGAGGGTTCCTTTTTTGTGTATGGATGAAATCAGGGAACTTAATCGCGTCACGGATGAAAAATACCGGAGTATTGTTCCCGACGATATCATAGTTTCCTTCCTCTGTATAAAACTTCACTGCGAAACCGCGCGGGTCACGGACAGTATCCGCTGATCCGAGTTCACCGGCAACTGTCGAGAATCGGATGAACATAGGTGTTTTCTTGCCAACCTCTGAAAGGAAAGCAGCTTTTGTATATTGAGTCAGGTCATTTGTTACTTCAAAATAGCCATGAGCTCCGGCACCTTTTGCATGCACAACACGCTCCGGCACACGCTCACGGTTAAAGTGTGCCAATTTTTCCAGCAAGTGTACGTCTTGTAGTAGAGTAGGACCTCTTTGTCCCGCAGTCATAGAGTTCTGGTTGTCCCCAACCGGAGCTCCCCAGCTTGTAGTAAGATGTTTATTTTGATTAGTGCTCAATATGATCCCGCCTTTATATTGAATTTAATTTATAACTAAATGATAACATTTTTCAATTAAAAATCAATACTTAATTATAATTATTTTAATTAAGTAATAGTTATAAAATTTTGTTTGTCGCAAAAAATAAAATCTCCTATTATTATCATGTGAATTTCGGTGCTAGTCGAAATAAGTAGAGTTTCATTTTTAAAACTACCAAGTTACAAACCTGTAACACTATGTAAAATTTGAGCCGTAAACTTACAAGTATGGTTATTGAAGGAAGGCTAGCAAAGGTGGAATAAATTTCTACGTTTAAAAATAATCAAGCGTTTTCAGTGAATCGATGACTTTTCTCGTCTCTGGTACTTATTGGGCAATGAATAACTATGTTACAACTGCTAGCCTTATTAGTAGAGAAAGAGAGCAACATTACTGGGAGGTATGGAAAATGAGAAAAATGAAAAAGACATTGGCAGCGCTGACAGCGGTGGTATCCTTATCATTATTTTCAATGGGTGCAGCTGCTGAAGCGGCAACTTACCAGGTGAAAACAGGAGATACGATGTGGGGAATCGCCAGCAAATATGGTGTGCAACTGACAGAATTGAAGAAAGCGAACAATAGAACTAGCAATCTACTATATCCAGGACAAAAGTTGACGATCCCGGCTGCAGCCATATCTGCGGCAGATCAAGACTTGCTTGCAAGGCTGGTCCACGCTGAAGCAAAAGGCGAGCCATATGCAGGGAAAGTAGCAGTAGCGACTGTTGTCTTGAATAGAGTAGCAAGCCCTGAATTCCCTAACACAGTAAAGGGAGTTGTCTATGAAAAGGCAAACGGCTACTATGCTTTCACTCCTGTGAAAAATGGCGCAATCAATAAGCCAGCAGATGCAGAAGCCAAGAAAGCTGTAAAAGAAGCGCTAGCATTCAGAGGGCAAGGAAGTGGCTCATTGTTTTTCTTCAACCCTAAAACAGCGGTAAGTAAATGGGTGTTTTCAAGGGAAGTGACCGTAACGATTGGAAATCATAGATTTGCTAAGTAAGCTTAACAAAAGGTAACCAAAGTTTCATGTGCTAAACCGGAAAAAGCCGTGCGGATTCTCAATCTTCATGGCTTTTTCTCAATTGGGTTATCGGAAACTTTTTGCATGACACATAAAGCAAAAGAGCTTGTTAAATATTCAAATAAAACATACTATTTAATTGCAATACATAATGAATGGAGGAATGTTTTTTGATAGTTAAATCACGTGTTGAATCCCTTGAACTGCAGATTCTGAGAATACTGAATGCCCGATTGAACTTGTCTCCTAAAGAGTACAGTAACTATCTCTACCTGGAAAAAGGTTATGAAGGAGAAGTGATTTTTGACCGGTGGATGGAGGAGGTTGAAAAAAGTTTCCTGGTTATAAATGATCTGCTCCTTGAATATGGAAATACCAAATTTCAAATCGATTCTCTATTCATCTCAAAGATCATCCATTTGTTCGAAGTGAAGTATTTCGAAGGCGATTATTTTATCGAAGGTGATCGATGGTATACCAACAATGGAGTAGAAATCAAGAATCCTCTACAACAAATGGAACGAGCAGAATCTCTTCTGCGAAGGTTGGTACGAGACCTTGGATTCAACATTAATATCGAATCAACTCTAGTCTTCGTGAACCCGAACTTTTACCTCTATCAAGCTCCGCGTAATTTACCAATTATCTTTCCTAACCAGATTCCAAGACTACTTAATAAACTGCATAAACAAATTACCCCAATAAAAAATACCCATACAAATCTATCAGATAAGCTGCTTTCCCTGCATTCCCACGATTCACCGTATAAGAGGCTCCCTGAATATAATTTCGAGAAATTGAAGAAGGGAATAGCCTGTTCTCATTGTCATACATTGAATACCATGGTCACGAGAAAAACATTAATATGCAATAATTGCGGGAAGCGGGAAAATATTCATGAAGCAGTATTGAGAAGTGTTAGGGATATCCTATTACTTTTTCCGGAAGAAGCATTAACAGTCAATATGGTTCATGAATGGTGTGATTCTATTAAAACGAAGAAAGCCATTAGGAACATTCTCTTAGAAAACTTTACATTGGACGGGTATGGCCCGTCTTCTCGCTATGTAACTAAAGCAAAATAAAGGAGTATTCTAGATAAGATATCGTTTATGCAGGCAAGTTCATCCACATAAGAGTACCATTCAAGGCAAAAGATACCCTTATGCAGGCTAGTTT
>NZ_BASE01000093.1 GCF_000813125.1 Mesobacillus selenatarsenatis SF-1
GGATATGTTCCCCGTCTCATGATGAAATGCTAAGACCGGGCACATAAACAACGGATATGTTCCCCGTCTCATCATGAAATGGAATAACCGGGCACATAAACAACGGACATGTGCCCGGTCCCATGATGAAATGCTAAGACCGGGCACATATTTGAAGCCTGACTATAACAAATACATATTAATCAAACGTTTGATTAAATCCAGTTCAGCGCCGCAACACTGGGCTTTTCTCAATTTTTCCCATACTGATTATCTTTTGGATAAAGCGTTTAAGCAAGCTTGGCCCGCGGGTAATGGATAACTAACGAAGGAGTGGGTGAAAATGCTAAGACAACTGGAACTTTCTGATTACCAGCTCTGGATGTGCAAAAAGATAAAAGAAAAGTTAGCTGAAAAGCATGACTATATAAATTGCGCTTCCCATTATCCAAATGAGTTTGAAGAACGGGAAGTCATATCCATAGCGTTAAGCGAAATGCTTATGAAATTAGATGTAATCGATAAGAAAGCAAATTAACATTTAAAGGGGCCACTGGCCTCTTTTGTTTTATCGATTCAAATAATTCTGATTCGAATCCTTCTTTCTCAACTCCGCGAGGATTTCAGTCAACAATGCTTCCTGTCTTTTAGTGCTGGTGACCAGCATGACAAAAAGTACAATTAGAACGATTGGCAATCCGATTGACAACAACACCCCAAAAAGGCCGAACAAACCAAATAACGGCTCCATCTAGAGCACCTCCCCAAATTATTTTACAATTGAATGTCTGAATGCATAAATGACCGCCTGGGTTCGGTCCTGTACCTGCAGCTTGCTCAAGATATTGCTGACATGCGTCTTCACGGTCTTCAGGGCGATGAATAGTTCGTCAGCGATTTCCTGGTTTGTCTTTCCTTCAGCAATCAGCTTCAAGACTTCCATCTCACGCTCTGTCAGCTCTTCGTGCAGCTCAACATTGTTTTTCTGGCGCATTTTCATCATCATCTTGCCCGTCACTTCTGGCTCGAGCACCGGCTGCCCTGAGTATGTAACCCTTACAGCATTAGCAATTTCACTGGCTTTCGATGTTTTCAGCATATAACTCGTCGCCCCGGCTTCAAGCGCGGGGTATACTTTTTCATCATCGAGGAAACTGGTTACGATGATGATCTTAGCTTCCGGCCACTGCTCGATAATCTGCTTTGTCGCCTCGATTCCGTCCATTTCCTTCATGACCAAATCCATGAGAATAATATCCGGTCGCAGTTCAAGCGCCATCTCGACACCTGTCTTCCCATTATCCGCCTCGCCGATTACCTCAATGTCCGGCTGCGCCGATAAGTACGATGATACTCCAATCCGCACCATTTCATGGTCATCTACAAACACAACTTTAATCATTCTTCTCACCCGCCACCATTAAAATTGGAACCTTAACCTCAAGCCTGGTCCCTTTATTTTGAACACTGACAATCTTCAATGTCCCGCCGATTTCACCGGCACGTTCATGCATATTCTGGAGGCCATATGATCCCGCTTTTGCTTCTTCTACATTAAAACCAATACCATCATCGACAACACGCATTATCACTTTATCATCGCGCTTGATCAATAATACTTCGAGTTCTTCTGCCTTACCATGGCGAAGAGTATTCGAAACAGACTCCTGAAGGATACGGAATAGATGGTCCTCAACCCCCTTATCCAATGGGAACGGCTCGACCTTCCACTTAATATTCATGGTGACTTTTTGTCTTAATTCGATTAGCAGCTCCTCAATTCCTTCCTGAAGGCTTTTCCCTTTCAGGGCAACAGGACGAAGGTGTAAAAGCAGCGCCCTCATTTCGAGCTGCGATTGGTGAATCATTTCCTCGACCATTTTTAACTGCTTCGCTTCTCGTTCCTCAGAGGGCCCCTTTGTTTCATTGATGGCGGACATCAGCATCGACGCAGCAAATAGCTGCTGGCTCACGGAGTCATGCAGTTCCCTGGCAAGCCTGTTACGCTCCTGCGAAATGATCTCCTGAATCCGAGACTCTTGCTCCTCCGCTTTTTCAGTCGCCAGCCTCTGTGACAGCATCGCTTTTTCAGAGATTTGCTTATGAAGCTTGCGGGCTCTTTTCGCAATCGATGTAATTTCTGAGTATGCCTGATTATGATCAATTTCGGGCTCCTGGCCTTCCTCCAGCTGAAACAGCCAGTTGTCGACCATACTAAATTGCTTTCGCCAGTATGTCCCTGACGCCATCCCAAACGCGACACCTAACACGACACTTATGCTAAAGGTGAAAATGATGAAAGGAATATCCATTAATTCTCTATTCCATAAATCTGAAAGCTTCGCTACCGGAAAAACTAGTACAAAAGACAAAGTCATCGCTATGAATAAAATAATCCCAAGTGTCAATCCCCATAAGATTTGGCGCATGGCAGTCGTCATATGCGTTTCACCTCGATATTACCAACAAGCATCGAGGTAAAAATTTTAACCTTCTGCTCAGCCTCATCATAGCCTGGTGTCTGTACATACAGACTCTGATTCAGCACCCTTCCTTCCTCATGCTCAAAAACTTCAGCAGAACCAATGACTGACGAATGCCTGAGAGTGACCTCTAAATCATATGGCACATACACTTTTACATTGCCAATGATATTACGGATGAAAATGACGGTTTCTCCCTTTGGCAGCACCGTCAGGCTTAAGTCGACAACGCTGTCGCCAATCCCAGTCTGGATATTGACATCGTTCCACTCATACACATGTGAAGGCGTTTCCTGATGACCAAACAAACGATTTGTAAATAAAGGAGGCTTTTCAATCAGCATTTCCTTTCTGACTTCCCTTTCAGGCTCCTGTAAAACTGGCGTGAGTACTTCTGGCTTCTTTTTCGACTGAGCAAATTGATAGGCAAGATAGATCAGTACGGCCAATAAGAAGAATCTGAACGTCATCATGCTGAAAACACTGCTCAGGAAAAAGAACAAACCTACCCAAAACAACAGCTTCCCCGATTTCTTCGGCATTAAGGAGCGGCCAAAGTAAACCATCGCTCCGCTTGCAAGAAGGGAGAAGATCAATCCTTCATTAAAAAATGAAACTTCGAGCAAAAGCAATATAAGTCCAGTAATCACGATCCAGCTGATATAATCATTTTTCAAGTTGTTCAACATGCTGTCTCCTCCCTTCCTCTGGATTTATTTTTAAAAATGGAATACACATAATAGAGGATTGGTAATATGAAGTCCTTTCGAGGTGATACTCAAAAGGCGCAGGTGCCTGCGCCTCTATAGAATACCATGTTTTGCCTATTAAATAGTATGCGATTCGTTATTTTTAAACTCTTTTTCCAGTTGGGCGATCCTGCTGTCAATTGTATTGCGGTTGTAATTGTTATTCACTTTCTCCTCAAGATGGTCAAGGTAAGTTTCCATATCTGCGAATCTTGAATAGGCTTTGTCAGAATATGAATTGTTATCAAGCACCTGGTCCATTCGGTGGTGTGCTCTTGTCACATTTTCACGTCCCATCAATTCAAGGCGGCGGATGTGCATATCTTTTAGCTTATGGTTCATCTCTTCATACTTCCGCTCGAGCTCAAGCTGCTGTTTGACCGCGTTCTCCATCGCTTCCTTCAGCCTGGCAGCTCGCTCTTCATATTGGGCCTGCTCCTGACCGGCAAATTCCTGAAGGTCAGTTTCGCCGGCTCTCATTGCCACCTCTGATTGGTACTTCCTCTTTTCAGCCATTTCAAGTGCTTGATGATGCTCGCGAGCAAACTGCTCCTTCAATTGTCCCTGACGCTCAAGAAGCTTTCTGACCTTTTCTGTTTCATTTTCACATTCACGAAGATACTGGTTCAAAAGAGCAATCGGGTTTTTCTTTTCTTTCTGGTCAAGTGCCTCGTGAAGATCTGCCATTACCGTGTTTTTGATTCTTGTTAATAGATTTGCCATTAGAAATCTCTCCTTTGATTTTAAAATTATTTGTTATTCAATTGTGCCCATTGCTTTTCGAAGTTGACGAAAGGGTCGTTTTCTTCGCGGACCGCTACTTCTTTTTTGTCCCAGTTTTTATATACAAGGTACAGGACATAAGCTGCTGCGATACCGAGGATCGCTGGTACGTTAGAAGCTGTTGCCATCAGGATGATGAAGCCTGCGATTCCCCAGCCAATTTTTGCGGCTGTCGAATCTGTTTTTAAAAATTGCTTGACGACGAAGTAGAGCACCAGCAAGCTGACCCCAAGTCCGACAAGCGGCCCAAGGTTTGAAATCAGGATCATGGCTGCAATGAAGCCGGCAACAAGTAAACCAAGTTTTTTCATGTTCAATTCCTCCTTATCTCTTATGATTACATCTTACCTTTCTCGCAAAAATTCAATAACGTGCCTGAGCTTGATTTTGGAGTAGGACCTGAGGCTTAGTAAGGCGCAGGACTGTTGGTTTGTCTGTTAGTGGAGGAAGTTAGAATTCGTTTTTTCCTGAGATATTGGCCATTATTTTGATATACAGGCACAAAAAAATAACCCAGTGGATGTTCACTGGGTTATTTCCATTCAGGATATTATTTATTTTGCGATAAACATTTGCGTCCAATAGTGACCATAATTGCCGCCTGTTACGTGCCCCACACCAATGTGGGTGTATGTTGGGCTAAGGATGTTCTTGCGGTGGCCTGGACTGTTCATCCAGGATTGCACTACTTCATTTGGAGTTCTTTGGCCGGCTGCGATGTTTTCAGCTGCACTTCGGTAGTTGATTCCGAAGTTCTTCATCATCGTAAAAGGACTGCCGTATGTAGGACTGGTATGTGAGAAGTAATTCTTATCTCTCATATCTGCAGATTTATATCGGGCTACCCTCGAAAGCTGCCAGTCAGCAGCAAGTGGCTTCAGTCCATTTTTAGCGCGCTCCTGATTTGTCAGTTGGATTACCTGACTTTCGATACTCTTTGTCGCACTTAAAGTTGGGATATTGACCCTCTGGCCTGGATAGATCAAGTTAGGGTTTTTGAACTGCGGGTTGGCGGCAATAATCTCTGAAAGGCCGACCTGATATCTAACAGAAATCTTCCATAAGGTATCACCCGGACGAACCGTATGGACCTGTTGAGCAAACGAAACTGTCGGGATTGCCATTAGGATTAATAATAGAGCTAAAATTATTTTCTTGAACACAATACACTCCTCCTCAATAGATAGGATGAGATTAATTCAAGAAATTATACTTTATTATTTTTTCATGTGAAAACATCACGAAAACGGTGCATATAGTTTTATCAAGGGAGGAATGCGAATTATGGGCTATCTATGGGTGATGACCATCGGTTTTGTCATTTGTCTCGGTTTAGTTGGCGGTATCCTGTTGTATTTTATCTCAACGGCTTTTAACCTTAAGGATGCAAGCCGGATTGATTTGTTGGATTCGAGAAAAAAAGAATAGAAAAAAGCTGGC
>NZ_BASE01000092.1 GCF_000813125.1 Mesobacillus selenatarsenatis SF-1
CCCCTTTTTCGTTTCCTACCACCTTTTCAGGCAATGCAGGTGTCCTGCTTTACCGTTTTTCAGCAGCTCTCACTGCTGCGGCCAATGTATCTCCATGGCTAAATGAAGGAATTTCCATGTTTTTTCTCTGGGTTTTAAAGGAATTTAATAAATGGTGATTCATATTAAAGGAGTGATTTTTACAATGTCTAACGAAAATAAGAAACAGGGATTTCCGCCTCAGCATCAAGATCATCAGCCTGGCACTGAGCCGGAAATGAACCCTGAACCTAAATCAGTTGACGAAAATTACAAAGGATCCGGAAAACTTTCCGGAAAGGTTGCTTTGATTACAGGTGGCGACAGCGGAATCGGCAAATCGGTTGCCATCTATTATGCGAAAGAAGGCGCAGATGTAGCGATTGTCTATCTAGAGGAAAGCAATGATGCGCAAACGACAAAGGAGCTCGTTGAAGCTGAGGGCAGTAAATGCCTGCTCCTTGCTGGTGATATCGGCAGTGAGCATTTCTGTGAGGAAGTGACGAAGAAAACTCTTGATGAGTTCGGGAAAATTGATATTCTGGTCAATAACGCAGCTGAGCAGCATCCGCAAAAAAGCCTGCTCGATATATCTGCGGACCAGCTGGAGAAGACGTTCCGCACAAATGTATTCTCCATCTTCCATCTTACAAAGGCTGTTCTTCCACACTTAAAGAAAGGCAGCACAATCATTAATACCTCTTCTATAACCGCATATAAAGGTCATGAGAAGCTGCTTGACTACTCATCGACAAAAGGGGCTATTGTTTCGTTTACACGTTCTCTTGCCATGTCCCTTGCGTCACAGGGCATTCGAGTCAACAGTGTCGCTCCTGGTCCAATCTGGACACCGCTCATTCCTTCCACCTTCACTGCTGAAGAAGTAGCGAAATTCGGAACGAACGCTCCGATGGGACGAGCCGGACAGCCTTATGAACTGGCACCAGCATACGTCTATCTTGCTAGCGATGACTCTACTTATGTAAACGGACAGACAATACACGTAAATGGTGGCACGATCGTGAATGGCTAAAACCTAAAACTAAAAAAACTGCACCTCAATTGTAGGACTATCATCAATTGGGGTGCAGTTCATTTTGTTTTGGTTACACTAGTACTTCTTTATAATCCTTAGGATGACCGCAAGAATATCGAGTGACAATTTTGAACGGAACGATGATCCGTTTAATTGGCTCGTTAGGATTCTCTATAATTTGAATCAAACTTTTCGCAGCCTGGTATCCCAGATCGAATATGTTAATATCAACAGATGTTAAAGGCGGTCTTGCCATCTCGGCAATCAGAACATTGTTAAAGCTGACGATGGAAACGTCTTGTGGCACTGCAATTCCCATTTCATCTAGCTTATTCAACACACCTAATGCCATCAAGTCATCGGCAACTACCATTGCGGTAGGAGGCTGATCCAATGAAAGCAATACCTCAACAGCATCCTGGCCGCTTTCGCGGAGGAATTCATCATTGACGATATAATTATCTTCAAGATGGATTCCAGAGTTTCTCAGAGCTTTTTCATAGCCAAGCAGACGTTCAACCGTCACGACTAAATCCAGATTTCCACCAATGAAAGCAATCCGGTCATGACCAAGCTGGATAAGATGCTCGGTCACTTCTTTGCCAGCTTTAAAATTATCATTATCGACATAACTGGTATTTTCATCATCTTTAAAAGGCTTGCCTATTACGACAAACGGAAAGTTTCTTTCCTTCAAATAAGCAATGACCCTGTCTTCCACCTTTGAATATAAAAGAACTACACCATCTACTCTGCCGCCCTGAACCATCGCGACCACACCATCGAAGATTTCATCCTCTGTTTTCCCTGTGGTCATGTGAAGGGCGTATTGCTTTGAATGCGCTCCTTCACTTAATCCTGTCAAGACAGTTGGAAAGAACGGGTTCTGGAAGACGACATCAGTAGAGCTCGGCATTACCAGGCCGATTGCTCGGGTAGATTGGCTAGCTAGGCTTCTGGCGATGAAGTTTGGGTGATACCCAAGCTGGTCCATAACCTCCCTGACTCTCTCTTTCGTTTTTTCGCTGATCCTCGGACTATTGGCGATTACACGCGAGACAGTTGAAGGCGCGACGTTAGCTACCTTCGCAACATCTTTTATTGTGACAGCCATAAAGTTCCCCTCCCTTTTGCCAGAAAAAATCCTTATCTCTATTATAGATGATTTGTCCCGTATTTTTGCTTATTTTTTCAAGTCTCCATTAAACAACAATGGAGGCAGGTTTTGGTCTTGCTCTCATTATTCCTTGCTTCGCTTCCTTCTTTTGAAAAGGAGGAAAATGAAGCCAAAGAACGCTGTGTATACAGCACCCATTGTCGCTAAATAAGGAATATTCAATCCTGTTTTTTCGGCTAGCACATAAATCTCTGCTTTTTCACGTTCCAATGCAAGGTTATACTCTCCATCCTTGCTTCTGACAAGGTCATCTGCAAGCAAGCCTCTCAACTCTTTATCATCTTCCAGCTGATCCGCTGTCAGTGTGACATTCTGGGTATTTGAGGTGTTATTGATTGCAATGACGGAAGTTTCGTTTTCATAGGTTCTCTTGAAAACGGCCATTCCCTTCTTTTCATAAAGGACTTCTAAATCGCCTCTCCTTAAAGAAGGAAGGTCATTGCGCAACTCACCAATTTTCGTGATGTAATCAATTAATTCTTTATCCGCCCTGAAGCTCATCTGCCTGCGGTTATCCGGATCTTCACCGCCATCAAGGGCGATTTCACTTCCATAATAGACAATCGGAATTCCCGGTGCAGTATACATATAAGTCAGCGCCATCTTCCATCTCGTTCCTGGATGATGCCTGTTCTGAACGGCTTTCCTTGTAAACCTGACCATATCATGGTTGTCGATAAAATTACCCATCAACTCAGGGTTTTCGTATATCGCTTTATTTCTTTTCGCTGTTGTTAAAAGCCAGTCCAAAGTTTGATCCGGTTTTTCGAATGCAGTGCGCAGCTGCTCATTCAATGGAAAATCAACAAAACCATCGATGCCTGCTTTATCATATTCAGCAATATAATTTGGATCCTCCGACCAAACCTCGCCAATCAGATAAAAGTCATCCTTGACACTTTTCACTTCTTTTGAAAAATCAGCCCAAAAATCAACAGGTACGTGGCGGACAGTATCCAGCCTGTATCCGTCAATATTTGTTTCTTCAATCCACCATTTAGCTGCATCCAATAAATATTTTCTAGTATCCGGATTCTCCTGAGCTAAATCAGGAAGTCCATACAGCCAGTTATTCTCCAGCTGTTTCTGGTCATTCCAGTCAAAGATATCCTGTTTTTCATGGAACCAGCCTTTCTTGGCTGGATCATTTACCCATTCGTGTTCTGGAGCAACGTGGTTGACAACAAAATCAAGAATGATCTTGATGTCACGATCATGTGCTTCATTTACCAGCTCTTTGAACTTGTCAACGCTTCCAAAATGCTCTTCTGTATTATAGAAGTCCTTGATCCAATACCCATGGTAGCCTTTATCGACATTATCGAATACAGGTGTCAGCCAGATAGCGGTAAATCCCATATCCTTAATATAATCCAGCTGGTCGATCACACCTTGAAAGTCACCACCATGGTAGGCTTTCGGGTCATTTGCATCAACATCGAAATCATTGCTATTGTCACCGTTGTTGAAACGGTCAACCATTAAAAAATAAATTGTTTCATCCTGCCATTTGCGTCCTTCATTTTCAACTGCGCCTGCCGGGAGGGCGTTAAAAAGAAGAAACGGTATCAAGATGAAGATGAGAGTTTTTTTCATCTCCGGTCCTCCTCATAATTTAAGCAAAGGCCAAAAATGGCCTTTGCTTAAAATGTTTCTGCCCTAATAGATTATCCTTTTGTTCCTCCTGCCGTCAAACCAGAAACAAAGTATTTTTGGAATGACAGGAAAAGGATTGCAATCGGAACAGCGATTAGTACGGCACCGGCAGCAAATGTTGTAAATTCTGCACCGAACTGTTTGGCTACCATATCATATAGTCCAACAGCAAGTGTGTACTTTTCTTCTGTTCTTAAAAGAATTCTTGCAAGGATGAAATCCCCGAATGGAGCGATAAACGCGAACAGCGCTACAACTGCAATAATTGGTGTCGCAAGCGGCATGACGATCTGGAAGAAGATCCTCAGGTGGCCGGCTCCGTCCATCTTAGCTGATTCATCAAGTTCTTTCGGGATTGTATCAAGGTACCCTTTCATTAACCATGTATTCATCGGGATTGCTCCCCCAACATATACAAGGATCAAGCCTAGATGAGTGTCAAGAAGGCCAGTCAATAAAGCTAGGATGAATATCGCGATCAGCGCTGCAAAGTTTGGAATCATTTGCAGGATCAGGAATGTCATCAAGCTGTTTTTACGTCCGATAAAACGGTAGCGTGAAAATGAATACGCCGTCAGGCTGACAAGGATGACTGTAAATACCATTGTCAGCACACTTACCTTCAGTGAATTCCAGTACCAGTACAAATACGGGCTTTGGTTAGTGTCGAATAGCTCCTTGTAATGCGCAAGCGTCGCATTTTTCGGAATGATGCTTGATCCAGACAAACTCTGTCCAGGATTGAAGGATGAACCGACAATCCAAAGCAGTGGATAAAAAATGACCGCAAACATAGCTAAAATCACAATATACGTTAATGTCAGTCTGATATATTTCTGTCGTTTGATACTCATATTACATCATATCCTCTTCTTGGAATGATTTCGTTCTCTTGAATTGCCATAAAGCTACTCCGATAACGATCAATGAAAGAAGCATTGTAATGGCTGCAGCTTTTGAATATTGCGCAGATGTCATCGTAAGACTGTAAATCCACGAAATCAGGATATCTGTTCCTCCGGCATTCGCACCTGAAACTGCTGGTCCGCCGCCATTGAAGAGATAAATAATATTAAAGTTATTGAAGTTGAATGTGTACTGCGTGATCAGGATTGGCGCTGTAGCAAAAAGCACAAGCGGCAATGTAATGTTCTTGAATTTCTGAAGGTTGGTCGCGCCGTCCACAGTTGCTGCTTCGTACAATTCTTCCGGAATGGATTGAAGCACACCGGTAACCATTGCGAAAATGAACGGGAATCCAAGCCATGTTTGAATCATGATCAATGCGACTTTTGTATACATTGCTTCCGTCATCCATGGAATCGGATCGATTCCAAAGAAACCAAGGATATCACGGTTGATTGCACCAAATGACTCATTGAACATACCAGCGAAAACCAGGATTGATACGAATGCAGGTACTGCCCAAGGAAGAATGAAGACAGTACGAATGATTGCCTTGCCTTTAACATCCTTCTGGTTTACAAGGATCGCAAGGAACATTCCCAATGCGACCTGAAATGTTGTAGCCACGAATGTCCAAATGATTGTCCATGATAGAACGGAGAAGAAAGTTTGTCTCCATGATTCTAACTGGAACAAATCAAAGAAGTTTTTCAGTCCTACCCAGTCAACCAGCTTAGCAGGCGGTGAGTGGTAGAGATCATAGTTTGTGAATGCGAGCAAGACTACGAAAATGATTGGGAAAACAACTACGAAAATAAGAAGAAGGAATCCCGGTGACATGATCAGGTATGGGAATCCATTATCAATCAGGTTATTATATTGCTCCTTAACACTGCTAAGACGCTCTCCCATGTCTCTTTTCAAGCCGGTTTTATATGCATCATTTAAGTTGAATAGATAGAAACCGATTCCAAAGAGTAGGACAATCAGTGCCAGAATCCCTTCAACCATCAAGAAGATGGAATGGTCACGAGGTGTCTGCTCCCCAAGTGTAAACAGTCCCCACAAACCCATGTTGAGCAGGTCTGCGAATACACCGAAGAATGCACCGGTTAAAATAAGAAATGCGATTCCTTTTAGATATTGTTTGTTGTATAGCTGTCCTAGCCCTGGAATAATCGAAAGGGCTGTTGCTATTCTGCGGTGGTTGGTTTGATAGGATTTCTTCTCCATCCTATATTCCCCTTTCTCTTTCTATGTTTTTTTAAGGCTCCTAATCGTTTAACCAGCTTCCCTCACTTACTTGGGCCATTCCACACCTATCATCTCTATGCTAAGAGGATTTGAAAAAGAATGGATGGAGTAATATAGAAAGCTATGATCCTTGAGAAGAGACCTTGGTAAAAGCATCAGATGCTTTATGAGAACGAATACATTGTTTTCCGAACTGGAAACTAACCCAGTGCAACAGTATTTATTGTATGAGTTTTTTCTGTTTTCACTCTCATGAAGCACCTGATAGGTATAACTCTATTTTAGCGCAACCGTTTGCTCAATGAAAGACTTTTTTACTGCAGTTTTCGTAAACTTTGTGACTTTCCACATACCGTCTACGAAAAAAAACAGAAACTGGAATTTCATAGTGGAAAATATAACAGTACCTCCCAAGGGAGGTACTGTTATACCTTGTTGCTATTATTTTGAGTGGTTTTGCTGGATGTTTTGTTCGATTTGCTTTACAGCAGAATCAAGTGCTTCCTGTGGCTTAGCTTTGCCAGTTACAACTGTTTGCAATGCACTTGCCATTGGAGACCAAACTTCGCCCATTTCCGGGATGTTCGGCATTGGAACTGCATCTTGAGTCTGAAGTGCAACAGCTTTAGCGCCTTCGTTTTCAGCAAGAGCTGGATCGTCAACCAATGCTACGTTTGTTGGTACTTCAGCAGTTTGTTCGAAACGGTATTTAGCGTTTTCGTCATTTGTGATGTACTCAAGGAACTTAACAGCCCAATCTTGGTTCTTAGAGTAAGAAGAAACGTGCCATCCTTTAACACCCATGAAAGTCTTCATTGGAGTGCCATCAGCGAATTTAGGGAATGGAGCTACACCGAAATCGATGCCAGCATCTTTCATTCCGCCGAATGCCCATGGTCCATTCATAACAGAAGCAACTTTACCTTCGTTGAATAGTCCATCCATTGCAGATCCGCCGTTTTCGCCGATGATTCCGTTAGGGAATAACTTTTCAGTATACCAATTTTGGATGTACTGAGTACCTTCAACAGCACCTTCGTTGTTCAATCCAAGATCTTGTGGATTAAGAGCGCCGTCTTTTTCGCCGAATACATATCCGCCGTTACCAGCGATTGGAGCGTGTGCAAAGTAGAAGTTATCCCAAAGAGCAAGGAATCCGTACTTGCCATCTTTAGTGTTAGCTTTAGCGAATTCGTATAAATCTTCCATTGTAGCAGGAACTTCAGACATAAGAGCTTTGTTGTAGATGAATACTGGAGTTTCAGCAGACTTTGGAAGTCCGTATAATTTTCCATCGAAAGATTGTGCACCAATTGAAGACTCAGAGAAAGTGCTCTTCACATCGTCGCTTACATTAAGTTCAGCAATGTGTCCCTGAACTGCAAGCTCACCAATTTGGTCGTGTGGAAGAGTGATGATGTCTGGGCCAGTTCCCGCAGGACCGTCAAGACGTAATTGTTCTTTCATTTTTGTAGCCATTTCTACTTCTTTGAACTCGATTTTAACACCGTGTTCTTTTTCGAAGTCTGCTGCTACTTTTTCTAGCCAGCCAGACTTATCTTTGTCTTCCCAAACTACTAGCTTCTCTGGTTTAGAAGCGTCTTCTGTTTTCTCGCCGTTGTCTTTTGAACCTGTGTTTTCTTCTTCTTTAGGTCCACAAGCTGCAAGTGCGCCGATCATTAAGACCAGCATCATGAAAATCGACAGTGCCTTTTTCATGTGTATACCCCTCCTAAAAATGTGTTGTAACTATTTATTGCGCAGAACGTTAACTATTTGTGCAAACGTTTGTAATTCCGTCCGCAAGTCTATGAAAACGATTGCACAACCTACCTCTTATTATAAAGACTTAAATTCTTTTGACAACTAGTTTTTTTAAAAAATTTTTTAAGTCATGTGAAATCGTTAAAGTTTTGTGAATCAACTTATTATTGATTGACATTTCAAAATGAGTGTTCTAACCTTGTTTTAATCTTGATATAAAGTAGTTCTTTCCGTTAAAATTTTACCAGGTAGATCAATGACAAATTCTACTCTATGTTTTAAGATCATCACCTTATATTAAGAAAGGAATGGTTTCCACTTGTTAAAAGAAGCGATTTACCACCGTCCTAAAGACAATTATGCATACGCTTGCACAAATGAAGAACTACATATTCGCATTCGCACTAAAAAAGATGATATGAAAGAAGTTTCCCTTTTAAATGGCGATCCATATGACTGGCAAGATGGAAAATGGAATACAAATACAGTTCCAATGATCAAAAGCGGATCTGATCAGTTATTCGATTATTGGTTTGTCTCTATTAAGCCTCCTTTCCGCAGGATGCGTTACGGATTTATTTTAAATGATGGCAACGAAACAGCTTGTTTGACTGAAAAAGGTTTTTACGATGAACCACCTTTAGATGATACAGGCTATTATTATGCATTCCCTTACCTTAACAATATCGATGTGTTCCGTGCTCCATCATGGGTGAAAGATACAGTTTGGTATCAGATTTTCCCTGAGCGCTTTGGCAATGGAGATCCTTCAAATGATCCAGAAGGTGCTTTGCCGTGGGACAGCGCACCACCTGAAAGAGACAACTTTTTCGGCGGCGACCTCCAGGGAGTAATCAACAATATTGATCATCTTGCCCAGCTTGGCATCACCGGCCTTTATTTTACGCCTATTTTCAAAGCCTATTCAAACCATAAATACGATACGATTGACTATATGGAAATCGATCCGCAATTCGGGGATAAAGATACGCTGAAGAAGCTGGTACAGGTTTGCCACGAGCATGGCATCAGGGTAATGCTCGATGCTGTCTTCAATCATAGTGGGTTCTACTTCCCTCAGTTCCAGGATGTACTGGAAAAGGGTGCAGAATCTCCTTATAAGGACTGGTTCCACACCAATGAATTCCCGCTTGTAATGGAACCAAGGCCGAATTATGATACCTTCGCATTTGAAAAATCAATGCCGAAGCTGGATACGGAAAATCCTGAGGTCATTGAGTATCTGCTTGAAGTTGGCCGCTACTGGGTCCGCGAGTTTGATATCGACGGCTGGAGACTTGATGTCGCCAATGAAGTCGACCATTCTTTCTGGAGAAAATTCCGTACTGAAGTGAAAGCAATCAAGCCTGATCTCTATATACTCGGTGAAATCTGGCACGATTCAATGCCATGGCTGCGTGGCGACCAGTTCGACGCTGTCATGAACTATCCTTTTACGACAAACATCCTAAACCTGTTTGCGCGTGGAACCATTTCAGTAAAAGAATTCATCGAGAACATGACGACAGTCAATCATATGTATCCGAAAAACGTCAACGAGGCTGCCTTCAACTTGATCGGCAGCCATGACACACCAAGAATCTTGACCGAGTGCGGAGGCAACGAAGATAAATTAAAACAAATCTTCACAGTATTGCTCTCATACATCGGTACACCATGTATCTATTATGGCGATGAAATCGGTATGAGCGGTCCACAAGATCCGGGATGCCGTGAATGTATGAAGTGGAATGAAGAAGATCAGAACCAGGATATGTTCGAACACGTCCAAAAGATGATTCAGCTTCGCAAAGAATATCCGCTTCTGGCAAATGAAGGTGAATTACACTTCATCCCATCTAACTACCATGAAAGCTGCTTTGCTTATACGAAGTCCAACGGTGAAACAACCATTATGGTAGTTGTGAACATGAGCGACGAAGAAGCAAGCTATCCTCTGCCATTTAACTTAAAAGGCAGGAAAATCGCCAATATCTATACTGGCGAAGAATACGCAGCTGAGAGTGATGATCTCACAGCCAAGATTGCTGCAAATGGATTTGCATTGTTCCAGTTCTAAATAAGAGAATCCCTTTCCTGTCTGAGAGAAAGGGGTTTTCTCTTTTTAGGTGTATTTACTTTTAATACTTTTAGTGTTTATTTTCTACTTTCCCGGAATTAATGGTGTTTTTCGCGGGATTAAGAGGTGTTTTCGCGGAATTAACCCAGGGTTTCGCGGAATTAAGAGGTGTTTTCGGAGAATTCCTCTTAATAATCGCGGAATTGGTTAATTTCCCATAAATATTTTTTCGGAAAACGAAGGTTTTTCACTTCAAATCTCTCCTTTTGTCTGTATAATAAAAGGATTACAACTTGGAGATGTAAAACATGAAGAATAAAACTGCTAAACTTTCACTTTTTGCCATTACATGGCCTCTTTTTATTGAAATTCTGCTTTATATGCTGATGGGAAATGCGGATACGCTGATGCTTTCCCAGTATTCGGATAATTCCGTGGCTGCAGTCGGGGTATCAAACCAGATTCTTTCCATGGTCATCGTTATGTTCGGCTTCATCGCGACTGGCACTGCAATTCTGGTTGCGCAGAACCTTGGCGCAAAAATGGATGACGATGCCCGTGAAGTTTCAGCGGTTTCAATCGGCGCAAATCTAGTATTCGGATTGATTCTGAGTGCGGCTGTTTTTATTTTCAGCGAGCAATTGCTAAGATTAATGGATCTGCCGCCTGAGCTGTTTGAGGAAGCCAACTCCTATCTGAAAATTGTCGGCGGATTTTCATTCATCCAATCGCTGATCATGACAGTCAGCAGCATTATCCGCAGCTATGGCTTTACCCGTGATATCATGTATGTCACGATCGGGATGAATGTGCTGAATGTCATCGGCAACTATTTGTTCATCTTCGGGCCATTCGGCTTCCCTGTCCTGGGTGTAGAAGGTGTGGCGATTTCCACCACTGTCAGCCGGATCCTCGGATTGTTGGCTGCCATTTATGTCATGACCAAGCGAGTCCCTGGATCATTGCCAGTATCGATGCTTTTTAGTTTTCCAAAAAAACATTTGAAAAACCTGCTTAATATCGGGATTCCTTCTGCCGGTGAGCATTTGAGCTACAATGGGTCGCAGATGGTAATCACGTATTTTATTGCTACCCTTGGAACCCAGGCATTGACGGCAAAAGTTTATACACAAAACGTCATGATGTTCATCTTCCTATTCAGTATCGCCATCAGCCAAGGCACACAGATCCTGATTGGCCACATGGTTGGCGCAAAAGAAATTGAGAATGCATATAAGCGCGCACTGAAAAGCTTGAAGCTGGCGATTATCATTTCGATCGCTACTGCTGCGCTTGTCTCCTTCTTTTCCAAAGACCTGCTGGGAATCTTCACGGATAATATGAGCATCATCGAACTCGGCACCACATTGATTTTGCTTACAATCATCCTTGAGCCCGGCAGATCTTTCAACCTGGTACTTATTAGTTCACTCCGGGCAGCCGGAGATGTGAAGTTCCCTGTTTATATGGGAATCCTCTCAATGTGGGGAGTCAGCGTTACCTTGTCTTACTTCCTGGGAATACATCTAGGTATGGGGCTGGTTGGGATATGGATCGCCTTCATTGCGGACGAGTGGCTGCGCGGACTGCTTATGCTGTGGCGCTGGAAATCCAGAGTGTGGGTGAAAAAGTCGTTTGTTCCAGCAAAATAGGTAAAAATACGCTGATTTAATACCAAAAAGTGTTCGAGTAGAAACCAAACGTTCTTGCTTATAGAAAATAGGATGAATAGGACAATAGTTTTCCGGGTTTTAAATCGAAATCCAAATTTTTATAGCGAAAATTTTTCTTTTATAGCGAAAATCGAATTATTATAGCGAACTGGAAATTTTAAAGGTTTTTTTCCAGTTCAGCATAGAAAAAGCAAGCCCTATCACGGGCTTGCTTTTTTAGTCTGATATATTAATATTGTAATCCCTGAACCAGATATGGATTTGAGCTAATTGTGCCAGCAGCTGCGGACCTGTCATCAGTTGGCCGAACCATGGCACTTTGAAGGATGCTCCCTCTGACTCAATCATTTTCTGGAGTGTGGCCCTGTCGAAGAATTCATGCAGTGCGCTGTTCGAATCACCCATGAAATCTGACAGCATCCCCTGTACTGCCTGGGTATAGGCCGGATGGTGAGTCTTCGGATATGGACTCTTTTTCCGGTACAAAACTTCATCAGGCAATGTGCCCTCCAATGCTTTGCGCAGGATTCCTTTTTCCCTGTTGCCGTGCATTTTCATTTCCCAAGGGATGTTCCAGACATATTCCACAAGCCTGTGGTCGGCAAATGGAACCCTCACTTCAAGGCTTGCACCCATGCTCATCCGGTCCTTCCGATCTAGAAGTGTTGTCATGAACCAGATGATATTCAGATAGAATAATTGTCTCCGCTGAGCCTCTACTCGATTTTCCCCATCCAGTATCGGCACCTCTGCAATCGTATCGTTGAATTTTTCCATCATATAATCTTCAAGACTCAATTTTTTCCGCCAGTGGTCCCTCAACATGTTTTGCCGCTCATTAATCGACCGCATCCACGGAAACCCTGGTCTATTCAGGTCTTCCTCTCTGTGGAACCATGGATAGCCGCCAAAAATCTCATCAGCACATTCACCTGAAAGTCCTACGGTGAAATCCTGTTTGATTTCCCGGCAGAACCAGAGAAGTGATGAATCGATGTCTGCCATTCCTGGCAGGTCCCGGACATGGACAGCTTCTGTTAAATAACCTGCCAGATCTTGCTGGGAGATGATGCTGTTATGATGAACTGTACCAAATGTTTCCGTCATTTTATTGATCCAGAAGGCGTCAGCATTTGGCTGAAATTCATTTTCCTTGAAATACTTTTCATTGCCTTCGTAATCGATCGAGTAAGTATGCAGGCTGCCCTTACCCTCTGCCTTATAATGATTCGCAGCAATAGCGGTGATTGCGCTTGAATCCAGTCCGCCTGAGAGGAATGTGCATAGCGGCACATCTGAAACTAGCTGTCTTGTAACAGCATCCGTAAACAATCCCCGCACTTTTTCAGCTGTCTCATCAAGAGTATCAGTGTGTTTTTCGCTTTTAACGTTCCAATATCTCCAGATTTTCAGCCCATTTTTTGAAAAAGTCAGACCGTGACCCGGCCGAAGCTCCTTCATGTTCTTAAAGATACCTGCCCCTGGAGAACGGGATGGTCCAAGCCCAAACACCTCACAAAGTCCTTCCCTGTCTACCTCAGCCTTCACTTCCGGATGTGCTAGCAGCGCCTTTTGTTCAGAAGCAAACATAAGTCCAGATGCTGTTTCAAGAAAAAACAGCGGCTTCACACCAAGTCTGTCGCGGCCAATGAACAATTGTTCTTGCTGGTGATCCCAAACAGCAAATGCAAAGATCCCGTTTAAATGCTCCAGGCAGTTTTCCTTCCATTCCATGAAAGAAGTAAGCAAAACCTCTGTATCAGAATGACCGTTAAAAGAATATCCTTTTAATATCAGTGCTTTTCTGAGGTCTTCCGTATTATAAAGTTCTCCGTTATAACAAATGGTATACCGGTTATCTCCTTGTGTTCTGGTCATTGGCTGTTTGCCGCCCTCAGGATCGACAACGACCAGCCTTTTATGACCCAGCGCAGCATGCCCTGAAGCCCATACATTGGTATCGTCGGGACCTCTTTTGCTTAAAGTTTCCGCCATTTTTGCCATGGTCTCCCGTTCATGATCCAAATTTTTACGATAGTCTACCCAGCCAGTTATTCCACACATTTTTTGATCATTCCTTTCAGCGGAACTTTTTTAATGTCAATAAGCACTTTCAGAACTAGACAATTGCTTAAGCATTACTCATCTTATGCACAAACATCCCAACTGGTTAATTGCCTATCTTTTAAAACATGTTATAAATTCGCCAAAATCTGTCTACAAAGAAGGTGAGCGATAATTAACGGAGGATCCAAATGAATCGACAACAACGAAGCAATCTAATTGAATTCCAGCCCCGTGCATTCAACGCCGGGACAGTAGAATATATTAATTCACAATGGGTTTTCTTTGATGAAGAAACAGAAGAGGCCGCACTTGTCGATGAATTCATCCATCAAGAGGTTGAAGTGCAGCGAAACAATAAATGGTGCAAAGGTTTTTTGCTGGATAACGGCTGCATCCAAACCGGCAGTGAAAAAATCACTTTACAGGACCAGGAAATGATCAGGATCAGGAAACAATTGATCTATTCATTCGAGCGTCTGCTTGATGAGCTGAATGATGAAGCTTTTGTCCAATTTATCAATACATTGAATTCGCTCAACTTTTCGATTTATGATTGCATTTATTGTTATAACCACCTGACCTTCCTTGATCATGAAAAGGGAGTTTCAGGAGTCAATTTTTTAATTCTTGATAATGAAGAATTCATCTGCAGTGTACAACATCACTTTGACTACTTTGAAACACAAAATGACAGGTTCGAATTGACCTTGAACAACGGGAAACGGACCGTTATTGAGAGAATTTCTTGAAGAAAAGTGTAAGCGCCTTGGTCAGCACCGACAAGCGCTGGAGGGCCGCCCAATGAAGTCGTTCTTTGACTTCATTGGGCGGACCGAAGCGACTCGAGGTGCTAGGCGCTGGAGCTGGACAATTCTCGAAGTGAATTTTTCTTTCTCCTTTTTCATCAAAAAGAGCCTGCACTCATTGTGCAGGCTCTCAATTTATTTTACGGTATACTCAACTTTTTCCACAGTCCTGAAGCCTTTTTCGAAATCAGCTATATCAAGCGGCTTCTGGATGTAGTACCCCTGGGCATAATGGCAATCCAAATCTCTCAAAAGGTTCAGCTGTTCATGTGTTTCTACACCCTCGGCAACAATTTTGACTGAGAGTCCCTGTCCCATCGTGATGATTGCCTTGACGATTGCAATATCTGATGGGTCATCATGCAGATTATTGATAAATGACTGGTCGATTTTAAGAGTATCGATTGGCAAATTGCGCAAATAGCTTAATGACGAATAACCTGTCCCGAAGTCATCAATCGAAACCTTTACCCCGAGTTCCTGTAATGATTTCATTACTGAAATGCTATAGACGATATCTTTCAGCATCGCGCTTTCTGTCAGTTCCAGGGAAAGGTATCCTGGGTCAAGCTGAGAAGTCTCCAGGGCTTGAATCACCTGTCCAATAAAAGCATGCTGCTGGAACTGATAGGCTGATACATTTACAGAGATGCCTAAATTAGGGAATCCATTCTGCTGCCAGGCTTTTGTCTGGACACATGCGGTGGTCAGCACCCATGCCCCGATCTCCTCAATCAATCCTGTTTCCTCTGCCAGAGGAATAAACTGTGCCGGAGAAACCAGGCCAAGATGCGGATGCTGCCAGCGGATAAGCGCTTCTGTACAGGTAATCTCCCCGGATTTCAAGTCCATAAGCGGCTGATAGCAAAGATGGAATTCATTCTTTTGAAGCGCTTTCCTTAAATAGCTTTCAAGCTCAAGCCGAACCATTGCCTGGTCATTCATGCCGGTTGAGAAGTAAGTAATCTTATTCCCGCCTTGATTTTTCGAGCGGTTCATCGCAATATCCGCATTTTTCAGCAGTACATGCTCATCAAGACCATCCCCTGGGAAAGAGCTGATTCCTATGCTTGCGGTGACGATGAATTCCTGATTCTGGTAAAACAGAGGCATTGAAATAAGATTCTGCAATTCCCTGGCTGTTCTTGTCGTCTGATCGATGCTGACATTCTCTGTCAGCAGCATTGTGAACTTATCGCCGCTGAATCTTCCGAGATAAGCACCTTCTGGAAGTCGATCCTGGATTCTTTCTGCCAGTTCTTTCAAAACAATATCACCAGCATAATGCCCGAGACTGTCATTGATGATTTTGAAACGGTCAATATCAATTACAAGTACGGCAAGGAGTTCTTTCTTATGCCTGGCACGGTGAATCATTTCTTCGAGCTGTTCGGTAAACCTCATCCTGTTCGGCAATCCCGTATCCTGGTCATAGTAGGCAAGCTGAATGATCTTTTCCTCTGTTTTTTTCTGGGTTGTAATATTCCGGCCAATACCATACGTTCCTACACATGCACCATTTACCGTAATCGGAATATTTTTAATCTGAAAAATCTGGGTTTCACCGCTCTTGACCTGAATCTCAATTGTGTAGGTCTGATCTTTCCCCTTAAGCGCCTGAATAAAATGCATTTTGGCACGGTGCACATCTTCCTGGTTGATAAAGTCGAGTGCTGACCTGCCAATAAGTTCATTTTCGGTGTAGCCAAAGGTTTTCATAAATGACTGATTGATACTTGTAAAATTCCCTATCAAATCAGTTGAATAGACAAAATCGCCATTATTATCAAACAACGAACGATAGTATTGCTCGGAAACTTTGAGGCTTTCGTTAAGCTGAAGAATGTCTTGTTGTGAAGACTCCACAAGATAGTTCAGCGTGTTGATGGTATCCTGATCTTGAAAATTAGGATTAAGTTCCTGGTTATCGAAAACTGTAAATGAGATGATGCATTGTTTGTCTTCTGTGAAACAGCCATCAGCTTCACAGCTCAGCACAGTAGAGGCAGGCAGATGTTTTTTAAGCAATTGCTCCAAGTGCTGAAACACTGGTTTTTCTTTTTGACTAAAAAAAATCTGCACCAGTACATTTCGGTGTTCTTTGAATGAATTGCCCTCTATAAAGCTATTAAGTTGTCCGTCATTATCGTAAGCACAGCTTTTTGTCGTAGCCATTGCATTCTCCAATTATTATATTTCTCCAATAACCCTTCTCTTAAATTATCATATTTTACAGGGTTAAGATATGACAAAAAAAGAAAAAGCTGCCTATAAAGACAGCTTTCTTTCGACAATTTCACTATTAGAACATATCTGTTCAAAGTGGAAGTGAGAAACCTAAATATAGTACAAGTAGAACTGCGACAATGAATTGGATCCATAATACTGACGCTTTTTCGTTCTTTTTTGTACGTATTAAAATCATTTCCAGCATTGCGATAACCCACAAGCCTACTGCTGCTTTCAACACATACATCAAGTCGATATTGATGCTGAAAAGAAGCCAGAATCCAGTCAATAGGATCAGCACGTAAAACAGTCTAAGGACCATCTGGACAATTTTAGCGCCTTTTTCCTTACCGCTTTTATGTAGTCCCAGTGCTACGAAGAATAAAACAAGAGCCAAAAACCAAGCTGTCATATGGGCATGTATCATGTACCCGTCCTCCTAATAGTAAATTCTAAAATATCATATCATATTCAAAAGGAATTTCATAAATATATGGTAACAACTTGAACTGTACAATGGAAAGGGACACCCTATCCAGGGCGTCCCCAGCCATTACATAGCCAAATCGGTATGTTGCGGTTCTTCTTTTGTCTTAAATGCATAGACAGTAAAGGTCATCAAAGCAAAGATTACTAGATAACCAAGAAGAACCCCAAGGTTAATCATCGCCATAGTAAATCCATTCAATGAAATAAGAGCTTTAAATCCTGCAATCGAATACGTAAATGGCAAGTAAACACTTATACTGCGGAGATACTCAGGCAGCATATCAATTGGAAGATTCGCTCCAGTTGTCGAAAGCTGCATGACAACCAATGCCAATAGAATAAATCGGCCTATATTCCCAAACGAAGCAAAGAACATAACAATGGCCGTAAATACAATACTAACTATTACAGCGAACAGTATGAATCCTGCTGGATTTGTAACCTCCAACCCCAACAATGCGAGAACAACAATGGATAGAAGGATTGCCTGAACCACAGCTAGGGATGCAAGATTCAAAAATTTCGCAGCGAACCAGCTTATCTTAGATGCATTTAGTTCCTTAGGCTTTTTGAAATTGATGAACATTGACATTATTAATATCCCTATGAATAATGCGAGTGTCATAACATATGGTGCAGTGGAATCTCTGTAAAGAGAATACTCGTGAACCTTGTTACTAACCAATTCAACTGGTGAAGCAAACATGCTTATATTCTTTTCGTCAGCTTGTATTTTACCTGTTTCCTCAGCTCCATCCTTTAATCCAGCCGCCAATTGGCCGCTTCCGTCATAAAGTTTTCCTGCTCCTTCATTCAATTTTGTTACTCCATCAGTCAGCTCTCCCCAGCCTTTTTCAACGCTGATATTTCCATCGCTGACTTGGACTGCTCCAGAATGGATTTTCGCTGCACCTGCTGTGAGCTCCCTCCAGCCTTTATCTACCGTTTGATTTCCCGCTGAAATTAATGCCGCTCCTCCATCAAGCTCCTTCACTCCTGCTGTGATAGTTCCCCAGCCTGAATTGACCGACTTATTTCCAGCAGCGATTTGAGATGTTCCTTCGTGTAGTAATCCAACGTTTTTGATCATTTCATCCCAGCCAGCTGCTACACTGGCTGTTCCGGCAGCCAGTGTAGGGGCTTTTGCTGCCAAATCAGTTACTCCATTGTTGATTAATGACTGACCTACTACCAATTGATTAATTCCTGATGCCAATGATCCTTGTTCTGCAGGAATTTTTTCATTGAACGCTGCTGCAATTTGATTCGCTCCGGCTTGCAGCTCCTGAAGTTTTGCGGCATTTTCAGGATTTGTAGCAGCATTTCTGATTGCTCGGCTTGTGCCTAAAATCTTTAAAAATTCTGGATCTGAGCTTAATCCAGGGTTATTGGCAAAATAAGCTTCTAAGAGTGCAGTTAATCCTTGTAGATTATTCCCCAGATTCTGTGAATTCTTAATTACTTCTTCAATTCCACCTGCGACTGATGCCGTTCCAGGTCCTATCTTAGCCTTAACAGCCTGCTGTGCTCCCTGCAGCCCAGCTAATACACTTTCTGTCCCACCCTTGAGTTCTGGCATTTTTTCATCTAATAACTTACCTCCAGCAGCCAGTTGAGTAATACCCGGCTGTCCTTCTTTAAGCTTTTGCAGTAGCAATCCAGTCCCCGCATTTACATCTGCTGATCCATCAGCCAGCTTTGTAATGTCTGTGGATTTTTCATTAAGGGAACTTAATAGCAGACTGGTCCCATCTTTCAAGTCTTTTGAACCTTTCGCCAGCTTGGTTATATCTCCTTGTTTTCCAGTTAAGGAACTGGCCAATTGGCCACTACCGCTTTTCAGTTCCAGAGTTCCAGCTGCAAGCTTGGAAATATCCGCTGACTTCTCATTAAGAGAGGTCAATAGAAGCCCTGTTCCATCATGAAGTTCTGCTGTTCCATCATGGAGTTGGGCAGATCCATCAGCAGCTGTATTGAATCCATTAGATACGTCACCAAGACTTGCAAATATATTATTTACATACTGTTCGGTTATCTTGTTAGCCAGCTTCTCCCTTAACTTTTCAGTTGCACTTTTTGTGACCTGAGCTGCCATGAAATTCAGGCCCTCATTTTGGATATAATTGAGTTCCAATTTTTTCGGATCTGGTTCCAAAACCGTCGTCACTCTTTCAGAGAAGTCTTCAGGTATTTCAATGACCATGTAATACTCAAAGCTTTTTAATCCTTTTCTGCTTCCTCTGAATCAACAAACTTCCAGCCTAAGTCATTACTTTTCTTCAGGTCTGCAACAAGGTCTTCCCCAACATTAAGTGCCTCGTCCCCGGACATTGCACCTTTGTCATTATTGACGACCGCAACTGGCAGGTTGGAAAGATTATCATATGGTCCCCAATCTGGTGACAGCAGGATTCCTCCATAAACGATCGGCACCAACAAAGCGGCTATAACTGAATAGAGCACACCTTTATTCGATGCAAGCTGGGTCATTTGGGCCAAGAACAAGCTAAACCAATTCATACATATTCCCCCATGAGATCTTTATATATATGTTAAAGCGACTGAATGAACATTCAATCACTGCCACAATTAGTATTCTCATGCATAGGTAAAAACTCCTGCATAAAATTACAGAAAATAAAAAATATTTTAAATATTATAATAGTATAATAAAAAAATCCTCCTTAGAATAAGGAGGATCGATTACATACTAGATTACTTTGTTACCCTATTTTTTAATGTCCCAATCCCTTCAACAGTAATTTCAATTGTATCTCCAGCCTTTAGGAACCTTGGCGGCTTGAAGCCTTTGCCTACGCCTGCTGGTGTTCCGGTAGCAATGATATCCCCTGGCTCAAGTGTCATTCCCTGGGAGAGCACTGCAATGACCTCTTCTACCGGGAAAATGAAGTTTTCCGTGTTGGAATCCTGTCTCACTTCTCCATTTACTGAGGTCTTAATATCCAGGTTGTTCGGATTTGCGATTGCTGATTTATGGACAATCCACGGCCCCATCGGGCAAGTGGTATCAAGGCTTTTACCAATGAAAAACTGTTTGTGTTTTGCCTGGAGGTCGCGGGCAGTCACATCGTTAATGATTGTATATCCAAACACGTAACCCAAAGCCTCTTCCCTTTTGATTGCTTTTCCTTTTTTGCCGATGATGACTGCGAGCTCGCCTTCATAGTCCAGTTGCTCTGTCAGTTCTTTATGCTCATCGATGTTCTGACCATGGGCAATGACAGTAGTTGGTGCTTTCGTGAACACCATTACGTGCTGAGGGATATCGTCCTTGCTGCCCATTTCAATCGCATGCTCGGCATAATTTTTGCCCACACAGAAAATATTCTTGGACGGACGCGGAATCGGCGCTAGCAATACAACTGATTCAATCGGGATGTATAGCTCGCTGTCCAGATTGTTCTCGCTTACCCATTGAAGGATTTTTTCCGCTCCCTGATAAAACACTTCTCCCATTGAAATAGCTTCTAGCATATCAGCCGGTATCGCTGGTTGACCACCCATTTTTTCATAGGCTTCCCGAAGTGGCAGAACGTGGGTCCCTTCTGCATTGACAATCCCAATAAACTGGCCAGATTCATTTTTATATGTGGCTAATTTCATGTTTTCGTCCCCCTTTAATTGACTGCTCTTTTATGAATTTCTCTGTTTCACGAGTATTTTTTAAATGGATGATTTCTTTTCCTTGAAGCTTGAGTTCTTTTAACTTCACAATAATGCCAGGAGATTTTTCACGCTTGTAATTTGCGACCCATTTGATAAAATCCCAATCGAGTCTCTCCGGACAGCCTTCATTCATATCTGGCCTTGACTTGCCGTGATACATGATTCTCCTTTTAAAAATTCCATACAGGCATCTTGGAGCAGAGTAATCGAGGAAGATGATGGTGTCAGCCGCTTGTGCCCGCAAATCCATCGTACTCCCGTAGTTGCCATCCAAGATCCATGAATCTTCCTCAATCACTTGCTGAATTAGTTCTTTCCACTCATCCTTTGCAGTCATTTCCCAGCCCGGTTTCCAGTACATTGCATCAAGATGATACACCTTTAAGTTAAGTATTTTTCCGAGCTTCCGGGCCAGTGTCGATTTTCCTGCGCCTCCGCAGCCGATGATGATGACCTTCTCCATCAGGCTTCTCCCTTTTTAAAACGCTGTTTCTTCATGTATGTGCCACTGCGCCACAGCCATTCGACAGGTCCATAGTAAAATCTTTTGACCCACCAACTGCTAAATGCCAACTGAATCACATAAATTCCAAGCGCAAGCATTGTTCCCGAGAAAATGGACAATTCCCCATAGTATCCTAGTCCATAACTGTAAAAAATCAATGTCGAAACGATGGACTGGAATAGGTAATTGCTGATTGAGATCCTCCCCGCAGCTTCCAGCGGGTAGAAATGTCTGTCAAATCGTTTAAGCTCAGAAATCAGCGCAATGATCAGTGCATACGCCATCGCGACCATCGCCCCGCCAAAAACATCCTGCGCATAATCCGTCATCAATGTTTTTCCATACATGTATGGAATTGCTTTGATCAGCAGGCCAAGAGTTGCGAGTACAGCTGCAGCGGCTGCAAGCTTCCTCCTTTTGTCCCGTACATTTTCAAACAGTCTGAGCTTAGCCGCCCCGGCTCCAACCATGAACAGAGGAAGGATAGTGATCAAATATAAGAACAATCCAAACAGGTTATTATTTTTGTACCATTCAGTTATTCTATGATGTGTCACTTCAGCAAAGCTGCCATTTTGATAGATAGTTATTGTCTGTTCTGCAGCTTGTGCGTCATACATTGAAAATCCCTCTCCACCGTCAACGGCTGATGCAGCACCGAGCATCAACAACAAAAGAATATTTGGAACTATGTATAAAACCAATCCGGCAATGAGAAGCCTCTTTGCACTCCAGCCAATAAACAGAAGGAAAACAAAACCGCATACTGCATAGGTTATGAGAATATCACCTGGCCAGATCAAGAATGCATGGATGACCCCAATCAACAATAGGATCGAGAGTCTCCTTAATGCAAGAGGATTGAAGCTCAGGCCTTTTTCAAGCGTTCGCTCTCTTAAAATAACCAACCCATACCCAAACAGCATTGAAAATAGCGGGTAAAAGCTAGCCTGGATAAATAAATCAATGAACTTGTATGTAAATAAATTTGCTTTTCCATCCCACCATGTTTCTGGATCAATATAAAAATAGGGCGAATGGAATGAAATCATATTTACAAGAAATATCCCCAATAATGAAAAGCCTCGCATCCGGTCAATTGAAACAACCCTATTTCCGGATACCTGTCCGTTAATCTCCATCTTCCCCCTCATTCCATCCAATAGTTTACATCTAATCTATGTATATCACACAATATACCATCATGCCAAAGGTAATAGAGAAAGGGGACGCCACAAGCAAGGCAGTCCCCCTTCAGGCTATTAATTTACTAATCTGCCAGTCTTGCCATTTGCTTCCCAGTATTCATTCCGTAAATGGACCTTCTGAATTTTTCCTGAAGCCGTTTTCGGCAGTTCTTTTACGAAAGTGACTCCAGTAATTGCTTTAAAATGGGCAAGTTTTTCTCTCGAAAAAGCAATGAGCTCCTGTTCTGAGACTTGCTCATTTTCACGAAGCACAATATATGCATGCGGAGTCTCGCCCCATTTTTCGTGAGGAACAGCAATCACTGCTGCTTCAAGGACAGCCGGATGGTCATATAATACCCCCTCAACTTCGATGGAGGAAATATTTTCGCCTCCGCTAATGATGACGTCTTTCTTGCGGTCGACGATATCAATGTTGCCGTATTTATCGACCGTTGCCATGTCCCCGGTATGAAGCCAGCCATTACGGATCGTTTCCATCGTCGCCTCTTCATTTTTCCAGTACCCTTTCATGACTCCATTGCTTCGGGTAATGACTTCACCTATTTCCTTGCCATCATGGGCAACCTCATCGCCATGATCATTCACGACTTTTACCTGACTGCCAATCATTGATATACCTGCTTTTGCTTTCATTCGGTATTGTTCATTCAAAGGAAGCTGCTTCAAATGGGACCTGACAGTTGAAATTGTGCTTAGAGGGGAGGATTCTGTCATGCCGTATACCTGGATGAACTCCCAGCCCAGTTCCTTTTCCACCCGGGTAACGAATGCTGGTGGCGGAGCAGAACCAGCAATGATCACCCGTACCTGCTGTTCGATGCTCGGGACAATCTTTTCATAAAACTGAAGCAGCGCATTCAACACAGTTGGAGCCATGTGCATGACGCTGACTTTGTGTTTTTCCAACGCGTTAAAAATTGTCTCAGGGGTCGTTTTTCGCAGGCACACCTGCGAAGCGCCGTTCGCTGTGTAATAGAATGGCGATCCCCACCCGTTAACATGGAACATAGGCAGGACATGCAGGAGGACATCCTCATCGCTGACGCGTAAATGGTGCATTGTGCTAAGAGCGTGGAGGTAATTATTCCGGTGCGTGAGCATGACTCCTTTTGGATTCCCAGTCGTCCCACTTGTATAAAGCAGACTACAGACATCATTTTCATCAAGCTCTTCACGTTTGAACGTTTCAGAAGAATGTTTTGAAAGCCATTCGTCATAACTAATTTCATCCAGGCTATCATCCATGTAATGGACAATAATGTGCTGAACGCTTTCGAGCTGATCCTTGATTGGCTGGATTAAATGATATAAATCTTGGTCCACGAACAAAACCTTTGATTCACTGTGGTTAAGGATGAACAAATAATCTTCCGGCTTCAGCCGAATATTCAACGGGACCATGATTCCGCCAACCTGGAATACACCATAGAAACCTTCCAGCATTTCGATCGAATTGGGGGCAAGATAGGCAATCCGTTCATCCTTGCACACTCCAAGATTTCTTAATCCATCCGAAAGCCTGTTCACCCTTTCATTCAACTCAGAATATGTAAGCGCCCTGTCTTCAGAAAAAATGGCTTTCTTGTCGCCGTAAAGCGACACAGCACGGTCTAGAAACTGGCTCAACAGCAATGGAACGTTCATAATCTGCCTCCTATAGAATAATTTTATAATTCTAAATATATAAATATATTAACATATTATCGCTTCTGTTATATAAATTTATGTCTGTTATATAACAAGTATTTTCTTCAAGGCAGCCTTCGCTTTGATTGAATTGTATTTTAGCTTAGGACCTTATCTGAACAGAAGCTATTAGAAAGAAACCAAATTTCCAACACCGTTTTTTAAAGGAAAAAGTCTGTGAAAAGAGCCTTGTAAACACAATAGGCATTTTAATCACATTCTTTGTCTGGGCACATAGGATATTAAAGAAATCTAATTAAAGGGTGTTGCAAATGCCAGCAATTGTCGGAGTCGCACAGGTCATTTCCCTGGGAAACAGCGCTGTCTTCCACATAGGCGATGTTTACAGAATAAGCCCGGTTTCCAATGCTAAAACTTTTTCCGGTGCTGGTTCATTCAATACCGGAGATGGATTGACCGTGTACAATAATCAAAGTTCAACAAATACGTATGATCAGGATGCCGTCGATCAAGGCAATTATCTGAATGTATAATGCGGGTGAGTACAATGAATTTTTATATACAACAATCGATCAATATCAACCAACTGAGAATTGATGGAATCACAAACTCTTCTGTTTTGCAAATTGGCAGTGCAGGAATGATAAAGCCAGTTTCTTACCTTTATAACACTGGGGGATTCACAGCACCTGCTCCAGAGGCTGTCCACCCTACGGAAATTTCAACTGGCATGGAGGGTGTACCTGGAGGCACACTGGAAGCTCCAGCCGTACCACTGCAAGCTCCTGTCCGTAAAAATTAAACTAGTGTCAAAATGCTGGGTCGAGGCGAGGTGATTCGTTTGAACACGGAATTCTATCAATATGTAAAGAAGCTGCATTTATATGTGGAACACCAGAGCAGAAAGACTGCCAGATTGGAGAAGATGGTTTTAGAGCTGCAACAGGAAATTGCTGCAATTAAGGAGCGGCCTCCGGTTCAAATCGGAAATATCGAGTATAAGTTCGACCAGTTAAAAGTGGAAACGCTCGAAGGAACCTTAAATATCGGCTTGAACCCCTCAGAATTGGATGGGATCGAAGATTTTTCCGTTGATCAAAAATCTGTGAATGTTCCGATTCCGCCAAAGCAGTTATTTAAAAGGACAATCGAGATTGAAACAGCACTGAACCAATATCTTGAATCTGATTTGGAGAATATTTACCGAGGTGCCCAAACGGAGTTGGGAATCAGTGTAGATGATTCGTATTTTGAGTTCATAAAAAATGATATTAAAAAACAGTTGTCTGGCAGAGTGGCACAACATTTACAGGAACAATCATCAAGTGAAAGAGGAACTGAACTAAGCCCTCAGCTGAATGAAAAGGTGATTGATTTGCTTAAACAGGAAATCCAGAATGGTGTATTCCTCTTCCTGAAAAACCTGCCGGATAGTGTAAAGGAAGGACGTTCATAATGAATTTCCAAGTCTATAACCGGGATATTTGTGTTGGTGACATCAGGGTTATCGGTGTGTCGAGCTCCTCCCTGTTGATGGTTGGGGACGCTGAAACAATCCAGCTCGCAGCTACCTTTGACACACCTGCTGAATCGTTGATTGTCGGTCCTTTTGTCCCATTATCGCCGGATATATCGTAATCGCTATGCTTCAAAGAATAACATGTGTTGACCATATCAAAATTGACTCGGTATCCTTCTCCTCAATTTTCCAGATTGGTGATTCGGAGCAAATACTGGCGGTCTCAAGGGCATTGGCCGTGCAAAGAGAGGCAGAAATATTTTTTGACAATGAAGGTAACTTCGATGCGTTTCCCGTCTTTTCAGAAGCGATTCCATTTCAACCACCAGATGAAGAAATTATTTTCTCAACCCACAACCTTAACCCTGTATTGAAGGTTCGGAATATTGATATCCTGGGAGCCTCTTCCTCTTCTATTGTTCACCTTGGAAACAGCCGCAATATAGCCATGGAAGCACGGGTTAAGCATATACGCCAGCTTCTGCCCCGTAATAACAATTCAGGTGAAGAAGGCATATAGATTTATTATGGAGCTTAGTCTTTATCACTGAACATCTATCAGTTTAGAACAGCAAAATCAGCTTTTAAAAAAAGACTAAACAAAAGCAGAAAAGGATGTTTTCAATGCCAGCAATAATAGGTCCTGTGCAAATATTGAATGTAGGCGGCGGGACGGTGCAGTTTGGCGACACGCTGTTCATCTCGCCAAAAAGCAATTCAAAAACAGTCGCTGGGCAAGGTGGATTCAATACTGGCGGATTCATAGTCACGAATAATGGATTAAGCGCCAGCAATGTCCTGGATGCCAACCTGATTGACCAGCCGACAGTAGGAAATAACTAGCGCTTATTTCTTTTTCGCGCATTAGATTTTGAAATTTTCGGCAGCCTTGTAGAAGGCTGCTTTTTTATCCATTTCAAAAACTTCTGCAATTCAGGATGGGAGCGGAGTCGATCAATCGTGTTCAAACCCGCTGCAAGCTCTTCATTCGTGAACAGAGCATGAATCTGTTTATGACAAGGGATACATAGAATGGCAGTTGGCATGAAAGTGCCTCCCATTTCTTTAGGAATCAGATGATGGACTGTCACCTCAACCTCTTCCCGGCAGCATAATTCACATGTGCCGGATTGTTTTCTTTTTGCCACTCGATGTTCCCTCCCCTTTAAAATAAAGTTTTTTTCTGTGGTTGCATCACCTGCTGCGACCGAAATTACGGCTTTCTGCCTAGTCAGGTGCAAATTTGCTTTATTGGTTACCTCATTTCCAAAATTTTTGCTTGTTAGGGCACC
>NZ_BASE01000091.1 GCF_000813125.1 Mesobacillus selenatarsenatis SF-1
GGGGCACATGAAGAAGTGAAATGTTCCCGGTTAGGGGAGGAAGAGCAGAAACGGTTCACATGAAGAAGTGAAATGAGCCCGAAAGTGTTAACTCTACCAACATCAAAATTAAAATAATACTTTTCAGAAAAATTAAAAATGGTAAAATATAACTAGTGTCAAAGAAAGCTGGTGATTTGATGCATCCGATTACGGTTATTGAGATATTTTCAGCTTTGGCATTAGTGTTGATGCTTTTGGGGGTTGCTTACTTTTTGCCCAAGAAGAAGCGGAATACCGCTTTAAAGATGATAGTGCTTGTAATAGTCATGGAGCTGGCGTTTTTTGCGATTCGGCCTCTTTGGATTAACTATCATCTTGGTGTTAAAACCGAGCAGCTGACTGAATACCTGGAAAAGAGGTATCCGGGAGAAGAATTCAGTATCAGCTATCGTACGAGCCGGAATTATAATCCATATCATATGGAAGTGAGATTCGAGAGTGAGCAGGACTGGATTTACGGTTATTCTGTCACCAATCAAGGAATCAAGCAGGTAAGCGTTGGCGTACCGGATGCGCAATTGCCTGATGAAGGCCTCCACTATGAAGGTTTGGGAGATTGAGAGAAAAGTAGTTTGTTGTTTGATCATTGCGGCTTATTAGTTCATTAAAATACAGTCCATCAGGAGGCTTCATGGTTTATTTTAAAAAGGCAATCGAGCATTTTGTATTATGGGTCGTATGCGTATTTCTGTTTATTGGGATCTTATTTTTGCCGGCAAAGACGAATTATGAGACAGGACAAGGCGGACAGTTCAAATCCGCGAGCTACGACTATGAATTGGACACGCATATTGAAAATATCACTGGTTTTTTTTCTTTTGTAAAAGAAAATCCGGGGCTTGGAGAGTTTGTCCCTGGACAGTCGTACGCGGATCGGATTGCAGACAAGTCGTGGAAAAGCTTGCTTTTGGTAGTTCCGACTTTGATTCTGGCCTATGTTCTTGGCGTTTTAAAGGGAATCTTTGATTTCCGGATGCAAAAGAAAAAGTTGAACTTCCTTGGGAATGGGACTACGTGGTTATTCATCTCGATGCCGGATCTCTTTTTCATCATCGTTGCCCAGATTGGCCTGATGTTCTTATATGAAAAAGGGCTGTTCTTCCATGTGACCTTATATGGCAGTGAAAAACTCGAAACCTATGTGGTTGGAATTCTATTTTTGCTGATTTATCCTGTTTTCTACCTTGCGAATATCACAAATGTCAGTTTACAGGAGCAGCAGGGAAATGATTACATTCGGACCGCACAGTCTAAAGGAACTTCCGGAATGAGAATCCTGTTCATACATATCTTGAAAAATTCGTTCCCTAGAATTCTGGCGCATTCGAACACCATCACACTCTATGTGTTATCAAACCTGTTTATCGTTGAAAAATTAATGGATTTCCAGGGGGCGGCAGATGGTCTGTATGACGCGGTACTGAGGGGCACAGGCTTCAAGATTGGTCTGGAGATCATGGTAGATGGAGTCTCGGCTGTTGGTTATACGGTCTTTTTTGCCTCAATCATCTTGGTTTCAAATCTGGTCACACAGATTTTTAAAAGTCTTGTCACCCCGGCTTCACAGGAGATGAATCATGAATAAATCACTGATATTTGGCTTGATCATATTGTCTTTTCTAGTGATCATTACATTTATAGCACCTTACCTTCCGTTCGTGGATACTTCTTTAAAAGATACGGTCATGAGGCAAAAGGAGGATGGGGGCTTTGAGCTTCCTCCGTTTGCCCCATCGGCGGATTTTCCGATTGGATCTGACCACAATGGTGTCGATTTATTAAGCAGGTTGCTGCTAGGAACGAAAGAGACGCTGTTAACCATCCTTGCAATCGTCCTGATCCGTTATATCGTTGCAATTCCATTGGCGATGGCGAGTTTTTATTCACGATTCTTTCATCGAATCCTCATCGTCTGGAATCGATTGTTTTCCTTTATTCCGCCGATTTTCTTTGTCATTTTGATCATTGGAACTCCATTTATCCTTTTTTCGGACAACAGATATCTTTGGATACTGATTGTGCTGGCCATGATTGAAGTGGGCAGGGTTGCGGATATTTTTTATCAGGGAATGGTGGATATTTCAAAAAGACCTTATGTGGAAGCAGGGATTGTCTCGGGCTCATCGCCGCTGACAATGCTAAAAAACTACTACTGGCCGCCGCTCCGGCCTTCTTTCATAGTCCAGTTTTTCTCGGATTTAGGGAGAACGCTGTTTCTGATCGGCCAGCTCGGAATCATCGAAATCTTTCTAAGTGTTGAATTCGTTTCTCAGCTCAGTGGAGGATATAAGACGCTGAACACTTCTAATGTGTGGCCAACCTACTTCGTGGATATCACACATCACATCTGGTCGCACCCGTGGCTGCCGATTACTGGCACCATCGCCATAGGGATTACCATATTAGCCTTCTCGATGACAAGCAGCGGGTTGCAGCAATATTTTGATAAAAAGTATAAAAGAGCTTAAATGAAAGGAGAGGTGTACAGGCACTTCTCCCTTTTGTTTAAGAATAGGTTATTTAGTTTATCAATAAATGTAACCTTTTGAAGCATTCTCCTGACAAATATAATGAAGAGTTCAATCAACAGGAGGGTCGGGCTATGAAAAAGTTATTGATGATATTGCTGCTTGGGTTGCTGATGACTGGTTGCGGAACGGGGAACCAGGTTTCGAATAATAGTGAGAATAAGGGAGGTGCCGGAATCGTGGCGGGAGAGATAGCTGCAAGTTTGACAGAGGAAAGCCCGTTAATTTTTCAATATGAAGTGAAGAATCAGACGGAAGAAGAAGTGACTTTGGAATTTACGAGCTCACAAAGATATGATTACTCGGTAAAAACGAAAGATGGCAAAGAGGTATTTCTGTTCTCAAGCGTTGCATCCTTTTTACAGGCATTGGGGGAAGAGAAGTTGAAGCAGGGTGAGTCGTTGACTTATGACATCGACCTTCATGAGCTCAATCTTGAAAAAGGTGATTATATTTTGACTGTGTGGATGACTCCAAAAGGCGGAAAGAAGTACGAAATGTCGAAGGAATTCACTGTACAGTAAAAAGGAAAGCGGATGGATTTTCTCCTCCGCTTTTTCATTTTAAGAATTCAAAAAGAGCAATAATGATGGAAATTGAGCTGATTCCCGTTCCGACAATCCACTTGATCAATTGTACCTGGCTTTTGCTTAAGCTTTGTTCCATATCCGGGGCGGTGACAAAGTCTTTTTCGTCTAACATTTGCTCCATTAGAGTTCGTACATCGTTATTGTCCAGCTGGCTCTGGACTGTTTCCTGAAAGTTTTCCTGCTGGCTTTCTAATTCCTCGATTTTCATCTCTAGTTCTTTTATTTTAAGTTCAAGATTGTCCATATTCATCTCCCTCTTTTTTTACTATCCTATTCGTAATCTGTGATGAAGAGATGGTAGTTTACCTACATAACCAGTGAAAGGCTGCCCAATTTCATAAAGAGTAGGCAGATCACCCAAACCATTTGCCTAAGCTCACATAGGGTGTTATAGGGACATTACAAACACCCATAGAGAGGGGACAATTTAAATGTATATGCATTCAAATAACATGCGTTATATTCATGATCCCAGAACGTTCGGAGCTGACGGTGCCGGGACTCTTGCCGCTGGTTTATTAGGTGCTGGTATAGGCTATCTGGGAGGACAATTGCTTAATGGTCCTGGGTATGGATATCCAGGAGGATCCGGTTTTGGAGGGTACGGTTATCAGGGTGGCCCGGGATATGGAGCCTATGGCTTCCAGGGTGGCCCAGGATACGGCTACCAGGGAGGTCTGGGATATGTTTATCAGGGTGCTCCCGGTTATGGAGCTTATGGTTACCAGGGATCTCCGGGCGTTGGCGGATATGGATACCAATCAGCACCGTGGTCCGGAGGGTATGGTCCGCAGGGCTGGTAATATGTTTGAAAAGGGTGCAAAATGGCTTGTCGTTTTGCACCTCAGTTTTTAAACCATGGTAATGCCTTTCGCAATCCCTGTTTTAATATGATAAAATCTGACTTAGCTAATTCACAGCAAAGGACTTGAAATGATGAATAAAACAATCCCGGTTAAAAAGAACGATTTTATAGATGTAGTATTTGAGGATTTGACGCACGACGGAGCGGGTGTAGCCAAGATTGACGGCTACCCGATATTTGTCCAGGGCGGACTTCCGGGCGAAAAGGCAAAAATTAAAGTAACCAAGGTGAACAAGGGTTACGGCTTTGGAAGACTGATGGAGATTCTTGAAAGAAGCACCTTCCGTGTTGATTGTCCGGCTGAGGATGCCCATAAATACGGCGGCTGCCAGCTGCAGCATATCAGTTATGAGGGCCAGCTGAAGTATAAGGAAAACCAGGTAAAGCAAGTGCTGACCCGAATCGGTAAGCTTGAGGATGTTATGGTACACCCGATTTTGGGAATGGACAACCCGTGGCATTATCGGAACAAAGCACAGGTGCCTGTTGGAGAGAAGGATGGCAAGCTGATTGCAGGTTTCTTCAAGCCGCGCAGCCATGAAATTGTCGACACGAATGAGAGTTTGCTTCATCTCGATGAAATCAACGAAGCCGTACAGGCGGTGAAAGAGATCTCTAGTGAGCTTGGCATTCAGCCATATAATGAGGAAAAACACAAAGGCGTGCTGCGTCACATCATGGCCCGTTATGGCAGACAAACGGGTGAGTTGATGGTTGTCATTGTGACCAGGACGAATGAGATTCCTCAGCGAAACAAACTGGTCGAGGAAATCATTGCAAGGCTCCCTAAGGTAAAATCGATTGTCCATAACGTGAACTCAAAGAAAACGAATGTCATCATGGGCGATCAAACAGAGGTCCTCTGGGGCAGCGAAGTCATCTATGACTACATCGGAGACATCAAGTTCGCAATCTCTGCGCGCTCGTTCTATCAGGTCAACCCTGAACAAACAAAGGTACTCTACGACAAAGCGCTTGAGTACGCCGAGCTGACAGGCGAAGAATCCGTCATAGACGCCTATTGTGGCATCGGAACCATCTCTTTATTTTTAGCGCAAAAAGCAAAGAAGGTATTCGGAGTCGAAATCGTCCCCGAAGCCATCGAAGACGCAAAACGAAACGCCGAGTTAAATGAGATTACAAATGCGGAATTTGCAGTTGGTGAAGCAGAAACAGTCATACCTGCCTGGTATAAAGAAGGGAACAGTGCCGATGTTTTGGTTGTCGACCCACCGCGCAAAGGCTGCGACGAAGCACTGCTGCAGACCATCATCGATATGAAACCGAAGAAGGTTGTGTATGTCTCATGTAATCCAGCCACCCTCGCAAGAGATCTGCGAATTCTCGAAGATGGCGGGTACAAGACGGTAGAAGTACAGCCAGTTGATATGTTTCCGCAGACGACACACGTCGAGTGTGTGTCGCAACTCATTTTAAGAGAAGGCAACTAACCCTCGTGGTTGTTGCCTTATCATTGTTCTGAAGGATTAATGGAGAAGTATTGATTTCGTAGATTACCTTATTTAAATACACCTTTTCTTTTGGAAAGCCAATCTTCTAAGGCATCTTCGTGTTGTTTTGTAAATAATTTCGGTATTTGGTTTAATGGGAAGTATTTTAATTCTAAAGTCTCAATACCATCTGCATTAAGTTCCCCATCAATTGGCTTGCATTGAAAAAAATGAGTGATAGTCTGAGCTTTATCTCCGTTCGGAAACTCACCAGAATATTTAGAGTAGACACCAATAAGATGTTCAACCTTAACATTTAATCCAGTCTCCTCAAGTATTTCTCGTTTAGCGGTTTCTTCAAGAGATTCTCCAAGTTCCATAGCACCACCTGGCAAACCCCACTCATTTCTATCTCCCCGTTTTTGTAAAAGAATTTCATTTCGTTCGTTGTAAACTATACCTCCAGCAAAGTTGAGAAATATTAACTCGTGCCCCACTTTTCCCCGAATATAACGAATGTAGTCCTTATTTGTAGTCATTAATTCCCTCCAGTTTATACAAAATATGTAGAAAATCGAGTAATCAAATTAACCTGCTCTAATGACCTAAGTATACCAGGTAAGATAATTGTTAGATACTTCGTTGCAACACCTTAGATCGTTGTATTCATCCTTTTAGTCTACTATGATAGCTGTTGACGATCTGTATGTGATATTTCCCTCAGGTACGGTTTTTGTCAGTACAACAAAATATATTTCATCCTAGGGTTTGCCTTTACGTTAGGGGAGAACTTCGTAATTATTACTGTGGCATCCTTGAATTTGGTCTAATGATTAAACGAGTGCGTGCGTTGTTTAAGCAAGGTGTTTATTGAGAAAAAGGTTTATAGATGTTGATAAACCCACCAACATCTCGTGTGTTGCCACATACACTCCAGCCATGTTGAGTGTGTGGCGCAACTTGTTTTATAAAAATAAGGAACACTATTAGTCCCTGTTGAAAAACGGGGCTATTTTTGTGCCAAACTTTATAGTTACTTTTTAATGGGTTATTCCAAAATCGGGCATCCGATTTTGGAATAATTTTTTTAAAAAGGATATTGAAGAGGATTATTAGTATTTAGTCATGAAATGAGTAATTATTGAAATTTTTTATGAAGACGAGGCGTTTATTTAATCTTCAAACTCATACCCAGGATTAAAAAATTCAAGTATTATTTGAATCGTTTTTTGTGTCTGTTTTATCTAATATTTGAACACGAAAAAGGAGGTGCCACATTGGAAACTAAGTTGGAATTAATATCCAAAGCGAAAAAAGGGGATATAAATGCATTTCAGACATTAATACATTTTGAGAAGGAAAAATTGTACAAGATGGCATACGTGTATATGCGGAATGAAGATGATGCATTAGAAGTGTTTCAAGAAACGATTTATAAAGCTTTTGAATCGCTGTCAAAATTAAAAAATGACGAATATTTCTCCACGTGGATGACGCGTATTTTGATTAATTCAGCGATTGATTTATTAAGAAAGAAAAAGAGAGTAGTTCCAATCAATCAAGCAGTATTAGAAAACACTAGTGATACCTCATTTTTCAAATCTGATGAACAAATAGATCTTCTTAAAGCTATGGAAGAAATTGAAGAAAAATATAAAACGGTCTTGCTTTTAAGGTTTTATCAAGATTATACGGTTAAACAGATCGCCGCGATGCTTAAATGTCCAGAGGGAACAGTGAAAACAAATATCCGGCGTGGGTTAGATAAACTTAAGGAGAAAATGAAGGGGGTTTACAGTGATGACAGAAAAAATTCCATCGTTTAAGGAAGACATTGACATGATTCAAGTTCCGACTGATAAGCTTAATACGATTATATCGAACTTTTCATTGGATTCTAATGCAAGAAAACAGCAGGTCAATCGTAAAAGGAATCGTATTTTAATCGCCGCGGCCTGCTTATTTATAGGCATACCTACGACTGCTTTCGGTGCAGTCAAAGTCTATGATATGATTGTCCAAAAACAAAATTATGAAGTGAATATTTCAGTGGCAAATAAGATTTTCGGTAAGAAAGACAGTTGGTATAAGATGAACATCGGCTATTTACCAGAAAATATGGAAGCAAACGATAGTTTCGCTATGAAATATTCCTTTAAAGATAACTATGCAAATGGTGGGTTTTCATTCATTCTCTGGAGATTAGGGAAAAATTCTGATTTTCAAACATTGTATGCAAACGGCTACGAGGAAAAGGAAATCAATGGTAGGAAAGCAGTGATTGTTAATAAAGACAATGGAAACGACAATTTATCCTTTAACAGACAGGTCTTTCTATTATTTGAGAAAGAGGGAATTATGTTAGAAAGTTATATTGGAGCAGATGTGAGTGATGAACAAATGATGAAAGTCATAGAGAACATTTCACTTGAGCCAACATCAGAGAAAAGTGCATCCTATACACTTGATTATGATGGAGGCCATTTAAACAAAGGGGATAAACCAACGGAATCAAGAGTTATTCCTTTGGAAAAAGACAGTAAACAACTATTTAAGGTGGGTCAAACTGTTCCAGTAACCATGGAACAAGGGGTTACTGGAACTGAAGGTAGACTTGAATTTGTTATAGAAAAAGTTGATGTCTTTGATGCGATTGAGGACTTAAAACAAGAGAACTTCAATGAAATAGGACTAAATATACTGAGTGAGAATAAGGCGATAAACGAAACCAAGAAATTATTGCCCTACAAGCGGGATGTATATAAAGTTGGAAATGGCAGAGATTCGATTGACGAATTAATAGAGTCGGAATTGGTCAATCCTAAATTTGTCTACCTGACAACAACAGTGAAAAATACTAGCAAACAGGCAACGGAAGAAATCTATATGCACCCGTCTTTACAAGTACTTCGATTTAAAAATAATGCATGGAACTATGCTGGTAAAACAGGAACTCACGAAGAAAGTATTATGACTGGTGAAGTTGATTATTTAGAACCTCACGGAAGCGGAAAAGGCTTTTACAATATTGGCATTATCCAACCAGGTGAAACAAAGAAGATTAATTTAGGTTATTTTGTTGATGAGGATAAATTGGATTCAATCTTTCTTGATGCTTTCCATTACAGTGGGTTTGGTAAGACTGAAAATATGAATGCGAAAGATCGTTGGTGGATTGATCTTCGTCAGGAGTAGCCGATACTATACAATTGCCTAAAGCAAGAGCGGCAATATCTTAAGGTAAACTTCACCAGCACCCTAGTGTGTTGCCACATACACTCAACGCATTGTGAAGCGGTTGCGAAAATTGTATTAGAATAAATTGGTGAGCCTTATCCTTTGTTGGATAAGGCTCTTGTCGTTTCAGGGAAATATACTAATTGATAAAGCCGTTTAAATCTAAACCGGAACCGTCCCCATATCTCATGCTGCTGAAAATCAGCCATTTATAATAACTCACCAGTAGGAAATACTGTAAAAATAAATTGTGAAAAATGGGGGACAAAATTATGCCTGAATTGCCGGAGATGGAAACATATAAAACCTTACTGGGGTCATTGATAGGTGGGCAAAAAATTTCGGATGTTGAGATTGGGCGGGAAAAGTCTATTAACGTACCGGTTGACGGGTTTACTATGCAAGTTTCAAATCAAGCTATAAAAACGATTAGTAGAAGAGCTAAATATCTAATTTTTGAATTACAGGATGGAAAATGTTTATTATTGCACCTGATGCTTGGCGGATGGATGTTTTTTGGCAAAGAGGAAGATCGACCGAACAGGACTATTCAAGTAAAGCTGTCATTCGGGGAACAACATTTATTTTTCATTGGACTTCGATTGGGCTACCTGCATCTTTTATCACCTGAAGAGGTCGAGGAAGAGTTCAAGAAACTCGGACCTGAAGTGCTTGATCCTGATTTTACATTAGATGCCTTTCATCAAATAATGGATAAAAGAAGAGGAACAATTAAAACAACATTAATCAATCAAGAAGTGTTAGCTGGGATAGGGAATGGGTATTCTGATGAGATTCTTTGGCATGCAGAGATTCGCCCTGATAAAAAAATCAATGAGCTTGATGATCAACAACTATCACGGCTATATCATTCGATTCAGTTTATCCTTAATAGAGGAATTCAACAAGGTGGTTATATGGAAAACCCGCTATATAAAGGGGATGGCAAAACAGGGAGCTACCAATTTTATGTTTATGACAGAGAAGGTAAAGAATGTTCTCGCTGCAATGCGTCCATTGTAAAAAGCGAAATCTCTTCACGGAAAACTTACTTTTGTCCCAATTGCCAGCAATAAGTAACAGTTTGTAAAGGTATTAATGGATCAATTATAATCCGTACATTGTGAAGTTGGTGCGAGATTGTACATGCATAAAATTAGAGAGTCTTATTCCTTTGCGGATAAGTCTCTTTTAGTAGTTGGTTTTATTTCCATCTTTTGGTGTGTTATATTGGTATGAGCCTTTGGAAGCGCTTGAAGGAAAGGCTAGCATAAATGGGAGTGAACTGAATTGGATAGTGTAATTTTTGATCTGGATGGAACCATTTGGGATCCAATAGACACTGTACTTAGTGCTTGGAATAACGTTATAAGAAAAAGTAGTCTCATAAATAGTGAATTAACCCGGAAAGACTTTGAAGGTACGATGGGTTTACAGATGAATGAAATAAGCCGGAAACTCTTTCCCACCTTAGCTAATACAGAGCGGCAAAAAATAATAAAAGATTGTTGCGAGGTAGAACAATCTATCTTAGAAAAAAACGGAGGGGATCTTTATCCCAATGTAGAGAATGTCCTAAAGGAGCTTTCTCAAAAATACAAACTATACATCGTCAGTAACTGCCAAGATGGCTACATAGAAGCTTTTTATAAGTCTCATAGACTTGACAAGTATTTTTTAGACTTTGAAAACCCAGGTAGAACCGGTCTGTCAAAAGGTGAAAATATTAAATTAGTGATTGATAGAAATAACTTATCAAATCCAGTCTATGTAGGTGACACACAAGGTGATTTAGAAGCAGCCAGGTTTGCTAATATTCCCTTTATTTATGCTGAATATGGATTTGGCCAAGTAAGTCAATATGATATGAAAGTTAAAAGTTTTGAAGAACTTTTAAGAGTATTCTAGAGGGGGATTAACAAATTTTCGAACGTGTAAATTATTTAAATCTGTACAGAAAGGAAGGTTAAAATATGAAGGGAATCCCTTTTATTGTTTTAATGATGGCTTTGCTGGTCATGGTTGGAGGCTGCTCACAGACTGAAGTGAAGAATGATCTGTCACCAGCAAACGAGGAAGAAAATCAAACTGCTTCTCCTGGCTTAGGTGATGACAATGGAGAGGAAGCGCAACCGTCTGAAACAGATAGTGCTTCAGATGAAAACCTCTCAGAAAATATGAATATTGACGAATACCTGAATGCGCACTATAAAATTGATGGGACGCATTATGAAACGGACGTATGGGAAAGCGACTCAGGAATGACGAATTATACAGTTAAATTGCTGCCAGATACGGAAGAGTACAGTCAGGAGATCAACGAAAAATTTCAGCATGGACATATGAAGAGTTATGAAGAAACTGAAATGATGTTCGATATGGCGAAACAAATCATGGATGAATTGCCTGAAGTTAAAAATAAGAGTCGCGTGGATTCAGTCAGTTGGGTCTCCTATGATGGTGAATTCAAAGTCGTACTGATTCAGGATTTTGAAAAAAGTAAACATCAGGCAGACGGGGAAGGGTTATCTAAATATACAAGTAATCAAATTGAGTACGCTCGAGTTTGGCTGCAACTAGGACCCAATCAGGAAATCGATGAATTGAATGTCCGGCACATTCCAGCGGGGGAGAAACTGAATCTTGATGATGAAACAAGTGCCAGTTATCCGGAGGATGTCATCCAGTTAGCAGGTTCTCGCTTGGTGGATGGTTCTGTGACTTATAGTGGTAATGGAGATGGAACGATCAATGTGTACAATATTCCTCTGCGCTGGGATGGTAAATACCCTGCTGGGAAAGATTTTTACAATAAAATCATACAAAGTACAAAGCTCGTCCGTATTGATACTGGGGACGATCAAGATGTCATACGACTGATAAAATTGCTGAATGTTCATTAAGCTAAATTGTGACCCTGTAATGACGGAAGTGAGGGTTTTATTTGAGAGTAATCGGAATTGACCTATCAGGTCCAAAAAATCATAAGGATACAGTTCTCACTATTTTTAAACAAGAGGAAAACCACCTGCAATTGGTTAAGTGGGAAAATAACTTAAGCGACCAGGACATATTGAAAGAGGTTTTTGAGCAAAGTCAATTGGATGAGGTAGTGATCGGAATTGATGCACCATTATCCTATGAAGACGGTGGTGGAGATAGAAAAAGTGACCGGGAACTAAGAAAGTTCATTGTGAATTTAGGAATGAGATCTGGGTCAATCATGCCGCCAACCTTAAATAGAATGGTGTATTTAACATTAAGAGGAATAAAGCTTAGTAGAGAAATAGAGAATTTAAACGCCGTTTATCCCATTTCTTTAGTGGAAGTCCATCCAGGGGCCATAATTGGATCGAGACTATCCAAACAAAATATTGAATATGTGTTGGCTTACAAACAAGAACAATCAGCTAGAAGTTATATTCGAAATTGGCTTTCGGAGCAGGGACTTACACAATTACCTATTGAAATTGAAGCAGAAAGCCATTCCATCGATGCATGTGCAGCTGCGTTAGGTGCATGGCACTGGAAGGCACCTTCGTATAGTGCAAAGTGGATATTCCCGGCCTGCCCCCCGCTGCATCCTTATGACTATTGCTGTTAAATTCAGCAGTAGCTGGCCGTAGGTATTGAAAATACGTTAGGTTCGGTTAGTTGTTATTTCTTTAGTATCCATTGCAGTTACCAACTGATTTCCATCTTAGATTACAACCAAGGTAATAAAGAGATTAAAGGCAAAACAAGTTGAAACCGAGGAGGAAAGTAGATGGATGTTTCACATATAGTTAAAAGAATTAATGAACTTTTTAATATAACAAATAAGAAAATCTATTCAAGGGAATCTGGACTTACATACCATGCAGATAAAAAAGTTAAAAAGTTAGGATATTGTGTTAACCTAACGCTTGAAACGATAGAGGAAGCAAGAATTCATGGTGTTGATATGATGGTGACACACCATGATGCATGGGATGAAATATATGGATTAAAAGAGGCATGCATAGAAAAACTAGCGGAATACGGTATAAGTCACTACTATAATCACTTGCCGCTTGATGACTGTAACTTTGGAACAAATGATAGTTTATTAAAAAAATGAATTTAGAAATTGTAAAAAGGACCCACGAATGGGAAGGGTTATATTTTGGCAGAATCGCAGAATATGAAGACGAAATTGAATTTAATGAATTAGTAAAACGTTTGGAAAATCTACTTGAAGAATCAGTTAAATACTGGCAGTTTAATGACAATAAGGTAAAGCGAGTGGGCTTAGTCTGTGGCAATGGAGCGCCAACAGCTTGCCTTAAGGAAGCAGTTGAAAATAAGTGTGATGTATACATTACAGGTGAATGTAATTTGTATACGATTCAATATGCTCAGTTTAAACGGGTCAATCTTATCATTGGAAGTCATACTTTCACAGAATTCTTTGGAATTGAAAGTTTAGCATTGAAATTGAATGAGAACATAAAAGAACTTGATATAGTGAGACTTAATGAAGAGCATTATGAAGCGAATATAAGAGAAAATAACAGGGAACTACGTATAAATTAAAGTAAAAGTCACCACTACCTCCAAGGGGGCCTAAAGCGATCTATCCCTTGTATTTATAAGCCACCAGTATCATCTCCCTATCAAAACCCATTACGAGACTGTTGAAGGGGCATACTTGCATATATATGAGAGCCTTATCTTATTACAGATAAGGCTTTTTAACAGCGAGGATTTCACTGATTGGAATGATATCTCGCTTCCGAATGAGACGTAAGAACCGTCCCCATATCACTCTAAGCAAGTCGAGTGCGTGGCACAACTGGTATTAAAATAAACAAAAGAACAAACATAAAAAAGTGCCTGACACTCACCCGAAAAATCCGGGGAGTGCCAGGCACTTTCTTTAAGTTTAATTCAATTTACTTCCGTCAATATACACTTTAATTCTTTCAACCCTGCCATCACGACTGAAAATGGTTTGACTTGTTTCGGAATCTAAGGTATCTGTATCTTCAAAAATACGTTCTGTTCCATCTTTATAACAAACGATGATTTTCTTTTTGCCTGCCAGATAATAGATGACCGGAACTGCACAGAATGTAAATCCTAAGGAATTCTCGTCTAACTGGATTGTGTCTGAATCCTCAGCATGGCTATTCCTAGGCAGGGACCAGGTCTTCGCTTCTGTTAAAAACTCAGCCTTTGCTAATAACTCTGGTTTAAAATGAATGAGTCCGGCTTCTGCCTTCACTCCTAACTCACCTAGTCTGGAGATAAAGTCTTCTTTAACCTGTCCGGTCATACCTGGTTGTTGGACTCCTGCAAAGCCGGGAGTATGGGAATAGGCGTCTGTTGGAAATGCGCCGTATTGTTCCGGTGGTTTTTCTAATCCTATTCCTGCCTTAAGATCTTCATAGTAATTCATAAGTGCCCTGGCTTTCTCAGTCAGCCCCTGTTGGCCAGAGAGATCTTCAAAGTTTTCCTGTGTTGCCAAAACTAGCTTTGATACCATGTGCCAATAGATGCTTCCTAAACCTTCATACTTATAAAAGGTGCCGGAGCGTCCTGTAAAAGCATGATGGTCAAAAAGGTTCGTGAAGATTTCTGCAACGATCTTAATATCCTCATCTTTATATTCTTTTGTGGCTTTGAGTGCTTCTCTAATCTCTTCGCCGTTTCTGAATTGTCCGTTAAAATGGTACTTCCCATTAACATCTTTTTCAATAAACCGTGTGGTATTCTGGTTCAGTTCAGCTTTTAAAACAGTTGATGACATCACTTGATCTTCAGGAATCACATTTTTCTCTAAGAACTTTGGCAGCTCACGATTTGGATAGAGCATATAGCTGTTTTGGTCTTCGCGATAGATTGGACTTTTTCGAAGAGCTTCTAAGACATCAAGGGTTTCTTTTCCATCCAAAGCTTTTGAACTTAGAACAGAAACCTGACCTTCCAACATTTCATAAAGATAGGATACGCTGCAAGATTCTTTTTCAAATCGGATGAGATTGTAAGAATGGTAGAGACCATCTTCACGTTTATTCTTTTTAATTGAATCTTTTAAGTGGATCATTGAAACCTCAATAAATTCTGTAAGGGTTTCTATAGAAAGTGCCGCCTTTTCTCCTGCAAAACCATTATCATAGATGGAATTTCTAAAGGCTTCTCCAATCTTACCTAACGCTTTTACAATAGAAAAACGAGTTTCATCGGACATTTTATTGTCAAGATATTGTGTGCTATCATTCAAAACCGCCAGTGTATCATGGAACATCTGATGCACTTCAACTGAAACTTCAATGGAGTCCTTTTTCATTTCCTTAACGATTTGACCCATAAAGTTTTGGAAACGATGCACATAATACAGGGTAACCATGGACAATCCATTTCCAACAAGAGCGTTGTTCGCATCGTTCCACTCTGGACGTTGAGTATTCAGCCAAATGCCGCCTTCAGGCACATAGTTAGAGAACTTAGCAAGAAGGGTGACCAAAAGTTTTTCCAATAAGTTAACTTTGTATATACCGTCCTTGTTGAAAACTAACTTACCATCTGATCCGAGACTTGCCGTTTTGTCCTCAATGAGTTGTTCCAGCTCTTCATCATAAACAATGGTGTTTCTTGGGTCGGCGACTAATGCATCAAATCCCTTAATCCTGTAGGGAACATTCGCATAGACAAAAATATCTTTATGAAGAAGCTCGTGTAATTTTTCAGGATGATAAGCCTTTGATAATTCCATTAGCTTTAAAAGATAAATAATTTGATGATCTCCCCAGTATCCAATATTTGACCATGGATCTTCAGGGTCAAGCTTCTCCCAGTCAATTCCGTCTTTCGTAATGCGATATGGGTTATAACCGTCAGCGGTTGATGCATTTACGAATTTAGCAATGATACTCTCCGTATATTCAGGGTAGGAAATGGATAAGGCTTCCCAATTCTGAAAGATATCACGCCAATTTCCTTCAAACTTAAGATCCTTGCTCCCATCTTCCTTGGCAATCTCTATACTGAATTTATTCCACGGACGGCTTGGGTCTCCATGCCGCCTGCTGTAGGTAAGTGGCAAGTATTCAAATACTAATCGCTCAAAGTCCTTGCAATGAAGCTCAGCTGCCGAAGCAATCAGTTCACTATAGTTAATCGTTTCCGGCAATTGGTTCATAAAATCCAGTTGTTTCGTATATACCTCTTTATTCCAAGTACCTACGAATGCTTTGAAATCTTCTCTATCAATCTCATATCCATCTGCATATATACCGCCGCGCATAATATTGTAAAGGGTATTGGAAAAGTGTCTGTAACCCGCCTTCTCATTTGCAGTGCATTGGAATCCGTCTGCATCATAAACAAGTTTTTTAAGGTTGTTATCACCTTTTGTAACATCAGCTTCCATCACTTCAAGTATAGATGGATTTTCCATAACTTCTTTCATCAGTTTCTCAACTTTAGAAGCACTTTGATTCAGTTCAGCAACGATAAACCAGTTTTTTGATTCATTCCCCTTAAGGTGGATAGAATCGACAACATAGTAAGAACCTCTTCTGCCCTTAATATCCACTTCGGTTTGAATTTCTTCGTTATGAGAGAAAGCTTTAATCTGTAGTTCGGAGAGAAGATAGCTCGGATTCTCAAGTCCCTTTGACCAAACCGTCGTTGCTTTCAATGATTCACTTGGCTCAGCTTTATCAGTTAAAATCGAACTAAGCGTGTAAATACCAAGTCCTGCTTTTTCCACTAATTCATTTCGTTTATATCCATCAACAAGCGTGCTTTTTGTGGTTTGCAAAAGCGTATTGACCCCGTAAGGCAGGATGTTGCGAATCCCGTCCAGCACTCTAATCTCTACTTCCTTCTCCGCCAGGTTAAACAGTCTGGATTCTTTAATAAATCCAAATAAATCACTACTCTTCCATGTATAGGTATAACTAACCTCCAGGTCATGGTTAATCTCTTCAAACATGATCTTATTGCCGATGGTGTTTTTATACAGGTTTCTTGTAATCTTGTAGACATCGCTGTTATGAAGAGAGAATGGTTTCCACAGGAAATTCTTTTCATCTTTATTGACGATCAGGATTGTATGGGATCCGGTTGTCTCTATGCTGTCATGGATTTTATCATCTGTATCATATGGAAATAATGCTGTCTCTGCATTTTTGCGACCGCAAGTCAGTCCGCCGGTACTTGATATGAACATCCAAAGGTCAACATCACTTACCACTGTCATAAAGAAGGGGTTCATTTGACTGTAGTTTTCAATCTTGAAATAAGTATCCCCGTTCATCATTAACGTTTCCAGGGAAATCGGTTTCGTCGCAGTGTGCAAAGCTGCATTTCCAAAGTGCAAGTTTGGTATATTATTCATTGTACAATCCTTTCTAAACAAATTTTGAAAATTATCTAATCACTAATTTCATATCCTCCTTTAGTTTAACCTCTAGTTTTATTTTTCTTCAGGTTCGGTTTTTTGTAAACGGTTCCAAACTTTTAGGAGGTGTATTGTAGCGCTTATAATGTAATCAAAGTCAATAGTGTTATAGACTAATTTAACTCACCAGCATCCCATGGGTTGCCACATACACTCAACACACGTCGAGTGTGTGGCGAAGATTGAATTAGTTTAAGCGAAAAGCCTTATCATTGTGGATAAGGCTCTTTATATCCAATTCCCCCACCAAAAATTGGACAATAAACCTGTCCTTACACCCCTAAACATTATGCTATAATAACCTAATTATAAAACTGTATAGACTTATAGATTATCAACCATTTCAAAACTTTCCATTGTTAAAAAAGCAGGTGGATATATGAATAATACTCAAAGTAAGGCATATCGTTGTCCGATCGCTTTGACCAATAAGGCAAAGAGTAAAATGCGAGAAGCTGGGTTGGATGAGCGATCGTTTTTTTTATTGGAGAAATCGTTTCATGTTTATATAGAAAAGTATCCGCAATCGGCCGATGGTCTTGTTTCGGCTGCCTTATTTTTTGACATTGAAAGAAACGAAAGACTGGCAGGGAAATATGGTAGGTTTGTTGTTGTATTCCATTGTTTAGTAAAAGAAGATGGGTTTGTTGCAACGAATGTAACGACGAGACCGACACATATCCCATTGCCGTCTAATTGGCGCATTTCGGCAGATCTTACTTTTGACTTAAATGTTCAAGGCAGCGGGCAGTTACCGATTGGATTACTGAACTTAATTCACAACATGCCGGTTGCCCAGGAAAGTTCGATGTATGTGAAAAAGCGTATTGCGAGTTGGGAAGGCTATCTGAAAATTCAGGAGCAGTCCGCAGATATTCCTGATATAACCTCCCGCTATTCTACGCTTTTGTTCAATGATGATTTCAGTATGGTAAAAATAACAGGCTGTGAGCTGAATGAAAAGGAATGGAAGTCGCTCAAGGATATGAGCGTCAAGCTAAAGGGAAACGATCAGGAGATAGGCAAAGTCCTGAAAGCGAATCGTGCGGCTTCTACGGTTGAGGTGGAAATACACAGTTATATGGAAGCTCAGGCCCGCAGACAGCGGCTTGATTTACCTCCTAAGGAAGTTATCTTTAGCAATTTTGCAACCTTAAGCCAGCTGAAAAGACTAAGGCAAGGGTTTAAGCAATTGGAAAACGGTTTGGCTGCGAATCCTGAACTGGAACGCCTTTTATTTGAAAATAAGCCGCCGGTCAAAGAGGTCAAAGCTCAGGCAAAGCTACAGTTTCATAATCGATTGAACGAGTTCCAGCAGGCGGCTGTCACAGGCGCTATGTCTGCTGAAGATTTATACGTCATCCAAGGGCCGCCTGGAACAGGAAAAACAACCGTTATTTCTGAAATCTGTCTGCAAAATGCGAAGGCGGGGCTGCGCACTCTAGTTGCTTCTCAGTCGAATTTAGCGGTCGACAATGCTCTCGGCCGTTTGCTGGCAACTAAGGATATTCGAATCCTCAGAGTGGGGCGCACGGAAAGCATAGAAGAAGAGGGTAAAAAGTTCATCGAGGAGAATGTCGGACAGTATTGGAAAGATCATACGCTGCAGGAAGTTTCCAGCAAATTATCAGCTCGAAGCCAACGGGAAACCGAAATAGAAATAGAATGGGCCGCGAATGAAGAGGAACAAGAGAGGTTCCAGCAACAGCTTGCACGAATAGAAGGGGAGCTTGAAGCAAAGAAGAAAGCACAGGAGCAGTATAATGAAGTTCAGTCCATTATTGAAGAGCATAACAAGAACATTCATGGAGTTGAACAGGGGGGACAAGTAGTTCAGCAGCTTATACAGAAAACGGAACAGTCCCTGCGTTTGTTAAATGACACCATTAATAAAGACGAAACTTTTCTGGTCGAAGAGCCAGATCATGACTTGATCCAAAAAGAGTTGGAAGATAACCAGCAAGAGATTGTAAGGCTGCAAGACAGTGTGGCCCTTCAGGTGCTCCAAGACGAAATGAATGAACTGACACAAACGATAGACAAGGTTTCTGCTGAACGTGAGACATGGAAAGAGGAAAAGAAACAGAAGGAGGCTATAACAGATAGAATAACTGCGGCCAAAAAATTCGACAGTTTAAAGTGGATCATTCTGGAACAAAATCTGACCCGCTCTCTACAAGTGCAGTCAATAATCACAAAGCTCGATCAGCTTCGCGAAAGAATCAACCAGTTGGATAAGTTAAAGGAATATAATGAGAAAATCAATCCAGCGATTTCCTATCTTGAGCAGCTTTTGGGGGAGAAGGAGAAGTACTCCAATCTTCAGATGCAATTGAAGAACATTTCTCCTGTTACTACGACAGCGATCGAAATTGACCAATTTTTAGAGAAATTGAGAAGTGAGTTAAAAGGAAAATCAACCATTCATCATGACAGACTTGAAATCTTTCTTAAGGGGCTATATGGCCGGAGACATTTCATCTGGCAAAAAGCGGACGTGCTAAAACTGAATGATTCAGATAAAAAAATGGCACAAGAAGCACTTCAGCATTTGAAACAGGAACTGATCGGACAGCTTCAGCCTAGTCTCGATGAAAACAAGATGATGCAACAAAAGTATCAGAGAGAGATGGCCGAACAGACTGCCAAGCTTACTTTCGTGCAAAACAAGCACGCGCAAAAGATGGTCTCAGCCGTCATTATTCCCAATGCGAAGGAATTGCTTCATGAAAAAGAAGCCAAAGCCTTTGAACTGAAAGCCAAGCAAGAACAATATGGACAAGCCAAGCTACGGGTTGAAATGAATCAGCTAAAACGGGAACAAGAATCTCTTCAACTGCAGCAAGCAAAGCAGAAACAAACCGAAATTGGAGTCAGTCTTGCAAATCTTGCCTCCATAATTAAGGAAAAAGAAGCTGAACAAGCGCCACTACATGATATCCTTTCTTTAGAACCCGAAAAGGAGCACGAAGAGGTATTAAAGAAGCTGGCGAGCGTTTCTTTTACCCGGGAGTCGTTGAAACAGGAAAAGCAGAGACTACCGCTGTTCCAGGAAGTCCAGGGAATGTGGCAGTCCTTGCTGAAAGAAGCAAATGACCATGACCTGAATGAAATCCGAAAGCTTTATGTTAAGCATGCAAATGTAATTGGAACAACATGTGTGGCTTCCGCCCGCAAAGATTTCATTGAAAACTACCCAATTTTTGATGTTGTCATTATTGATGAAGTATCAAAAGCAACCCCGCCGGAGCTCCTTTTGCCGATGCTGAAAGGGAAAAAAATCATTCTGGTCGGCGATCATCATCAGCTGCCGCCTCTACTGGGGAACGATACGCTGGAAGAAACGCTGCAGGAAATGGCGGAAGAAAGTGAAGACTTTGAAGGAAAAGCGGAACTTAAAAAGTTATTAAATGAGTCGTTGTTCGAGCGATTGTTTAAAAACTTGCCGAAACACAATAAAACGATGCTTGCGATTCAATATCGGATGCACAAAAACATTATGGAAACGATAACGCCATTTTATATGCAAGAAAACGAACAGCTCCAATGTGGCTTAATCGATTCCGATCTGGATCGGGACCACAAGCTTGCATCACTGCACATCCAGCGGAACAATCATCTCCTTTGGCTTGATATGCCGAACGAGCCTTTATTTTTCGAGGAAAGAATGAAAGGCGGAAAGAGCCTTTACAATCCAGCTGAATTGAAAAGGATTGGCGAATTGCTGAAGGAATTGAATGAAGCAAGTGCTGAGGCAAAGCAAGCTGGAAGAATGGAAATCAATGAGAAAAAGAGCATCGGAGTCATTAGTTTTTACGGAGAACAAGTGAAAAGGATCGACCGCATGCTTCAACAGGAGTTGCATTTGCCTCACTTAACGATCCGCACCGGGACAGTGGACAGATTCCAGGGCATGGAGATGGATGTGATTCTGTTAAGTATGGTGCGTAATCACGATAATAATCAGGATGATATCGGTTTTGCCAAAGATTATCGCAGGCTGAATGTGGCTTTGTCGAGAGCAAGAGAGCTGCTTGTGATGGTCGGCAGCACGAAGATGTTCACACAGCGGACGAAAAATAGGGATGCAAGAAAAATGTATACTCACGTTTTTGAAACGGCCAAAAAGCAAGATGGACTGCGAACCCTTGAAGAGGTGGGTATGAATGGATAAATTAAAAAAGCAGCTACATGCGAATTTGCTTAAAAATCCAGCTGTCCAAATCAAGAAATCGGTGATCTGGCAATTCCCGGTGACCATTTATACTGTGGCGTTTTATCGCGTAAAACGCTCTAAAATGGACATTCTCATGAAAATGATGCTGCTCACTTTTGAAAAGACCCAAATCCGGCGCGCAGCCAATTTATCTCAATTGCTGCTGGTCGAGGAGCTGTTCATTGAAGATTTACTGAAGAAAATGCAGCGCACGGGTTTGATCACACTGGAAAAAGGAAGCTACAAGCTGACATCGAGAGGGCACGAGCAGCTAAAGACTGGGATTATGGAAGAAGAATTTGCAGAAGAGTCGACAGTGCTTTCCTACAGCATGATTCACGATGAGTTTTGGCCAGAGATGACCGAGCCATTGCCTGAAACTGACGGAGGACTGCCGCTTTATCGGTATGGAAATCATCAGAATATCTTAAAGAAGGACCGTATTCTGCAAGTTCTCGCAGAGAGAGGCAATGGCGAGGAGGAAGACGGCTTCCAAACAGTAGTGGCTGCTGTAAATAGCTATGACCAGCAGAATGTTGAACACATCCCATGCCTCGAATTTCAACTCTACAATAAAGAGCAGGATAAATTCTATGCACGTGTCTGGAATACCCTGCTCCAACGCTGGGATGAAACGTTCGAAAAGCAGATAGAAGAGAAAGAACGTTTGGGGTGGCGGGAATAAGATGCAGAAACAAAGGGACGTACCTGGGGTATGTCCCTTTGTTTTAGTTTCTCTTTTTCGTTAAATATAATTAGTTCTGTTTCTGAAAAGATCATTTTTTTATATGAATAAAAGTAGAACACTTGTTCTAAAAGCGTTATAATGAAGGTATAAAAACTAGACAGGATGTGATAAAATAATGGTAGTTAATTGGATATTGGAAAAGCCTCGGGATTATGTTGCAGTTGATTATGATGGCCTTTGGAAGAAGTTGATTTACGAGCTGTTTGAAGAGTTTGTCCTGTATTTTTTGCCTGATTTGTTTGAGGACATTGATTTTACGAAGGAGCCTGAATTTCTGCAGCAGGAGCTTTTTAAGGAGATTATTGAAGAGAAGAAAGGGAAACGAATTGCGGACCAAATTGTTAAGGTGTATCTGAAAAATGGCAGTGAGCAATGGATCTTGATTCATATCGAAGTTCAAGGCGATACGAGCGATGATTTTTCAGAAAGAATGTTCCGCTATTATTATAAAATTTACGACAAGTACAATCGTGATGTTGTGGCGATTGCGCTGTTGACGGGTGCTTCCGACCGCCCATGGACCGGGAAGTACCAACGAGGAAACTTTGGGACAGAAGTGACTTATAAGTATAATTGGTATAAGTTTAACGATCAAAATGAGACTGAATTAGAAAATTCAAGCAACCCATTTGCGATTGCCGTATTGGCAGCGAAATATGCCAATGCTGCCAAAAATGATGACGAGAAACGCTATCGATTTAAATACAAGCTAATGAGATTAGTATTACAAAAAATGAATCAGCCTCTAGACGAAAGACGCATCTACCTCTCCGCGCTTACTTACTTCATTGATTATTTACTCCAACTACCGATAGAATTAACAGAAAAACTAAGAAATGAAATCATGATCTCGAAGGAGGCAATTGACTTGATGTACTTAGACCGTAAGAACCTACCCCCAACATTTGGAGAATTGAGGAAAATGGAAAGGGAAGAAGGTAAAATAGAGGGTAAGATTGAAGGGAAAATAGAAGGAAAAATAGAAGGAAAGAAAGAAGGGAAACTTGAAGGATTGTTGATCGAACGAAAAAGAATTGTCTCTAAGTTAACCCGCGAAAATTTTACAGTTGAACAAATAGCTGATTTAACAGAATTATCTATTGAAGAGGTAAAGAAGTTACAAGAGCAGCTAAGCTAAAAAGTATTGAGGTTTGTCCAAGGGGCACGCCTCTTTTCTCTGATGCTCTCCGCGCTTACTGTGAAGCAATGTATTAAGATTTATAGGAGTAATTGTAAGAAGTACAAGATACTTTTACGGAATCACGCAATACTGGTTCCGTTAGTTTTTTTGTAAAATCACCAACGCCATTGTGTTCTCAATTACAGCCCACATCTGTCGAGTGTGTGGTACGACTCGATTTAAATGTGTAACACAAAAAATTAAACTTTTGCTAGTCCGACCCCGAATTTTTCTTCGGGGTCTTTTTGTGAAAAAATCAATGTAATTCAGCGTTCTTCCATTTTACTTTTTATAATTTTTTGCAAAATATTTTTTTAACTCAGCCAGTGGATTGCTATTTGATATAAAGTGATTGGAATTTAAAATTACCATTTTCATTAGTTTGATAAAAAGTGCTTAAACATGGTATAAGTGTAAATGGAGCAGCGATATTCTGCTTTTTAATTTTGGGAATCAGGGGTTGGCCTGGTGTCCCATGATGAGAGGATTTGAATCAAGGTATGAAAGAGAATTTCTGGCGTGATTTACCACGACCATTTTTTATATTGGCACCAATGGAAGAAGTGACGGATGTTGTTTTTCGCCATGTGGTGAGTGAAGCAGCGAGACCGGATGTGTTTTTTACAGAGTTTACGAACTCGGAGAGCTATTGTCACCCGGATGGGATTAAGAGTGTGCGCGGGCGTTTAACTTTTACAGAGGATGAACAGCCAATTGTCGCCCATATATGGGGAGACAAGCCTGAAAACTTTAGGCAAATGAGTATTGGTATGGCAGAAATGGGTTTTAAAGGTCTGGATATCAATATGGGCTGTCCGGTGCCCAATGTGGTGCAGAACGGGAAGGGAAGCGGACTGATCCGTCGTCCGGATGTGGCAGCTGAATTAATCCAAGCAGCAAAAGCGGGAGGATTGCCCGTTAGTGTTAAGACAAGGATTGGTTTCTCAGAAGTAGACGAATGGAAGAGGTGGCTGAAACACATTCTGGAACAAGACGTTGCGAATCTTTCCATTCACCTGCGTACAAGAGACGAAATGAGCAAAGTGCCTGCACATTGGGAGCTGATACCGGAGATTAAGAAACTTCGTGACGAGGTGGCACCGGATACCCTTTTGACGATCAATGGTGATATCCCTGACCGTCAGACTGGCTTGAAGCTCGTGGATCAATATGGTGTTGATGGGGTTATGATTGGGCGCGGCATATTCCATAATCCATTTGCCTTTGAAAAGGAGCGCAAAGAACATAGCAGTGATGAATTGCTCGATCTCTTAAGCTTGCATATGGATCTCCATGATAAATATTCACATTTAGAGCTGCGGCCGTTCACGGCTCTTCATCGCTTTTTCAAAATCTATGTCAAAGGATTCCCCGGGGCGAGTGGATTACGAAATCAATTAATGAACACGAAGTCAACAGACGAAGTGCGTGAATTGCTTGAGCAATTTGCGTCAAAGAATCCTGATGAAGAACAATTAATTTAGGTAAAAGCGAAGTAGGCGTTAAACAGAATTTAAACAAAATAGTTATTTGGCTGGTGTGAAGGCGGTTTTAGAACCGTACTCATTCCAGCCATTTTATTTGAGAAGGAAGCGTTCACATAATTGTTAATAAATATTAAATAACCTTTAATTAAACTGATACGGATTATGGTATTATTTTTGCAATAAGTGAATTATCCTTCTAGAACTTTCTCGGAAATGTTTCCTCTCCTGTATCGTAAAACCCTTCATAAATGATGCATCTTTTCTGATTGAATCCGTGATCCTTCTCGTAATCATCTTATACTCTCTCGATTTGTCTATAATAAATCCTTGAATACAAACGTGAAAGGAGTGGTAAGCCATGTAAACTACTTATCAGCTTTTCTAATATTTCTTATTTATATTTGAAGGAGGAACATTAAATGGGTCATGATATTTATGGATTGAATAAAGCAAGGGAAGAAATTGCTTATGCGCGCTTTAGCATGGGGAATCATAATGCCCTCCTGCTGTACCGTTTACTTGACGCCTATCAGTTCTATGCTGGAGTCAGCGGAACAGGTAAAAGCTCGATCTTTTCGTTACAACAAGTTGAAAAGGCAATGCGTGGCTATATAAAATTTTTCAAAACTGGTGATTCACCTTCGGAAAGTGATTGTACATCATGGGATCAAAAACAGATCTTCAATTTTATCCAAAGTTGTTTGGCAACAGCATACAAGGAAAAAAGTGTAGAAGTGTATTTTGGCTAGTTTTTTGAACCGATTGAATCCTGTCTTTCACCTAAACCTAATCTGCTCTTAATTCCTCAAATTCATCCTCAGCTGCTTCTACTCATAAAATATTCCAATTATAGATAATAAATCCCTTGTCTCTTTCATAGTTATTAATGATGAAATCATTTTTAGTTTAAATGAAAGGGGAAAGAAAATGGACAAGGATACTGCGAATGTTGGGAAATGCCCGTTTACGCACGGGGGTGCTACTAGTCATAAAACCAGCGGGACAACGAATCGGGACTGGTGGCCAAACCAGTTGCAATTGAATATTCTCCATCAGCATGACCGAAAATCCAACCCTATGGGAGAAGATTTTAATTATAATGAAGAATTTAAAAAGCTGGACTATGACGCTTTGAAGGAGGACCTCCACAATCTTATGACGACCAGTCAGGACTGGTGGCCGGCTGACTATGGACATTATGGGCCATTGTTCATTCGGATGGCCTGGCACTCAGCAGGCACGTATCGTATAGGAGATGGTCGCGGCGGCGGTGGAACTGGCTCACAGCGTTTCGCACCGCTTAACAGCTGGCCGGACAATGGCAATCTTGATAAAGCGCGGAGACTGCTGTGGCCGCTTAAGCAAAAGTATGGCAACAAGGTTTCCTGGGCTGACTTGATGTTGCTGGCAGGTAATGTGGCAATTGAGTCGATGGGCGGCAAGACGATTGGCTTTGGTGCAGGACGTCCAGATATTTGGCATCCGGAGGAAGACACTTACTGGGGTGTTGAATCTGAATGGCTTGGCGACAAACGGTATACTGGCGACCGCGAGTTGGAGAATCCGCTTGCTGCCGTGCAAATGGGTCTTATTTATGTTAATCCTGAAGGTCCGAATGGCAAGCCGGATCCAATCGCAGCCGCCCGTGACATACGTGAAACTTTTGCGCGGATGGGTATGAACGATGAAGAAACGGTGGCGCTGATTGCTGGAGGCCATACTTTTGGAAAAGCCCACGGTGCTGGGGACGCAGCAAAAGTTGGTCCAGAACCTGAAGCTGCTCCGATTGAAGAAATGGGCTTAGGCTGGAAAAACGTATACGGCAGCGGCAAGGGACGTGATACCATCACCAGCGGGCTTGAAGGAGCCTGGACGGCCAATCCGACACAGTGGGATAATGGTTACTTTGATTTATTGTTTGGATACGAATGGTGGCTGACGAAGAGTCCGGCTGGTGCCTATCAGTGGCTGGCTGTGGATCCTGCCGAGAAGGACCTTGCCCCGGATGCAGAAGATCCATCTGTAAAAGTTCCAACCATGATGCTTACCACAGATATTGCTTTGCGTCATGATCCGGCCTACGAGAAAATCTCCCGCCGATTCCATCAGAATCCAGAAGAGTTTGCGGATGCATTTGCGCGTGCATGGTTCAAATTATTGCATCGCGATATGGGACCTAAATCAAGGTATAAAGGTCCGGAAGTTCCTGAAGAAGACTTTGTCTGGCAGGACCCTGTTCCAGCTGCCGCTTATGAATTAACCGATGAAGAAGTAGAAAAGGTAAAGGCCTTGATCCTGGACTCCGGGCTTACCATCAGCGAGTTAGTGACAACTGCCTGGGCATCGGCAAGTACTTTCCGTGGCTCGGACTTCCGTGGGGGTGCGAATGGTGCCCGCATTCGTCTGGCACCGCAAAAGGATTGGGAAGTGAATGAGACGGAACAGCTTTCAAAAGTGCTAAATGCACTCGAAGATATTCAAAGTCATCTGGATAAGAAAGTCAGTCTTGCCGACTTGATTATACTGGGTGGCAGCGCTGCGATTGAGAAAGCTGCACAAGATGCGGGATTTGATGTGAAAGTTCCGTTTGCTTCAGGACGCGGAGATGCAACGGTAGAACAAACAGATGCAGAAGGCTTTGCGGTGCTGGAGCCTTATGCTGACGGATTCCGCAACTACCAGAAGAAACAGTATGGCGTCAGTCCGGAAGAGCTGTTACTGGACAAGGCGCAGCTGTTGAATCTCAGCGCACCTGAAATGACCGCTCTGATTGGCGGAATGCGCGTCCTCGGTACGAACCATGGCGGTACAAAACACGGGGTATTTACTGATCGTGTGGGCACATTAACGAATGATTTCTTTGTGAATTTACTCGACATGGGAGTAGCATGGAAGCCTATTGATGGCGGAGTATATGAAGGGCGCGACCGTAAGACAGGTGACGTTGTGCGTACAGCCACCAGAGTCGATCTTGTTTTCGGTTCCAACTCCCAGCTGCGAGCAATTGCAGAGGTGTATGCACAAGATGATAACAAAGAGAAGTTTGTGCGCGACTTTATTTCCGCATGGGTCAAGGTCATGAATGCAGACCGTTTTGATCTGAGCGAACAGGCTCGCGAGACTTCGGAATTGGCACGCACACGTTAAAAAAATTAGATAAATAGTTTATGAGATAGCAGACCGAGAGAAATTGGTCTGCTATTTTTTTCTGGCCCGGGATTTTTTGAATAGAATAGCCCATTCCCTTCATTTGGGTAAAAGGAGAGCCCCTGCATTGCCCGAAAGTTAGTAAAATTCTTCATTTGGGTAAGAGGAAAGCCCCTGCATTGCCCGAAAAAGCGCCAACTCCATCATTTGGGTAAGAGGAAAGCCCCTGCATTGCCCGAAAAAGCGCCAACTCCATCATTTGGGTAAGAGGAAAGCCCCTGCATTGCCCGAAAAAGCGCCAACTCCATCATTTGGGTAAGAGGAAAGCCCCTGCATTGCCCGAAAACACGTCAACTCCATCATTTGGGTAAGAGGAGAGCCTTTGCATTGCCCGAAAGTGCGTCAAATTTTTCATTTGGGTAAAAGGAGAGCCCCTGCATTGTTCATTCGGTACAAAGGTGCGGCATTGATAGGATTAGTCTCTACCTCAATAGATTAAATCTATTCTTTTTAAAAAGGGACCTATTCTTGGGAAGAATTATCTATTAACAATTGGAGTCAATTCAGGTTATGATGATTGAGTATTTAGAAAGTTGAAATTTTATGTGAGTTCAATTCTTTATATTGTAATATAATATTTCAGCCTCTATAATACATAGTACGCGTACAGTTGTATTTTTAACGAGGACATTGATAGACTTTGTTGACCTCCTGAAAAAAACAACGCTAAATTCAAGAGAACTTACATTTGGGGGAGATGACGATGAAAGATTTATTGAGGAAGTGGAATCAAGTAAGTTTGGTGAAACAGATCATTGCTGGTTTGTTGGTTGGTATTATCCTTGCTTTATCCATCCCGGAACTAGCAAAGCCGGTTGCTATTTTTGGATCTTTATTTGTAAGTGCCTTGAAGGCGGTTGCTCCTGTATTGGTATTATTCCTGGTTATGTCGGCGATTGCGCAGCATAAACGCGGACAAAAAACAAACATGAAAACGATTATTTCTTTATATCTTCTAGGAACATTTGCTGCCGGACTTATTGCGGTCATTGCTAGTTTTATGTTCCCGGTAAGTTTGAAGCTGACAACAGGTGCTGAGGGCCTGACGCCTCCTGGAAGTATAGTTGAGGTTCTTAGAACGGTATTGCTTAACATTGTCGATAATCCTGTTAATGCTATTATGAATGCTAATTATATCGGTATTTTAGCCTGGGCAGTCTTAGTCGGCCTTGCTCTTAAGAATGCGTCTGATTCAACAAAAACAGTGATTGGGAATTTATCCGATGCCATGTCCAAAATTGTCACTTGGGTGATAAAATTCGCTCCACTTGGCATCATGGGCCTTGTATTTGAATCGATTACAACAAACGGACTTAGCTCTTTGCTTGGCTATGGAAAACTACTTGCCGTCCTGATTGGCTGCATGCTTGTTGTGGCCCTTGTAGTCAATCCACTCATCGTATTCACTCAAATAAGGCAAAATCCATATCCGCTTGTCTTCAAATGTTTAAAGGAAAGTGGTATTACAGCATTCTTTACACGCAGTTCAGCTTCAAATATCCCTGTTAATATTAAAATATGTGAAGATTTAGGATTGGACAAGGATTCATATTCTGTTTCCATTCCATTAGGCGCAACCATCAATATGGCTGGAGCTGCCGTGACGATTACTGTTATGACAATGGCTGCTGTCCATACACTTGGCATTCAGGTTGACATTCCTACTGCCATTCTTCTAAGTGTTATGGCTGCCATCAGCGCTGCAGGTGCTTCAGGTGTTGCAGGCGGATCACTGCTGCTGATTCCTCTCGCATCCAGCTTGTTCGGCATCCCAAATGATGTCGCCATGCAGGTAGTTGCTGTAGGTTTTATCATCGGTGTTTTACAGGATTCTTTTGAGACAGCCCTTAACTCATCGACAGACGTATTATATACGGCTGCAGTAGAATTTAAGAAATGGCGCCAGGAAGGAAAAGTCATCGCAATCAAAAAAGCATCATAATTTGGTCAGAATAAAGGTGACTGCTAATCTGATCAGTATTTCATATGCATAAGGAAGCAGGAACTCAATAGGTTCCTGCTTTTCCGCTTGTAAAGACTATCCCGTCTGTAATACTTTTTGCAGTCTTTTTAAAGGACGTACCTTTTGTCTTCATTTTTCAATTTACTCAGTATTGATATTTTGAAAGTAATGTGGTAACATTTCGTTAATTTAATAAATTAATCGAGAGATTTTCAATCACTTTATTTATACTAATAAGCTTTAGCATACCGGTTAAATATTTATTTGGCCGGATGAAAAAGCATTTTATTAAAAATAATAAAGATGATAATAAGTAAATCGATGTATTCCTTAAACTAGAATTTTAGCTTGAGGAATAGATCGATTTTTTGTTTAGGGGGGATTATATGAACAAGTCGAAAGGTTCTATGGAGTCTGATATAAGCAAGGCGATAACTCAATGGGAAAAGGACTATCTTGGACGTGGCTCTGTTTCCGTTAAGGCAGATATATTGCGGGATATGGTCATCGTAAGTTTGCAAGGGGTCCTGACACCCGCAGAATATTCCGTTTGTGAAACAAAAGAGGGAATGTTAACAGTAAAGAAAACCCGTTCAGAACTAGTGGAATCAGGTTTGGGAACCCTAAAAGAAATTATATTTGCGAACAGCGGGGAACAAGTGAAAAGTTTTCATACTGACATAAGCTCTCGAACAGGAGAACGCGTAATGGTATTCAAATTATATAACGACCTTGAGAAGAAATTTTTATGATAATAGAGGGAGATCTTTAATAGCATGTTGCCAGTTAAAGATAAACCGACAATTCAGTTCAGCGGCCTAACCGCTTGAACTCTGGAATTGTCGGTTTTTTTTATTGAAAAAATTAAAAGGAGGCAGCTGAATGAACGAAATAATACTTCAGAATTTATTATCACCCGTTGTGTTGTTCTTTGTACTAGGCATTATTGCGGCAATCGTAAAATCAGATTTGAAGTTTCCCAATGGTTTAAGTGAAGGCCTAAGCATTTACTTATTAATTGCCATTGGAATAAAAGGAGGCATTGAACTTTCGCATTACTCAATTGAATCTGTACTGGCACCAATCCTGGGAGCATTATTTTTGGGAATAATCATTCCCTTTATTACGCTGGCTCTCATGAGAGTAATAAAAATGGACCTTAAAAACTCTATAGGGTTAGCAGCCACTTATGGGTCCATCAGTATAGTTACCTATGGAGCTGCCATTACATTTCTTGATGAGAACGGTATTTCTTATGAAGGGTTTATGAATGCTCTGGTTGTTTTAATGGAGAGTCCGGCAATTCTGGTTTCTTTACTGTTATTAAAAATTGCTGAGAGCAAAAGAGATCTTACGCTTTATTCTACCCGGAATTTAGGCTTTATCCCTTCATCCATAAATTTAATAGATAAAGAAGTGCTAAGGGAAAGCATTTTTGGAAAAAGTATTTTGCTTCTTGTTGGCAGCCTGTTAATAGGCTGGGCGCTTGGGGACAATGCAGTCCCAATGGTTAAGCCTTTATTTATAGACTTATACAGCAGTGTATTAATTCTTTTCCTGTTAAATATGGGATTGATTGCGGGAAAACGCCTGCCAGAGGTTAAAAAGCACGGGTTGAAATTACTGGCATTTGGTTTGTTTACTCCCCTTTTATTTGGCAGTTTAGGCGTTCTCGTAGGTGATCTTGTTGGCTTGTCTTTAGGGGGAGTTACATTAATGGGAGTATTGGCTGGAAGTGCTTCATACATTGCTGCACCCGCAGCCCTAAAAACTTCAGTGCCAGAAGCAAATCCATCCATATACTTGGGTTTATCATTAGGAGTCACTTTTCCATTTAACTTAATAATTGGAATACCCGCCTATTATGAAATAGCAAAATGGATACAGTAAAGGAGAGGTTTTCATGTCAACAGTAAAAAGTTCAGCAACGAAAAAAACAATAATCATAACAGGTGTTAATGAGGCGATTTATCCTTTATTTCCAGAAATAACATATAAAAAGAATAAAGATATGATGATTCTTAACAGTTTTGGGGCAGTTATTACTCAACCCTATGGCTGCTTGATTCGAAATATCATTCTAGCGATCTATAATGAAATGGTGGAAGAAATCTTTATAATAGGTGAAATGGAAAGTAAAGAAGTCAAACTAAATATGTCAGATAAAATAAAGGAACATGGAGTTTCAGAAGATATAATCAAGACAATTAACTACATTGATGTTGTGGAGCATGACGTAATCAACTGGTTAACAGGACCACAAAATATTGAAGATGTCATTAAGAAGAATAAAGACTTAATACAAGGCCATCCATTAATTCCAAAATCAATACCTGTCCATGCTTATATTGCCAATCCAGAGACCGGGGAGTATTTTCCGGTTTAAGAGAAGGGAAGCTAATCATTTTTAAAACAGGAAATAGTGCCTTTAATGAAGTACGATTGTTAATTTTACCTCTTTATTGGCGAAAAATAAAATTTATCGACCACATTTTAAGATATATCAACGGATTTTTGATTTTATCGACCACATTTTAAAATATATCGACCAAATTAACTGAAGGGAGAGCTCAGCAACGATTCTCCTTTTAAAATGAAAAAAAGTTGAAAAAGGCGTGAAGATGATTTACTATCAATTCATAACACGATATATTGTGTTAGATGAATAGTTTCATAACTAAATATTGAAATTACCGGTAAGTATGGTGTCTGAACAAGACTTAATAGGGAATCTGGTGAGAATCCAGAACTGTTCCCGCAACTGTAAGTGCTGACGAAATAAGGATGAACCACTGTCTAAAAAATAGATGGGAAGGCCTTAAAGTAGGGTGAAGCACAAGTCAGGAGACCTGCCATATTTATTCGTGTTATCTTCTTCGGGAATTGGGAAGGTATTACGGGGATCAATTGGTAGACTCATGCTTTTTTGCTGCTTCATATGAGCCGATAATAGATCAACGTTACTTAAACCCATCTTTCGAGATGGGTTTTTCTCATTTTTCAGGGAGGTTTTCAGAGAGGAGTCAGGAATGGAAGGATTATCAGCAAATGTATCGAGGACATTTCAGAACAGGCTCGTCCTGCCGCCGGATACAAACCATCTAGGCACGATTTTTGGCGGAACCGTGCTGAGCTATATTGATGAAATTGCCGCAATAGCAGCGATGAAACACAGCAGGAGAGCTGTTGTCACCGCATCGATTGACTCGGTTAACTTTTTGTCTTCCGCAGTAGTGGGCGATATTTTAACACTAGAAGCGGTCGTCATTTCAACAGGCAGGACGTCGATGGAAGTGTTTGTGAAAGTGGAAAGTGAAAACTTGAAAACTAGCAGAAAAACGCTGACGACCACTTCGATTCTTACCATGGTCGCGAAGGATGACAACGGTGCACCTGTACCGGTTGCGAAGGTCATTCCCGAAAATGATGAAGAACGACAGATGTTCAAAACTGCCGATATGAGGAGACAGCGGAGGCTGGAAATGAGAAAAAGTAATCAAGTTGGAGGGATAATTGATGAGTATCCAAGTAAAGGATGAAAATGTAGCCAAACTGATTGCAGAAATAGAGTCTTCGTTCCCTGAATTGGACTTTCAATCGTTCAAAGAGAAGGTGGACCAAGCACTTGAAGTGAAGGATATGACGGATGACCAGGTTGAAAACATGCTAATTCTGACTGCAGTTGAAAGAATTAGCAGGAACGAACCTGAATGGACATATGTGGCTGAGGGTTTTTATCTGAAAAAATTATACAAACTAAGCGCAAACTTTCGTAATACAAAAATAGAATCTGGTTACGGTTCTTTCTACGAACTGTTCAATAGCTTAATAGAAATTGGAATTTATGACAGTAAAGTTTTAACATCCTACTCCCGCACAGAAATAGATCACTTGGAGAAAGTCATTGATCCCGAAAGAGACAAGCTGTTTACTTACATAGGCCTTGTGACCATGGCGGAAAGATATCTGGCACGCACACAAAATGGCGATTTTGCCGAACTGCCACAGGAGCGGTTCATGATGATTGCCATGACGTTGCTGGCTGAAGAACCAAAGGAAATACGGCTTCAGTTAGTGGAAGAGGCATATTGGGCGCTTTCCAATCTATATATGACAGTCGCCACACCGACATTATCGAATGCTGGCAAGAGCTATGGCCAATTATCGAGCTGCTTTATTGATACAGTTGCTGATGATTTGAGAAGTATTTACGATTGTAATACAGATATATCCACCTTGAGCAAGAATGGCGGCGGTATTGGCGTATATCTTGGCAAAATCAGAAGCCGCGGCAGTGATATCAAGGGTTTTAAAGGGGTCAGTTCCGGAGTCATTCCCTGGATGAAGCAGCTGAATAACACCGCTGTTTCTGTTGATCAATTAGGGCAGCGCCAGGGTGCAATTGCTGTTTACCTCGATGTGTGGCATAAAGATATCTTCCCGTTCCTTGATGCAAAATTGAACAATGGAGACGAGCGCCAGCGGACGCATGATTTATTCACTGGCATATGCATCCCCGATTTATTTATGGAACAAGTTGAAAAAAGAGGCGACTGGTATCTGTTCGACCCACATGAAGTAAGGAGGATCATGGGATTTTCGCTTGAAGATTATTTCGATGAGGAGAAGGGGGCTGGCTCTTTTCGTGAAAAATATTGGGCCTGCGTCAACCATCCTGGTTTGTCACATGAGGTGGTCCCTGCCATTGAAATCTTTAAATCGATCATGATTTCTCAGCTTGAAACCGGAACACCTTACATGTTTTACAGGGATCAGGTCAACAGGCTCAATGCCAACCACCATAAAGGGATGATTTACTGCAGCAATCTTTGCACGGAAATCACACAGAATATGAGCCCTACCCTCCTTGAAGAAGAAACAGTGCAGGACGGAAAGATTTTAATCTATAAAAAACCGGGTGACTTTGTCGTCTGCAACTTGTCCTCCATTTCTTTAGCAAAAAGTGTGATGGATGATGTCCTTGATAGAGTGATAAAGATCCAGGTTAGGATGCTGGATAATGTCATTGATATCAATGACATTCCTGTCCTCCAGGCCCAAATTACCAACAAGAACTACAGGGGAATCGGACTGGGAACATTCGGCTGGCACCACCTGCTTGCTCTTAAAGGAATCAAATGGGAGAGCGAAGAAGCGGTTGAGTATTGTGATAGTCTCTATGAAAATATCGCCTTTTTAACCATCAATGCAAGCCTCGAGCTGGCAAAAGAAAAAGGGGCATATCCTTATTTCGAAGGTTCGGACTGGTCGACAGGACAATTTTTCGAAAAGAGACAATACACAGGTGGAAGCTGGGAGGACCTTGCTGTGGGAGTGAAGCAGCATGGGATTCGGAACGGGTACCTGATGGCAGTAGCGCCAAACTCTTCGACTTCAATTCTAGCAGGTTCAACAGCAAGCATTGACCCAATTTTCAGGCTTGAATATTCCGAGGAGAAGAAGGATTATAAGATTCCTGTGACCGCACCGGATTTATCAGCCGAAACCATGTGGTTCTATAAGACAGCATACAACACGGACCAGCACTGGAGCATCAGGCAGAATGCACGTCGCCAGCGACATATCGACCAAGCCATTTCGTTTAATTTTTATGTGACAAACAATATTAAGGCAAAAGCGCTGCTGGAGCTGCATATGGATGCCTGGAAATCCGGATTGAAAACGACGTATTATGTCCGCTCAACATCCAGCAGTGAGATTGACGAATGTGAGAGCTGCCATAGTTAAGAGGAAAGGACGGATAAGAATGACACAATTGAAGAAAAGAACTCTTGTAGACGCCGATGCTCCTAATGCTTCGACTGCTATTATAAATGGCCGGAGCTCAAATATATTAAACTGGGATGATGTTCGCTTCCCTTGGGCGTATCCAAAATATAAGAGAATGCTGGGGAATTTCTGGACTCCTTTTGAGATCAATATGTCAAAGGACATTAAACAATTCCCCATGCTTTCCGAAAAGGAACAGGATGCCTTTTTAAAAATCATCGGGCTGCTGGCACTCCTTGACAGCATTCAAACTGACTATGCAGGTAAAGTTGCCGATTATCTCACCGACTCCAGCTTAAATGCACTGATGATCATTTTGGCTCAGCAGGAAGTAATCCATAATCATTCCTACAGCTATGTGCTGTCAAGCATCGTAACCAAATCAAAGCAGCAGGAAGTGTTCGACTATTGGAGGACAGAACCAATCCTGCGCAAGCGGAATGAATTTATAACGGATGGCTATAAAGGTTTCGCGGAAAATCCAAGCACTGAAAATCTATTGCATTCGATTGTCTATGATGTCATTCTTGAAGGCCTGTTTTTCTACTCGGGCTTTGCCTTCTTTTATAACCTGGCCCGAAATCAGAAAATGGTCGGCACCAGCACGATGATTAACTACATCAACCGTGACGAACAGCTGCATGTGGGGTTATTCGAAAAGATTTTCAAAGAGATTCTGCATGAAAATCCCGAATACAACACAAAATCATTGAGGGAATTTGGTACCGCAGCCTTCCGGGAAGCGGCACGGCTGGAGATTGAGTGGGCAGATTATATAATCGGCAACGAGATCAATGGGCTGCTCATGTCAGACGTAGAAGCCTATATCAAGTTCATGGCAAACAAACGAGCAGAACAACTAGGCTTTCCTGCCCCATTCGAAGGACATCGGACCAATCCGTTAAGGTGGATTATCGCCTATCAGGAAGTTGACCTGGGCAAAACCGACTTCTTTGAGCAAAAATCAAGACAGTACACGAAAACATCCGCTGATAATGGGTTTGATGAACTATAAATCTATTTTCGTTCATTTTATAAGTTTCACAACTATTGATAAAATGGAAGCATAGGGACGTTCCCTTTGCTTCCATTTTTTATCGTCCACTATATTTCATTTGAAAGTAGGGCATCAGTATGAATACGGAAAAAGAGAAGATGTTGGCTGGGGAAATGTACAATCCTGCTGACCCATTATTAGTTAAGGAACGTGAGGAAGCTAGACGAAAAGTTAGAATATATAATCAAACATTGGAAACCGAAGGGGAAAAACGGATACAGTTATTAAAGGGATTACTCGGTTCAACTGGGGAAATCGTCGTTATGGAGCCGAATATCCGCTTTGATTACGGCTATAACACCCATGTGGGAGAGAACTTTTTTGCGAATTTCGATTGTACCATATTGGATGTTTGTGAAGTTCGCTTTGGCGACAATTGCATGCTGGCACCTGGCGTACAGATCTATACAGCCACACATCCACTTAATCCAACTGAACGGAATTCAGGCAGAGAATATGCCAAACCGATTACGTTTGGAAATAACGTCTGGATTGGCGGAAGTGCCATCATAAACCCGGGGGTAACGGTGGGCGACAATGTCGTAATTGCATCAGGAGCAGTTGTTACGAAGGATGTGCCAGATAACGTTGTCGTTGGCGGCAATCCAGCGATAGTTATTAAACAGATTGAACTTTAAGCTAGCTTGTTTTTGGACAGGAAGAAAAGTCTATATCAGGCCTGGCCCTGGGAGCGAAGTGTGAATGAATGGAGGAAACAAGAATGATAGAACAGGTTGTGATTGTCGGGGCTGGCCTATCAGGTATGCGTGCTGCCTCTTTGCTGCAATCAAAAGGCATAAGCTGCAAAGTCCTGGAAGCGCGCAGCCGGATTGGTGGCAGGGTTTTGAGCTTGGGGGTCAAAGACAGGCCAGAGATCGGCCGTTTTGATTTGGGACCAACCTGGTTCTGGCCGAATCACGAGCCTGCCATAACCAAATTGGTGAAAGACCTTGGATTGTCCACCATTGAACAGCATACCGTAGGAGCAATGCTTTTTGAGCAATCGCAAACTGGGCAGGTACAGCGTCATGTACTGCCAGAAGGCGCAGTTGAGAGGTCGATGCGGCTGGCCGACGGTATCCAGTCCCTTATTGATGCCCTCGCATCCTCGCTACCACCTGGGACAGTCGAACTGAATACCCGGGTTAATGCAATTCAACTGGATCAGTCTGGCGGAGTCACAATAGAAGCAGAGCAGGCTGATGGAAAAAAGAAAAGCATTCGGGCAGCAGCTGTAATCCTCGCATTGCCGCCACGGATACTGGCAGAAAGGATCGCCTTTTCACCGCGACTCCCCGATGGAATGATAGCCAGCCTGAAAGACAAGCCGACATGGATGGCGGGACAGGCTAAGGCAGTAGCCGTTTATGAACGCCCATTCTGGAGGGATGCTGGTCTTTCCGGCCAGGTCACTAGCTGGGCGGGACCCTTGCAGGAAATCCATGATGCTTCACCTGAAACAGATTATGGAGCACTTTTTGGTTTCTTCGGACTTCCGGCAAAGATGCGTCGAGAACTTGGTGAGGAACATATTCTGAAACTGGTCACTGACCAATTGACAAGGCTGTTTGGCCCTCAAGCTGAAAAACCTATTGCTCTCCTTTATAAAGACTGGGCGAGCGATCCAGAAACAGCAGTGGAGGAAGATGTACAGCCGATGACCAGCTTCCCGGAATATGGTCTTCCGGCAGGAAAGAGTTCATGGGAAAAGAGGGTTATTTTTGCTGGTACAGAAACTGCGTCTGGACATGGCGGACATCTGGAAGGAGCGCTTCAGGCAGCTGAGCGAGCGGCTTCCGAAGCAATGAACATTTTATGATAGGCTCTTTTCTCAAACTTTGTTGCTATTTGACTACAAAATAGGATTTAATGACCTATTTTCTTCGTAAAGTTGACTCTTTTGTGAGAAAAGAGCATGCAAACTTAATACCGAACTGCAAAATGGCCTAATATTACGTTAAAATCGGGTTTAGGATTTTAACAACAATCTTTACGAAAACAGCCTAATGTTATGAAGAAAGGCCTGATCCAATGATGGGATCGGGCCTTTTCCTGTTGTTAAGGAATTTAAAAAATTATTGAGTTGTGGAAAACTTCATGAAATTTTCCTAATCCAGCTCCAGCGCCTAGCCCCTCGAGTCGCTTCGGTCCGCCCAATGAAGTCAAAGTACGACTTCACTGGTCGGCCCTCCAGCGCTTGTCAGGGCTGAACGAGGCGCTTACGCTTTTTGTTCTTGGTTATCTGGAAACATTATGCTGCAGCTTGCTGAAGTCGGTCTCCTGATAGTAGCTGTTTTTTACCAGTATATTCGGACCTAAGCAGGAGACGGCCGGGCAGTGGCAGTTTAGTTCTTTGGCGATCTCGGAACCCCGCCATGTTTGATAGGCATCTTCAAGCCTTATATCCTGAATGTTGCCAAGCGGCGGAGTATCGCCGAAATCGGTAACGATGATGTCTCCATTGAAAATATTCACATTGAGACGTGAACGGCCGTCCGGGTCGTTTCGTACTGTCACATTTTTACTATTATATAAACGTTTTAGCAGGTCCAGATCATCCTGGTTATCGCTGCAGGCATAGAACGGCAGTGTTCCAAACAGCATCCACACATTTTCATCACGGATGTCGAGCAGATGATGGATTGCTCCCCGTATTTCTTCAAGTGTCAGGGACTCCAGGCTGCTGGCAAAATCGCTTGGGTACATCGGGTGCACCTCATGTCTCTGACAGTGCATTTCCTCGACGATTTGCTTGTGGATTTTTTCAAGATACGGCAAAGTGCGTTTGTTCAGCATCGTTTCGGCCGATACCATGACACCGGCTTTGACGAGTTCTCTGCTGTTTTCTATCATTCTTGTAAAATATTTTTCGCGCTGCTGGTAGTCAGGCTTCTTTTCCATCATCGCAAATCCACCTTCGACGAAATCATCGACAGTGCCCCAGTTATGGGAGATATGCAGCACATCCAGATAAGGGATGATCATCTCATAACGGGACAGATCCATCGTCAAATTGGAATTGATCTGCGTGCGGACGCCACGTTCAGAAGCATACTTTAGGATTGGTACGACATAATTTTTAACAGAAGAGAGCGAAAGCATCGGTTCGCCTCCAGTTATACTCAATGAACGCAGCTTTGGTATTTCGTCCAGCCGCTTCAGAATCAGTTCCAATGGAAGTGCAGCAGGATCCTTTGTTTGCAAAGTATAGCCGACTGCGCAATGCTCACACCGCATATTGCAAAGGGTCGTTGTTGTGAATTCGATATTGGTGAGTTGAGGCTTGCCGTATTGTTCGACATCAAGGTAAGCTTCCCAGGGGTCGTGTTGTGGGGTGATTGGTTTTATGTATGGCATGATTGACTCCTTACAGATTGAATTTAGGAAAACCACTATATTATAACTGAGTGCTATACACTCCGACCATTCCTCTCCCCCTATTTTGAAAGTCAGGGAAGGGATATCCATGGTGCTCACTAAGTCTTGGTTCATTTTACCTATTAATAGGAGAGTGATATAGTATTAACTAACTAACTTGAGAGGAAGCTGTCAGCGATGGGGTGTAATGCTTGTTTGGTCGGGAATTTGCAGTTTGAGATCAAAGTGGAAGGAAAGCGGAATTTGGCGATTTATCCTGAAGTGGTCCACCATATGGACCGTAACGGTGATTTGCTTCAGGCTCATGGGGATGCTTTAGTTGTAAGAGAAGCGGGAATGAGGGATTTCCTTGATTTTTGCCGAGATCATATGGAGTCGGACAAGGTCTTTTTCCGGCTGGATGATGAAGAGTGGCGGCCGCTGGCAGAGGCAGAAGATATTCTCGAAAGCCAGTGGATTGACGAGGTCATCCTTAATGAGCTTGTGACCTGTCATGCACAGCCGATCCTTGATGCTGAAGGCGGAATTTATGCGTATGAGATGCTGGCACGGTTTTACCGTGAGGATGGGTCAATGATCTATCCTGGTGAAATCTTCGGCGCGGCGAGGGAAAGAGATCGATTGTATGCGCTTGACCGGATTTGCAGGATGGCTGCGGTAAGGGCATCTACTTTTACTGATAAAAAGGTTTTTATCAATTTCATCCCGACATCGATTTATTCACCGGAGTTCTGTCTGAAATCGACCACTATGCTGGCAGATCGGTTGGGAGTCAACCCGGACCGGCTTGTATTTGAAGTGGTAGAAACGGAAAACGTGGAAGACACAGATCATCTGAAAAGAATCCTGGCTTTTTACAAAGAAAAAGGGTTCCGTTATGCGTTGGATGATGTGGGCGAAGGATATAGTACACTTGAGCTGCTGTCAGATCTGCAGCCACATTATATGAAATTGGATATGAAGTATGTCCAAGGAGTTGCTGTGGATACGCAAAAACAACAGACAGCTTCCGCGTTTTTAGCCGAAGCGAAGAGGCTTGGATCTGTTCCGCTTGCAGAGGGAATCGAGACGGAGGAAGATTTTAAGTGGCTTAAGGAAAAAGGATATCAGCTATTTCAGGGATATTTGTTCGGAAAACCTGCTCCGATTGGCGGAGTAGTAGTGGAATGAATAGCTTGAAGCACAAAAAGAAACCGTGCGATACGGTTTCTTTTTATGTGTGATCTATATTTTTCATTGGATTCAGGGAACTCCTAGCGTCCCAAGTCTCTTTCATTTCTTTTATCGCTTCTGTCAGGAGGGCGATATCCTTCAGAATTTGCGCTTTGATCATTGTATCAGCACTTGATAGATATTCCTCTTTCAGTTGACTTAGTTCCCTCTGGAATAGAAAAAGTGTGAGCAACTTAATCTCCCCTTTTGGTATAACAATCATTCTCTTTATATATAGTTCTAAATACCCATAATTCTAATATGATAAACATAAAATTTGGTAAAAAGCCTCACCCAAATTGGGCGAGGCTTTTGAAATTAGGCTGTTGACTTTTGCGCTTCAAGTACTGCTACAGACTCTTTCCTCTGGTAGTAATACCAGTTTAAGATGATTGACAGTACATAGAAGCCAATGAAGATGAAGAATGCCGGTGCATAGCCTCCAGAAATATTGATGGACCAGCCGAACAGTTTTGGAATCAAGAATGATCCATATGCTGCGAATGCTGCGGTAAAACCGAGCACTGGTGCTGCTTCTTTTGGAACGAAGATTCCCGGGATCATTTGGAATGTTGAACCAGAACCGATTCCAGCAGCAATGAACAGGATCAGGAATGAAACTAGGAAGCCACTGAATTGCTTGTTGCCAAGGAAGAAGATGACGCTTCCTGCACCAGCCATCATTACGACCAACACAATCGATGTCAGTTTCGCTCCACCCATCTTATCAGCAAGCCATCCGCCTACAGGACGTGATGCTGCTGCAAGGAAAGCTCCTAAGAATGCCAAAGAGATATATTCAGGGAACTGAGATTTCAATAATAGCGGGAATGCCGCTGAGTATCCAATGAATGAACCGAATGTTGCTACGTAAAGCCATGTCATGATCCAAGTGTGCTTTCTTTTTACAATGACGAATTGGTCAGAGAACGATTGCTTTGTTCCAGGCAGGTTATCCATTCCGAACCAGGCTGCGATCGTTACAATCGCGATTGGTAAAAGCCAGATGAATGCTGCGTTTTGCAGAAATACTTCCTGGCCGTTAGACAATTTCTGTCCATTGCCAGCGATAAAAGCGAAAGTTCCAGTGGTAATGATCAATGGTGTTACGAATTGAACGACTGATACACCCATGTTACCTAAACCGCCGTTAATGCCAAGCGCGGTTCCACGTGCTTTTTTCGGGAAAAAGAAGCTGATGTTGGATGAAGAACTGGAAAAGTTACCGCCACCCAAGCCGGAAAGTGCTGCGAGTAAAAGCATGACAGAATATGGTGTGTCAGGATTCTGGACTGCAAAACCGATTCCGATTGCTGGAATCGCGAGCACCGCTGTTGACAGAACCGTCCAGTTGCGGCCACCCATCATTCCAACGCCAAAGGTGTATACAAACCGCAATGTTGCACCTACTAGACCTGGCATTGCTGCCAAAGTGAAAAGTTGCTGATCAGTAAAGCTAAAGCCAATATCATTCAAGCGAATTGCGACTACAGACCAAATCTGCCAGACAATGAACGCGAGCATCAAGGAAGGGACAGAAATCCATAAATTCCGCTTGGCATGTTTTTTGCCTTCGGATTGCCAAAAACCATCGTCTTCAGGATTCCATTTATTTATGCGAGCCATTTTAATTCCTCCAAATAATTTTGAGTGGGTGTTTATAAGATTAATAAACCATTTATATCACAGAGCAGGTGTGACGTACCTCACATTTATTTTAGTGCACACAATTCTGTCAAAAAGTCTTGAACAATTTATGACAGAGGGTGATAAAAGTCAGTACCCATAGGGGTTTTGCCTAGTGGAAAACGTCTTGCCGCATCAAAGAGAGGCAAGAAAGGTGAAGGGATTAGCCAGTAAGGCACTTCAAAATATTGTCATAGACACCTCACAAAGTTGAAACGTTCAATCTTCGATTTTGTGATTTAATAGTATATAGATTGTGAAATTATGAGCATGATAGAAATGGAGGTAAAGTTAATGAAGTATGCGCATGTATTTACCTTTGGAAAAATAGGCAGTTTAATGCTTAAGAACAGAGTAGTGATGCCGGCGATGGGAACACGGTTGGCCACTGCTGATGGAGAAATGACGGATCAGCAGATTCGCTACTATGAAGAAAGGGCCAAGGGTGGAACTGGCTTAATCATCACTGAATTTACGACAGTTGACTTTGAATTGGGAAGAGCGGCAATCAACCAGCTAAGGATCGATGATGACTGTCTTATTCCAGGGTTCCGCAGGCTTGCAGACGCAATCCATACATATGGTGCGAGGGTGTTTGTCCAGCTTCACCATGCAGGTAGAGAAACAACCTCCTATTTAACAGGAGGGAAGCAAATCGTTGCGCCTAGCCCGGTTACATGTGAAGCAATTGGTGAAGAGCCGAGGGAGCTGACTACCGCAGAGGTAAAGGAAATCATCCAGCAATTCGTAGACGGGGCAGCCCGCTGCCAGGCTGCCGGCATTGATGGAGTGGAGCTGCACGGAGCACATGGTTACTTGATCAATCAATTCCTTAGCCCGAATACGAATTTGCGTACAGATGAGTATGGAGGAAGTTTTGAAAAAAGAATGAGATTTATAGAGGAAATCATCACCGGTATTAAAGAGCGATGTGGAGCTGATTTTCCTGTCACTGTTCGACTTAGCGCCAGTGAGTTTGAAGAAGGCGGCCTGGATCTGCCGTTGAGCCGGGAAATAGCCAGATATCTAGAAAAAGCAGGTGCTGACGGAATCCATGCGAGCTCGGGGAATTATAATACGATGGAAACGGTCATTGAATCCCCACTTTATGAAGAAGGTTGGAGAGTCTACCTTGCCGAAGAAATCAAAAAAGAAGTCAACATCCCTGTCTTTGCAGTTGGAAATATTCGTGATCCACAATTCGTCGAATCTATTTTGGAAGAGGGCAGGACGGATTTCGTCGCGATTGGCCGTGGACATATAGCGGATCCTGAGTGGGTGCGAAAAGTGGCAGAAGGACGCGAGAAGGAAATCAGGATGTGCATATCCTGTCTGCATTGCGTTTACACACAAGGTCCAATAGAGTGTTCGGTCAATGTCAGAGCAGGACGCGAGCTCGAATTTTTGAAAATGGCGAAGATTGATGAGAAGCGTAGTGTGGTGATTGTCGGCGGCGGTCCGGGCGGAATGGAAGCAGCAAGAGTTTTAGCACTCAAAGGATACAAGGTGACGCTTTTTGAAAAAAACAGCAAGCTTGGCGGCCAGCTCAACCTTGTAACAGATCCGGTCTATAAAAAGAAAATGAAAAAATATGTGAAGTACTTAAATAATGAAATGGCGAGGCTGAATATTCATATCCGACGGAATACAGAGGCTTCTGTTGAGTTGATTAAATTGTTGGATCCTTACGCTGTTCTGCTGGCAACGGGAGGGATACCTTATATGCCCGATATAGAGGGCTGTGATCTGCACAATGTATGCAACTATAGAGCCATCAAAGTAGAAGACAGTGTCCTGCAAGGCAAAAAGGTCGCGGTTGTAGGGAGCGGAATGGTTTGCCATAGCACATCCCGGAGACTATCAGAGCAAGGAAACGAAGTGATCCTCATTGAGGTTCTTACGGATTCAGCCAAGAAAATAAGTCCTATGACAAGGAAGAAACTGCAGGAAAAGCTGCAGAATGAAGGGATTCAAGTCGTTACCGACCACGAGATAGTCAAAATAGTTCCTAAGGGACTTATTTTAAAAGAGAAAGAAACGGGCAAAAAGGTGGAAATCGATGCAGACCAGGTCGTCATAGCAATGGGCGTCCAGGCTTATAATCCATTAGAACACCCATTAAGAATGGAAATGGAGAATGTCTTTGTGATTGGTGATGCAGCAGGCAATACATCACTGGCAGATGCCACAAGAGAGGGATTTGAAACGGCATATGCTCTTGAATCATTGGTTAAGGAGCCGGCTTTGAAGTAGAAGGACATCACTTTATTGGCGAAAATGTAATTATAACGACCACACTTCAAGATATATTAGCGGATTTTTGAGTTTATCGACCACATTTTAGGATATATCGACCACTTTTCGAAATATATCGACCACATTCAATCGAAACTGCTAATATACAGACTTTTTACACATCAAAATGCCTTGATCCGGGAGTGGATCAAGGCTTTTCGTAAATGATATTTAATTTCTTTTAATGGTGACTGGGTATAAATAAGGAACTTCCGGTTCTTCGGTTATCTCCCATTTAGAGACTTTAACAAGCGGGATAGGGGTGTCCATGTAGGAACCCGTCTCAATGACACCTTCTATTTTAATCCACATGTCTTTTTCGATAGTCGCTGCGTCTGGGAACTCGGATAAAAACCCGATGATGCCGGCATCTGCGACACAGTGGGTGACCAGAAATCGCGATACGACCAGCTGGTCTTCTGCAAAGCCTTCCTCTTTATAAACGAATCCATAGAGACTTACCTTTCGGCCTTGGAACTTATCGATGTTGGAGCTGATTTCCTCATAGTAAGATGAATAGATACTGTCATTGAAAATAATGGTCCCTTTCTCCAACTCTTCTATCTTTTTATTGTACTCTTCATCTGTCATTTGATTTTCATAACCTGTGGCAGTCTCAGTGCCTTCGGGTATGTCAGTGTCTTGTCCAGCCTGATAATCGCTCTCTTCTGGCGGCTGAGTGGCATCGCCAGTTCCCGGGTTATCTGCTTGTTCTTTCGTTTCACTCGTTACCTGGCGGCTCTGCCCGCTTTTGCTAGAACCAGCAATCGACAGCATCGCGCCTTTTTTATCGGCGATGGCGGAGTCGAGAACCTTTGCAGGCAGCATAAAACCTGATAGCAGAGGCAGGACGATAATCAAGTAGGACACCAGTTTTTTTGCTGAAAAAGGTGTTGTCCCATGGTCATGAAAATGGTCATGGTGGTCATCGTGAGAGCAGCATTCACCCACATGACTGCAGGAGTCGTGGTCATGTGTCCCTTTTATTGTCCAGACTCGTGTAATCTGGATGAAAAACAGGAGCAAAAATAGGAATGCGGCTGCCTGACTTAAAAGCAAATACTTTGGATTAATGAATAAATAAATCTTACCTGTAAAATGCAGCATATAAATAAAGACGGAAAATCCGAGCAGGATCAGGGACCTTGCCGCCTGCTGTACATGGAATTGCATGGACAAGACCTCCTATAGCATGCCGCCAAACAGCATGAGAATAGTGAATACAGTCCCAGCGACGAGCGCAAGAACGGTCATGACAAATTTAAATCGGAACACACTCATCATGATCAGCGTATTTTTCAAGTCAATCATCGGTCCGAAAATCAGGAAGCCAAGGATCGAGGTTGAAGGAAAGATGCTGCTGAAGGAAGCACCAATGAAGGCATCTGCTTCAGAGCAAAGGGACAGGAAGAAAGCTAGTCCCATCATGACGGCCAGTGAGGAAGCCGCACCACTGCCGATTTCCAATAAGGTTTTCGCCGGCATATAGGTTTGGACCATAGCGGCCAGGAATGCTCCGATGATCAAATACTTGGCCATGTCGAAAAACTCATCAATTGAATGCTGGAGCATGGCCCAGAATTTTTCTAGGAAGGACTGTTTTCCAGAATGACTATGGACGTGCAATGAGGTGCTTTTTTTGAACTGCGTTCCTTTGAAAATCATTCCAACCATGAAGGCGACAATGATCGCGATGGCAAATCCCAATCCCATTCGAAGTGCAGCGATTTTAAAGTCGTTGCCAAAAGCCATATATGTAGACGCAATGACAATCGGATTGATGAGGGGACCTGTCAACATAAAACCAATGGCGGCGGCGATCGGGACTCCTTTGCCAACTAGCCTGCGGATGATTGGCACGATTCCGCATTCGCAGGCTGGAAAAAGAGCGCCAACACTGCAGCTCATGACAATCGCCAAATATTTGTTCTTAGGAATCCACCTGCTTATATGCTCCTCGGTGACAAAAATCTGAATCATCCCCGCAATCAGCACCCCAATCAGAACAAACGGGAAGGCTTCTATTAAAATACTGAGAAATATCGTATTCAGATTCAGAATGGAAGAGGGGACTTCCAACTTACTCTGAAACCCCATCCCCAGGCTTAGCAGCATGAGAAACGCCAGAATGACAGCAAAACCTGTAATGTCCAATAAATTAGACCGGATTAATCGAATCATTTTCTCCTCCTAGTTACTTTTACTAGATTGTACTATTTAATTTAAGAAAATATGTACAATCTAGTAAAAAAGGCTATCAATTTAACACTTTTTCCAACGTCTGAAGATTTTTCCGCATCAGGCTGAAATAATCCTCTTGATTCTTCATATCTTCAACTGAGATGGACTCAAGATTATACAAGGTAACTGTCTCAGCACCGATTTCTCTTTGAATCATTTCTGCCACGCGTGACGAAACATTCTGTTCAAACGCAATGTATTTCAAATCATGTTCTTTTGCTTCTTCAATTAACTTTGTCAATTCTCGTTGTGAAGGCTCCTGTGTAGGGGAAAGTCCATTGACAGCAATCTGGATGATTCCATATCTATTTGACCAGTATCCATACGCTTCATGGGCAACAAGCAGATGTTTGTTTTCGGCCTGTTCAATCACACTCTTGAATTCATTGTCCAATTCCTTTAGGTCTTTCTCAAGTTGCGCGAAATTCTGTTCAAATTCCTGTTCACGATCAGGCATAAGCTCAATCAAGGAATCTTTAATATTTGATGCCAGTTTGATAGACAGGATTGGATCAAGCCAAACATGAGGATCTATGTTTTTATTTTGATGGTCCTCGTCCGAGTGAGTGGTGTCTTCGTTATGTTGTTCTTCATCAGAATGAGCGGCTTCTTCGTCATGGTGATTTTCATCAGAGTGAGCAGCTTCTTCATCATGGTGCTCTTCTTCGGAGTGAGCAGTTTCTTCATCATGGTGCTCTTCTTCGGAGTGAGCGACATCTTCGTCATGGTGCTCTTCTTCGGGGTGAGCGGCTTCTTCGTCATAGTGCTCTTCTTCGGAGTGAGCGGCTTCCTTGTCATGATGTTCTTCTTCGGAATGAGCATCTTCTCCTTCATGAGAATGATCATGGGAAGACTCAATCATTTCCACATTTTTTGCGGCTTTTACAATCATGACCTTTTCATTTTTCAAGGCTTGCTCCGCTTTTTCCGCAAACCCTTCAATTCCGGCACCGGAATAAATGAATAAATCTGCTTCAGCAAGCTTCATCATATCCTGCGTGCTTGGTTCGAAGCTATGGGCGTCAACATTCGGTGGGTAGATGCTCTCCACATCCACGAATTCCCCGCCGATTTTTTTCGCAAAATCCTGAAGTGGATAGATGGTTGTATAGACCGTCAGCTTAGTAGCTTCTGAATTATTTTTGTTTACTGATTCCTTGCTGGAGGAACATCCGGCTAGTGTCAAACCCACTAATAGCAGTAAGCCAAGTGATAGTTTAGTGATTTTCATAGTGATCTCCTTAGTCGATATTTTCATTAATCGAAATGATTACGATTTAAAGTGTAAAACAGAAATTTAAATTTGTAAATGATTTTAGGAATCATTACGATTTAAAGAATGTTGATAGGCAGATTGGAATGCCATTTCTGAAATGAAGACACAGCCTTTATGAAACTTATTAAAGCCCCAACCGTACTAATGGGTAGGAAAGGGTGATGGAGATGAAAAAGTATTTGTTGTTTGCCGGAAGTTTTATCTTGGCTTATATCGTGTTACAGATTGTGTCTGGTCTGCTGTTAACCACCTTTTATACGCCTGAAATCCCTTTGGAAGCGGCAGGTTTGCCATCCCAGGTCGAGTTTGGGAATACAAACTCAATCCCATTGGTGATCTCTGTATTGTCATTGGGTATAGCATTTGCTGTAACCAGGTTATTTAGCAAAAGCCAGAAATCTTAATGAGTTGTTGCAGCTCCCCATTCAAAAACTGCCTCCAGTCGCTTTAGAAGGTGAAAACTATAGGCATTTTTAACATTTAATGTTAGACTGCAATAGTTAATCGGGAATACTAACGGTACAGCTTTATATAGGAGGATTTTTAAATGCTTAACAATGATATAACGATCCGTTTGCGCTACGCCTTGGATATCAAGGATATCGATATGGTAGAAATCTTCAAGCTCGGTGGCGTGAACGTGACGAAGGACGATGTCCGTATGATGCTGCAGAGGGTAGATGAAGATGAATTTGGTGAGGAGATTGTCCCAGAGGGCTACATAAGAGTCAACAATGCAATGATGGAGCAGTTCTTGAATGGCATGGTTACTTTTAAAAGAGGGAAGCGCCCAGGGGAGAATGCTGCTCCGCCACTAACCGGGGAGACTGTGAATAACCAGCTTTTGAAAAAAGTGAAGATCGCCCTGTCGCTCACGAGCGAGGATATGCTCGAGATTTTTGAACTTGCGGGAGTCCGCGTGTCTAAGGGTGAGCTTGGTGCGATTTTGAGAAAAGAAGGGCATAAGAACTATCGGGAATGCGGCGATAAATTCGCGCGGAATTTCCTGAAGGGACTGGCCCTGAAATTCCGTGAATAGAGATTTTTAGAGACGGTTCTCATGAAGCATGAGAACCGTCTTCTTGTTTGATAAGCTGAATTTCTTTGATCCTCTGACGCTGTTCTTCTGGCCACCATGCTCCGCAGTCATCGGAGACCACACAGGCGGCACATTTTTCAAGGTCGTAGACTCTCATCCCACTGATGGGAGGGGAATATAGGTGGAGAGTGACGAGTCCTTTTGCACCGTCTGCTTGCATTTTATGGACACCTTTCTGCGGAGCATAGAAAAACTTCCCTTGATGGTGATACTCCTTGAACAGCTCTTTTGGCAGGCTGCTGCCTTTGACCTCATAAACTGAATTAACTGATGTCCCATTAAGAACCTGGATCCAGCCGTGGGAATCCCCGTGATCATGCGGAGCGCATTCTAAATCTGACCAGTTCATCACCAGAAGCTCTACATCCTCGCTTTTATAGAGAAGTTTTCGATAATAAGGCTTGCCGGAAGATGATTGGAGATGGGGCTTCAATTCATCTAAAGACATATTGATCTTCGCCAGTGCCTCCTTCATCTCGTGTTTGGAAGGATCTATTAGTGAATCCAACACATTTTTTGCCTGAGGATTTAAAGTCATGGGCACTCCCACCTTCTTCATTTTTTAAAAATAGAACTCGTCACTAAACGTGCAAGACCACCATTGACAATAACCACTCCAATAATAATTATGATACCGCCAATCGCACTTATGAGAATAAATTTTTCATGTAAAAGAAAGATGGCGGCAATCAGGGTAGCCAGGGGCTCAAGGTACAAGAACATTGACACTTTCGAAGCATCCAAAACCTCCAGTGCCTTTCCCCAATACCAATAGCCAATTCCAGACACAAATATCGCAAGGAACAAAAGATGCGCCCACTCTGTCTGTGTCAGCATGGGCAGGGATTCCCAGCCTCTGTTGCGGATGATAAAAGGCAGAGTGAGCATAAAGCCAATCAGGCTCATGTAAAATGTTACCAAGAGTGCGGGGTACGGGATATGGAGCCTTTTTAACAGAATGGAATAAATCGCCCAGTTCAGTGTGCTGAGAATCATCAGGATGAAGCCGATGTTCAATGAGAACTCGAAGGAATGGCCGCTCCGGGTGGTAGTGACAAGAAAGACCCCTGCAATGGCGACCACCATTCCAAGCGCTTTTTTCACATTCATCTTTTCATGCAAAAACAGAACTGAAAGGATTACGGTGAAAATAGGTGAAAATGAAATCAACCAGCCTGCAGACGAGGCATTGATCGTTAACAGAGCGGTTGCCTGCAGCACTTGATGAACAAAGACGCCCAGTATTCCGAGGACCACCAAATGGGGGATGTATCCGATCGAAATCCGGAGACGAGAACGGTTGAGCAGTAAAATCACTAATAAAAATAAAGCTCCTAGGCCAAAGCGGAGCACCAATAATGAGTACGGATCGAGCTTTACGAGTACAGCTTTTGCAGAAACAAAGGAAACTCCCCAAAAACTGATCGATAATAGAGCATAAAAAGAAGCTGTAAGCTTGGCGCGTAACGGAATCATTGCGTGGAATCCTTTCTGGTGGACAAGTTTTCTACTAATTTATGCTTGTCTCGGGGGAAGAAGAATCATGAAAAATTATCCAGTAATATTTACAAAATAATGTAAACCTGAGATAATGAAGCAAATGATTGAGGAGGGAAAGTAAGTTTATGGAACCAACATCTAATTGCTAATTATTAATTTTATTAATAAGGATTTTGTATTGAGTGTAAAAGTGCCTATGTTGCATAGGTTTAATTCGTTATGCTCTTTATGGAATTACGGCAATTAGAAGATAACTTACTTTACTGAATCGTGATACGGATTTTTTGGCATAGGCTTATTTGTGCTTGCTGAAATTGTGATTCAAGACTGTAGGGAGAGTATTCTTCTTATGGTCTTTTTTATTTGGACTCAGAACGAGGCAGTGTTTTCGGCTTGGAAAAGCGCCAATTATTACAGAATTGAATAGTAAATAAGTTCTTCTTTGTGCTGTCCATAAAAAGTGTAGCTTCATTATGGATGAAAGAAGGAATTTGTATGTTAGAACTGAAAGTACATGGAATTAAAAAATATATGGAAGCGACACTGGTCGTGAACAGTTTTACACTGGAAGCATTTGAAGGAGATAAGGTTGGGATTGTCGGGGCGAACGGCAGCGGGAAAAGCACGGTTCTTAAGGTGATTGCCGGAATTGAGCCTATGCATTATTATCCTGGGTATCCGCAAACCTCGAGTCCAGGATATGATGAAGGGCTGATTCACAGGCCTCGCGGAGCGTCGTTCGCTTACCTTGAGCAGATGCCTTCGTATCCGGCCGGCCTGAAAGTGATTGATGTGCTGAATCTTGCATTTGAAGAGGTTCATGAGGTTGAGAAGCAGATGCGTGAAATTGAGGAGCAGATGCAGATTTTAGAGGATGGTGCTTTGGAAAAAGCGCTCAATAAATATAGTGATATGGTGAATCTATATGAATCAAAGGGCGGTTATGAGCAGGAGGAGAAGCTAAGCAAGGTGTGCACCGGGCTTAAGTTTACCGAGGATTTTTTACAGAGGGATTTTGATTTACTAAGCGGCGGGGAGAAGACGACGATAGGATTGGGGAAGATCCTGATTCACCAGCCGGACATCTTGCTGCTGGATGAGCCGACTAATCATCTTGATATGGATTCAATTGAATGGCTGGAAGGCTTTTTGAAAAATTATAAAGGCATTGTGCTGATTGTCTCGCATGACCGTTATTTCCTTGATAATGTCGTCAACAAAATCGTCGAGATCGAGGACATGGAAACGATAAGCTACAGAGGGAACTATTCCAGTTTTATCAGCCAGAAAGAAGAGAATATGCGGGTGCAGTATGAGCAGTTCCGTGAACAGCAGAAGAAGGTCAATAACATGGAAAAGCAGGTGACGAGCCTGCGAGACTGGGCGTTGCGGGCCGATAATAACAAATTTTTTAGGCGTGCGGCGAGCATCCAGAAGAAGCTTGATAAGCTGGACCGGATTGATAAGCCGATTTTTGAGCGACGGAATATGCGTTTGAGTTTTAATGATGCGGTGCGCTCCGGCAATGAAACGATCAAGGCAGTTGGTGTTTCTAAGCGCTATGAGGATAAGGTGATTTTTGATGGCGCTGATCTGATGGTTCATTACGGTGAGCGGGTCGGCCTTGTCGGTCCGAATGGGAGCGGCAAGACAACATTATTGAAAATGCTTCTTGGGGAAGAGCAGCCAGATGCCGGTGTGATTGAGTTTGGTGCGAATGTGATGGCTGCATATTTGCCTCAGAAAATTGAGTTTAAAAATGAGGAGCTCACGCTGCTCGAATGCTTCCGGGAGGATATCTCGATTGTGGAGGGAAAAGCGCGCGAGTATCTGGCGAAGTTCATGTTTTACAAAAAAAGTGTCTTTAAAAAGGTGAAGTTCTTGTCAGGCGGGGAGAGGATCAGACTCAAGCTGGCAATGCTGATGTTTCAGGATATCAATTTGCTGATCTTGGATGAACCGACAAATCACCTGGATATTGATTCGATTGAGACTTTGGAGGCAGCGCTTGACGATTTTAAAGGCACGATTTTCTTCATCTCACATGACCGCTATTTTATCAATAAACTTGGCGAGCGCGTGATTGCTGTAGAGGACTTCGGCTTGAAGAGCTATCCTGGCAATTATGATGATTATAAAAGGGAGAAGTCTGCGGAAAAAGAGAAAGCTGTTGTTATCGAACCGTTTTCGACTTTTAAGGCGAAAGGGCAGAAAGTGGTGCATCAGTTGCAACCAGAACCTTCCGCGAAGCTTTTCAGGAAGATTAAAGTCCTTGAAAAAGAAATCACGGAGCTTGATTTAGTGATGGGGATCAACCAGGATTATGAGGAACTTGATAAGCTGTATAGCAGGAAACAGCAACTGAATGACGAACTCGAGCTGGCGATGGAGATGTGGTTGAAAGCCGGTGAGTAAGTGAGAGGAAGCGTGGATTCGTTCATGCTTCCCTTTTTTGATGTTATAGGAGGAAAACACTATAAATAAGAGGAAGTGTGATTCGTTCATGCTTCCTTTTTTACTTTATAGGAGTAAAACACTATAAGTAAGTTGGAAATATAGGATTTTTTACCCTGGAAGGGAATATTTACGTTACAAATATATAGGTAAAAAGTTCTAGGGGGATGAGTATGACATTATATGGATTGTTAGTTCTAGTTCATGTCATCGCGGCCGTTGTTGGTTTAGGAGCGAGCTTTGGAATGCCGGTGGTTGCCAAGTTTGGTGCTAAGTCAGTAACGAACGCAAAAGTTTGTTTTGAGATTAATAAAAAAATAGAGATGTTTGCAAAGGTTGGATCACTTACTTTGTTAGCCAGTGGGATTTTGATGGCCATCGTCAATCCTGTGCTTTGGTCACAGTGATGGTTTATCGGATCTTTAGTAATTTACGTACTGATTCAGCCAATCGTCGCAGCAATGTTACCAAAAACAATCGAAAAGCAAGTCGAACTTGTCATGAACAGCAGTGACGGCGAATTGTCGCCTGAATATCACCAGCTGGATAAAAAAGCTGCAAAACTAAACGGCATTGCACATGTTGCAGCTGTTGTGCTCATCGTGCTTATGTCAACAAAACCATTCTAGGGGGATACGAAATTGCAAGCGAAGCCAATGTTCTATGACGGAAGCGGAGAAAACAAACAGACGACAGGTGCTGCTGCACGACCACAGGCCTCCAGTGTCGTTATCACTGAAGAAATAAGGAAGTCCATCGGCGGAAATCCTTATGTGATTGTTAAGTAGGATGCTAGGAAGAGAGAGTACCAGCCTTTTGGGATGGTGCTTTTTTTGTTTTTTAGGCAGCTTCGGGGTTGGAAGAGGAAAAGCTGACAGAAGTAAGGATGCGTTAGGACAGGTTTGGTTGTACGGGGAGAAAAGCTGTCATAAGTAAGGCAAGGTTCGGACAGGTATGGTTGCGC
>NZ_BASE01000090.1 GCF_000813125.1 Mesobacillus selenatarsenatis SF-1
AATTACCCCAAAAAGTGTTGAGAAGCGAAAAAGGGTAAAAGCAGAAGCTCTGAATTACCCCAAAAAGTGTTGAGAAGCGAAAAAGGGGAAATGCAAAAGTCGACACAAACAAAAAAGGCGGCCCCTTTATAAGGAAGCCGCTTCATTCATATTACTCTATAAAGTATAGACCTTTAACACCTAGATTAGTGTCTAGCTCCAGCGCCTAGCCCCTCGAGTCGCTTCGGTCCGCCCAATGAAGTCAAAAAACGACTTCACCGGTCGGCCCTCCAGCGCTTGTCGGGGCTTACCAATGCGCTTGCGCTTTTCTTATTGAAGTTTATTTTTAAAAATTGAATAAGTCTTGTAGCCGCCAGTCAGGTTCTTGACCTTGAAGCCGTTTTGCTGAAGGATACGGGAAGCTAGGTAACCTCTCAAACCAACCTGGCAAGTGATCAGGATTGTTTCATCCTTTGGAAGCTCATCCAGACGATTGCGCAGGTCATCAAGCGGAATGTTCTTTGAGCCTTCAATCTTGCCATCTGCATGCTCTTTCTCAGTACGCACATCAATCATGAATGCGCCGTCCTGAAGCAATTCGTCAACTTCATAATGCTGAACAGTTTCGATCGTTCCGTCAACAATATTGGAAGCTACATAACCAGCCATGTTCACTGGGTCTTTTGCAGAAGAGAATGGTGGTGCGTATGCAAGCTCAAGCTCTTGAAGGTCATAGACGCTCAATCCGCCTTTGATAGCAGTTGCGATGACGTCAATGCGCTTGTCAACTCCATCTTTACCGACTGCCTGTGCACCAAAGATCTTGCCAGTCTCCCTGTCGAAAATGACTTTAAGAGAGATTTGCTCTGCGCCAGGATAGTAACCAGCGTGAGAAAGTGGGTGAATATGAACGACATCATATTGGATGCCCAGTCTGCGCAGTAGCTTTTCACTGTTACCAGTCGTTGCAGCAGTCAATTCGAATACTTTAACGATTGAAGTGCCCAGTGTACCTGGATATGCGATGTTACGGCCATTGATATGGTGTCCGACAATGTGTGCCTGGCGGTTTGCAGGCCATGCCAGTGGAATCATTGTAGGTTGTCCATTGATATAGTCAGTAACCTCGATTGCGTCACCCATTGCATAAATTGATTCATCAGATGTCTGCAGGTATTCATTTACCTTGATACCGCCCCGTTCTCCAAGCTCAAGGCCAGAGTCAGCCGCAAGCTTGTTTTCTGGACGGACACCGATTGACAGGATAATCAATTCTGATTCAAGAACTTTGCCGCTTTCAAGAACAACTTTTGTGCCGTCTTCCAGCACGTCAGTGATACCGTCTCCTAGGATCAGCTCAACGCCATTCTTTCTTAGCTCATCCTCAACGATTGCTGCCATTTCTGGGTCAACTGGACCCATAACCTGTGGCAATTTCTCAACTAGAGTAACATTGACTCCAGCGTGGACAAGGTTTTCAGCCATTTCCAGGCCGATGAAACCTCCGCCGATTACGACTGCATTATTTGGTTTATTGTCTTCTAGATATGCCTTAATTTTATCCATATCCGGAATATTTCTAAGTGTAAATACATTTGCGCTCTTCAAGCCTTCGATAGGAGGTACGATAGGCTTCGCTCCTGGTGATAACACTAATACGTCATAGCTTTCTGTGTATTCATCACCAGTTTGAACGTGTTTGATTGAAACAGTTTTCTCTTCACGGTTGATTGCAGTCACTTCAGAGAAATTGCGGATATCCAAGTTGTAACGTGCATTCATGCTTTCAACAGTTTGCAAAAGCAATTTTTTACGATCTTCGATAACACCGCTAATATGATAAGGCAGTCCGCAGTTTGCGAAAGAAATGAATTCTCCTCTTTCAAAAAGAACGATCTCAGCTTGTTCATCAAGTCTTCTAAGCTTAGTTGCTGTAGTTGCTCCACCTGCTACGCCGCCAACGATTACGATTTTTTTACCCATGGTATTGTCATCCTTTCGGTTGAAAAATTTATGTGTTTTATACCCCTACTGGTATATTAACGTGAAAATAGGGGAAATCCAATAGAACTTTGTGAAGGATTTGTGAAAATTTTATCAATTAAAGTATTTCTTACAGACAAAAGTCACATTTGGATTAATACATTAATTTTAACGTGTAAATAGGATAATACCGTAGGAGGTTTGTGAACCATTTATGACTTTTCAATAAAAGTAAAAGCGGACTATGCTCCTATAGTCCGCTTTTACTCAACATTTTTAGTTTTAGCTGTTTTTTAACGATAATTCACAAATTGCACATCTACTGTAAGATCTGCTTCTTTGACAGCAGCGATGATCTTTTGCAGGTCATCACGGTTTTTGCCTGTTACGCGAACTTGGTCATCCTGGACCTGGCTCTTGATCTTTAAGCCGCTGTTCTTTATAAGTGTGTTAATCTTCTTCGCGTTCTCTTTATCAATTCCCTGAACAAGCTTGGCTTTTTGTCGGACCGTTCCACCTGAAGCCCGTTCAACTTTCCCGTAGTCCAGGTTCTTTATTGGAATGCCGCGTTTGATCATTTTGCTGAATAGAACATCTTTCAACTGGTCAAGCTTAAATTCATCATCGGAAATTAGGACAAGTTCTTCTTTATCAAGTGAAATATCACTTTTGCTGCCCTTAAAATCGTAACGATTCTGGATTTCTTTCATTGCGATGCTGATTGCATTTGTGACTTCAGACATTTCAACTTTGGATACAATATCAAATGAGCTCTCTTTAGACATGGCTACCTCCGGATTAAGAGAAATTTTGCAGCACCAGAAGACAAGGAACTGTCAAAGGCGCTTTCGCTTTTGCTTACATTATAGTAAAATATAGCAGTTCAAACAACTTTACGTAATTTAGAGCTTTTGCTCTTTGGGTAAGATGTTAATAACAAGGCAGGAGGGATTTTATGTCCTTGAACGAATATACAGGTCAGACTTTGGAGCTGACCGTAGCAAGAATTGTTGATTTCGGCTACTTTTTGACGGACGGAGAAGAGGATGTGCTGCTCCATTCCAATGATACAGACATGACATTTGAAGAAGGAGATAAGGTAGAGGTTTTTCTATTTGTTGAATCAAGAGGAAGACTCGCAGCGACAACAACTATACCGAAAGTCCAGGTAGGCCACTATGAGTGGGTACCGGTCGTTGATGTTAAGGAAGGTATCGGCATATTCCTTGATATCGGTATCAGTAAGGATGTTTTGTTAGGTGAGGAAGATTTGCCGGTCGTAAAAGCAGTTTGGCCTCAAGAAGGGGACTTGCTTTATATCACGCTACGAGTAAATCGCAACAATATGATTTATGCGAGAATGGCAACCGACCCTGTCATTCAGGAAATCTCCGTCAATGCTACAAGAAGTGATTTTAACAAGAATGTCCATGGCTATATATATCGGACGGCAAGGGTAGGCAGCTGGATGATCACGGCTGAAGGCTTTAAAGGCTTCATCCACGAATCGCAGCGCCGGACTGAGCCTCGTATTGGCCAGAAAGTAGAGGGAAGAATCATTGATGTAAAACCGGATGGTTCAGTCAATATCTCGCTTTTGCCGCGCAAGCAGGAAGCATTGGATGAAGATGCTGAAAAGATCATGGAATACCTGGAGCTCCGTAATGGTGCAATGCCTTACCATGACAAAAGCATGGCCGAGGACATCCAGGAACGTTTCGGCATGAGCAAAGGCTCCTTCAAGCGGGCAATGGGAAGGCTCATGAAAGAAGGAAAGATTTATCAGGAGAACAACTGGACATATAAAAAAGAAAAATAGAGCCGGTTGGCTCTATTTTTTTTATGAACTAAAAAAGTTTAAATTACACTTTGAGAAGTGTCTTGCTCCAGCGCCTAGCCCCTCGAGTCGCTTCAGTCCGCCCGTTGAAGTCAAAGAACGACTTCAACGGGCGGCCCTCCGTGGCACACGAAGTGCTAGACACGCCAGCCACAGGATAAGGAATGCTTCGTAGCGATTCATCGCACGACCGAAAGCGGTAGCTTTTGGGAGGACGTGGCGTTATTAGGCGGGCAGCGCTTGTCAGGGCTAACCAAGGCGCTTGCGCTTTTATTATAGATGATCTGTTTTCTTCGAGTATTCATTCTTGCCTGCTTTGCGGTTCTTTTCACGCATCATATTTTTTTCATGGCGAAGGGCATTGTTGTCCTTCGGTTTTTTATCGTTATCAGATGTATGTGGCAAATTAAAAACTCCTTTCAGTTTAGGTACATTTTATTTTCCCTAAAACCTGAAAGGAGTATGTAAATTATGATGGCAGTTTATTTAAGAAGAAAATTGCAATCGTACCAGGTCCAGTGTGGGATCCGACTGCTGCACCGATGGAAGTGATAATAACTTCTTTAGCTTTCAGCTCTTCCATGATCATGTTTTTCATTTCAGTTGCTGTCTCAAAATCATCTGCCTGGCTGATGCCAACGATCTGATTTTCAAAACCGACGCCGCGTTCCTTCATTACTTCCACAATCCTGCGAAGAAGCTTTTTCTTTCCACGGATTTTTTCAAGCGGAACCAGTTTCCCGTCCTCCACATTAAGCAGCGGCTTAATATTCAACAGGCCGCCTACGAATGCGGAAGCTTTTGAAACGCGTCCTCCCTTGGCAAGATGGTCAAGGTCATCTACCGTGAATAAATGCTCCATATGCTGGCTGTGGAATTGGACAGCTTTAACGATTTCTTCTTTTGAGAAATTCTCCTTCGCCATCCGTGCTGCTTCCATAACAACTAGTCCATACCCAAGGGATGCACATTTTGTATCGATGATCGACAAGTTGAAGTCAGGGTATTCTTCCTTAACTTGCTGTGCAATCATGACGGCTGTCTGATATGTTCCTGATAATTGTGAAGAGAAAGCTATGTATATTCCATCTTGCTTATTCTCGGCCAATTCCGTAAAAACTTCTTTAAAACCAGCAGGAGAAGCCTGGGAGGTCTTTGGAAGGTTGCCAGCGCGGATTTGATCATACACTTCTTTTGGCTGTATTGTTCGTAGATCCTCGTATTCAGTGTCATTAATATGGACCTTCAACGGGAATAGTATTGCATCATTTTCTTCATAAAAACTCAATGGCAAATCACATGCACTGTCAGCCATGATTTTTACTGTCATAACTTTCACCTGCTTTCAACCTTTTTATGTTAATAGTTTATAGGGAATATGGGAAAAAGACAATTAAATATAGTGATTTTCGGCAAAATAGGGGTACAGGAAGAATAGAAAAGAATAAGGGGGATTTACATGGTCTGGTTGGAAACAAAAAAAATTATCATCGTGGTGATAGGTGCATTCTTGAATGCTATGTCACTGAACTTCTTTTTAATCCCGGCGAATGTCTATGCCAGCGGCTTTACCGGGATTGCTCAGCTCGTTTCGAGCATACTTGGTGAGTTTGCCCCATTTAATATTTCAACCGGGATCCTTCTGCTTCTATTGAATATTCCGGTGACAATCCTTGGTTGGAGGAAGGTAGGGAAATCCTTCACACTTTATAGTTTTATCTCCGTGCTGCTTTCATCTTTCTTTCTTGAAATCATTCCGGTAAAAGAAGTATCGAGTGATATTCTGCTTAATGCCGTTTTTGGGGGAGTCATTGCAGCGTTAGGTGTTGGACTGACCTTAAAATGGGGGGCATCCACAGGAGGAATGGATATTATTGCAATGGTCCTGTCACGTATGAATGATCGTCCGGTTGGTACATATTTCTTTGCCTTGAATGGCATCATTATAATGACAGCTGGCTTTGTATTTGGTTGGGAAAACGCTCTTTATACTCTTGTCGCTCTGTATGTGTCCACACGGTTAATTGATGCCATCCATACACGACATGAGAAACTGACAGCGATGATCGTTACGAAGAAGTCAGATGAATTAAAGAAGGCCATCCATGACAAACTTGTACGCGGTATCACACTGCTGCCTGCCAAGGGAGCTTTTTCTGGAGAACAGAAAGAAATGCTTATCATTGTCGTGACAAGGTATGAATTGTATGACCTGGAACACATTATCAAAGAAGTCGATCCACATGCGTTCACCAATATTGTTGAGACAGCTGGGATCTTCGGTTTTTTCCGAAAGGAGTAATCACTGAAATGGAGGTTTGGTAAATGAGGAAGGTCAGTTTGTTGATCATTTTGTTGTTGATGGCCGTGGCACCTGTCCTGGCGATTGGAGAAGAAAAACAGTCACCAGCAAATCTGGAATACAGTTTTTACATTGACCCTTTGGCTGGCCCTGAGAAAGTTGAGTTTGAAATCGTGCTGCAAAACCTGGGGAATACAGAGCTTTCATTTGAATTCCCAACATCCCAGAAATACGAAATTACCGTCCTGGATGCTAATAAGAAAAAGGTGTATCAGTATTCCGAAGGAAAATCGTTTACCCAGGCCTTTGAAACCTTGACATTGAAGCCGCAGGAGAAAATGAAATGGGTGGAGAGCTGGGATTACTCGACGGCAGGAAAAAGAGTCCAGGAGGGAGAATACAGTGTCACTGCACAGTTGAAAGCAACGAGCATCAATGGAAAACCTGTCGGGGACAAAAAGCTGCTGACTGATACGAAGACAATGTATATCCCTGGGGAAAACCCTGTTTTTAAAGGCATTGTCTCAGAAGGGAGCAAAGGGAATTATAAAATAATGGGTGAAGCCCGGCCAATCAATGGTAAGTTCTTTTATACTGCTGAGGATGGACATAACCAGTTGATCCCTGAAACAGAAGTAGTTCCAGGAGCAAAATATCCACAATGGAAACCGTTCTCGCTGGAAATATCAATACCAGAAAGCAAACTTCCGCAAAATGGGTCAGTCATTCTTAATCTATACGAACGCAGCAAGGATGGCGAAATCATCCATACCTATCCAGTTTTGCTTGAAAGGTTCAATAATCATGATTAGAAAAGTAAAAGCTGGCGGGATTTAATTTCCGCCAGCTTTCACTTTTACTTGCTTTCAATTGAATTCAGCTCGTCCTGAAATGACCGAAGCTGCTCTTTTTCAGCCATTGTCGTATTGGCATAGGCTGATGACAGAGCATTTTTAGCTGTGTTGATGGCTGCAGACTGTTCCGCAGGCTCCGCAGACTGAGCTAACTGGACAGCCTTCCTAGCTTCCTGAAAAAGCCTGTTTCCCATTTAAATTCCCCCTAAAGAGGACTCTCTGACATTCGCCATCTTTTGAGCTTCAGCCTCGGCATAAGTGGTGTGGTAAGGGATTCGTTCATCATGCTTGGAGACAGTATCTACCCCTTGCTGTACAAAACGCTTGGATTTATTGCTTTTACCCATCGTTTTACCCCTCCATCTACGAGCGAATTTGAAACAGGCTATAACGCCGCTTCGCTTATAGTATGCTCTTTTGACATAAAATCAAACGGTTCTGATGCAAGTTCAATTTGGAAGGTACATGCAAATATTAACATTTAACGGACAATTTCAGCAGAACTATTAAAAGAAGTCCGATAGGGCCTGCCTATCGGACAAACAGAGCGAGAATTATCTGGAAAATGTCCGATAGAACCTGTCTAACGGACAAAAAGTGCGGAAATCAACATCAAAATGTCCAATAGAGCTTTCTATCGGACATCTTCAAGAATGTGTTTGGGATTATAATGCTTTCAAATTCAGCAAGTCGTTCAAATAAACGCCAATGCCATCTTCTTCATTAGTCAATGTCATGTCGTTCGCGATGTTTTTCACTTCGTCAACGGCATTGCCCATCGCGATTCCTCGGCCTGCGTATTCAAGCATTTCCAAATCGTTATCCTCATCGCCGAAAGCAATGATGCGGTCAGCTGGGATCTGGAAGTAATCTGATGCTTTCTTTAAGCCAACTGCTTTGTTCAAGCCGTTTTTAACAATTTCGACGACATGGAACGGAGCAGCCCAGCTTCTATGGTCGATCACTTCGGCATGGACTTCTGACAGATGGTTACGGATTTTACGAACATGTTCTTCATCAGCATGAATCAACATACTAGTTGGAGATGTCTTCAAATATCTTCTCAAATCGCCGGTCGTGATATTCGGATTTCCCATATTAAAAATGTCCATCAATTTTTCATCATGATAATGTACATATACATCGTCGATTACTTCGGCAATGATATTGTAGAATTTGAAATCATCAAGTGCTTCGACAATATCCTTAGCCACATTGATCGAAAGTGGAGAATGGTGTACTCCCCAGCTATTATCAAGCGGGTGATGGATAAATGCACCGTTGAAGTTGACGATCGGCGTATCGAGTCCAAGCTCATGGTAGTACATCTCGCTGGAACGGAATGGTCTACCCGTCGCAATCATGACAACATGGCCTGCTTCTCGTGCTTTTTTAATCACGTGTTTGTTCTTTTCTGATATCGTTTTATCATCTGTTAGTAAAGTTCCGTCTAAATCTAATGCAATTAAATGTTTTTCAGCCATAAATACTCCTTCTTATCTCTAATATTTGCTTCATAAGCATGACTTCTAATAAGTGTCTGGCTTCCGCTTGTCGGGGCTCACCAAGGCGCATCCGCTTTTCATATTGTCCAGCTCCAGCGCCTAGCCCCTCGAGTCGCTTCGGTCCGCCCATTGAAGTCAAAGAACGACTTCGGTGGTCGGCCCTCCAGCGCTTGTCGGGGCTGACCAAGGCGCTTACGCTTTTCTATTAATATGCGTATGATTGGCTCTTTTTTCGTAAGAGTTCTACAATACATATATTGGATGATGGTTAATTGGTCTTATAACCACTATGGTAACCATTTTACATATAAATTGTAAAAAAATCATTTTAGATACTTAAAAGTGCGGTAAATTTAATATCAGCTTGCTTCAGGAGGGTTAGTCATTGATTTTAGTCGAGAAGAAACGCATTGAACATATTCCCGTTCTCCATATTGTAAAACAAAAGCAATTTTCAGATAGAATGCCTTTGATTATTTTTTTGCATGGGTTTACGAGCACAAAAGAACGTAACATGCATTATGCTTACCTTTTTGCCGAAAAAGGTTTTAGAGTCATCATGCCTGAGGCGAAATATCATGGAAATCGCAGTGAAGGATTGTCAGAGGCTGAGCTTGGCTACCACTTTTGGGATATCGTCATCAAGTCGATTGAAGAGCTTTCGACAATCAAACAGGAATTGGTGAAGGAAGGACTGGTAGATCTAGCGAGAATTGGTGTTGCTGGTACTTCGATGGGGGGAATTACAACACTCGGCGCACTTGCAAAGTACGAGTGGATAAAGGCTGGTGTCAGCTTGATGGGTAATCCTTCATTTGAAGAGTTTGCATTATGGCAGATGAACGAAATGGAAAAAAGGAATATTCAGATAGGGTTATCTCAGGAACAAGTATCAGCTTTGCTGAATCAGCTGAAAAAGTACGACCTAAGCCTGCAACCTGAAAAATTGAACAACCGCCCGCTGTTATTCTGGCATGGCAAGTTAGATCCAGTCGTACCATATCAATCTGCTTATGATTTTTACGAGCAAAACAGGAAAAGCTATGAGGGAACAGTCGGGATGTTTGAATTCATCACCGATGAAAATGCCGGACACAATGTTTCAAATGCTGGTGTTGAGGCAACTGCGAAATGGTTTGAAAAGCATATCTAATGCCTTTCCGCTTTTAATGAGTATAAAACATTGTTATTATGGGGATAGGTACAGCAATAAAAAAGGAGTGTTCACCGATGGATGAAGAATTAAAAGATAGCATGATGGGTGCGCTTGAGATGGTCGTTGACCCTGAACTTGGCGTCGATATTGTTAATTTAGGGCTAGTATATGATGTGGACTTGAACGAGGAAGGACATGCAACAGTGACAATGACATTGACGTCTATGGGCTGCCCGCTAGCAGGCACGATCGTTGAGCAGGTTAAATTGGCTCTTGCCGACCTTCCAGAAGTAAAAGATACAGAAGTAAATATCGTATTCAACCCTCCATGGTCTAAGGACATGATGTCCCGTTACGCGAAAATTGCTTTAGGCGTAAGGGATTAAGATCTTAACATTTGGCTCTGTTAAAGCCCAATTTTGTTTTTAAAGCCGTGTTGATTGTAGTGGAAGGCGCGAAGACTCCTGCGGGATGAGCGAGTCATGGGGAGACCCCGCAGGCGCAAAAAGCGCCGAGGAGGCTCCCCGACTGCCCGCGGAAAGCGAAGCGCCTGGAACGAAAATCAACAGCCGAATTTAACAGAGCCTAACTTTCAAGCAGCAGGAACCAGCCTGCTGCTTTTTTGCGCCATTTTTCATAATGATTATGTCCTATACGACATGTAACAGGGTTTCAAGTCACAAAACTGTCATACAAAAAGGCAATTATGTCTCTATTTATGTGAGTTAGTTCACTTAATCATGTTGGAAACACTTATATACTTCTTTTATAGAGAAGTACTTAAGGAGGCGCAAATGATGTTTGAAAGAGATTTTAACAAAGACCCATTCATTGTGATTTGGGAACTTACCAGAGCCTGCCAATTAAAATGCCTGCACTGCCGTGCGGAAGCACAATATAGAAGAGATCCGCGTGAATTGTCCTTTGAAGAAGGTAAAGCGCTGATTGACCAAATATATGAAATGAATAATCCGATGCTTGTGTTCACGGGTGGGGACCCATTGATGAGGGAGGACGTTTTTGATATCGCTGAGTATGCGGTGAAAAAAGGCGTGCGTGTTTCGATGACACCAAGCGCGACACCTAATGTGACGAAGGAAGCGATTGAAAAGGCGAAGTCAGTTGGGTTGTCCCGCTGGGCGTTCAGTATCGATGGTCCAACGGCTGAAGTCCATGACCACTTCAGGGGAACAGCAGGTTCCTTTGATTTAACAATGGAAAGAATCAAGTATTTGCATGAGTTGGAAATTCCCATTCAGATCAATACTGTTATTTCACGATATAATATTGAGTATTTAGATGAAATGGCAAAAATGGTTGAAGACCTGGATTGTGTTCTTTGGAGTGTGTTCTTCCTTGTTCCGACAGGACGAGGCCAGGAAAAGGATATGATCTCTCCGGTAGAGCATGAAAAAGTTTTCACCTGGCTGTATGATTTGAGCAAAAGGGTTAAGTTCGATATTAAAACGACTGCGGCGCAGCATTATCGCCGGGTTGTCATCCAGCAAAAAATGCGTGAAGCAAGGGATCATACAGAAGAAATTGATTACTTGACCGCGCTGACAAAGGAAGGGTTAACTGGATCTATCGACGGTCTTGGACGCGCCCCAAAAGGAGTCAATGATGGCAATGGTTTTGTGTTCATTTCGCACGTTGGTGATGTTTACCCAAGCGGACTGCTGCCTGTAAAAGCAGGGAACGTAAGGGAACAGCAGCTTGCTGAAATTTACAGAGATTCTCCTGTCTTCAAGTCATTGAGGAATCCTGACGAGTACAAGGGAAAATGCGGAGTGTGCGAATTCAGGCATGTATGTGGTGGTTCACGCTCAAGAGCATACGCGATGACCGGTGATTACCTGGAGAGCGAGCCATTCTGCGTATACATTCCTAAAGCGTTGAGAAAACAAAAACAGGAGAGCTAAAAAGGCTCTCCTGCTCAGATGAAATTGTTTTTAACATAAAAAGCGAGTGAAGCCAGAAAGGCATTCACTCGCTTTTTTCACTTTAATCAATCGAACAAAAAACAGCCGGGCAGTTTTCGCAGCCGATTTCCTGGCGTAAATAATCTACATCATGAACCAGGATTTTTCCTTTTTTAATTGAAATGATGCCTTCTCGCTTCAGGTCATTAAGGATGCGGTTTGTGCTTTCGCGGGAAGTTCCGCAGAAGTTTGCCAGCTCCTGGTTCGTTAAGGGCAGGTCAATCAAAATGCCGGTGTCTTTATGGACGCCATAGCTGTTAGTCATTCGGATCAAGGTGGAGAATAATGCTCCTTTTTTTCCGTTAAGCACTAAGTCGCGGAATTTAGTCTGAGTTTTACGGAAATGATCGCTCATCCACTTCATGAATTCAAACGCAAGTGACGGATTGTGGAAAATTTCCTTTTCAATCACGTCTTTTCTGATTGCGGCAATTTTCGCATCTTCAAGGATAAGCGCACTTAAGAGGTACTTAGGTGCATCAGTAAAAAGTGTCAATTCTCCGCAAATATCGTTCTCTCCGCAGATCCTTAAGGCAAGCTCCCGGCCATCCTGGGTGACCTTGCTGATTTGGACCTTGCCTCCCAGGATCAAATAAAGCTCCTCAGCCTCCATGCCTTCCTGGAACAGGTATGAACCTTTTTTTACCTGGATCGTCCGGTCGGCAAACTGGAGTAATTCTTTTATTTCAATTGAATGAGTTACTTTAGTTGTGTTTGGCATGGTCATCACCCTTTTTTTGATTTTAGCTCTTTAAGAGAGCTTCTACCGTGGCATAATCTCTATTGGCACAATAATAACACCGGTATAGTGTTAACTAAATATGGATTAAGGAAATGTCAAAATCTCGTCACAATCTAAGACGGTTTTGTTCACATTTTAGAAACAAAGTCGGTCTCTGTCTATTATATCGATAAAAGAAGACAGGTGTTTTGGATGTTTAGCAGTATCTGTGACAGTTTATTGAACAAAGAAGCAGATGTGAAGTTCATCATATCTAACGGTTTTGATTTTTCTTACTATTTACCCAGGGAACTGTTCGGAATTTAAAGCGTATTAAAATATTTGCAAGCAAGAAGGGGGAAATCATGAGAACACAAAAAGTGCAACTGCCGCTCCAAACGCTTAGTCTTGTTGCCGGATTTATGGTATGGGTTATTTTATCGGCATTAATGCCCTTCATCAAAGAGGATATACAGCTGACTGCGAACCAAATTGCGATGGCCACTGCCATACCAGTCGTCCTCGGCTCTATCCTGAGAATCCCGATTGGATACTGGACAAATAAATATGGCGCACAAAAACTGTTTTTTATCAGCTTTGCATTCCTTCTGTTCCCGGTATACTTCATTAGTATCGCTGATTCCTATTCCGATTTGTTGATAGGGGGCTTGTTTGTCGGTATCGGGGGAGCGATATTCTCTGTTGGTGTAACATCGCTGCCGAAGTACTATCCTAAAGAACGCCACGGTTTCGTCAACGGTATATATGGAGTAGGAAACCTTGGGACAGCACTTACAACGTTTTCAGCGCCTGCTATTGCAGCACAGCTTGGCTGGCAGCCAACAGTCAAGCTTTTCATGGTCTTGCTTATAGCATTCGCTTTCCTTAACTATTTCCTCGGTGACAAAAAAGAGCCCAAGGTTGTTACTCCTTTAGGCGAGCAAATCAAGAGCGTATACAAAAACCAGAAGCTTTGGGCTTTAAGTTTGTTCTATTTTTTAACCTTTGGTTCATTTGTAGCCTTCACGATCTATTTGCCGAATTTCCTTGTATCGCATTTTGAACTGGATAAAGTAGATGCTGGCCTTAGGACTGCAGGCTTTATTGCACTGGCAACATTTTTCAGGCCGATTGGCGGCTGGCTGGGGGATAAATTCAACTCGTTTGTCATTCTAATGGTGGTGTTTGCTGGAATGACGATTTCGGGGATACTGCTCTCATTCACGCCTTCATTAACGCTGTATACAATTGGCTGTCTCGCAGTCGCAATCAGTGCCGGTATTGGGAATGGAACTGTCTTCAAGCTTGTACCGCTTTATTTTTCAAAGCAAGCGGGTATCGTCAATGGGATTGTTTCAGCGATGGGCGGATTAGGAGGCTTTTTCCCGCCGCTTATGCTTGCATTCCTGTTCAACCTTACCGGACATTACGCAATTGGTTTCATGGCATTATCCCAGGTGGCACTGGCAAGCTTGATCATCGTTATCTGGATGTACTATCAGGAAAAATTAAGTCTTGCTAAAAATATCATTGACCACACAGCAGAGGGAATAATGGTCACAAATATAAAAGGAACGATTGAAAAAGTAAATCCAGCCTTCACGACTGTAACTGGCTACAGTGCAGAAGAAGTCATCGGAAAAAATCCCCGCATCCTGCAATCGGGTAAGCATGGAGAAGAGTTTTACAAGGAAATGTGGAAATCTGTAAAAGAGCATGGATTCTGGCAGGGGCAAATTTGGAACAAAAAGAAGAACGGTATCATTTATCCAGAATGGCTTACAGTCAGTATAGTTAAAAATGAAGCAGGAGAAATCAAGAATTACGTCGGCATGTTCAGTGAAATGACCCAGAAAGGCAAATAATTCTTTTGAAAGACTGTGTCCTTGATGCAGTCTTTTCTTGCTTTATCAAAAAATAAACTTTTCCACATAGATTAGTGTCTAGCTCCAGCGCCTAGCCAGTTTTCGTCCTTGAGAGTGCTTCCTTGAGTATCTTGCGATAAGCGTTAGCTTTGAGCAGCTCGAGACGTTTCGGTCCGCCCATTGAAGTCAAAGAACGACTTCACTGGTAGGCCCTCCAACGCTTGTCGGGGCTGACCAAGGCGCTTACGCTTTTCTTATGATATTATGACAACATGATGACAATTCTTCATAAAAACACTATCCTGGCAGTTTTTATGTTGTAATATAGACATAAGAATGAAATCTACTATTTTAATAGAGGGCTATTGATGTTACTGTGAGAATATTAACAGTTAACAATCTTTGTTGCTGTTACAATGTCAATAATCATAACTTCTATAATTGGAGTTGACACTAATGGTAAAAAACATAATAAAAGACCAATTAAATAGACCGCTCCGCGACTTGCGTATTTCTGTTATAGATCGATGCAATTTCCGCTGTCAGTATTGTATGCCTGCTGAAATTTTCGGACCTGATTTCGCGTTCTTGCCTAAAAGCGAACTGCTGTCATATGAAGAAATCGAACGTGTGGCTAAATTATTCATTGAACTAGGTGTAGAAAAAATCAGGCTAACAGGCGGAGAGCCGTTAATGCGCAAGGATTTGCACATTCTCGTAAAAATGCTGAATGAGATTGAAGGGTTGAAGGATATCGCTTTGACCACTAATGGTGTAATGCTGCCGAAATATGCTGATGAGCTATATGCTGCAGGCCTAAAACGTGTCAATATCAGTCTGGACAGTCTAAAAGATGAACTGTTCGGTCAAATCAATGGCCGAAATGTTGGTGTCGGACCGGTATTAAAAGGAATTGAAGCAGCGAAGAAGGCTGGCTTGGGTGTGAAAATCAATACGGTAATCAAAAAGGGGCTCAATGATTCCGAGATTATTCCAATGGCTGAATTCTGCAAAAAAGAAGGCCTGGAGCTTCGTTATATTGAATACATGGATGTGGGCAGCACGAACGGCTGGAAAATGGATGATGTCATCACAAAGAAGCAGATCCATGACTTAATCAGCGAGAACTATGAACTAGAACCAGTTGATCCGGAATATTTCGGGGAAGTCGCTAAAAAATACCGATATAAAGGTACTGACATCAATGTTGGCTTCATTTCTTCGGTATCAGAGTCATTCTGCTCAAGCTGTACAAGGTCTCGTTTGTCTGCGAACGGCCAGATTTTCACATGCCTGTTCAATGGCAATGGCCACGATATCCGTGACTTCATGCGCGCCGGTGCTTCAGATGATGAACTTCGCTCACGCATTACGGACGTCTGGAACCATAGAACGGACCGCTATTCAGATGAACGTACGGCTGAAACAGTTGCTAACAGAAAGAAAATTGAAATGTCCTATATTGGCGGCTAAGACTCCTTTGGGGGTCTTTTTTTTTACTGTTTTTTTCAGGAGCCAGTGCCTCGTCTGCAAACTCTTGATCCCTCAATAGCTTAGGTCCAATCTTGCTTCTACGTTTTTCTGGCTTCTGGAAAATTTGGGTATACTATGTTTCCGGACAATTGGTTTATGGGTATACATGAATCTACTATAAATTTGTTGGAGTATACTGGGATGCTAAAAAGAAGACTTGAATTTCTATTCGTATTTATTTTAATGGCATGTTGTTATATTGTGTTTTTTACTGGTTATAGCCAGGGAATCAAAGTAACAGCCATATTGATTTATGCAGTGATTATCCTTATCAGCATGTATTCATTGATGCTTGAAAACCGCTCGGCACAGCACACGCTGATGTGGATGTATGTAATGCTGCTTTTTCCTGTGGGCGGTTATTTCTTCTACCTATTCTCAGGGCAGTTGTATTTGAAGGGTTATTTATATAAAAGCAAGCGTACGAGAGATCGTGACCAGTGGGAAAAACTGATGCGGAAGGAAGAGTCGAGGGACCTTTCTTTTCTGATCGAGAATCAGCAGTGCTTTGCGAAATATGCAAAGAATGCAACATTTACTCCGATTACCACTGCTTCCACGGCAAAAATCCTTAAAAATGGAGAAGAAACGTTTACGGAAATTAAAAAAAGGCTGCGAGAAGCTAAAAAGTTCATTCATATGGAATATTATATTTTCAGGTCCGACAGGCTTGGCAGGGAGATTATTGATATTCTGATTGAAAAAGCGCGCCAGGGTGTCGAAGTGTTGTTCATTTTTGATGCTGCTGGAAGTATGAAGATCGCGGCCACAGATTTAAAGGATATGCAGGAAGCGGGCATAAAAGCGGCTCCTTTTTCCCCGCTCAAGTATGGATTCTTCAATCAAAAATTCAATTTCCGCAACCATAGGAAAATCGTCATCATTGATGGGGAAATAGGTTTTACAGGTGGGTTGAATGTCGGAGTTGAGTATCTAGGGGAAGATCACAAGATCGGTTTCTGGCGTGATACTCACATGATGCTGACAGGAGAGTCAGTATATACTCTTCATAATGTTTTCCTGCTTGATTGGGAATATATTAGCGGCGAGAGAGTCTTGGAGGACCATCGGGCAGAGAAAAAACCACATGAAAATGATGAATTGGATGGTGCTATCCAGGTGGTGCCAAGCGGTCCAGATACACAGCAGGGAATTATGAGTGATTTTTATTATACGATGATGTCCTGTGCAACAAAATCGATATGGATCGCTACTCCTTATTTTGTGCCCGATGAAGCTATACGGACTGCATTGAGAGTAGCCGCAGCAAAGGGAATTGAAGTAAGAATCATGGTGCCGGAAATCAATGACAGCTATCTGACGCAATATGCGAGCCGTTCTTACTACTCTGAGCTTTTGCGAAACGGTGCTGAAATTTATTCCTACAAAAAGGGTTTTTTACACCAGAAGGTCATCATCGTCGATGGGAATATCGCCTCGATCGGAACGGCCAATATGGACATGCGGAGCTTCCATTTAAATTTTGAAGTCAATGTCTTCCTGTTTGGTACAAGTTCGATCAGGGACCTTGTGGCTCATTATGAAGAAGATCTCGAGGATTCGGAAAAAATCAGCCCAGTCCAGTACCATAAGCGAGGGCTTTGGGAAAGGACGAAGGAATCATTCGCGCGGCTGTTCTCCGGGGCTTTATAAAAGCCAGTATAGAAAATGACCTCACCTTAAATAGATGAGGTCATTTTTTTAAATTAGGCAATATACCTTGGGAACAGGATGTTGTTTTCCAGGTGAACATGCATGAACGTATGTGATTCTAATGCTTCCAGACGTTTGTATACTAAGCGATAAGTTCCGCAAGCATCCATTGGAGGATTGAAGTCAGCAGTGATTTCACGTAATTGTTTCAGGATGGACCCTGCATGGTCGTGTTCCTTCTCAAGTTCTGTGATTTCTGCGATCATTTCAGAACGCTTTTCTTCATCAGCAGTATCGAGCTGCAGCAACAGCGGGAAGACAGTCGCTTCCTCTTTTGCCGTATGCTCCAGAAGCTCTTTCTTCAACTCGTAGAAAAGCTCATAGACTTTCAACAGCTCTTCGTGGCGGTCGCCATGGACTTTTGCAACCTTTGTTACATACGGGCTGAGCAATTTCAATTCTTCTTCAAGCTCGCGGTGGTATTTGTTCTTGATATGGTCGATCAATTCCGCAGAGTCAGTTTCTGTCCAGACCTCCATGCTTTCTGCAGCGCCGTTATGCTTGCGATATAGCTCTTCGAGTTCAGCCATGATTGCAGGTACATCCAGTTTCTGTTCGCCAGCCGCTTCTGCCAGAGGACGGTTTCCGCCGCAGCAGAAATCCAGTCTATTCTGCTTGAATAAATCACTTGATTGCGGGAATATATTGACAATATCTTTAACTAAAGAATTTTGATCAAAAGGCATTTTCATGTAGGAAACCTCCAGTAAATTATTTAATACTGTTTACATACTCATCATAAAGGAAATGGTTTTACTACTTGGTGATGTGCATCACACTTCACAAAAAATCTACATATTTTCGGGAGATTTTATGAGAGAATACTGTGAGGTTTGTTATGTTTTCATTTTTACATTACTCTTATAATGAAAAGGGTAAATTTAGAAGTTAAGCCTGTAATAGGAGCTGATTATATGTTAGAGAAAAGAAACCCTATTCCAATTGGAGAGGCAGTTAAAAGAGTGATGGAGCATAAGCAAAAAGGCTCCACTGAATATGTTTCAATCAATGAAAGCTATGGACGCAATCTATCCGAGGACTTGAGAGCCACCAGCGATGTGCCGCATTTTGACAGAGCTCCGTACGATGGATATGCAATCCGTTCTGTCGATACAGAAGAAGCATCTCAAAATCAAGCTGTTGAATTTGAAGTGGTTGACCATATCGGTGCCGGAATGCTTACGGATAAAGAACTTGGGCCATTCCAGGCAGTCAGAATTATGACAGGAGCACAGATGCCTGTTGGTGCTGATGCTGTTGTCATGTTTGAATTGGCCAGTGAAATCGAGCGTGACGGAAAAAAATACATGACAACTAAGCGCAAGCATAAGGAAGGAGATAATGTTTCCTACCGCGGTGAGGATGCAAGGGAAGGGGAAGTGCTTGTTGAAAAAGGCACGTTCATCAATCCGGGAATCCAGGCGATGCTGGCTACTTTTGGATATGCCAAAGTACCTGTTTCGAAAAAGCCAGTAATCGGACTATATGCAACAGGAACTGAATTGCTTGATGTTGATGAACCGCTTGAGCCAGGTAAAATCCGCAACAGCAATTCTTATATGATATCAGCACAGATTCTTCGAGCTGGAGCAGAAGTAAAATACTTTGGCCAGCTTCCTGATGATTTTGATACATGCTTTGATGCAGTAAGCAAAGCGATTGAGGAAGTGGATTTATTCATTACCACCGGCGGGGTTTCCGTCGGGGACTACGACTATCTGCCGGAGATCTACGCAAAGCTGGGAGCAGAGGTGCTGTTCAATAAAGTAGCGATGAGACCGGGCAGCGTCACTACTGTAGCGCAGCTTGATGGCAAGTTATTGTTTGGCCTGTCAGGAAACCCTTCGGCATGCTATGTTGGCTTTGAATTGTTCGCTCGTCCAATCATCAGGACGATGCTCTACACTGAACAGCCTCATTTGAGGAAGGAAAAAGCGATTCTTGATGCCAACTTCCCTAAAGCAAATCCATTTACTAGATTTGTCAGGAGCGCTCTTAGAGTCGAGGATGGCAAACTGGTAGTAACACCTAGCGGCCTGGATAAATCGAATATTATTATGAGCCTTGCTGGAGCTAATTCCCTCATGATTCTGCCTGGCGGTACAAGAGGCTTTGAAGAAGGATCAGAGGTGGATGTTCTGTTGCTGGAGGACCATGTGGGCAGTGATTGGCCTTGGTAAAACCGGTGCTGTTCCAGGTTGCAGGGTACCAAAACAGCGGCAAAACCACGCTTAGCCTAACATTGATCCAGAAGCTTGCTGCGAAAGGCCTGAAGGTTGCGACAGTCAAACACCATGGGCATGGCGGCAGGCCAGAAGTTGTTGAGGGGAAGGATTCCGACAGGCATGTAAAGGCAGGAGCATCTGTCTCTCTTGTAGAAGGGGGAGGCCGGATGGTTATTCATGCTGAAAATGATAAATGGTCTTTATCTGAAGAAATAGATATGCTATCCTTCTTCAAACCTGATGTAATCTTGATTGAAGGTTATAAGAATGAGCCCTATCCTAAGGCTGTCATCCTGCGTGATGAGAGCGATCTGGAGCTAGTGGAAAAGCTGCGAAATATCCATGTGGTTTTATGCCGGAATGCGGAGTTGGCAAAAATGTTACAGGGTTCGTCTCTCCCTGTATTTGAAATTGATGATGGAGTCAACTGGATTTTAGAGTACATCAGCAGTACACACTAGGTGATTTCCTTTAGTCATTAAAGGCTTACCAAGAAAAAGTTCTTATTTTAGACATATACGGCGACTTTTGTCACTGTCACTTCATAGTTACCCAGTTAGAATGTTAAATGGGGTTCATGTTGTGAGATATGTGTGAGGTGAGAGTGATGGAAATGCTACAAATCTTTTTATGGATTGTGTATCCGTATTCGGTTGCGGCAATAGTAGCGATGGGGCTCGTTTGGCAATACGATGCATCAAGAGAAGAAGGAACGCGTTCGAAGGCAGGAAGGTTTCTGCTTGTCGTCGTGAAAACACTTATGGTTGCCAGCACAGCAACGGGCATTGCCATCGTGTTGTCGAGCAGCATAGCGTACGAACCCGTACTGCTGTTTAGATGGCTCATCAGCCTTGCCCAACTGCAGCCAGATATGAGTCTGGTTATGGAGGTATCCATTCTCTCAAAGGTGCATTTTATAGTTGTATTCCTGTTCCTATTGAGTCTGGCATTCACGAAGGAAATTTATTATTTATTAAAACCGCACTTATATATAAAAAAAATCTTTTTAAAACTGCAATTCGAAAGAAGAGGCTGAATCCAGTCTCTTCTTTTTTCATTTTATAAGTACAAGGGCTTTTTAGGGCTGACTAAGGCGCTTACGCTTTTCTTTTTTGACAGTTCGGTGTCAACCGCATTTACACACGTGAAAATGTGATGTGTTTCACTTATTAAACCATTTGCCTGCTTTATATTTAAGGTAAGAAACAAAAGGGAGTGTTCATTCATGAAGTTATTTATGCCAAAACAGCATGGGGCCTGGGCGATGTTGATCATCCCTTTCTGGCTTGGAGCAGCGGCAAGTGAAATAGTCTGGCAGCATATCCCGTTTTTTATTGGATGGCTATTACTATATTTAGGAACATATCCGCTTCTATTGATGTTCAAGAAAAAGAAAATCCCATTTTATCGTAAATGGGTGCTTATTTATATGATACCTGCGCTTGTGTTCTTAATGGTTCCATTGTTCACTACACCAACAATCGTAAGTTTCGGACTTGCGATGATTCCGTTTTTTATGCTCAATGCATACTTCTCTGCTAAAAATAGAGACCGGGCGCTATTGAATGATCTAAGTGCCATCGTTGTATTTTCTATTGCCGGTTTGGCCAGCAGCTTTCTGCCAAGTGGGGAAATCAATGAAAATGCAATCCTTGTTTTTGCTTCCAGTATTCTATTTTTCACGGGAAGTACATTTTACGTGAAAACAATGATTCGCGAAAAGAAAAACAGCCAATTCAAATGGATTTCCTGGACATACCATCTTTTGGTCCCTGTTCTGTGGCTCGCAGCTGGAGAAGTCATAGTCGCTGTTGCCGCAGTGCCAAGCTTGATCAGAGCTATAGCATTTTACGGTAAACCACTTTCTGTCATGAAGGTAGGTATATACGAGATCGTAAACGCAGTGCTGTTTTTTATCATCATGCTATTTGCAATCCTGTAATAACCAATGCAAAATCAATCAATAAGTAAAGCCGCCAGTGATGAACTGGCGGCTTTTGCTATTCTATATTGCATATTTCAACCGGACAATTCTCACAATCTATTTCTCTTTTTAGACGATTGAGTGCATGGACAGTTATGAATCCTTTATCAATTGAAATGATATTACTCTTCCTTAGGTCGCTCAACAATCTGTTCACGACTTCGCGTGAGGTCCCGCAAAAGTTTGCGAGCTCCTGGTTCGTAAGCGATACATCAATCTTCAAGCCATCTTCTGTTTTTACTCCGAAACTGTTCACCATCCGGATGAGGGTTGAGTACAAAGCACCTTTTTTACCATGTAGGACAAGGTCCCTGAACCTTGTTTGCGATTTGCGGTGCTGCAGGGAAAGCCATTTAACTAGTTCCAGTGCCAGCCCGTTATCCTTTTCGATTTCAGCCTCGAGCTTATCCTTTTGAATAACCGCCACCGTCCCGCTTTCCGAGGCACGGGCATTCAAGATATGCTGAGATGCTTGGCTGAACAATGATAATTCTCCAACCAATTCGCCAGCTGAACACATTCTGATTGTTAACTCGCGGCCATCAGGTACCATCTTGCTTATCTGAAATTTCCCGCTCTGAATAATGTACAGCTCATCTGCGGTATTGCCTTCTTCAAAAAGGAAGCGTCCTTTGTCAATGCTTTTGATTCTGTGGACCTTTTCAAAAAGCTTATTCAAATTTGGTGACAACGTTGTTGCAGTCAACATATGAATACCACCTTATTTACGGGAGCATTATACTCCCTTCCGTATCTGATATTAATATAATTATATTGTAAAGCATACAAAGCCAGCAATAAAATTGTGAATTGTTCACATATTGTTAATAAATCTATTGCGTTTTCCTTCCGTTGTTTTTATAATAAAAAGAAATTTATTTATAAATATAAATTTATATGTTTATTTATTCATAAGTTGAAAGGAGGTTTCAAATGAAGGCAGCGATCGTTGGTACCACTGGATATGGTGGGGGAGAATTGATTCGTATCCTGGCAAATCATCCATATATCAGTATTCATTCAATCCACTCAACAAGAGATGAAAAACCTGTTTCCGAAGAGTATCCCCATTTAACAGGAATTTTTGATAAGGTCCTCACCAAGATTGACACTGATAAAATAGCCGATGAAGCAGACATTGTGTTCCTGGCAACCCCTTCAAAAGTTTCCGGAAAGCTTGTTGAATCATTTTTTAAAAAAGGCATAAAAGTTATTGATCTATCAGGTGACTTGAGATTAAAAGACGCATCAGCATATGAAGAATGGTATAAGCATGAATCGGTCGATACCTCTATTTTAAATGAAGCAGTATACGGCTTAAGTGAATGGAATAGAGAGCAGATTATGAATGCGAACCTGCTGGCCAATCCAGGCTGCTATCCGACTGCAGCACTCCTAGGGTTGGCACCGGTGCTGACAGAGAAGCTGATTGAGAAGAATAGTATCATCATTGACGCTAAGTCTGGCGTATCCGGTGCTGGCAGGTCTCCGTCAATGGGCACGTTATACGCAGAGTTGAATGAAAATTTCAAAATTTATAAAGTGAATGAGCACCAGCATATCCCGGAAATCGAACAACAGCTTAGCCTTTGGAATGGCGAAGAGGTAAAGATAACCTTTAGCACACATTTAATACCTGTTACCAGGGGAATCATGGCTACAATATACGTGCAGTTAAAAGAAGATTTGAATACTTCAAGGCTGATAGATTTATATAAAGAAGCATATGATGGTCATCCATTTGTAAGAGTAAGGAAAAATGGAGTGTTCCCGTCAGTCAAAGAGGTCAAGGGATCGAATTATTGCGATATTGGATTGCACGCGGACAGCAGGACTGGAAGGATGACAATTGTATCAGTTATCGATAATTTAATGAAAGGTGCCGCAGGGCAGGCGGTGCAAAATGCCAATATCATGTTTGGATTAGAGGAAACAGCAGGACTAAAGATGATTCCACTGTACCCATAAAGGAGGAAAATATGTATCAGGCAATGACCGACAAGCAGCTAATAAAAAAAATCCCTGATGGAGGAATTTTAACCCCAAAAGGGTTCCAGTGCGGCGGAGTACATGCAGGGCTGCGCTATGCAAAGCATGATTTAGGGATGATTGTAAGCGAGAAGCCGGCAAGCTGTGCTGCTGTATATACGACGAGTCACTTTCAGGCAGCGCCTTTGGTGGTTACACAGCAAAGTATTGCAAAGGAAAAGATCCTCCAGGCAATCGTCGTCAACAGTGCATGTGCGAATGCTTGTACTGGAGAACAAGGATATCAGGATGCATTGAAAATGCGCTCATTGGCTGCAGCAAAAATAGGAATTCCTGAACATCATGTTGCTGTTGCGTCTACGGGTGTCATTGGTGAATTTATGCAAATGGAAAAAATCGAATCTGGAATATGCAAGCTGGCCACCGGCAAAAAAGCTGATGATGCAAGAGATTTCCAAACGGCAATCCTGACAACGGATACGGTAATGAAAAGCTGCTGTTATTCTGCCGAAATTGACGGGATGACAGTGAGTATGGGTGGAGCCGCGAAAGGTTCAGGGATGATTCACCCAAATATGGCAACGATGCTTGGTTTTTTAACAACAGATGCAAATATCTCAAGTGAAAACCTGACTGCCGCGCTAAAAAATGTAACGAACACAACCTTCAATCAAATTACAGTAGATGGAGATACATCAACGAACGATATGGTTCTGGTGATGGCAAATGGAAGTGCTGGAAATCAGTTGTTGAATCCAGACCATCCAGATTGGCCAGTTTTTGTAGAACTGTTAAAAGAAAGCTGTGCAAGTCTAGCAAAACAGATCGCAAAGGATGGAGAGGGAGCAACTAAATTAATTGAGATATCCGTAGCAGGCGCAATGTCTGATGAAGAGGCTCGAGTGATAGGTAAACAGATTGCCGGATCCAATCTTGTCAAAACAGCAGTCTACGGGGCCGATGCGAACTGGGGACGGATCATTGGCGCGATTGGTCAAAGTCAGGCATCCTTAAATCCAAAAACAGTCGATATCTCCCTTGGAGAAATTACTATGCTGAAAAATAGTACACCCGTTGCCTTTGATGAAGATCAGGCGAGGGAGTATCTGTTGAATGACAAGGTCGAAATCTTCGTTGACCTCCATGTGGGTGAAGGGAAAGGAATGGCCTGGGGCTGCGATCTTTCCTATGATTATGTGAAAATAAATGCAAGCTATCGGACATAAAGGGGCGGATTCATTGGAAACAGTGGTCATTAAATGCGGCGGAAGTGTGTTAGAGGAGCTTAATGACAATTTCTTCAATAGTCTAGAAGAATTGATGAAGGATGGTTTTTCTCCCGTCATCGTTCACGGGGGCGGACCAGCAATCAATTCGATGCTAAATTTATATAATATCCCGGCGAATTTCAAAGATGGTCTTAGAGTGACGTGTGAAAAGACGATGGGAATTGTTGAAATGGTACTGTCCGGACAAACCAATCGTCAGCTATGCAGCATGTTAACGAAGCAGGATTTCAATGCTCTGGGCATCAATGGCAGCGATGGACTTTGCCTTCAGGCGGAATATATTGATAAACAGGGCTTAGGATATGTTGGGACTATTACCAAGGTAAACACTGAACTGATTATGCTGGCGGTTCATAATGGCTATATTCCAGTGGTTACGCCAATCGGCATTGCCGAGGATGGCAGCAAGCTTAATATAAATGGCGATTATGCTGCTGCTTCGATAGCGAAAGCCTTGAAGGCTGAACGCTGTGCATTCGTAACCAATGTTGACGGAATCCTGATAGATGGTGAGTTGATGAGCGAAATTACTGATAGCCAAATAGAAAGCTATATTTCTGAAGGAAGCATCTATGGAGGAATGGTTCCAAAGGTGAAATCCGCATTGTCAGCTACAGCGGCAGGAGTAGACACTGTCATGATCATATCTGGCAAAAAGCAATTCTATACAAATAACTGCTGGCACGGAACAGCGATTGCCGCAAAAGAAGAGGTGTTTAAATGAGTCATTTATTTCCGACCTATCAACGATGGGAAATCGAACCTGAAAAAGCAGCAGGGTCGATCATATATGGAAAGGACGGACAACAATACCTTGATTTTACTTCAGGCATCGGTGTCTGCAATTTGGGCCATCGCCCTGAAGCAGTGGAACATGCAATCAAGGAACAACTGGATTTATTCTGGCATGTATCGAATCTATTTCCGCAAAGCATCCAGGAAGAAGCAGCGAAAAAGCTCGCAGAGGGATCAGGACTGGGTTGTGTTTTTTTGCCAATAGTGGAGCTGAAGCAAACGAAGCAGCTATTAAACTGGCAAGGAAAGCTACTGGCCGAACCAAAATCATCACGTTCCTGCAATCCTTTCACGGCAGGACTTTCGCCGGGATGGCTGCGACTGGACAGGAAAAAATCAAGCAAGGGTTTGGAAGCATGCTTGAAACATTTATCCACCTGCCATTCAATGACCTGGAAGCTTTAAAAACTGAACTGGACTCTGATACAGCGGCGGTAATGGTTGAAATTGTCCAGGGGGAAGGCGGTATCCATGTCGTATCAACCGAATTTATAAAAGAAGCTGCAAAGTTATGTGCTGAAAACGGCGTCCTGCTAATTATCGATGAAATCCAGACCGGAATCGGGCGGACAGGGAAGCCATTTGCATTTCAGCATTTTGGGATTGAACCTGATATCATTACCGTTGCAAAAGGTCTTGGTAACGGACTTCCAATAGGAGCTGCCATCGGCAAAGCGGAACTGGCGCAGTTTTTTGGTCCAGGAACCCATGGATCGACATTTGGGGGAAATCCGATCAGTACGGCAGCAGCGATCGCTGTTATGGACATCATTTTTAACGATGAATTCTTAAAGGAGGCATCCGATAAAAGTAGACTACTGTTTGAGTTGCTGCACAAGGAACTGTGCTGTTTGGAAGTGGTGAAAGAAATCAGGGGACTGGGATTGATGGCTGGAATTGAACTGACTGTTGCTGCACAGCCAATATTAGCTGAGATGAGAAAATCAGGACTTATTGCGTTGCCGGCAGGAGAAAAGGTAGTCCGTTTGCTTCCGCCGCTGAATGTTACAGCAGAGGAGATAGAAAAGGCTGTTTCTTTATTAAAAGGAACTTTAATTAAATCTAAGATAACAGCATTATAGCAGTAAATTTTTTTGAGATTTTATGTATAAAAATAAATTAATATAAATAAATATACGTTTGGAGAGGTGACTGATGAAAGGATATCTGCATCTGGCTGACGGCAAGACGTTTCAGGGGCACTTGCAAGGATCGCTAGCTGAAGAGGGCATTGCCGGTGAGATTGTATTTTTCACAGGAATGACAGGTTATCAAGAGGTACTGACTGATCCTTCATACAAGAATCAAATCATTGTTTTCACATACCCGCTGATTGGAAATTATGGCATCAATGATAAGGATTTTGAAAGCAAGAAGCCGCATGTTGCAGCAGTAATCGTTTTAGAAGCCGCCAAAACAGCTTATCACTATGAAGCACAGCACTCATTTACAGAGTATATGGAGAAATGGGGTATTCCTGTACTCGAGCATGTTGATACTCGTGAGCTCGTAAAATGCATCCGCCAGAACGGGACGATGCCTGCACTTTTATCGCTCGAACCAGTTTGTGAATCAAGCTGTGACAGTTTTAATGGTCTCAAGGTGCAGGAGGTATCTTCGGTGGCACCAGAATCTATCGGCTTTGGTGACACTCATATTGTGTTAATTGATTACGGTTTTAAGAAATCGATTGCTGACTATCTGGTCGAACAAAATTGTCTGGTGACAATTGTTCCTTACAATTATAGCTTTGAACAAATTGCTGCATTGAGGCCTGATGGGGTGCTTTTATCTAATGGACCTGGTGATCCGAAAGAATTATTTGGGCAGCTGCATGAAATCAAGAAAGTAATCGAGCATTATCCGGTATTGGGGATTTGCCTCGGGCATCAGCTGGCAGCGCTGGCGCTTGGAGGGGATACACAAAAAATGCTGTTCGGCCATCGAGGCGCAAACCAGCCTGTATACGATGTGAATAGCAATCGAGTATTCATGTCCTCGCAAAACCACAGCTATGCTGTTAATCAAAACAGTATCAGCAGCACTGGTTTGAAGGTCCGTTTCTTCAACAAAAATGATCAGTCCATCGAAGGCCTTTACCATGAAAAGTGGCCGCTGATGACTGTCCAATTCCACCCTGAAGCCAGCCCGGGTCCCGAAGACAGTGTATTTATATTTGAAGATTTCATTAATACAGTCAAATACAGAAACCGGAGAGAAGTCAGCTATGCCTAAGGATACAAAGATTAAATCAATATTAGTAATAGGTTCTGGACCGATTATCATCGGCCAGGCCGCTGAATTTGATTATGCAGGGACACAGGCGTGCATTGCCCTAAAAGAAGAAGGCTATCGGGTCATTCTTGTAAACAATAACCCGGCAACCGTCATGACAGACCATGTATTCGCTGACGCAGTCTATTTTGAACCGATGACAACAGAAGGTGTAGAAAAAGTGATCCAGCGGGAAAAGCCGGATGGTATTTTAGGGACTCTTGGCGGCCAGGCAGGATTGAATCTTGTATTTAAGTTAAGTGAAGAAGGAATTCTCGAAAAGTACAATGTAAAAGTGCTGGGAACCTCGGTTGCAAGTATTAAGCAAGGAGAAGACAGGGAAGCCTTCCGCAGCTTGATGCATGATTTGAATGAACCTGTGCCGGAAAGTGAAATTGTTCAAATAGTTGAAGAGGCAGTCGCTTTTGCTGAAAAGATTGGCTTTCCGCTGATTGTAAGGCCAGCTTACACATTGGGAGGCACAGGCGGCGGGATAGCTGAAACGATGGAAGAATTGATCTCTCTAGTTTCGGGCGGGTTAAGTGAGAGTCCGATAAAGCAATGCCTTGTCGAAAGAAGCATCGCAGGCTTTAAAGAAATCGAATATGAAATGATGCGTGATGCCGCTGGTACTTGTATCGCCATCTGCAATATGGAGAATATTGACCCGGTTGGCATCCATACAGGCGATTCAATAGTAGTAGCTCCCTCACAGACGCTGACAGATCGAGAATACCAGATGCTTAGGACATCCGCCGTTAAAATCATTTCAGCGCTAGGGATCGTTGGAGGCTGCAACATCCAGTTTGCCCTCGATCCAAAGAGCAAAAATTACTATTTAATTGAGGTGAACCCGAGGGTCAGCAGATCTTCAGCGCTCGCATCAAAAGCGACAGGATATCCTATCGCACGGATGGCGGCAAAGCTGGCAGTCGGATGCAATCTTGCCGAGATAATAAACCCTGTAACAGGCACTACCTTTGCCAGCTATGAGCCATCGCTCGACTATGTAGTGGTGAAAATACCGAAATGGCCGTTTGAGCAATTTCCGCACATCGACAGGACGCTGGGTACGCAAATGAAGGCAACAGGGGAAGCGATGGCAATAGATCGAAGCTTCGAACGAGCCTTTATTAAAGCCGTCCGTTCACTGAACATAAAAACTCTGGATTTACGACTGCCGGAATTTGAAGAATATACAGTCGAACAGCTATATACTTTGGTAGAAAAACAGACAGATCAGCGGGTTTTTGCATTGCTTGAACTGCTGCGTCGGGGGGAGGAAATACATTCTCTCCATGAGAAAACAAAAATAGATTTATTCTTTCTCAATAAATTCAAGTCTTTGACCGACATTGAGAAGGATATCGAAGGGCTTGAAATAGAAAATATCACAGCGTCAGAATTAAGATACCTGAAAGAAAAGGGGTTCAGTGATTCCTACCTGGCAAAAGAGTGGAAGGTTAGTGAGAAAGCGGTCAGGGAGCTGCGAAAAAAGAAAGGAATCACACCTGTTTATAAAATGGTCGATACATGTGCAGCCGAATTTGAATCTGCTTCCAATTATTTTTACTCCAGCTATCTTGGAGAAAATGAGGCGACAGTTAAAAGCAATAAACGAAAGGTGCTAGTGATTGGCAGCGGTCCAATCAGTATCGGTCAGGGAATTGAGTTTGATTATTGCAGTGTTCATGGCGTTTTTGCCCTCAAAGAAGAAAATGTAGAAACAATCATGATCAATAATAATCCAGAAACCGTCAGCACTGATTTTACGATTTCGGACCGATTATATTTTGAACCGTTAACTCTGGAAGACATCTTGAACGTGATTGATATGGAAGGGATAGAGGAAGTCATAGTCCAGTTGGGGGGGCAGACCGCCTTGAATCTGGCAAAAGGTCTTGAGGAAGCGGGAGTCAAGCTGCTAGGAACGAGTTCGGCAACTATTGATATGTTTGAAGACCGGGATCAATTTTACCAGCTGCTCGACAAGCTTCAAATTCCTCGTGTAAAGGGTGAAACAGCTGAGGATGAGAGGGAACTGCTTAGTGCTGTGAGGCGGTTAGGGTATCCAGTATTGATTCGGCCTTCGTATGTCATTGGCGGACTAAATATGGTGGTGCTTCGAAACGCACAGGAACTAAATAATGTTCTCGTGGCAGGCAGTATTTCATATCCAATTCTTGTAGATCAATACCTTGAAGCAACTGAAGCAGAACTTGATCTTGCATCCGATGGGGAGCATATCCTGATTCCAGCCATCATCGAGCACATCGAAAAAACAGGTGTCCATTCAGGAGACAGTTTTTGCATTATTCCTGCACAAAGCTTCTCAGACAAAACAAAGAGGCTGATGGCAGAATATGCAAAAAGAATCGTGCATGAATTAAAGTATAAGGGATTAATGAACATCCAGTTCATTGTGAAGGAAAATGAAATGTATCTGCTTGAAGTCAATCCACGCTCGAGCAGGACAATGCCAATCGTCAGCAAAGTAGCAGGTGTTGACTTAGTCAAAAAAGCGACAAAAATATTGCTCGGGAAATATATTTTGTCGAAAGATGAAGTCTTACTCAACTCTGATGCACGATACACATGCGTAAAACATCCTGTGTTTTCGAATTTTGCCTTAAAAGGATTGGATTCCAAGACAGGTCCGCAAATGATATCGACAGGAGAAGGAATCAGCATCGCTCCTACACTTGAAGAGGCATTGAATAAGAGTTTCCATTCAATCAGCGGAAAAGCTCTCCAGGGAGCGATCGCGTTTGCAGATAAAAACGAGCTATTGGAAGCTGGAAAGAAGCCAGCAAATTTAAATTTAATTCATATCGAAAAAGTAACCGACCACCAAAAGGTGACAGCCTTGTATTGTCCTGGCACTTCAGAGAGGGATATTTCTTTGAGAGAGTGGGCTGTCAAGAACCGGAAAATCGTATTGACCCAAAAAGAAACTCTAAATGCATTATTAAAAAGTACAACAGTCGGTAATTGGGATGTGAGCTCCCTGGATCAATGGCTAACAGAAACTAGTGAGGAAGTGATGGCAGAGTGACAGCACTACAACAGCTTAATATTGATATAAAAGGCAAGGACCTATTAACCCTGGCCGATTTGGAACCACAGGAAATCTTAACGTTGTTAGAAAGGGCAGTAGTCTTAAAGGAAAAAACTTTAAAAAAGCAATTTGACAAGCCCCTCAAAGGCAAAATACTCGGTATGATTTTCGATAAGTCCTCAACACGTACAAGAGTATCATTTGAGGTAGGCATGATCCAGCTTGGAGGAAGCTCCCTTTATTTAAATGGCAACGATCTTCAGCTCGGGCGAGGTGAATCGGTGGCAGACACAGCCCAGGTGCTTTCGCAATATCTTGACGGCATCATGATTAGAACCTTTTCGCACAAGTCAATTGAGGAATTGGCCGATCATGCTGATATTCCGGTCATCAACGGTCTAACCGATTTGTACCATCCATGCCAGGCACTTGCTGACCTTCAGACGATCTCCGAAAAAAAGGGCAAGCTTAAAGGCCTTAAGCTGGCTTACATCGGTGACGGAAACAATGTCGCCCATTCATTGATGATCGCCTGCACAAAAGTCGGGATGGATGTATGTATTGCTTCTCCAAAGGGATACTTCCCGGATCAGACAATAACAGCTCGCTGTGAAGAATTTGCAAAGCAGAGTGGTGCAAATTTGGTCATTACTGAATCTCCTCAAGAAGCCGTTGATAGCGCGGATATCATCTATACTGATGTATGGACCAGCATGGGTCAGGAGCTCGAAAATGAGCAGAGATTAAACGATTTTTATGAATACCAGGTGAACGAAGCATTGCTCAAAGCTGCAAAGGAAGACTACCTGTTCATGCACTGTCTTCCCGCCCACCGCGGCGAAGAGGTAACAGCAGAAGTCATCGACGGCCAGCACTCCGTCGTCTTTGAACAGGCAGGAAACCGACTCCATGCCCAGAAGGCTTTGCTTGTTGAGATATTGAAGGATTAAATGGTTGAAGATGTGAAACAGTTCTATATAGAAATTCTATAAGCCCGAAAAGTAGCTGGAGGGATGAAAAGGTCCTATAGAAAAGTTCTATAAGCCCAAATGAGTGGTTGAGTATGCAAAAAGGTCAAATAGGACACTGTCTCTGCAAAATATTGATAGGATACTGAATGAAAAAACAAAACCGGCTATCAAAGTTAGCCGGTTTTGTGTATTTAAGAAAAGATGAGGACTAGTGGTCCTACAATAAAGCAGTAAATCGCAAAATATTTCAAGTTTCCGCGCGCCATGATATTCATGAACCATTTTAAAGAAAAGTAAGAGGCTATCAGTGATGCAATGAATGCAAAGATATATGGCAATGCTAATTCCCCAATACGCTCATCTAGTAAGAGGTCAGAAAATCCGAGAATCATACCTCCGAAACTAACTGGAATATAAAGCAGGAAAGAGTACCTCAGAGCGGTTTCTTGTTTCATACCCAGACTCATCGCTGCGACAATTGTGGCACCGGAACGACTAATACCTGGAATAAGTGCAACTGCTTGGGCCAGTCCAACAATAATGGCATCTTTAAAGCTTAAATCTCCGTCATTCTTGCGGCCACGCATATTACGGATCAGCCATAGGGCTAATCCAGTTACTATAAGTGTTACGCCGACCGTTTTAATATCAGCTAATTTATCCTCGATAAAATCCGCGAATAGAACCCCGATGACCCCGGCTGGGATCGTACCAATAATCAAATAAATGATGAACATAAAGTCTGATTTTGCTTCGGGATCTTTACTTTTAAGATATGCAGTTCCATTAACAATTAACCGGATGATGTCGGCTCTATAAATTAACAAAACAGCGAATAGTGAGGCAGTATTCATCAAAAGAGCAAAGCTCATTCCTTCAATTTTTAGGTTAAAAAAATGCTCTGCTATTTCAAGGTGTCCGCTGGATGAAACCGGAATTGGTTCGGTGATTCCCTGGAATAAACCCAGAAATATGTATTTAAGCAATTCGTAGAAATTTTCCATGTCGTTTTGATTTCCTCCGTTTTTTTTAAATGAGACTAGATTCACTTCGAGAATTGTACAGCGCCAGCGCCTTAGGCAATTTCAGGCACACTAGGCGGTGTTATAGGCGGGCACCGATTGTGAGACTGACGAGGTGCTCCTGCTTTTTTTCTCATACACACTAATGTACCGTATAACCCTTTTTTTTGGAAGGATAAATTATACATAAATACTTTATTTAAAACAGTAAATAATAAAATTGCCGGAATACTTTAATGAAGGAGGAAGGCAAATGGGTCAAAGTCATCAGTTCCGTGCCGGACAAAAGGCACCGAATAATGGTATTTATATTGAAATTGGAGAAACAGGCAGCAATGTCAACAACCCGCAAAAAGTCAAACTTAAAGCTGGGGACCGTTTTCCGGAAAACTCCAACCACAACCGCCACTGGACTTACATGCCAAAATTTAAATAATCATATTATAGTCCAGTCCCTGGGTCGGCCAGGGTAAAAGCATTTTCCAGAATAAACTCATACTGTTTTTTCTAAAGCCATCCAGTGCGGATGGCTTTACTAATTGGGAATTTTTATTATAATATAATTAAAGGTCAAAAAAGGTCAAAGGAGTGGTTGGGCGTGGATTTGAATAAAATGACAGAAAGCTTGCAGAATGCATTTGTATCAGCCCAGACCCTGGCTGTTCAACATAATCACCAGGAAGTAGATGATACGCACCTGTTGCTTGCCTTACTTGAACAGGACGGCAATCTGGCTGAAACTTTGCTTACTGGAATCGGACTGAATATGGATAATGTTAAAGAAGCATTAAATCTTACCCTGTCAAAGAAACCACAAGTCTCGGGGAGTGGTGTAGAACAGGGGAAGTTATATATTACCGCAACGCTGCAAAAGGTTTTGGCACAAGCTGAAAAGGAAATGAAACAGTTTGAAGATGACTATTTATCGGTAGAACATGTTTTGTTGGCTGCGCTTGAGATTCCTGGCTCTGAATCAGGTGGTGCAATGAGGAAATTAGGAGTTAGCAGAGAAAAATTATTAGCAAGAATCAAAGAGGTTAGGGGGAACCAGAGAGTGACTTCACAAAACCCAGAAGCAACTTATGAAGTGTTGAAAAAATATGGCCGCGACCTTGTGGAGGAAGTCCGGGCGGGAAAGGTTGACCCGGTAATCGGCAGGGATAGTGAAATTCGCAATGTCATCCGCATTCTCTCAAGGAAGACAAAAAACAACCCAGTTTTGATCGGGGAGCCAGGAGTAGGAAAGACTGCAATTGTAGAAGGACTGGCACAGAGGATCGTGCGCAAGGATGTTCCTGAGGGCTTGAAGGATAAGACGGTTTTTGCACTGGACATGAGCGCGCTGATAGCTGGCGCGAAATTTCGGGGAGAATTTGAAGAGAGATTAAAAGCGGTCCTGAATGAAGTGAAAAAGAGTGAAGGGAAAATCCTCTTGTTCATTGATGAACTCCATACCATTGTTGGCGCGGGTAAGACTGAGGGTGCAATGGATGCAGGGAATATGCTGAAACCAATGCTTGCGCGCGGGGAACTTCATTGTATTGGTGCAACAACTCTTGATGAACATCGGAAATACATTGAAAAAGACCCAGCACTGGAACGCCGCTTTCAGCAAGTATTGGTTCAGGAGCCAGATGTCGAGGATACAGTATCAATTTTACGAGGATTGAAGGAACGGTTTGAAATCCACCATGGAGTGAATATTCATGACCGTGCGTTGGTTGCTGCTGCTACGTTATCAGATCGATACATCACAGACCGATTCTTGCCAGACAAGGCGATTGACCTCGTAGATGAAGCTTGTGCAATGATTCGCACGGAAATTGATTCGATGCCAACGGAGCTCGATGAAGTAACCAGAAGGGTGATGCAGCTGGAAATTGAAGAAGCTGCGTTAACGAAGGAAAAAGATGATGCAAGCCGAGTGCGCCTTGAAACTCTTCGTAAGGAGCTTGCCAACTTGAGGGAAAAAGCAAATGCAATGAAGTCAAGGTGGCAGAAAGAAAAAGAAGGCATCCAAAAGGTTCAGGAACAGCGTGAGCTGCTGGAAAGACTTCGGCGAGAACTTGAAAAAGCGGAAAATGACTATGATTTAAATAAGGCTGCTGAACTTAGGCATGGCCGTATTCCTTCTCTTGAAAAAGAACTCAAGGCACTTGAGCTGGAAGTTAGCAAAAATGAAGGCGAGAGGCTCCTTCGGGAAGAAGTGACTGAAGAGGAAATTGCATCAATTGTCTCAAGATGGACAGGTATACCAGTGATGAAGCTTGTTGAAGGCGAGCGGGAAAAGCTTCTCAAGCTAGAAAGCATTCTCCATGAACGGGTTGTTGGACAGGATGAAGCAGTATCACTTGTATCCGACGCGGTCCTCAGAGCCAGAGCTGGCATCAAGGATCCTAATAGGCCAATTGGGTCTTTCATTTTCCTGGGTCCTACCGGAGTAGGTAAAACGGAGCTGGCTAAGACGCTTGCTCAGTCTTTGTTTGACAGTGAAGAACATATCATTCGAATCGACATGTCTGAGTATATGGAAAAACATGCAGTTTCAAGGCTGATTGGGGCACCTCCAGGATATGTAGGTTATGAAGAAGGCGGCCAGCTGACAGAAGCGGTCAGAAGGAATCCATATTCTGTCATCCTCCTCGATGAAGTGGAGAAAGCACATCCTGAAGTCTTCAATATCCTATTGCAGATGCTGGATGATGGACGGGTAACGGACTCACAAGGTAGAATGGTCGACTTTAAGAATACGGTCATTATTATGACGTCCAATATTGGCTCACATTACTTGCTTGACCGGCAGGGTGGAGAAGATGAAATCTCTTCTGAAACCAGGGATCTAGTAATGGCCCAGCTTCGCGGCCATTTCCGTCCAGAATTTCTGAATCGTGTGGACGAAATCATCCTTTTCAAGCCTCTGGCATTAAAAGAGATTAAAATGATTGTTGGAAAATTAGTAAAGACTTTGCAGGGAAGGCTCGCAGACCAGCAAATCCAGCTGTCAATCACCGATGAAGCAAAAGAGTTCTTAGCAGATCAAGGATTCGATCCCGTATACGGCGCAAGGCCGCTGAAGAGATTTATCCAGAGGAGCGTAGAAACAAAGCTTGCCAGGGAAATCATTTCAGGCAGAATCAAAGAGAAAAGCCAGGTGGAAGTTGGAGTAGAAAATGGAGATATATCTTTGAGTGTAAAGTAAGCAGCTTAGTAATAATGAAAAAAAGTCATCCGGTCGGATGACTTTTTTTATGTACTTTAATGTTGGTGATTTTCTTCAGATCCATTTGGAAGAACTGCCGGAATCACAAGGATAATAATTGTTGCCACAATCGCAAGGATCGTGCTTTGAGTTAAGTCCAACCCAACGCCAATCATCGCGCCAGCTACGTAATTAAGCATTAGAACCAGGAGGAATGTCCAGAGTAAAGTCCAGAAATATTTCACGATTTTCACCTCTTACATTATTAAATCTTTTCTCATCTTACCACAAGCCATATAAATTATAAATGAATTTTAAATAAAATGAAAAGCGTTTTCAGAGTACACTTCCACTTTACTAAAACCTGGTAAAATTAATATATCGGACTTATGGAGATTTGAGCACAAAGAGCAGGGATTAATAAGGGGAAATGGGCAAATCCCCTTTCATTTCCTGTTAAATAACATACAGTAATATGAATAATCTGTAGGGAAGGGGTTGGTGAGATGGAGAGCCGGAACTTCAAATTGGATACCGAATGGAGTGTCATCCATTATCCTGAAAGGCCAAATGGTTTCGGTATCCTGACGATTGGAGATGAAAGGCATTTTGTGAACAGCGAAAGCAGCTTCTGGACGCAGAATGAAGGTAAACGTTCACTGTTGAACATACTGAAAAATGAAGGGTATACTGTCTTTTATTCAAATTTATATGGAAGGCATTGGGGAAGTGAGAAGGCTGTCGAGTTAACAATGAGGCTATGCAGCCATATCGTCCGTAATGAAATATTGAATACTTCTTTCCATGTAGTGGCTGAGGGGATGGGAGCTCTTGTTGCCTTAAAGCTTTTAGCGAATGGTGATTCAAAGATCAGGAGTCTGGTGTTGATCAATCCAATCCTCTCTCTGAGTGCGCATCTGGAGCAGGAAAAAGAGAATAAGTTCTTTTATAAAAAACTTGTTGCAGAACTAGAAGCTGCATATGAAACCGAAATTAGCAAGCTCCTTGAGAGGTTTGATGATGACTCTTCAAGTCCTGCTTTCAATAAAGAAACACCAGTAAAAATCATACATGTATTATCAGGAAACAGAGCATATAAGCAGTCAAGCATCATTAAGGAACTTTCAGTTGAATGGGAAAAAGCTGACCTCCCAGTTACCGTAAGTTATGTACTTCCCGAAAAAGTGCTTCAAGTAGGCAGCCAAATCGTACGATTTTTTACAAAACATGAGCAAGTCCTATAACTCCCTGCAAATATTTTCAGTTTTAGATTCATAGGATACAAGAGAGTATTTGCAAGGAGGAGTTCAATATGGAAAGGGCAACGATTCTCGGAATATATGACTTTATAGGATATAGTCTGTGCCGTCATATGCTTGATCTAGGCGTTGAGATAGATGGAATCCATCAGTCAGGAAACATAGATGATTATTTTACAGAGGAAAAACGTCTTGAAATCGGCAGGAATGCCAACTTCTCAGAAATCAGCCTGCAAGATTGGGAAGCTGAGCAGGCAGAAGGGTTTCTGTTCGTGACTTTGTTTGAGTCGCTGCAGAATCGGAATGGTTCAAATGATTTATTGAAAGTACTTCTCAGCAAATTAGAAGATCGTCATTTAAAAAAGCTGCCGACAGCTGTTATTCTGCCTGCATATTTTGCCCAGGAAAACGTGGATTTTAGGGAGGCAGAAACAAAAATTAGCACATATATCGGCAACCGGGAATCCACACTTCTAACAATCTATTTGCCGACCATTTATGGTCCCTGGCAGCCGGAGGAGTGTTTTTTCCAGCAAGCGATCTCTCATTCGTCAAATAATGGCAGGAAGATTCCTGATCTTAGCAAATGGGAGTGGACGCATGATTGCTTGTATATAAATGATGCTGTCAAAACGATACAGGAAATGGCTGAATCAGGTCAACAGGGTCAGTATATACTAGCAAGTGGAGAACAGGACAGATGGCAGCAGTGTGCAGAGGAGCTGATTGGCCAGGAAGCTGCAATACTTAGGAACGAGGTTGTAGCACCAGTAATAAAAGAAACAATCCAAGTCAGGACAATAGGAAAAAATGAGCAAATCAGCAAGGGATTAAGCAGGCAAAAGGAGCATTTTACTCGAATACAGGACAGCAGAGTCTAAGCGAATTTCGATAAACCACTTTTCAAAGTGATACTCCAAAGAGTAAAATGGTAAAAGATTCTTTTAATCGGTTCCATTTTAATAAAGCGAACACTGAATGATTTAAAGGATTTGCACAGTGGCGCATAAAGGAGATGCATCGGATGCTGAAACGTTTCGGGCTAATATTATTAAGCCTTCTTTTGCTAGGGGGTTGCGGACAACCTCTTGCAACAGGCAAGGTGGAGAAAGTCGGCCTGTTGGTGCCTGAAACTATTAATGATCAGGTGTGGGGGACGAAAGGATATCGAGGACTTCTGCAAATCCAATCCAGCCTGGGAGTTGACGTCTTTTTCAAAGAAGGAATGAATTCACAGGAGGATGTAGAGGCTGCAGTGAAGGAGTTCGACCGCCAGGGAGTTAACCTCATATATGGGCATGGAAATGAGTATGCAGCTTATTTCAATAAAATGTCAGGGAAATATCCTGACATACATTTCATTAGCTTTAATGGAGATGCCAGAACAAAAAACACGACAAGCCTAAATTTTAAGGGATATGCCATGGGCTTTTTTGGCGGAATGGTCGCGAGCCACATGTCCGAAACCGGTAAGGTAGGAATCATTGCCGCATATGAATGGCAGCCCGAAGTCGAAGGTTTTTATGATGGTGCGATGTTTGAAAACAAGGATATGAAGGTCGACATACGCTTTGTTGGTCACTGGGATGACCAAAAGAAAGCGCTGGATGTTCTTGATGATGTATTAGATGAGGGAGCTGATGTCATTTATCCTGCTGGAGATGGGTATAATGTACCCGTGATTGAAAGGGTAAAGGATAGAGGCTTATATATAATTGGCTATATTTCGGACCAATCAGATTTTGGTGAGTCGACGGTATTGACGAGTACTGTCCAGCATGTTGATGACTTGTATGAATTGACAGCTGAGAGGTTCAATAATGGGGAATTAAAATCGGGCAACCTATCATTCGACTTTCAGGATGGAGTTATTTCCCTCGGCAAGTTCAGTCCTAAAGTCGATTCCAAGTTTAGGGAAAGAATAGGCACTTTTATCAATTCTTATAAAGAAACCGGCAAATTGCCCAACCAGTAAATATAATAGAAGGAGATAATCTATATGCAAAGTAATGATAAAACTATGGAGTTCATGCAAATCGCGATGAAATACCTCCCGGAAGCTCAGCAAAAACTACAGGAGGCTGGAATTGAATTGACAATGGATAACCTGCAGCCGTTTTTCACGCTTTTCACTAATGTAATGAACGAAGCTTATGAGCTGGGAAAAGCAGATGCTGCAAAAGAATAATTCAGGAAAGAAAGCTGAGGGGCGCCTCAGCTTTTATTTTTTTTCGATGAAATGGTTAAAAAGTGGTTTTACCTTGCCCACTAGCGGCTTGAGCTCTCTGGCTGATGTGATCAGTGTATCTACATGGTACATGACTTCATCTAAATCAATTTGTCCCAGATACTTGTTGAGGGGAGAATCATTTTTCATACTTTGCTCACTAGATTCTTCGTTATATCTTTGCCGCCCGAACATAAATTGATCGAAATGAGTATACTCTTGTTCATGTTGATCGGAACTCTCTTCATTATCTCTCTTTAGCCTAAAACCAAATAAGTCCCTGTCTCTTCCATCCACCATTTTCACTCCCACCTTTCTATGTTTCTATCTATTTAAAAAAAAATCGTAAACAACTGGTTAGACTGGCTTATTTCAGACTGCCTCAGGGCGTTAACAACCGGCCCAAAAGCATTGGTCTTCACTGTCAGTTTATGATTGATCTGGCCAGATGGACTAGGGCAGGAGCGGAATTGTTAATTTTCAGTTGCAGAAGAAGAGCAGTTTCTGCTAAAATTAGTACCAAGTCATAATAATTGATAATAAAAATTTAACAAATATAGACAGAATCCAAGATAAAAGGAGATGGATCCCATGAATGCAGGGATAACTGGGGTTGGGCGGTATTTGCCGGAGGAAGTTGTAACAAACCTTGATTTGGAAAAGAAAATGGATACCTCGGATGAATGGATCAGGACACGGACGGGGATAGAGGAAAGAAGAATTGCAGGCGACGATATGGACACATCAGATTTAGCATATCGTGCTGCTGTTGAGGCAATCAGCAATGCTGGGATTTCAGCCGAGGACCTCGACTTGATCCTTGTAGCAACCGTTACGCCTGATCAGCCTTTCCCAACAGTAGCATGTATGCTCCAGGATCAATTGGGTGCGAAAAAAGCTGCCGCAATGGATTTGAGCGCCGCATGTGCGGGATTCATGTATGGAATGGTTACTGCTAAACAATTTATTGAAGCAGGCGCATATAAGTATGTTTTAATAGTAGGTGTAGAAAAGCTTTCCAAGATAACCGATTGGAACGATCGTAATACAGCTGTGCTGTTTGGTGATGGGGCGGGTGCTGTTGTCATGGGACCTGTATCTGATGACAGAGGAGTGCTTTCCTTTGAACTCGGATCTGATGGTTCAGGCGGCAAGCATTTGTACCAGGATGACTATATTGTGATGAATGGCCGTGAAGTTTTCAAATTTGCTGTCAGGCAAATGGGTGAGAGCAGTATCAATGTCCTTGAAAAAGCTGGACTTTCAAAAGAGGATGTTGATTTCCTGATTCCCCACCAGGCCAATATCCGGATTATGGAAGCTGCCCGCCAGCGACTTGAACTGCCGGTAGAAAAAATGTCTAAGACCGTCCATAAATACGGCAATACATCAGCCGCGTCGATACCGATCTCGCTTTTTGAAGAACTGGAAGCAGGTAAGATCAAGGATGATGATGTAGTAGTAATGGTGGGTTTTGGCGGCGGTTTGACATGGGGCGCGATTGCAATGCGCTGGGGTAAATAAACTCATTACAAGATGAACTCAATATTAAATAAGAGTACAGATAAAGGAGATGCAATAATGATGGAGAAACGCAGAGTCGTTGTTACTGGAATCGGGGCTGTTACGCCTCTAGGAAATGACGCTGGAACTACCTGGAACAATATCATTGAAGGTGTATCGGGAATCGGCCCGGTTACGAGATTAAATGCTGATGACTTTCCTGCAAAGGTTGCAGCAGAAGTAAAGGAATTCAATGTTGAGAACTTTATGGATCGGAAAGACGCAAGGAAGATGGATCGTTTTACTCATTATGCTGTCGCAGCTTCATTGATGGCTGTAAAAGATTCTGGCCTGGAAATCACCGATGAAAACGCTCCTAGAGTCGGAGTGTGGATTGGGTCAGGAATTGGCGGGATGGAGACATTCGAGCAGCAGCACGAAACCTTCATGAACAGAGGATATCGCAGGGTCAGCCCTTTCTTCGTGCCGATGATGATTCCTGATATGGCAACAGGACAGGTATCCATCACACTTGGCGCAAGAGGCTTTAATTCTTGTACAGTCACAGCATGTGCGACTGGAACCAACTCAATCGGGGATGCCTTCAAGGTGATCCAGCGTGGCGACGCTGACGTGATGGTTACTGGAGGTGCAGAAGCACCTATTACAAAAATGTCGTTTGCAGGCTTCTGTGCAAATACAGCACTATCTACTAATCAGGACCCGCAGAAAGCGAGCAGGCCGTTCGACAAAGATCGTGATGGATTTGTTATGGGTGAGGGGGCAGGAATCGTTGTCCTTGAAGATCTGGATCATGCATTGGCCCGTGGAGCCAAAATCTATGCTGAAATCGTTGGTTACGGTGCTACAGGAGATGCATATCATATTACCGCTCCAGCTCCTGAAGGAGAAGGCGGAGCAAGAGCGATGAAAATGGCACTTGATGATGCAGGCCTTGCACCAGAAGAAGTAGGATACGTTAACGCCCACGGAACAAGTACTGAATATAATGATAAATATGAAACAATGGCCATCAAGACAGTGTTTGGCGAGCACGCGTACAAGCTTGCAGTCAGCTCGACAAAATCGATGACAGGCCACTTGCTTGGTGCAGCAGGCGGAATCGAAGCGATTTTCACGGTTCTGGCATTGAAGGAAGGAATCCTGCCGCCGACGATCAACCTGGAAACACCGGATCCAGAATGTGACCTGGATTATGTGCCAAACGCAGCGCGCAAGCAACAGGTAAATGCCGCAATCAGTAACTCACTGGGCTTCGGTGGCCATAATGCTACAATTGCTTTCAGAAAATACGACGCTTAATGAGGAAGAGAACTCCTCCAACTATAAAAAAGCAGAAACCCTATTTGGTTTTAGGGTTTCTGCTTTTTTGCGTTAACACCACATTTGTGTAAGCAAACGTCTCCATTTTACCCGTAATTGTGCTAGCGTACGAA
>NZ_BASE01000089.1 GCF_000813125.1 Mesobacillus selenatarsenatis SF-1
GGCCCTCCGAGGCACAGGACGTGCTAGACCCGCCAGCCACACGATGTGGCGTTTTTTGGCGGGCAGCGCTTGTCGGGGCTGACCAAGGCGCTTTCGCATTTCATAGAATTATCAGACCTTTTGTTGACGCTTGCTTCTGTTCTTTGTTACGATTTCTCTAGTTGCAAATGGAATGGGAGAGATGATGATGATGCCTTATTCTTTTGAACCTGATGCGGACTATGCCGCACAGCTTGACCGCGAAGATATACTGGCCCGTTACCGGGATGAATTTTACCTGAAACCTGATTCGATCTATCTTGATGGAAACTCGCTTGGTCTTCTTTCAAAGCGGGCTGAACAGACTTTGCTAGAATCATTGGCTGATTGGCGCGAGCTTGGCATCGATGGCTGGATGGAAGGCAACCATCCGTGGTTCTATTTATCTGAAAAACTAGGAGAATTGACTGCTCCGCTTGTTGGTGCTGCTCCTGAAGAGGTTATTGTAAGCGGATCCACGACAGTCAACCTGCATCAGCTGGTGGCTACCTTTTATAAGCCAGAAGGGAAGAGGACAAAAATCCTTGCTGATGAATTGAATTTCCCGTCCGATATCTATGCGCTTCAAAGTCAGTTGCGAATCCATGGCTATGATCCAGATACGTACCTGATCAGAGTGAAAAGCAGGGATGGAAGGTTTCTTGATGAGGACGATATCATTGAGGCAATGACGGAAGAAATTGCGCTTGTTGTGCTGCCGACTGTGCTGTACCGCAGTGGGCAAATCCTCGATATGGAGCGGCTGACAAGGGCGGCAAACGATCGGGGAATCCTGATTGGCTTCGATGGCTGCCATTCAATTGGCGCGATTCCGCATGCCTTCTCGGATTGGGGAGTCGATTTCGCCTACTGGTGCAATTATAAGCATCTGAATGGCGGGCCAGGGGCTGTAGCAGGTCTTTATGTGAACTCGAAGCATTTTGGCACGAAGCCAGGTCTTGCCGGCTGGTTCGGTTCAAGGAAAGATAAACAGTTTGATATGGAGCATGTTCTGACACCTGCTGAGACTGCGGGTGCCTACCAGATTGGTACACCACATGTGCTGAGCCTTGCTCCTTTACTTGGCTCATTGGAAATGTTCGCGGAGGCTGGAATTCAGAATATCCGTGAAAAATCATTAAAGATCAACCGTTATTTAATGGACCTGATTGAACATGAACTTGGTGACGTCGGTTTTAAAATCGGCAGTCCTGTTGAAGATTTTAAACGTGGCGGCCATGTCAGTCTTGAGCACAAGGAAGCAGCAAGGATTTGCAAGGCGTTGAAGGAAAAAGGAATCATCCCTGATTTCCGCGCTCCGAACATCGTTCGACTGGCACCTGTGGCTCTATACACTTCTTACACTGACGTCTGGAATGCTGTCCAGATGTTAAAAGAAATCATGGATAATAAATTATACGAGAAATTCAGCAATGAGCGCGGAGTTGTAGCGTAGGGGGGAGTCTGGCAATGAAGGAAGAACAAAAAACTTCACATGAAATTCATACCGATTTTTCAAAAGAGCTGTCTTACGGAAGTTATCTGCAATTGGATAACATCTTATCGAGCCAGCACCGCTTGTCTGATCACCACGATGAAATGCTGTTCATCATCATCCACCAGGCTAGCGAGCTGTGGATGAAGCTGATTTTACATGAAGTGAGCGCGGCGATTGACTGCATCCGTAAAAATGATCTGGAACCATCCTTCAAGATGCTATCCAGGGTGTCGAGGATCCAGCAGCAGCTGATCCAGTCGTGGAGTGTACTATCGACGCTGACTCCGGCTGAGTATATGGAATTCCGAGACAAGCTTGGCCATTCCTCAGGATTTCAATCCTACCAGAACCGTTTGATTGAATTTGCTTTGGGGCAAAAACAATCTCATGTTCTATCTGTTTATAAGCACGATGCCGACCTGTATAAAAAGGTGGAGGATGCTTTGCATGAACGGTCGATTTATGATGCGGCGATCAGTGCGATGGCGATGCGCGGCCTGCCGATAGATGATGCAGCCTTAAATCGTGATTGGTCTGCTCCATACGAACCAAATGCCAGTGTCGAGGAAGCGTGGCTGACGGTGTACCGTAACGTCGATCAATATTGGGATTTATATGAGCTAGCGGAGAAGCTTGTCGATATCGGCAGCCAGCAGCAGCTTTGGCGTTTTAACCATATGAGTACTGTTGAACGGATAATCGGCCACAAAACTGGAACAGGCGGTTCCGCCGGTGTATCCTATTTGAAAAAGGTCGTAGACCACCGATTTTTCCCTGAGCTATGGAGCCTGAGGACGAAGCTATAATAAGAAAGAAGGAAACAGTATGGGAAATTGGATTGATATTTCGCAGGTTTTAAATGATAGAATTCCTGTTTGGCCGGGCGACACTCCATTTCATTATGAAGTGAGCTGGGGAATGGAAGAAAGCGGCTCTGTGAATGTCGGACAGGTGACGATGAGCACGCATACCGGCACACATATCGATGCGCCTTTCCATTTCGAAAACGATGGCAAAAAAGTGATCGATCTCGACTTTAATCTGTATATTGGCCCTGCAAAGATCATTCATTTGCAAAAGCCGGCAAGTATCGGAATTAAGGAAGTGGAAGCAGTAGATTTGCGGGGAGTCAAGCGTCTGTTGATCCGTACAGACGCTTGGCAGGATAAGACTGTGTTCCCGGAATCCATTCCGCATATCGAGCCTGAATTGGCTGCTTTTCTTGCTGAGCAAGGAGTACAGTTGCTTGGTCTTGATTTGCCATCGGTAGATCCATTGGATAGCAAGGAACTGAGTGCCCATCATGAATTGAACAACAAGGGCATTCATATCCTTGAAGGATTGGTACTTGATAAAATTGAACCAGGCGAATACGAGCTCGCTGCTCTGCCTCTGCCGCTCGAACAGGGTGACGGCAGTCCTGTCAGAGCCGTGATCCGTGAAATTAAATAAAGTTAGATGAGGGAGGCTGCCATTTGGTGCAGTCTCTTTTTTGTCGAAAATTTTGCTAAAAACTTTGTTGACCGAAGTGGTCAATGAGGAGTAAAATGTAATTGACCGATGTGGTCAATGATAATTTAAGGAGGGCGTTATGTCTTCAAAATTTTTAAGCTTGAATCCTGAAAAGCAAGAACGAATCCTGAACGCCGCTCTAAAGGAGTTTGCCCTGAAAGGATACGAAAATGCATCCACGAATGAAATCGTCAAAACAGCAGGCATCTCAAAAGGACTGTTATTCCACTATTTTAATAATAAGAAAGAACTTTATCAGTTCCTATATAACCACTTTGCAGATGTGATGGTAGAAGAGTTCTTTAATGAATTGGACCTGAGCGAACGCGACATTTTCGAACGGATGAAAACGCTGATGATCCTGAAAAACAAACTGATGGCAAGGCATCCAGAGGTATTCGACTTCATGGTGGCAGCCTCCATGGAAACCGCGGAAGAAGTAAAGGAAATATTGAATAACACAAATACAGAGCTGATCCAGGCAAGTTACAGCCGGCTATTCGAGAATATTGACATCACTAGGTTCAGGGACGAAGTCGACATCCAGCGAGCCATCAACATTATCATGTGGACTCTACAGGGCTTCAGCAACCAGGAGTTAGAAAAAGCCAAAAAGCTGAACAAAGCACATCACGACTTTGATGAAGCATTCAAAGAAGTCGAAGTGTATATCGAGATGATGAAGAAGGCTTTTTACAAGAATGTCTAAGAAAAAGAAGAAAAAGAGAATGACTAGCTAAAAAGAAAAAGTATCTGGGAGGGTCTGGCATGAACGTGATTGAGATTAAAAATCTGACTAAAATGTACGGCAAGGTCAGGGGTATTGAGGATGTTAGTTTCAATGTAGAGGAAGGAGAGATTTTCGGGTTCATAGGCCCGAATGGCGCAGGTAAATCAACGACTATCAGGACGTTACTATCATTGATTTATCCAACGAGCGGCAGAGCGACGATATTTGGAAAAGATATTATCACCGCTGCTCCAGAAATCAAAAAGGATATCGGGTACCTGCCATCTGAGGTATTTTACTATGACAATATGAAGGTTATGGATCTGCTCAAGTATTCAGCAAGCTTTTACAAGAAGGACTGCACCAAACGGATCAAAGAGCTTGCAGATATCATGGAGCTCGACCTTACGAAGAAAATCGATGACCTTTCGCTTGGTAACAAAAAGAAGGTTGGTATCGTCCAGGGGTTGCTTCACGAACCGAAGCTAATCATTCTTGATGAACCGACGAGCGGGCTGGATCCGCTCATGCAGCAGAAGTTCTTTGACCTTCTTGAAATAGAAAATAAGAAAGGCGCGACGATTCTCTTTTCTTCCCATATTCTCAGCGAGGTGCAGAGACTGTGCGACAGGGTTGCGATTATCAAGGACGGCCGGATTGTCACTGTCGAAAAAATCAGCACGTTAAAAGAAAACACCTACAAGAAATTCAAGGTTGAAACCAATTCCGTAATCGATAAAAACTTTTTCAATATTGACGGTGTGAACCAGCTTGAGCAGGACGGTGGATCGGTCAGCTTCCTTTTCAGGGGTAACATCAATTCCATCATGAAAAAAATTGCCGAAATCGAGATTGCGAACCTCTGGGTCGAGGAGCCTGACTTGGAAGAGATCTTCATGCATTACTATGAAAAGGAGGAATAGAACATGAATATATTCCTTCATGAACTGAAGGCATATCGAAAGTCGACTATTATATGGACCTTGTCGTTGGTGGCGATGGTTGTCTTGTTTTTATCCATGTTTCCTTCCTTCTCAAAGGATGCGGAAGAGTTCAAGAAGCTGCTTGAAGGCTTCCCGGTAGAGTTGAGGAAAGCGATTGGATTGTCGGTGGACAGCATTGCGACATTGATTGGTTTTTTCTCTTACGCATTTCTGTACCTGAAGCTAGCGGGCGCCATCCAGGCTATGAATCTTGGAACCTCGATCCTATCAAAGGAAACACGGGAAAAGACAGCGGACTTCCTGCTTACTAAGCCAGTGACAAGGACTCAGGTAGTCACTTCCAAGCTGTTGGCAGCGCTGGTTTCGCTGGTTATCACCAACATCGTTTTTATAACAGCGACATTTGTAATGGCCTCAATCGTAGAAGGTAACGATTTTAACAAAGAAGCTTTGTTGCTGATCGTTATTTCCCTGTTTTTCATACAGCTAATGTTCATGGCGCTTGGAATTATCATTTCGGTAATCTTCCCGAGAATAAAATCCGTGATATCAGTTTCACTAGGTACGGTTTTTGGATTTTTCATGCTCGGGATGATCAGTTCGACGACTGAAGATGAAGCATTAAGATATTTGACGCCATTCAACTACTTTGATTCAACATACATCACACAACATTCAAGCTACGAAACTTCATTTATCATAGCGGGTGTAATTTTTATCATCGCTGCGGTCTCGGCCAGCTATTATTTTTACGCAAAAAAAGATGTCCATTCCGTTTAGGGAGGAGGGAAAGTCATGAATCTATTTAAAAGGGAAATGAAAGCAAACCGAAAGTCCTTAATTATCTGGAGCATCGGAGTTGTCTTCATGGTCGCTGCGGGCATGGGCAAGTACTCAAGCCTGGAAGGGACGGGGCAATCGATGAATGCGCTGATGGCCGATATGCCTAAATCGCTGCAGGCCATCATGGGAACGGGTTCACTCGATCTGTCAACACCGATTGGTTATTTCGGAGTCTTATTCTTATACCTGGCTGTGATGGCAGCCATTCATGCCGCGATGCTCGGCTCGAACATCATTGCCAAGGAAGAGCGTGACAAGACGGTCGAGTTTCTGCTGGTCAAACCAGTTTCAAGAACGAGAATGATAACATCCAAACTAATAGCCGCTTTGGTCAACATTCTGATTTTCAATGCTGTGACCTTCGCTTCCTCTGTGGGAATGGTCCGGAAATATGCGGAAGGTGAGGATGTGACGGGGGATATCACCTTGCTGATGATAGGGATGTTCATCCTACAGCTGATCTTCCTGGTTATCGGAACCGCAATCGCTGCTATCTATAAAAATGCGAAAAAAGCCACATCACTGGCAACGGGAATTTTGCTCTTCCTTTTCATTCTGTCGATAGCAATTGATTTGAACGAAAAGCTGGATGGGTTGAAGTTCCTGACTCCATTTAAATATTATGACGCAAAGCTAGTTTTGGAGGAAGGCGGGTTCGAACCGCTTTATCTGACACTGTCCGCTTTGTTGCTGCTTGGGCTCACAATCGTGACCTACGTGTTTTATCGAAAAAGAGATATGAATGTGTGAAATCCCGGGGAATCCGGGATTTTTTTATGGAGAAATAGATTTATATCGGGTATTTTGCGAATATCACATTTTTTTACCCAAAATTTATAGGTTTTTCCCGATTTTTTCAACTATTAAAAGGAGTATGAAGCTTAATTCCGCGAAATACCCACCTGATTCCGCGAAAAAGATGCTTAATTCCGCGAAATTCTAACTTAATTCCGCGAAAACCAATGATAATTCTACGAACTGGAAATTATCCAGAATTTTTACCAGAAACTTCGTTCACATTTTAGTAAAAAAACTCCCATCTTCCTTTGAATTTCCGGTGATATACTTTTAATATGTTAAATACTGCACATACCTAGTTAATTCAACTATACGATAATCAATACATTACTAAAGAATAGGTGAGCGGAATGGATGAAAAGAAGGTCATTATTGTTGGCGGCGGGATTACTGGACTGGCGACAGCATATTATCTCCAAAAGGAAGCAAAGGGAATGCAACTGCCCATCAAAGTGAAATTGATTGAGGCAAGCGATCGTCTGGGCGGTGTCATCAGTACGGAAAAGCGGGACGGGTTCGTCATTGAAAGAGGACCGGATTCTATCATAGCAAGAAAAAAGAGTGCAATGAGATTGATAGAAGAAGTTGGTCTCAAAGATAAAATCATTTCCAATACTGCCGGGAAATCTTATATTTACGCGAGAGGCAAGCTTCACACTATGCCTGAAGGCTCTTTCATGGGCATCCCAACAAAAGTGACGCCATTTGCGTTATCGGGGTTATTTTCACCGCTTGGGAAATTACGTGCGGCGGGGGATTTTATTTTACCAAAAGGCGAGCCGAAAGCAGACCAGTCGCTTGGAGCCTTTTTCCGCCATCGGCTTGGCGACGAGGTGGTCGACAACCTGATTGACCCACTATTGTCAGGTATCTATGCTGGCGATATTGATGAACTCAGCTTGATGGCTTTATTCCCGAACTTCTATGAAATCGAACAGAAGCATCGGAGCCTTGTGATTGGATTGAATAAATCGATGCCAAAGCCGCCCAAAACAGCTACAAAGCCTGTTTCTAAAAAAGGAATGTTCATCTCATTGTCAACGGGCCTTGAGGAGCTGATTCACCAGGTTGAAAGCCGACTGGAAGAAGGAACGGTTGTCAAAGGAACGGCTGTAAAAAAGATAGTGAAAACAGGCAGTACTTATCAAGTCCACTTTGAAACTGGAGATGTTGAATCAGCGGACTGTGTCGTTATCACGACTGACCATTTCCATGCGCAACGCATGCTTTCGGAGTATGCATTCATGGAACAATTCAAAGATATGCCATCCAATTCGGTGGCAAATGTGGCGCTTGCATTCCCGAAATCCGCGATTGAAAAAGATATTGAAGGAACAGGCTTCCTTGTTTCGAGAAACAGTGATTTCCGGATCACCGCATGTACGTGGACACACAAGAAGTGGCCTGGCACATCCCCTGAAAATATGGCATTGCTCCGCTGCTATGTCGGCAAACCGGATGACCAGGAAGCAGTAGAACTGTCAGATGATGAAATTGTCGAACTGGTGTTAAAAGATTTGAACAAGACGATGAATATCACTGAAAAGCCAATCTTCCATGTCGTAACCAGATGGAGAAAAGCGATGCCGCAATATACGGTGGGGCATCTTGAAAAGATTGCCCATGTTAAAAAGCAACTCGACGAGGAACTCCCTGGTGTCTTCCTTGCCGGAGGGTCATTCGAGGGTGTTGGCATACCTGGTTGTATCGATCAGGCGGAGGCTGCGGTGGATAAAGTAATCGCACATCTAAAATTATAACAATTCCTGCCGCTATCTTTTAAAGATAGCGGTTTATACTTTTAATAGAGAGATAACCAAATACTTCTTTTTTAATATCATAATCTTCTGTAAAATAGAGTTATAAGGTTGAAAAAGTTTGGAGAGATCTCTATGCGAAGTAGTTTCCCTATATTTGGGACAGATGATGAAACGATCTATAATCCTGATGAACTGCTGAGTTTATTTTTGGATTGCACGGCTGACGGATTTGCTATTGTCGATATGGAGAATCGTTTTTTAAGGATCAACCATAAGTATACGGAAATTTTCGGCTATACAGAAGAAGACTTGATTGGGAGAACTTTCTATGAGTTTTCAAATCCCGATTTCGTCCCAGGAATCATTTCTGAAGTCCAGAATGGAAAAGCGTTTACCAATATGATAACGAAGCGATTCCATAAAGATGGTTCCATGCTGGATATTGCAGTCTCTTATTCTCCTTTCCGGAATAAGCACGGGAAAATCATAGCAATCATTGCGATATACCGTGATATCACTAAAATAGTGAGCATGGAGCGTGAATTAAATAGAACCAGGGAATTGTATGAATTGATCACCGAAAATACGAGTGACATGATCAAGGTGATTAATAAGGATAAGATGATTGTGTACGCTTCACCCTCACATGAAAAAGTAATCAGTCTGAAGCCGGAACAAATTGTAGGCAGAAGCCTGAGTGAATTTTTGTCTTCTGAGGAAGATGCCATTCTTGATAAAAAACTAGCGGAAATTATCGAAACAGGCGAGCCGCAGATTTTACGGAAGAAGTTTACGACTTGTGATCAAAATATCGTTTACACAGAGTACAATTTTTCACCGATATATAATGAGAAAAAAGAGATAGAGTCCTTTGTCAGTGTCGGCAGAAATATTACGGACCGGGTCAAGCAGGATGCTACCATCCGGAATCTGGACAGGCTTTCTGTCACCGGCCAGCTGGCAGCGGGAGTAGCTCATGAAATCCGCAACCCGCTGACTTCATTGAAGGGATTTTCGAAGTTATTGCAGACATGCCTCGATAAGAAGAAGCAAGGTGATTACCTTGCCATCATGATGAATGAACTCGATAGGATCGATACGATTGTCAATGAGTTCATGTCACTGGCAAAGCCTCAGGCTGTGCAGTATGTAAAAGAAGATCTGAAGTCAATCCTGGACAGCACAATTAACATCATTCATCCGCAGGCGCTAATGCATAATGTCCAAATCATCACTAATTATCCAGAAAAAAATTGCAAGCTGTCATGCAATTCGCACCAGCTAAAGCAAGTATTTCTAAACTTCTTAAAAAATGCGATTGAATCGATGGCTGAAGGCGGAAATATCTATATCGACCTTCAGATGAATGAACCGGGTAAAGTACTGGTAAGCGTTGCCGACGAAGGAGCAGGAATCGAGTCGGACCGGCTGCGATACCTTGGAACGCCTTTTTATACCACAAAAGATAAAGGGATCGGGCTTGGACTGACCGTCAGCAATAAAATCATCCAGGAGCATAATGGCACAATGAAGATTGTCAGTGAAAAAGGCCAAGGGACCACAGTGATTGTTGAATTGGATTGTTTGGAGACATAGGCAAATGAAAAAGCGGCTTCCCGATGGAGCCGCTTTGTTCTTATTCCTCTTCTTTGTTGAACCATAATGGATCGTTATTATCCTCTTCCCCATTATAGTTAATCAAAATTTCTTCCCCAGCGCTGATATCACGATAGGCATAGAAATCAAATGTGTGATTGTCGAAATTGATTTCATACGTTGCGTTAGGCTCGTATGAGTGGTTGAATAACATTCCATATCCGAGAAGTAAGGCAGAATGATTAATGCCATACTCGAAGGCATAATCCGCCAGTGCCGTTTTCTCTATATGGACATGCTGATCGTTCGGATAGGATAGCACAGGAGCCTCATGGATTAATTCGCCTTTTGCAATATCACGCTTTGCGAAAACCCCTCTATTGAATTCACCATCGCTAATTTCAGAAGTTTTAACTTCAATCATTTTTTTCACCTGCTCGCTCTATTACATTGTTGTTCCTTACCCCTTAAGCATGAAGGTTTTTTAAAAGAAATGCAAATTAATTATAAAATCCATATTTATTTCAAGGAATCCAGTGGTTTATGACCTAGTTACGACGAAAAAATCCACAGAAAATAAAGCGTTATACCTATAAAAAATCTAAAGGAGTATGCCTAATTATCCATAATAAAAGCTTTGTTCAGCTGAGTTTCTTACATCAGAAAATTGTTAACCATCTGAATAGTGATATAAGTACTACCTATCGGAAAAGTAGTTTCTTTTTCCTGAGTAAAAATACCTGGTTAAATTTTTAGAAAAATCAGGATTTTTGATGGATTTTGTTGAAGAATGATTCAAATTATGATGTGGATAAGAGATCAGTCGGATATACACTGTTTCTCGATAAAGGCAAACCTGGTGAAAACCAGCGACGCAAAGCTAAAGGGGCTACGGCAATTCATTGCTAAGCCAGCCAGCTACCGAAAGATCAGGGTGAAGTACATGAAATATGTATTCAGTTAACCCCCCTTTCGGTAAAGGCGGGGTTATTTTTGTAAAGTCGGAGGTGAAAAACGGAATGAGACTTGTGAACGAATCGAACGGCATAGAATTGGCAGCGGATGTAAAAATAGCAGACACCTTTTTCAGCAGATTCAAAGGGTTGATGCTAACAGACAGTTTGCCAGTCGGTCACGGTCTCTATATACAGCCCTGCCGGTCCATCCATACCTTTTTTATGAACTATTCCATCGATGTTCTTTACATCAACGAGAACTATGAAATTGTAGGCGCGGATGAACAACTAGAGCCTGCAAAAATGGGAAAGCGCTACAAAGGTGCGTATTCAGTGTTCGAGCTTCCAGAAGGCACGATCATGAATACCGGAACGAAAGTCGGTCATTCTATCAAACTAATAAAATGAAAAGGGGTTTTTAACAATGAAAGCAAAAATGAAAGCACTATTCACAGAAGAACAAGGACAAGGTATGACAGAGTATGGTTTGGTGCTTGGAATTATTGCGGTAGCGGTTGTTGGGGCATTGGCACTACTGCGCACCGAAATTATTGCTATGTTCGATGGTGTTGTCGCTGCAGTAACTGGTGCTGAGACAGGGGATTCTGGACAATAAAATTTATAAATCTTAACTGTATGATTGCTTATTCCGTCATCATAAAATGCACTTATTCATTATAATCAGCAAAGTGACGGTATATAAAAAATGCATCAAATCGCTAGTCAGAGGTACAGACCGAAACAGCCTCGCGTTGAAAAACGTGGGGCTTTTTTAAAACTCCTCACTGAAATGAGGTAGATGAATGTTAGTTGAGTTTTTATTGATAGCATTAATAGTCATTTGTGTGATCACCGATTTGAGAGAACGGAAGATTTATAACAAGGTGTTACTGCCGTTTTTACTGGCGGGTCTCGTTTTGAATTCAGTCGCCGATGGAATTTCTGGCCTTGGCTTTTCGCTTTCTGGCACCGCAATTGGTTTCTCTATATTACTGATCCCTTATTTGCTCGGGGGAATGGGTGCTGGAGATGTAAAACTGCTTGCGGTGATCGGTGGTTTGAAGGGGGCAGTATTTGTATTGACGGCTGCTGTTTATATGGCGCTTGCTGGAGGGGTTCTGGCTTTATTAATTCTTTTTTTCAGAAAGGGTACCTTAAACAGACTGAAGCAGATTGGCATGTTCCTGGGCGGGCTGCGCAGCGGTATGAAAGTTCCGCTCGGGCTGGATAAGGAAGCCTTGAATACCACCTATCCATATGGGGTGGCGATCGCGCTTGGAGCTGTGGCTGCCATTGTGTTTCCGAATGGAGGGGGATTGTTATGAGGCGTGATGAGAGAGGGCAATCACTTGTTGAGACTGCCCTCGTTCTGCCGGTTCTTTTATTGCTGTTGGTAGGCATATTGGATTTTGGCAGGATCATGTATTCTTATGCCCATCTCCATATGGCGGCACAGGAAACTGTCAGGGTGGGAGGTCTCGGTAAAAGTGATTCCGAAGTCACTGCTTTTGCCAGGGATTACGTTCAGCTGAATGAGGTTGATAAACTGGCCATCTCTATCTCTCCTGGAGATGCGGGACGTGTTGCTGGTGATTATATAACTGTGAAGCTGGAATATCCTTATCAATTTTTTACTCCGTTTATATCCAGCCTGTTTTCTTCATCCTTGACGATAAAGGCGGAGTCAACGATCAGAGTTGAGTGAGGAGGGAAAAATGGCTAGAAGATGGATAGCGGAAGAATCAGGGAATACCATCCTTTTGGCTGCACTTTCGATGTTTGTCATCCTTAGTATTGCCGGCCTTGCAATCGATGGCGGGATGGTTTATATGACGAAGGCGGAGCTGCAGAAAACGGCTAATGCTGCAGTCCTTTCTGGAGCGCAGGAACTGACAAACAATGAAGCGAAGGTTGACGAGGTGGTACGAAGCATCGTAGCAGCCCATAAGGATGGCTCTTCTGTCGACAATATATCAATAGTGATGGAGAAGAAAGTGGGTATTGATTTGTCCAAAAAGGTAGACCTGGCATTCTCAAAACTACTTGGCTTTGAAACTGTCGATGTCAAAGCGCATTCTGCTGCAGAGTTAAGAACGATGGGGCGGGCAGAAGGAGCAGCGCCGCTTGGCATAGATGACAGCATCCCCTTGGAGTTTAATAAGGAATACCAGTTAAAAGTGGATACTGGTGGAGTAGAATATGGAAATTTCGGAGTCCTGGCCCTGGGCGATACAGGTGCCCGGCCGTATGAGGAGAATCTCCGCCATGGCTATCAAAATGAGCTTTCTGTAGGTGATATCGTCATCACACAAACAGGTAATATTGCCGGTAAAACAAGGGAAGTGGTCAAGGAGAAAGTGAATTCTTGTCCAGAACTCCCAAGGGATATAAATACAAGGAACTGTTCAAGGATTCTTCTTGTACCTGTCTATAAACCATACAGCACGGATGTCAACCAGGTAAAAGAAGTGAAAATCACTGGTTTCGCTTATTTCTATATTACCGACCCTATGGACAGCCATGACACTTCCATCAAGGGGATATTCATCAAACGAGCAGGAACAGGATTTGAAAGTGAAGCAGCCGCCTTTAAGGGCGCATACAGCATTCGAATAACGGAGTAGGTGATCAAATATGCGGTCAAAGCTTGTTTTGGTCCTCGCATTAGTAATGGGTATAGTAACGACATTTTTATTCTTTCAATATATGAATCAAGTGAAAGCTGAAAAGGCAATGAACAGCAATCTGGTTAAAATTGTCGTCGCTAATGAGAAAATCTTGAAAAATGAACAAATCTCTGCGCAGAAGCTTGGAACAATGATGGTTCCTGAGAAAGCTCTGCATGCCAATGCGATAAAAAATCAGGAAGATGCAGTTGGCAAGCTTGCCAATGCAGATATCGAGCAAGGTGAGACAGTAATGTCCCACCGTCTTGGATCACAGGTTACTGAACATATCTATGTCTCCCGGAAAGTCCAGGATGGATACAGGGCAGTTTCTGTTGGGGCGAATTTCAATCAGTCAGTTTCTACCTTAATTGAACCGGAAGATGAAGTTGACGTTATTTTTTCAAAAAAGGTTGAAGGACCAGAAGTGAAAATCGAATCCAGAATCATTTTACAAAAGGCAAGGGTACTGGCAGTAGGGCGGAAAATGGTTCTGCCAGAGGATACTCAAGAACCATATGCGGAGTATTCCTCGGTAACGGTGGAACTAACGCCTGAGGATGCAGTTAAGTTGGTCAATTCCGCAGAACAAGGGAATATCCATTTCATGCTGCATAAGCGGCCAGTCATAACGGAAAAAGAAGCAGCGGGCGACAGCGACCAAGATTGAAGAAGATGGAGGGTGACCAATCATGGAAAACACGGATGAACTGCAAATACATGAAAAGAAGCCGGCTAAGATGAAACGCGGCGAGCTTATTGCCGTTTGCAGTGCAAAAGGCGGGATTGGTCGCACGGTCCTGACGGTCAATCTGGCTGGAGCTTTGGTGAAGAAAAATATTACTGTAGCGATCTTGGATGGAGATTTTCAATTTGGTGATATCGGTCTTGCCATGGACTTGAAGTCTTCTTTTACCATTAAGGAAGTAATTGAAGGAATCAGCACTCTTGATGAGCATAGCCTGGCTGGTTATATGTCCAGGCACGAAAGCGGCGTGAAGGTCATGGCGGCACCGGATCGGCCTGAGTATGCAGACCTTGTTACAAAGGAATCAGTTGATAAAGTTCTCGACCTGATGCTGTTGAATTATGATTATGTGGTCGTTGATACATCTGTTGGCCTTAATGATCATACAGTCCATATTGCTGAAAAGGCGGATCAGATCATGGTCATGGCCAATCTTGAAATGACAGCATTGAAGAATACGAAACTGATGCTTGAGACCTTCGATATCCTGGAACTGCGCAATAAGGTGACACTTGTAGTAAACAGGGCGAATATGGAAAGTGTGATACAGGCAGAGGATGCCGCGCGTATTTTGGGTTATGAAGATCCAGTATACATCCCGAATGACTTCCAGGTTTGCTCTCAATCTCTTAACATCGGGATTCCATTTGTCATCAACCACGGCAAGACGGATGTAGCCAAGGCTATTTTTAAAATGGCCGAACGAATCACAAGCAGGCGTGAGATAACCATGTTCAAGGAACCAGCAAAACCTTCTTTCCTATCAAAATTAATTGGCAAAAAACGCATGAAGGGAGGAACAGCACAATGAGCCTTCTGAACCGCATACAGGAAAGGACACAGCAAGCAGAAGGGGCAGAAAGCCAGCACGACGAATTTATTGCCCAGCCCGCTCCACAGCAGAAGATAGACATCCGGTCTGTGTTCAGGGAACCAAACAAGAAAGAAGTCGTCAGTCCTGAAGTCAAGAGAAAGCAGGATAAGCATCAGGAGCTTAAAAACCTGATACATAAGAAAATCCTCCAGGAATATAAGGATGCGCCAGTAGAGGATATCATTCCTCAGCTGGATGCGATGGCAATTGAGATCATGAAAGAGGATGAACAATTCCGGGGCAGCATTGACCGGAAAAGGGTCGTCGATGAACTGAGGAATGATTTAACGGGGTTTGGGCCGATCAATCCGCTCTTGATTGATGAGGATGTCAGCGAGGTTATGGTAAATGGACCAGCACAAGTCTATTGTGAGCGAAAAGGAAAGATTGAGCTGACCTCGATTATGTTCAGAGACGAAGAACATGTTATGAGTATCATCGATAAAATTGTTGCTCCTCTTGGCAGGAGAATCGATGAAAGCTCCCCTATGGTCGATGCAAGGCTTCCGGATGGTTCACGTGTCAATGCGATCATCCCTCCGCTTGCTTTGAATGGACCGACAGTCACAATCAGGAAATTCTCCAAGGAACCCTTTCAAATTGAAGATTTAATCAACTTTGGAACTCTTAGCAATGAAATGGCAATCTTTCTAGAGGCATGTGTAAAAGCAAGGCTGAATATTTTCGTCTCAGGAGGAACAGGCTCCGGAAAAACGACCACGCTCAATGTGTTGTCCAACTTCATCCCTCATGATGAGAGGATTATCACGATTGAGGATGCGGCTGAGCTTCAGCTGGGGCAGGACCATGTCGTCTCACTGGAATCAAGACCGCCCAATATCGAAGGGAAGGGTTCTATCACAATACGGGACCTTGTAAGGAACTCGCTTCGTATGAGGCCTGACCGGGTCGTAATCGGTGAGGTACGTGGCGCTGAAGCCCTGGATATGCTTCAGGCGATGAATACTGGACATGATGGATCTCTTGCAACCGGGCACTCAAATAGCGCAAGGGATATGATTGCCCGTCTTGAAACGATGGTTTTATTGGCAGGTGTTGAGCTTCCGGTAAAAGCAATCCGCGAACAAATCGCAGGAGCGCTTGATGTCATTATCCAGCAATCTCGTTTGAAGGATGGTTCGAGGAGAATAACCAGCATTACCGAGGTACAGGGAATGGAAGGTGATGTCATCGTCCTCCAGGATATTTTTTCGTATAAACAACAAGGGGTGGATGATAACGGTAAAATCATTGGCCGCCTGATCCCGACCGGAGTTCGGCCCAAGTTTTATGAACGCCTTGAAGCATCAGGAATTCATATTCCGGCAAATGTGTTCATCGAAGGTGAGGAGTGGGGAGAATGATCTATGTCCTTACCGCCCTGTTCATGATGACAGTATTTTTACTTTCTTACTCGGTTTTTCATCGTATATTTCTCTCAGACAAGCGTCTGGAGAAGAGAATTGAAAAATATCTGGCGAGCTCCGGGACGAAGCTTGACCGAAAGCAATATGATTTGATGGTTTACTACCAAATGACAAAGCAAAAGGTCAGGAAGAACATGCTGACCAAGGAGAAGAATTCAAAGCTGGAGACGATGCTAAGACGATCCGGCCTTCCGCTGAAGCCAGAGGAATATATTTTATTCAGGTGGCTGGCAGCTGGAATCACAGGATTTCTCTTGCTCCTTGTTTCCGGAAATATTCTTCTCATGGCAGTCGGTTTTTTAATGGGATTCATGCTGCCGCGCTGGTATGTGAAAAAGAAAATCAAGGAGCGAATCGTCAAATTCAACGACGGCCTTCCAGATATGATTTCTACAATTGTTGGATCCCTAAGGGCCGGGTTTAGCTTCCAGCAGGCTTTGAAAACCGTGATTGAGGAAGCAGGCTCACCAATAAAGGAGGAAATGGGCAGCGTCATCAAGGAGATGCAGTATGGAGCTAGTCTTGAGGATTCCTTGAATGAACTTAAAGAAAGAATGCCAAGCGAGGATTTGGATTTGATGATCCAGGCAATCTTGATTCAGCGTCAAGTAGGAGGCAATCTTGCTACTGTGCTTGATAAAATCGTGCAGACCATCAGGGAGCGGACGAAAATTCACAGGCAGATATCCTCATTGACAGCTCAAGGGAGGTTATCAGGAATCGTTATTGGTCTGTTACCGATCATTCTGGCTTTCGTCCTGTATTTAATTGAACCTGAGTATATCGGAACTCTTTTCCGGCACCCAGTAGGAATTGCTTTGACGATTGCAGGAATATTCTCCGGGATCATTGGATTTGCGCTGATCCGCAAAATTACGGCAGTCGAGGTGTAGGATGCTATACTTTACTTTTTTCTTAACGATTTCTTTTGCCATTTATGGACTTTATTTAATGAGGGCAGAGAAGGCCACCCATCTGAAAAAGCGTATGTCTACCTTCGTCAGCGGCGTGAAGGAAGAAAATCCAGATGTCACTGAAAAGGCAAGCAATGCTTCCTTATATGAGCGAATCGGAAAGCCATTGATGAATGACTTTAAAAGAAGCTTTAAACGGAGGATGCCAGGCGAAAAGGAAGCAAAAATCGAGACGAAGCTACAGCTTGCCGGAAGTCCTTTTGGGATGACACCTGTTGACTTCAGGCTGCTGCAAATCTCCCTCGTGCTGCTGCTCCCGCTTTTGGCAGGCGGATATGGTGCCATCCTCCAGGCAGGCTATGCAGGCATAGTCCTATTCCTCTTAATTGGCCTGACAGCGGGCACATTCCTGCCGCACTATTATTTAAGTATTAAGAAGAAAGCAAGGAATAAAAGCGCCTTAAAAGAATTACCGGATATCCTTGATCTATTGACGGTCAGTCTTGAAGCGGGACTTGGATTTGATTCAGCAGTCAGCAAGGTTGTTTCTAAAAAGAATGGCGTTCTATCTGCTGAGTTCCATCGAAGCCTTGAAGAACTGAGGCTTGGCCGGACGAGGAGAGAGGCGCTTACAGGAATCAAAAACCGAATAGAAGTCGACGAAGTACGAGCTTTCATCAGCAGCATTCTGCAAGCTGAAAAGCTGGGCATCGGTATGGTCCAGGTTCTCCGTGTCCAGTCCAATGAGGTTCGAGAACGACGGAGGCAGCGCGCCGAGGAAGAAGCTATGAAAGCCCCGGTGAAAATGCTTTTTCCCCTTGTACTGTTTATATTTCCAAGCTTGTTCATCGTCTTGCTTGGCCCAGCGCTGATCCAATTCCTCCAAACCTTCTCAAAATAAAAAAACGCAAGCGACTCGAGAGCGCTGGAGGTAGAAACTAACCTTAATGCAAAAGTTTATACTTTCTTATAAAATGAAAGAACGGACTGGCTTTTTTGAGGCCAGTCCATTCTTATTTTTTTGCGATTTTTGAAGGATTATTGATTTTGTATGCGACAGAAACATCAAGAAGCATAGACTCATCTTCGACGTCCTTGCCTTTTGGAAGGCTCTTTTTGACGATCTTGCCGTCGAATTCGAGCTGTTGTCCAGGCTCCAGTTCATGCTTTTTCAGCGTTTTGCTGTGTGAGCCCCATGCCAGGCCAACCTCGATTGGTTCCTCCTGCTCGATCCGGACATTCTCGAACACGACTACTTCGTCATTGTCCTCATTGAAATGGTTCCAGCTTAGCGCAAACTGCTTTACCGTTGCTGTAAAATGAACCTTTTCCTCTGGCAGCACTAACTTTGGTGTTTTTTCCTTTTCACTTTTTCCTTTTTTGCAGGTTTTTCTGCTTTAGCTTCTGTTGCCGCAGGAGCCGTTGCTTTAGGCTTCTCTTTCTTCACCTCTGCAGCTGTACTTTCATCACCTGAAGCTTGAGGGATGATTTCCTTCCCAAAGCTTGAAGACTGCATCTCCTTCAGGTACGCAGGGTGGATACAAGTTAAGTTCCCATCCGGAAATTCAATTACAAGAGTATTGAATTCAGCTGTTTCACCAAAGATTTCATAACCCTTTATGGTCACAAAACAATGCTGATATCTGTCTTTGTACCAAAATTCCTTCTTCGTGCTCAAACCCCATTCTTTAACCTTCTCGAGATAAAGAGCTTCATCTTCAAATTCTTCGTACATGCCTTTAGGCGGGATATATTGAGTCAAATGCGACTGACTTGTGCCTGCAACTGAGTTTGCCATCTGTCCACTTCCTTTCATGTCTATTTTACCGTTACACGACAGAGAAAAAAAGCGCTATGTCATGGCGGACAGAAATAGAGCGAAAGAAGCAATTCTTGTCCGTCATCAAGGTCATGACGGAGAGAAATGGAACAAATAGGGCAATTATTGCCTGTCATCCATCGCCGCTCATACCTCTACCAGCACACATTTTCCTTTTACTAGTTTGATGCCCTTACGTTTTTGGCCAACCTCGAATTTATTAATAAGAAGTGGAACTTAACGATATCAAGGAGGAACATCATGGATAGGAAGTATTTGAACAAATGCAGGAAGGAAATCAATGTGACGAATCTGTAGTGAGGAGAAACCAATATGAAAGTACTAGTAATCTGGCATCTGCTTTCCATTGGCGGTGTAAATGCTGGATGGCGGAATCGTTCGATTTACTTAAAAAAACATGGTATTGATACCGAGTTTCTATATACGACCGATCTTGGCGGGCTTCACATCATGGAAGATGTCGCTCGTGTATATTTAACTAAAGATGAAAACGAAATTATAGGTATTATACAGTCCAATGATTATGATGCAATCATCGTCATCGATACGAAAGATGCCTATACGTGGATCCGTAAAGCAGGATTTGCCGGGCCAGTAATCATAGAAGCCCATACTCCGGAGATCATCAAGCTCCAGCCCCATTTGAAATCCCTCAAGGAAATAAAACCTAAAACCATCATAGTCCCATCCAATTACCAGAAACGTGTTGTCTCCATTCTAATTGAAAGCAAACAGGTTGAGGTCATATATAACGGTGTGGATCTATCCTTTTTCCGTCCCCTGCTGGAAAGAGAGATCGACTACTCCAGTGAACCTATTTTGGCGACAGATAAAAAAATTATTGGCTGGATCGGTCATTTGGACAATCGGAAAAACTGGCAGATGCTTCTGAAGATAGCGAAAAGAATCAAAAAAGAGCGGAAGGATATTGAGTTTTGGGTAATTGGCGGTGCGCAAAGTGTCCAGCGTGCAGAGTTCGCCGCGAAATGGCAAGAGGAAAGCCTATCTGACATCGTAAAATGGCATCCTGTCATTCCTTATCATCAAATGCCAAACGTCTATGCAAAAATACGTAAATCCGGGGGTTGCACGCTGGCAACGACAAAGTCCGAAGCCTTTGGCATTACTTTTATCGAATCTATGGCTTGCGGTGTTCCAGTAGTTGCTCCTAACATGATGCCAGTCACTGAGCTGGTTTTTCAGGAGAAGACAGGGATGTTATATTACGGCCAAAAGGTTGATGATGCCGTAAAAAAGCTTTATTCCATCATTGACGCTCCTGAATTACAGCAGCAAATGTCCAGGGCGGCCATCCAGCATGTCAAGCAGCATTTTGCCATTGAAGTTGTAGCTGATCAATATCTCGATCTTTTATATGAAATTATTTACGGAGATCGGTTAAGAGGGGCCCAGTCATGATAAAACCCGTAGCTTACCGTCGGAAACTCGAAGGAAAATCAAATGCGCACCTGATTGCTTTTGATGATGGCAGAGACTATGTGGTGAAGTTCCTTCAGGCTGGATTTGAAAAAACTTTGCCAAATGAATGGGTTTCCTATTGTCTTGCTAGATACCTGGGTCTGCCAGTGCCATTTGCCTGCCTAGTTGAAATGCCCGAAGAATTTACCGGGAAAATTCCTGAGCTTGCTGAGTTTATTCCTACCAAGCATCAATTTGCCTCTTTGTATGTGCCGAATTGTCTTGATGGCCATCATGTAGCGAATGTTAGCGGAATTGTGAATTCAGAAACGCTTGCGGGCATCATACTTTTCGATTATTGGCTATGCAACAGAGGGAGGACACGAAAAAATATTCTTTTGCAAGAAGTGGCAAATGAAATCTATCATTTATGGATCATTGACCATGCCGAGATCCTCGGATCGTATAGTTGGGAGATTTCCAGCCTTGAAAATTTGCCAACTGGATTGAGGAAAAGTGCTGCACAACAAATGATGGCAACACATATCGAGAATGAGGATGCCTTGGCAGAGCCACTTGACCTGATTCAGACCATACCAATTTTTTTTATAGAAGAAATCGTCTCAACTATTCCTGATGATTGGATGGTTACCAGGGAAGAAAGAAAAGCGATGGTCACAGCACTGTTGAAGCGGAGGAGGAAAGTACTTCCTAAATTGCTCCCTCGTTTTATAAGAAAAGTATATTTACATCTGCATAAATGACTCTTTGCCTATAGCGGGAGTTCTTTCGTTTAGGCAGGAATCTATTATCTTTCACCGGTTGATAGTCTATTTTTGAATTGGTAGGCCTTTAACGTGCCGGGAGCTTGGCATTTTGAATATAAAAGACTATGGAATTCAAAAGGGAGGCAGCATATGAAAATCCGAAAAGCGATTATCCCGGCAGCCGGACTCGGGACAAGATTTTTACCGGCAACAAAAGCACAGCCTAAGGAAATGCTGCCGATCGTTGATAAGCCGACAATCCAATATATCGTAGAGGAAGCAGTTGCCTCAGGGATCGAGGAAATCATTATCATCATCGGCAGGGGAAAAAGATCGATAGAAGATCATTTTGATAAATCATATGAACTAGAAGATGCGTTATTAAGAAAGAATAAGCTTGCTATTTTAGAAGAGGTTCAAAAGATATCAAGCCTGGCAAATATCTATTATGTCCGGCAAAAAGAAGCGATGGGCCTGGGACACGCTATCCTTTGTGCCCAGAGCTTTATTGGTAATGAACCGTTTGCTGTGATGCTAGGAGACGATATTGTGATGTCTGATACGCCGTGCCTGAAGCAAATTATCGATGTTTTTAAATACTGCAACAGTTCTGTTGTAGCGATTCAAAGTGTGCCTGACAGCGATGTCAGTAAGTATGGAATCATCAAACCGAAAGGGGCAAATCTTGAACCGAACTTGTTTTATATTGATTCGCTGATAGAAAAGCCTGAAAAAGAAGATGCTCCATCTAATTTTGCGATCATGGGCCGTTATGTTCTAAGACCGGAAATATTCGATGTACTCTCAAAGCTGCCAGCAGGTCGAGGAGGAGAAATTCAGCTGACCGATGCAATCAATGAGCTAAATAAACGGCAGGCAGTCTTGGCATACAACTTCGAGGGTAAGCGATATGATATCGGGGATAAAATCGGTTTCATCAAGGCAACGGTTGATTTCGCACTGCAAAGGGAAGATACAAGGGACGATGTCATTGAGTATTTGAAAAACGTGTACGACATGCCGGGCATGAAGAGAGAGAGTGACTGACATGAGGGTCGCTGTACTTGGAACAGGATATGTCGGACTGTCCACAGGAATCTGCCTGGCGGAAATCGGCCACAATGTGATTTGTATAGACATTGATGAAAGAAAAATAAATAAACTTAAGGAAAGAAAGTCCCCGATCTATGAACCGGGTCTTGAAGAACTTCTCATTAAAAATTCCTCTACAGGAAGACTCACTTTTACTACATCTCACCCGTATGCATTGAACCACGCGGACATTATCATTATTGCCGTCGGTACACCTCAGAGTGACAATGGGCGGGCGGATCTGAGCTTTCTTGAGCAGGCCGCAAAGGACCTCGCTGAACATATCATCCGGGATTCGATTGTCGTGGTTAAAAGCACGGTCCCCGTGGGCACAAATGAATATTTGAAACAGCTGTTACTTGGGCAGCTGAAAAATAAGGTTGAGATCAAGATGGTCTCCAACCCAGAGTTTCTGCGGCAAGGGTCAGCCATTCAGGATACCTTGAAAGCGGACAGGATTATCATCGGTTCTGACGATGCGGGTGCTTCTGAAAAAATCCAGGAAATGTATCGGCCGCTGAACGTTCCGTTTTTATTGACGGATGTAAGAAGCGCCGAAATGATCAAATACGCCTCCAATGCTTTTTTGGCAACGAAGATCAGCTTTATCAATGGAATCGCCAATCTTTGTGAAGCCGTAGGAGCAGACGTGGAAGATGTAGCGAATGGGATGGGCTACGACAAGAGGATTGGATCAGCCTTTTTAAAGGCCGGAATAGGGTACGGAGGCTCTTGTTTTCCGAAGGATGTAAAAGCGCTGCTGCATACATCCAGGGAGAAAGGGGTTCCTTTTTCCTTATTAGAAGAGACGATTGCCATCAATGATCATCAGCAAGAGCTGCTTGTAGGTAAGGCGCAGAAACGACTCGGAGAATTGAAGGGGAAGAAAATCGCCATGCTTGGCCTTTCCTTCAAGCCAGAAACGGATGACATGAGGGAAGCACCGTCGATAAAAATTGCACGTGCTTTAACTGCAGCAGAAGCTAAGGTTGCAGCCTACGACCCAGTTGCATCCGGCAATGCAAGAAAGGTCATCGGTGAGATCATCACCTACGTGGACTCAGCATTGGAAGCGGCAAAAGGAGCAGATGCGTTGTTCATTGTCACAGAGTGGGAAGAGTTCAGACAGCTAGAATTCGAAGCACTGTTGGATGTCATGAAGCAGCGAATCATCTTTGACGGCAGGAACTGTTTAGATGAAGCAGCTCTTCAGGAATGCGGGCCAATTGAATATTATCCAGTCGGGAGGCCGGCGGTTATTTTAAGAAGGGATGATTGAGTTCATTCCTTCTTTTGTTTGCTTATTATTTTACTAACTTGTTAATGAGGTAATCGTGAAAGGACTTTTGAAAATGAAGGATTCGGGAATAGTAAGGGTGATTTAAAAAGCACTGGAGGGTACTGATTCGTGAAGTTTAATCTGCAGCTTTTAATCGCCTTTTTTGGTTCGTTATTCGGCTTTATCGTTATGTCTTATCTGGTACAGGCTGAACATCTGGTTATGTTCGACCGGGTTGTTATGGATAGGGTACAGGGGCTCGACGCAGAGGGCCTGACAGCGGCTATGAAATTCTTCACCTATATTGGCTCTTTAAAATTTATCGTCATCCTGACCATTCCAATTTTCCTATTTCTTTTTTACGTGTTAAAACTTAGGCTGGAGATCCTTGTTTTCCTGTCTGTTGTTTATATTGCACCGATTCTGAACAGGTTGTTGAAACTGTATTTTCATCGTGCCCGCCCTGATTTTAACATGCTGATTGAAATAGGGGGATACAGTTTTCCGAGCGGCCATGCAATGAATGCTTTTTCTTTTTACAGCATCCTTGCTTTCCTGCTCTGGCGCCATGTCCCGACCCGCATGGGGAGAATCGCTGTCATCCTCCTCAGCACCTTTATGATTATTGCGATTGGATTGAGCAGGGTTTATTTAGGTGTCCATTATCCGAGTGATATCATTGGAGGCTTTCTTGCCAGCGGCATATGGGTCGCAGCTGTTATCTGGTTTTTCCAAGGGTATAAAGAAAAGCTGGAAATACCGAAACGGGCACACTGACAATATACTGTTTTTTCGTTTTAACAGGCCAGAGAACGGGAATGAAATGAAAGACGCCAAAATGGATTACATAACATATTTTTCTCACATTTATATTGTATAAAAGAGATGGGCTTAGTGCATGTACCAAAATGTGATTTATTGAACAAACTTTCGAGGTGAAATTATGTATAAAAAACAAGAAAGAGTGCTTATGTGGCTGGCCTTTATTGTGGCTGCAATCATGGGTCTGTCATTTATCGGACGTATTTTTGCTGGATAGAAAAGGGGAGTTAAAAAATGGGGAATGAAGAATCAGTTTTTTTCAGTCGTGTCTTAACGGAGCTTACATTATCCTTCCATATTATTTATGCCACCATCGGGGTCGGAATACCACTGATGATCATGATCGCTCAGTGGCTGGGAATCAAGAAACAGGATGAGCATTATATCCTGCTAGCAAGAAGATGGACGCGGGGCTTTGTCATCACCGTTGCGGTCGGAGTTGTGACAGGGACGGCTATTGGCCTGCAGCTTTCCTTGCTATGGCCTAATTTTATGGAACTGGCGGGCAATGTGATCGCTCTCCCGCTGTTCATGGAAACATTCGCATTTTTCTTTGAAGCGATTTTTCTCGGCATTTATCTATATACGTGGGACCGGTTTGAGAATCAGAAGAAACATTTGCTGCTGCTGATCCCGGTTGCGGTTGGGGCTTCTTTTTCAGCCGTGTTCATCACGATTGTCAATGCATTCATGAATGCGCCGCAAGGTTTTGACCTTGTGAACGGCCAGCTGGTCAATATCAATCCAATTTTGGCGATGTTTAATCCGGCGATGCCAACGAAGGTCGCCCATGTTTTGGCAACAGCTTATATGACTTCAGCATTTGTCCTTGCTTCGATTGGCGCATACCGACTCTTAAAAGGATCAGATCATATCTACCATAAAAAAGCGTTATTTTTAACGATGAAAATTGGTCTTATCTTTTCAATTGCGGCTGCGGTCATAGGAGATTTCTCAGGTAAATACCTCGCCGAATACCAGCCTGAAAAGCTTGCAGCAGCCGAATGGCACTTCGAGACACATGAGGGAGCACCGCTGGTGTTGTATGGAGTTCTTGATGATGGAGAAGTAAAATATGCACTTGAAATTCCTTATGCACTAAGTATTCTAGCTCACAGCAATCCTAACGCTGAAGTGATTGGCCTTAATGAATTCCCTGAAGACGAAATTCCGCCATTGTATATTCATTATTTGTTTGATGGAATGGTAACAATCGGGATGTGGATGACAGCCCTTTCGCTTGTCTATGTTGCCGGTGTATGGATGAAATGGAGCTTTATCAGGACGAGGTGGTACCGCTGGCTGATTGTCTTGGGTGGACCTCTTTCGATGGTAGCGATTGAACTCGGCTGGTGGTTTGCTGAAGTCGGAAGGCAGCCATGGATCCTTCGAGGAATCATGAAGGTTGAGGATGCGGCAACCACAAGCGGACAGGTCGATTTGATGCTGCTGCTGTTTGCAGGTTTATATTTGATTCTTGCCATTGGCAGCACCGTTGTGCTAACAAGGATGTTCCGGAAAAATACAGTTGAACAAGAACTGGCAGACAGGGAACTAGAGAAGGAAGGTGAGTTTCGATGACACTTGAAATAATCGGGATATCGGTTCTTTGGCTCTTTCTCTTTGGGTATGTCATCGTCGCCTCCATCGATTTCGGAGCAGGTTTTTTCAATGCATACAGTTTGTTCAGGGGAAAGCAGCATATACTGACAGGGATTATCCAGCGCTATTTATCGCCTGTTTGGGAAGTCACGAATGTTTTCCTTGTATTTTTCTTTGTGGGAATTGTCGGGTTCTTTCCTAAAACAGCTTACTACTACGGAACCATCCTGCTGGTCCCGGCCAGTATAGGAGTGGTGTTGCTCGCCATTCGCGGAGCTTATTACGCCTTCACCACATACGGTGGATTGGAGCACAAGAGATATACGTATTTATATGGACTTACCGGCTTGTTCATCCCGGCCTCCTTATCGATTGTACTGACAATTTCAGAGGGAGGCTTCGTGGAAGAGACTGCATCAGGTGTGGAATTGGACTACTGGGCCCTGTTCACCAGCCCCTTGACATGGAGTATTGTCGTCCTTAGTCTGGCGGCAGTTCTATATATATCTGCCGTCTTTTTAACCTGGTATGCGAATAAGGCCCAGGATGAACCTGCTACAGAGCTGCTGCGGAAATATGCCTTGATCTGGTCTGTGCCTGCGATCGTGACGGCAACAGGTATCATCGTGGAACTTAAGGGCCATAACCCGGAACATTACAGCAGGCTGGTTGATTTATGGTGGCTGTTCGCCATCTCTTTTATCCTGTTTGTGGGGACCGTGTACCTGATCGGAAAAAGGAAGGCATACGGCGTGGCGTTTGGACTATTGACCGGCCAATTCTTTATTGCCTTTTTTGCCTATGGTATTTCGCATTACCCGTATCTGTTATATCCGTTTCTCAGCATATACGACAGCTTTACAAATGAAGCGATGGCGGTTGCGCTCATCATCGCGTTCATAGCGGGGCTGGGACTCCTGCTCCCATCATTGTACTTGCTGCTGAGATTGTTTTTATTTAATAAAGACTATGTCCAGGGGAAAAGGAATGACCACGCATAGGAGGTTGGAAAATGGCTGAATTCACAATGTTTTACGCACCTTTCATTGTCATAATCGCATCGATTGCCGCCTCATTCTGGCTGGCAGGGAAGGACGAAAAAGTGGAATAAATTCAAAAGAGCTGTCATCCAAGGTATGGATGGCAGCTCTTTTTGCGTTATGAAAGCTTACGCCACAGGGACGTACTGGACACAACTGAGTCATTTTCAATGATGGCATAGGCAGCATTTGTAATTGCTTCAGGTAAATGTTCCCCCGTACCTTTGAATTGGTTAAAAGCGGCTTCGGAAACTCCATTAGATGAAAAGCTGTAGCCTAACTTCTCCAGTCTCTCAACGACCAGCATCGCATGGACAAGGTTCTGTTCAGGCTTGAATTCAGAGTCATTGATGAAGACACCTTTTTCATAGTCGAACCATCGATCCCATCTGTTAAGCTTCCAGCCCAAAATCCTCCGTGCAATTGCATCTGTTTTAGTCATTCGTTCTACCTCTCTCTCAATTATTGTTATATAACAGATTATTTAAATAAATTATATTACATAACAGAATCGATGTGCAATGACAAAGATTTAATTTCTGATATTTTATTTTAAAAAATTGAGCATCTTAAAACTGGGGGTGACAAACATGAATGAAAAAGAAATCAGCCAGCCTAATGTAAGGTTGGGCGGAAAGATCGCTAAGGAAAAAGGCCGCACGAACGGTGAGTTAGGCAATGACCAGGACATCAATTCTGCCAAAAGCCGGAAAAAATAAGAAAGAGGGATGACCATGACAAACCGTAATGATAATCGTGAACGTAAAAACAAATATCCTAACAATAAAGAGAGAAATATATCGAAAGATGTGAACATTCGAAGTGAAATGACCAAAAAGGATTTGAAGGAATAACAGGAAGGGGGATTCCCCCTTCTTAAAGCAAGGCGTCAGCCAATAAGGTGTATGTATTTACCTTATCCTCGAAGCTATACAAATTATTGATAATCATGAACTCTTCAGTGCTGTATACTTCGCTAAGTTTCAGAATTGCATTTCTTATTTTTTCTGGTGTTCCAATGATCATCCGTTTACGATTTTCGATGATCTTAGATCGATCGCTAACTGTTAATGGAGTATTCCTCGCCTCCTCCAGCGACGGAATACGCGTATCCATCCCCTTTTCTACTCGCAAAAGCCACAAATCCTGGCTCAAAGCCAGTTCTTCAGCCTTTTCCTGGGTTTCCGCGCAAACGACGAATACACAAACATTTGCTTTAGGCTTATCCAGTAAAGGCGATGGTTGAAATTCGCGATAATATTGTTCCAGAGCTCGTTTACCATTAACCGGCGTAATGAAGTGGCCATAAGTAAAAGCTGTTCCATTTTCTGCTGCTAGTCTTGCACCTCGATGTGTAATCCCTAATAGCCATAATTCAGGAGAACCGGACACCTCTGGGTATGCTTTTACCTGTTGATATGGGTGGTCTCCGGGTAAATCATTTTTGAAAAATCCCTGCAAGTCTTTAACCTGTCTCGGGAATTCATTTTGGCTTTTGCGCAGCCCATCAGTCAATGCGAGCCTTGTCGTGGCTGACCCTCCTGGAGAACGTCCTAATCCCGCATCAATACGGTTCGGAAACAGCGCCTCCAGAACTTTGAAGTTTTCCGCGACTTTATAAGGGCTGTATTGCGGTAGCAGAACACCTCCAGAACCTACTCTGATTTTTCGAGTCCTGGATGCTATATGAGAAATCAGCACTTCTGGAGAGGAACCAGCGATGCCATTAGTATTATGATGTTCTGCCACCCAGAACCTGGTGTACCCAAGATCCTCAGTAATTTGTGCCAGTTCCACCGTTTTTCTTAAAGTTTCTCCCGCTGAATCCCCTTTACTGATGACAGATTGGTCAAGTACACTTAATTTCATTTTAACACCCCGCTATATTGTTGCTTCCTCCACTATGGAAACAAATTGTGAAAAAAGCAGGCCTTCAGTTTTAATCGCAACTAATTATAAAAAGAACGCTAGAGCCCTTCTAACGGACAAAAATTGAGAAAAAGCCGATGGTTTTGTCCGATAGAGCCCTTCTAACGGACAAAAATCGCGAAAAGACCACACGATTTGTCCGATAGAACTCTTCTAAAGGACACAAAACACGAATAGGTTGTCCGGCTTGTCCAATAGAGTTTTTTATCAGTATTCCCCGGTCGTGTACGGACAAACTAGCAACAGCAAGGATAGCCGCCTGGAGTATCAACACTTTTAGCTGTATTATTTCTGATCCATCAACAATGTTAAAAAGACCAAGGTGTTCAAACTTGTTAGATTAGGGTGACAATAATGGTAAAAATAATTAGAATATTAATAGATTTATAATAATATTTTACCGGGGGAGTCATGAAACGAAAAAAACTTCCAATGTCCCTGCAAACCAAAATCATTGGCTCAAATATTGTTAATACCGTGTTTATCATCTCCATTTTCCTTGTCATATCATTGGTGATTGAATATAAGCAGGTTGAAAAGCAGAGAGGGAACCAGGCTCTTCAATTGGCAAGAACTGTTGCTTCCATGCCTACCGTTATTCTGGCTTTTGAGCATGACGACCCTTCAAAAACTCTTCAGCCTCTCATGAATCAAATCAGGAAGGAAACCGGTGCTCAATTCATTGTTGTAGGCAATAAAGACGGACTCAGGTATGCGCATCCAGATGAGAAGAAACTTGGATTGTCAATGGTTGGAGGAGATAACAGCCCTGCATTAAAAGGTGAGTTTTATATTTCAAAGGCGAAGGGGTCGCTAGGCCAGTCAATCAGGGGGAAGGGGCCAATCAGAAATCAGCAAGGGGAGATAGTCGGTATCATTTCAGTTGGCTATATGATCGCTGACCTGAAAGAGGACGCTTTTCAGAGGGGCAAGGAAATTGGGTTCATATCATTAATCGTCGTGATGATTGGAATTCTCGCAAGCTATCTTCTAGCTGAAAACATCCGGAGGACAACTCTCGGATTGGAGCCTCATGAAATGACCTCATTGTACCTAGAGCGAAATGCAATCCTTTATTCGATAAAAGAGGGTATTATCTCAGTCGATAAAGATGGTTATATTACAATGATCAACCAATCTGCTAAAGAACTATTGGATATACAAGAGGACAGCATAAACCATAAAATTGAAAGTATCATTCCCAATACCGGCGTTTATCGTGTGCTGGAATCAGGGAAGCCTGACCGTGATCATGAAATCACTTTGAGAAATAGAGATATGATCATCAATCGAACTCCAATTTTTGAAAACGGTGATGTGATCGGGGTAGTATCAACATTTCGGGATAAAACAGAAATCAATAAAATGCTCGAGACTTTGACTGAAGTGCAAAGGTATTCAGAGGATTTACGAGCCCAAACTCATGAATTTTCCAACAAGCTTTATGTGCTTTCAGGGTTGCTGCAATTGGGCAAGCATGATGAAGCAATTGAAATGATCCAGGCAGAATCGGAAGTTCATGAAAGTCAGAACAAGATTATTTTCGACCAAATCTTTGATACGAAAATACAGGCACTATTATTAGGGAAACTCGGGAAAGCTTCTGAGAAAAAAGTTCAGTTCATCATTGATGAGAATAGCAGTATGGGTCCGCTCCCCGCACATATTCCCTATACAGATGTAATATCGATTATCGGGAATCTGATTGATAATGCCTTCGATGCTGTAGAAGGGAACAAAACGGGTGAGGTGACATTCTTCGCAATTGATCTAGGTGAGGACTTGATCATTGAAGTATATGATAATGGACCGGGGATTCCGGTCAAGGAAACAGATAAAATATTCGAAACAGGCTTTTCTACAAAAGGTGAAGAAAATCGTGGCTACGGCCTGGCAATTGTAAAGCAGGCAATTGATAAACTTCATGGAAACATTGAGGTGGATTCTAAACCAGGCAAAGGATCGATAATGACCGTTTACCTGCCGAAAAAAAGGCTCAATGCTGCAAATTAGGGACTACAGAAAGATTGAGAACACAGGGAGAAGGGGTGATGGTGATGATCAAGGCAGCTATTGCTGAAGATGATTTCAGGGTTGCGTCAATTCATGAACAGTTTTTAGAGAAAATTGAGGGTATTGCGGTCGTTGGTAAAGCATTGAATGCAAAGGAAGCCGTTGAGCTTTTGGAAAATAAAGAAGTAGATGTATTATTGCTGGATAACTATCTTCCGGACCGAAACGGTGTATCAATGCTGCCAGTTTTAAGGAAAAGGTTCGAGAATCTGGATATTATCTTGATTACTGCTTCTACAGAACGGAAAGTAGTGGAACCTTCGATCCGCAATGGAGTAGTTGATTATATAGTAAAGCCAGTCACTTTTGAACGATTCAAGGAAGCTCTGGAGAAAGTGGTTAGACGCAGGGAACTAATGGAATCAAACGAGGAGTTTAGCCAGGCAGTAATCGACCAGGTATTTACCGGAGGGCAGGCTGTCGGAGAATCCGATTTTCTGCCAAAAGGAATCGACCCGTTAACGCTCGGAAAAGTAGAGGAAACATTAAGTTCGCTAACAAGTGGCATTAACGCGGAGGATTTAAGTGAACATTTAGGCGCTTCAAGAACAACAGCCAGAAGATATTTGGAATACTTAATTTCTGTAGGCAAGGCAAGAGCTGAACTAGAATACGGAATTGTTGGAAGACCCGAGCGAAAATACTATTTGGTTTAAAACATCTCCTTTGAAAGGGGATGTTTTCTTTTATAGGCAATTCCATACTCGCCATCCAATTCACGAAACAGCGTTGACTCCGGAAGGACTTGGCGGAATGATTCAACTGATCGAGAACGGCACGATTTCCTCTAAGATTGCAAAGCAGGTGTTCAAGGAATTGATCGAAATCGGCGGCGACCCGTGAACAAAATGAACAAAATACCCAAAAAGTTTTTTATGCAAGTAATATTGTAAACGGTTACATTTTAATTATTCTGAATTAATATAGCGTTTAGGATGGAAGATTGATCTTTACAAAGGGGGAAACAAAATGAAAAAGTTTTTAGCGACAGCTGCGGCATTCACGATGCTGATTGCGGCAGGATGTTCCAACCAGTCTTCTGGTGACGGCAATGCAACAGGGGAAAATGGGGAATGGAAACCGACTAAACCGATTGAAATTACGGCTCCGGCTGGACCAGGGGGCGGTTGGGATACAACAGCCCGGATGGCTTCACAAGTTTTCGAACAGGAGAAAATCATTGACAAACGTTTACCAGTTGTCAATAAAGCTGGTGGAGGGGGAGCCATTGGATGGGCTTATATCGCCGGTAAAAAAGACAGCGAACACAATATGTTCGTTGCATCACCGCCATTACTTTTAGTGCCTTTGAACGGGCAATCTGAGTATGGATATGAAGACTTCACACCGCTTGCGAACGTAATTGCAGACTATGGCGCATTCGTTGTTAAGGCAGAAGCGAAGTGGAATAACTTGAATGATTTATTTGAAGACATGAAAAAGGATCCTGCAAGCGTCAGCGTTATTGGAACTTCATCACCAGGCAGTATGGACCATATGCAGTTTGTGAAGATCGCTAAGGCTGCTGGCGTTGACGTAACAAAGATCAAGTATATTTCTGACCCGGATGCGGGTGGTTTAACTGCTGTATTGAATGGAAGTGTGGATGTTTATACAACAGGTGTAGCAGAAACGATTGAACAAGTAAAAGCTGGAAAAATCAAAGTTCTCGGTATCACTTCTGAGGAAAGATTGGAAGGGGAAGTCTTATCTGACTTCCAAACAGCCAAGGAACAAGGAATTGATGAAACGTTTGTTAACTGGAGAGGCTTCTTCGGACCCCCGGGAATGGACCCTGCAGCCGTGAAGTACTATGAAGAAAAATTCAAAGAGTTAAGCGACTCTCCGGCATGGGATGAAATCCGCAAGAAGTATGGATGGGGAGAACTTTACATGGATAGTGAAGAGTACAGCGAGTTCTTGAAAACGGAAGCGGAAGACATGCAGAATCTTCTTGAAGAGCTAGGGTTGTCACGCTAACTTCCACCAGCTTAAAACGAACTGAATCGAAAGATAGAGCAGTTATGCCTGTTCTATCTTTCATTCTATTAAAAGAGGTGACTACCATTGCTTAGAAGAATCAATCAGAAAATCTCAGTTTTCCTGGCAATTCTAGCAGGTTTCTATTTGGTTTTAAGCTATAACCTGCCTAAATACCCTAATGCAATAATCGATGCGGACGTTGTGCCAAAGGGTCTAGGCTTTCTTTTGCTGTTTTTCGCTGTCCTTCTTTATTTAGATAAAAAAGAAGAGACTGAGGCAGAAAAAGTAAAGCGTACCATCAGTAAAGAGAATGTTCTATTGTTATTAGCGGTTCTTGTTTTTATATTAATCTATATTTTCTTATTAGAAATCATTGGCTTTTTAATCATGACTGCTTTGTTTATTTTTGGATGTTCATTATTCCTTGGATATAGAAAGCATGTAACGAATGCAATAGTTTCAGTTGCATTTTCTCTAGTTATTTACGGACTATTTAACTATCTTTTGAAAATTAATTTGCCAGCAGGAATTATCCCGTTGTAAGAGGAGGGTAGAGCATGGATGCATTTCAAGGTTTAATGTCAGGATTTCAAGTGGCTTTTAGTATAGAAGGAATCCTGTTTGTATTTATCGGTGTTTTTGTAGGTACATTCATCGGAATGATGCCAGGATTGGGACCAATCAGTGCAATCGCTATCATGATCCCGATTACTTATAGCATGGACCCTACGGTAGCGCTGGTTATGATGGCCGGAGTTTATTATGGTGCCATCTTTGGAGGCTCAAGTTCTTCAATCCTCTTGAACGCACCCGGTGTTGCTGGGACGGTCGCAACAGCGTTTGATGGATATCCGATGGCGCAGCAGGGGAAAGCAGGCAAGGCATTGGCAATTGCGGCAATTGCCTCTTTTACAGGCGGAACAGTCAGTGTCATTTTGCTCATGTTATTCACGCCAATTTTATCAGCAGTAGCGGTATCATTCGGACCGGCTGAATATTTTGCGTTGATGTTCATGGGACTGACAGCTATTTCAAGTTTGTCTGATGGTTCAACCATCAAGGCATTCATTTCCGCAACCCTAGGGTTTATCGTTGTGACAATTGGAATCGACAGTCAGACTGGTACAAGCAGATTCACGTTCGGGAACCCGAATCTTCTCGAGGGAATCGACTTCCTGGTCATCGCGCTCGGTTTATTCGCTTTGGCGGAGGTTAGTACACTCGTGTTGAACCGAAAAGATAATTCGATGAGTGACAATAAAGAGATTGGCAGTTTGCGGCTGTCAAAGCAGGATGTCAAGGAAATGAGTGGCCCAATGACACGGCAATCATTCTTGGGCTTCCTCATTGGTGTCTTACCAGGAGCGGGAGCAACAATCGCTTCCTTCATTGCTTATATTACGGAAAAGAAGTTGGCTAAAAACCCAGAAGAATTCGGAAAAGGTTCAATCAAAGGGCTGGCAGCACCTGAAACAGCGAATAATGCCGCTACTGGCGGAGCATTCGTGCCACTTCTAAGCCTCGGAATTCCAGGTTCAGGTACAACAGCAGTTCTATTAGGGGCATTTTTAGTATTAGGCGTTCAGCCGGGCCCACTCCTGATACAGGATCGACCAGAAGTATTCTGGGGAATCATCGCCAGTATGTATATCGGGAATATTTTTCTATTAATCCTGAACCTTCCGTTGATTCCTTATATCGCAAGGGTACTCAGGATTCCAAGACCGCTATTGATCTCACTCGTGATCATTTTCAGTTTGATTGGAGTCTATGCCATAAGCTTCAACACATTTGATTTGTACATGTTAGTCGCGTTTGGAATCATTGGATTCCTGATGAGGATGTTCTCGTTTCCGGCGGCGCCATTTATCCTCGCCTTTATTCTCGGAGGAATGATGGAACAAGCCTTCAGGCAAACGTTAACAATCTCAAATGGAAGTCTGGCTATCTTTTTGGATAAGCCAATCGCACTGACACTGATCATTGTAAGCTTGCTGACAATATTAGTTCCGATGTTTACAGGACGGAAAAAGCTTAGTGCGAAAAACGATACTGGGAAACCTTTATAATGACGAAAAACTGCAGGCCAGGTGGTTTGCAGTTTTTTTATTTCTAACGTATTACTGTCTTCCAATATTTACATTCCATATCCACTTGGAGAATGTTTACCAGCGTCCAGTTAGGCTATAAGTATATAAGAGTGTAATAGGAAGGAGTGGCAACATGAAGAAAAGAAACTTAATGCTTTCATTCACAATGGGGACAGGCCTATTGCTTGCCGGTTGCGGAGCCACTGAAGAGCCCCCGCCGGAAGAAGATCCGGTGATGGAACAGGATGAACAAGCTCCTCCGGCACCAGATGGTACACATGAATTACCTGACGAACCAAGAGAAGGTACAACCGAGAATGACGAGGAATTAACCGAAGAAGAACAGCAGATCATTGAGGAGTCTGTTGAAGAATAACGGAGGATAAAAACCTTAGAACCGTTTCGGTACTAAGGTTTTTTTACAATTAGAAGGTTTTAAAGCCAAAAACAAATAAATGCTACAAGGAGAGAAAAAGGTTGAGAAAAGCTTTTATACCGTTGATCATCATGCTTGCCGGGTGCTCTGGTGCAGAAAGTCCTCCTCCGGAATCAGACCCGGCCTCTAAAAATAAACAGCAAACTGAGGCTCAGAACTCAAATGAAAATAGTGAGGCAAAAGTGAAGCTAGATGCTCCACATATATCTCAATTGCCTGAATTAGAGCGAGGCTGCGAAGTCACAACACTTGCTATGCTTTTACAGCATGCGGGCCAGGATGTTGGCAAGATGGAGTTATCAAAGGAAATAGACCGTGTTCCATTTGAAAAAGACGGATTGAGGGGACATCCGGGTGATGGATTTGTCGGCAATATGAAAACAATGGACAAGCCTGGTCTTGGAGTCTACCATGGCCCTGTAGCCGAATTGGGAGAAGCTTACCTTCCGGGAAAAATACAGGACCTGACCGGAGAAGAATTTAACGAAGTGGAGAAGCATGTTAAAGATGGTCGGCCAGTCTGGGTGCTGGTACCAAGTACGTTTGCCGTTGTCCCAGAAAAGCATTGGGAAACCTGGGATACGAAAAAAGGCAAAGAAAAGATTACTTACAAGTGGCATTCGGTTTTGGTCACCGGTTTCGACAACAACAACGTATATGTAAACGATCCGCTTGGCGATAAAAACGATAAGCTCTCAAAAAAAGAGTTCATCGCAGGCTGGGAACAGTTTGGAAAACAGGCAATCACTTACAAACTATAAAAATGTAAAGAAGCTGTTTCTTCATTATTGAAGAAACAGCTTTTTGGTAGCCTGAATAGTCATGATGCCTTACTTCCCATCACTATCTGATTTATCATCATCCAGTTTGAAATCTTCATCTTCCACATCATTTTCAGTATCCTCGACAGGCGGTTCATTTTCCTGATCCGTCTCCGCAGAACAACCACTAAAGAAGATAGCAAGCGCTAATGGAATTCCATAAAATAGTTTTCTTTTCATGATAAGACCCCTTTCATCAAACCGCTTTCGGTAGGCAGACTTAGTAATATCTAAAACGTACCCGGTGATAATCTTTATAAACGTAAGAACCGTAGAGTGAAAAAGGGAGAAAAGTAAAGGTATTTTCAATCGTATTTGATTAAACATCAGGAGTTCGAGACGAAATTCTGGGTAAAAATGAAAATAACGTTAAATGAAAAAATTGACATATCTAGAGTGATTTTAAAATGAACCTCTATTTGCACGAAATTGGTAGAAAGCTTTTTGATTTAGTCAAAAAACAGGAAAGAAATCAGCGATTTCTTTCCCGTTTTTTAATCTTAGTTAGTCATGGAACCAGGCTGTTGGGGATTCGACTGGGTGTAGCTTGTCAGCATTTGGTTCATATCCTGCTGCATCAATTGTGGAACCTGATAATATCCATGTTTGTTTTGATAAAGGAAAATTTCATAGCTCAGTTCAATGAAATTCGGGACGCTGTCCGCAATGACACGTCGAAGCACGGGATTTGTCATCTCCAGTGCAGCCATTGCAAGCATAGACGACATCGATTTTGCCTGGCCCAGCATAAATCCTGAAATGCCCTGATCAGAAATCTCATTTAGTGAAGTCATAGGTTTCTTCGGCTGCCCTGGCTTAAGACCGTATATTACATCATTATTCTGGGTCATTTCGTATTGCTGAGTAGGTATCGTTGGGTCTTGCCCTGTTTTAAAACTCTCGACTATTGTGTTATATGTTTGAGTGACAAAAGCAGACTGACGCTGCAGAATTGTTTTTAACTCGGGATCCTTTATGTGCTGATCATAAATTAGGTACTGATCAAGCATACAGATGATTCCACTGATCACTTCGTGAGCATCAAAGAGCTCATGTCCCCCATGGTTGTTTGACATACTTTGCTTCATTGGCATGTTCGTTGCCATTTGATTGCCGTTTTGGTTCATGTTTTGCATTTGCATATTATTTTCCTCCTGGATTTTTGATGACCAATTTATGTTTTCCGATTTAAGGAAATTAATGTGCAAAAAATAGCTCTTAATGAATGCCATACTTTACAAAGTATTGAAATGAGGTAACTAATATTTAGTGGAAAGCCTTTTGATGCAAACAGAAATTGTCGATTCAAAAAAATCCAAGTTGAAAATTGCTTTTAAGTATATTCCCATTACTGGGAAAATTCCTAAGCAATTGGATGGCAATAGCATTGCTCCAGGAATGCTATTTGCTTAATGGGAAAAAGTAAAAAAAGAAATCAAGAGATTTTGAAAATGTAAATTAACGATTAATTGTTTTACTTTTTAAGTAAATTATTCGCATTGCTTATAGCCGTTCAAATTCCAATAATAATTAATACAGACAATTGGAATATTTATAAAGTGAAGTATAAACCTTTGACTATCATAAGAAATTGAATTATGATAATTAAATCTTATTAAACCGACTGAAATAGGAGGAATTAAAATGAAAAGACTTTCCTTTTTACTTGTACTAATCCTTTCCGCAGTTCTATTAATATCTGGGTGCGGTGGGCAGGAGAAAGATGATAAAGTGCTGCAAGGAAACGACGCAACCGAAAAAGAAAATTCAGTTCTTTCTAAGGTAGAAAAAGAAGGAAAACTTCTTGTGGGGACAGAAGGTACATACCCTCCATTTACCTTCCATGACAAGGATGGGAATCTAACAGGTTTTGATGTTGATATTGCAAAAGAAGTTGCCAAGAGACTAGGGGTTCAAGCGGAGTTCAAAGAAACTCAATGGGATGCAATGTTTGCTGGTCTTGATGCAAAGCGTTTCGATATGGTTGCAAACCAGGTTGGAATAAAGCCAGAAAGAGAAGAGAAGTATTTATTCTCTAACCCGTATATCACATCTACTGCAGTATTGATTGCTCATGAGGAAAACACTGAATTGAAAGGTTTTGAAGATCTTAAAGGTAAAAAGGCTGCCCAGTCCATGACAAGCAACTATGCTGACATTGCAAGGGAAAACGGAGCAGAAATTGTTGGGGTTGATGGCTTTAATCAGTCCATCGAACTAATTTTATCGAAACGCGTTGATGCCACTATCAATGAAAATCTTTCCTTTCTTGATTTTAAAAAGGCTAAGCCAGAGGCTAAGGTTAAAATAGTTGCAGAGAGCGATAATGCTTCCAAAAGCGGTTTGATGTTCAGGAAAGACAGCGACACTCTTGTCGAGGCGGTGAATGGTGCACTTGCGGATATGATCGCTGACGGTACCTATGACAAAATCTCTTTAAAATGGTTTGATGAAAATGTACTTGAATAATATATTGGCTGACCCTGAAAGGTTGGCAAGACTGATCGAAATTGCCCAAAATTCAGTTGTCCCCCTATTACAGGGGGCTATTTTTTATACAATCCCTTTAACGTTGATTTCCTTTGTTTGCGGATTAGGACTAGCCGTCTTGACAGCACTAGCCAGGATTTCAGATGTAAAAATTCTGCAGATAATTGCCAGGATCTACGTTTCCGCAATAAGAGGGACACCTCTGTTGGTTCAATTATTTATACTGTTCTATGGTTTGCCTACTATCGGGATTACCCTTGACCCATGGCCGTCTGCAATCATTGGTTTCAGCCTGAATGTTGGTGCCTATGCGTCTGAAATAATAAGGGCGGCCATTCTTTCTATACCTAAAGGTCAATGGGAAGCGGGTTTTTCCATCGGGATGAGCAGAAGGCAAGCGTTAAGGAGAATTATCATCCCTCAGGCTGCAAGGGTATCAATTCCACCTTTATCAAATACATTTATTAGTTTAGTAAAAGATACCTCGCTTGCATCCATGATTTTGTTAACTGAAATGTTTCGGCGAGCACAGGAAATCGCGACTACAAATTATGAATTTCTTCTTCTCTATACTGAAGCTGCACTCATATACTGGGTTATCTGTTTTATCCTCTCAATTGCTCAGGGAAGAATTGAAAATCGACTGGACCGGTATGTATCTCGGTAAATCGCTAGTGAAAGGAGGATTTGTATGATCTCTATTAAAGGTTTAAAGAAATCTTTTGACCAGCTGGAAGTATTGAAAGGACTTGATCTTGAAATTGACAAAGGTAAAGTTGTCGTTATAATCGGCCCATCAGGATCTGGAAAAACTACATTTTTACGCTGTCTGAATGTCCTTGAAACACCTACAGAAGGGAAAATTTCTATTGGCGGGCAGCAGATCGACTTTTCAGCAAAGGTTTCACCAAAATTGATTTCTTCGTTCCGCCGTCTTACCGGGATGGTATTTCAAGGATATAATCTCTTTCCTCATATGACGGCACTGGAAAATGTTATGGAAGGACCGGTAACTGTCAAAAAAGAAACGAAAGTTAAGGCTCGACAGAAAGCAGCCTTCTTCCTGGAAAAAGTAGGACTCTCTGACAAAGTGGATTTTTATCCATTTCAGCTGTCAGGAGGCCAGCAGCAACGTGTAGGCATTGCAAGGGCTCTGGCGATGGAGCCGGAAGTCATGTTGTTTGACGAGCCGACATCAGCCCTGGATCCTGAGCTTGTGGGCGAGGTTTTAAAAGTTATGAAGGATCTGGCAAACGAGGGCATGACGATGGTCGTTGTAACTCATGAAATGCGATTTGCCCAGGAAGCGGCTGATGAAGTGATTTTTATGGACGGGGGCTTTATCGTTGAACGGGGTGCACCCGACAACATTTTCTCCAATCCAACAGCTGACCGGACAAAACAATTTTTGCGGATGATTCAGTAAGGACGTAATTTTGAAAACCAATTGCTGAATTAATTAGAAAAATTTTAGTATCTATTAACTGAATAGGGAGATACTCATGAAATCAAAAATCGTATTATTTATGCTCTTGTCAGTCCTGGTCCTGGCAGGGTGCGGCCAAACAAAATTAGAAGGAAACATGACATTGTTGAATCAGGACAATGACGAAATTACTTTCCCGCAGGAAAAACCAACACTATTTTTTTTCATTACCACATACACCTGAACTCTTTGTCAACAGCAGCTGGTTCAGTTGAATGAGAACCTTGATCAATTAAAAGATCTGGATGTAAATATGTATATTATCAGTAAAGATACGCCTGAACAACAACGGGAATTATACGATGCTCTAGCCAGGGAGTACGGCAAAAGTTTACCTTTCATTTCTGATCCTGATCTGAAAATGGTAGAGCGTTTTGACATGAAAAATGGAGATGTAGCCTACAGAGGATATGGGCTCCTTGATGAAAAAGGGAATGTCATATTCCATACAGTCAATGATCATTGGGGCGAACAATTTGATCAAACAGTTAAAGAAATAAAGGATGAATATCACAGCCTTTCACAATAAATTCTCTTATATTGCTGAATTCCTAATATAAAAATGCTGCCGGTTAAAATAACGGCAGCATTTTTATTGATTTAAAGTGGCATTAAGGGAAATAAAGGATAATAGTGGTCAATTCTTTTTTTACGAAGAAAATGATTAGCTGATAATTAAGAGGAATAGATTGTTTCCATTAGAATAAACCAGCGTCTTTAGCGGCTTCTATACTGTCTTCAGCAAACCGAAAAGGATCCCCAATATTTTCCCAGTGCATATACATTAAACGTGGGTCTTCAAAAAGCCAGTGGTTATGGACAGCGGTTACTATGATTCCTCTTTTCCGTAATTCTGACAGGAAAGGATTGATTTCTTTTTGAAGGATAACTGTTTCGCCAAGATTCAATGTCTTTCCATTTCTTTTATTTTCAAAAGACAGTGCAAACGGCAGAGCAAGCGGGGAACGGGTACGGCGGCCTAAGATAGTAGCTTTTATATTCCTAAGACGTGAAACAACACAGACAGGGTCTGTAGTCAAAATATCTCCTCCGATAATATCTGCAAGCTTCTCGCACATCGAAGTACTTATATCACCAACTTCTCTTCCGCGAGAATGTCTGTCTCCTCTCCTTGCACCACGGTGGTTGTCACTCGATTCAAATTCCCCTTCAAACAGATGATGATCATCTTTTCCATTACGGCGATTTGAAAACCGAAATGACATTTGGTTGCCAAAGTCATCAAATTCTCTTCTTTCCACTCCAACTCATCTCCTTTCATTTCAACTCATACACAGTATATTCAGAGAAGATGGACATGTCTGGATATATATCTTGGGATAAATACCTGTTTTTAGAAGAGCGCTTGCTTTCGTCTTCCTTTTGCAGGAATGTCAACGGAATTGGCGAAAAAATTTACGGAGGAGATAAATGCTGAACCGGTTTACATGAACTAAAAGCATAGACCTAGAAAAGAATCACAAACTAGGAATGTCGTTAAGGGTTGGTAGTTCTTGCATCCTTAATGGTAACAAGAGTTTAACGATAAGAGGGGTGAAAAATTTGGCTAAAAGTAAACCTAAGCATGATAAAGCTCTTCCAAAAGCTGATATTGAATTTGCAGAGGAAAGAGGAAATGGTTTTGAAAAGGTAGCATTAAAAGCTCAAAGGAAACTAAATAAATGATTTGCTTCTGAATCCACTTCAAGAATTTAAAAAAATGATTACCGAAAAACAAAGAAAAGAAAAAGAACTGCAGAGAAATCTACAGTTCTTTTTGGTATTTTTTTACGGGTAAATGAGCTTTCGGCAAGATATAACCGATGACTGCACCTAGTAACGCGGGAATGATCCAGCCAAGTCCAATTTCGTATAGTGGAAGATGCTCTACATATATTGACGTAACAGAATTGAATAAAGAAATATTTGTATTTGGCAGATTAGTTACTAATGCGCTATAGCCATCAAAAAAACTCACGAAGAATGTCATCGCTATTGAAGCGGCGTATACGCTTTGCTTATTTCCGAAAACCGGTGATATCAGAGTTAATAAGATAAGGATGATCGCTAATGGGTACAGGAACATCAAAACCGGTACAGCAAATTGGATGATATTGTTCAAACCAAAATTTGCGATTGTGAAAGAAACGATGCATAGAAGAAGTACAAACCTTTGATATGAAACCTTTGGCAATAGATCATGAAAAAACTCGCTGCAGGCCGTGATTAGCCCAATGCTTGTTTTTAAACATGCTAGCACAATGATGATAGCTAGCAAAATGGAACCGAATGGACCAAAATAGTGTTTGGCGACCGCTGAAAAAATCTGTCCGCCATTCTCGAATGTTCCAATAGCCAATACGCTGGAAGCCCCCATATACGTTATAAGTCCGTATATCAGCATCATCAATGTCATTGCGAAGATACCTGATTTCAAGGTAGCCCTGGCAATATCCTTTGTACTGGTTATTCCTTGCCCTTTAATGACATTAATGACAACAATACCGAATGCCAGGGATGCAAGGGCATCCATCGTATTATATCCCTCTTTGAATCCTGTGATAAAAGCTAAGTTTGCATAAGCACCACTCGGTTCTCCAAAGCTGCCCATGGGCTTGATGACGGAAATCCCAATTAATAAAAATAAGAATACGAGAAAAGCGGGTGTAAGGTATTTTCCAATGTAGTCCATCACCTTGGCAGGATGCAGTGAGAAAAAGTAAACGATGGCAAAGAAAACGAAACTGAAAATCCCCAGCCACAAACCTGCTTGTCCTGGAGCAATGTAGGGTTCAAAACCAACGACGAACGGGACAGTGGCTGTTCTTGGAATCGCAAAAAAGGGTCCAATTGTCAAGTAGAGAACCGTTGCAAAGCCGATGCCAAAAATAGGGTGCACCCTGCTGGCTAAATCACGCAGGCCAGTACTTCCCGAAAGGCCAATCGCCAATATGCCTAAAAAAGGAAGGCCGATGGCTGTTACAAGGAATCCAATTAATGCTGGCCAGAAGTTTGTGCCTGCCAGCTGCCCTAATTGAATTGGGAATATCAAATTCCCGGCTCCAAAGTACATTCCAAATAGCATGGTTCCAATCAGGGCATAGGTTGAAAACGATATTTTTTGCTGCATATACACTTGTCTCCTCTTCTTGGTGTAGTGAATTCTGATTCAAGCTTTCTTCAGTTGGGTATGGAGGAATTTCTATAAAGAGGAAACCGTATAACTGTGCGTAATTGTATACGCAGAGGGCACGTTTCCAACTAGCTATTAGAAAGACAGGGAAAACTATGTTCAATCTATCACAAGAGAATTGAAACTAGACCCCAAAAGAAGAATAATACACACTACTATATATACTTACTCTTCACAAGTCAATAAAGTTTTTAGTATTTTTCGAATTAAAGGAAAGCATTTCAGAACAGAAGCAGGCTTGCAGCTGTCAGACTGGCTTTCAAGAAGGGGGAGCTGATTTCGAGCACAAAAAAAGAACCCTCGCAGCAGCAAGGGTTCCAATCGAAAGAAGTGCGTTCTATCTGGTAATCACAACCGGCCCGTTTTTAGTAAGAATGATGGTATGCTCACATTGAGCTACGAAGCTGTTTTCTGTTACATAGGTCCATTCGTCATTATCATTTTGAAAGACTTCTTCCTCACGAGTTGAGATGAATGGTTCAAAAGCGATGACCATTCCTTCTTTTAAAAGCTCGTCATCCCATGGCTCATGATAATTATAAATATGATCGGGTGCTTCATGGATTGTACGGCCGATTCCATGTCCGGTAAGGTTTTTGATAACTCTTAGTCCATTCTTTCTCGCAGTTGCCATAACTGCCTTGCCAAGTCCGCTCTTCTTCGAACCTGGTTTCGCTTTTTTCAAACCTGCTTCAAAGGCCTCGATGGCTGTTTCGCATATCTTGGTTAAAATAGGATCACCCTCGCCCACGACAAATGAGATTCCAGTGTCAGCAAAATAACCATTTTTAGAGCCAGAAACATCGATATTAACAATATCGCCTTCTTTGATCACACGGCTGCCTGGTATCCCATGTGCCACCTCTTCGTTCACACTTATACATGTATAGCCGGGGAAATTGTATTCTCCCTTCGGTGCTGAAATCGCCCCATGCTCTTCAAACAACCTGCCCGCAATATCATCAAGCTCCTTCGTGGTGATACCTGGTGTAGTCTTCCCAACTAATTCTTCCCGTATCAAGCCGACAATTCTGCCAATTTCTTTTAATCCGTTAAAATCTTCTTCTGTTTTCGCAATCATGATATATTCCTTTCCCATAACATCGATTTAAAAAGCCTACGATTAGAGTATCCTTTTTGAGGACGAAAATCCAACCTTGAGGTTTGTGGTCCATTTAAAAGGACTGCGGGCCTGTTTTTTTGTAAATCCTGCAGTTCCCCAACTCAAACTTTTATCCACTTCTATGAAAACGATAACAACATGATGGTATCAATATTTTGTTCTATAAACCTAAAACTAAAAAATTGGTACCATAAGCAAAATTCGATGGCTTATAAATGTAAGCCCTTTTTTTTATGATAAAGGTACAAGAAAGACAACAGCAACTAAGGTGGTGAAGAAATGGAAGTCAAGATTCAACAGCCAGTCGAACAACAAGTCAGTGACACCATAATGGTAGAGCCAACAAAAAAAGAAAAATACAAAAAAATTAAAAAGACAATCATTTCTCAAAAGTATTTGCAGGTGATGGCCCTTCTTGGTGTAGTTTGGATGTTCATCTTTAACTATATCCCAATGTATGGGTTGATCATCGCATTCAAGGAATACAGCATCATCAAGACAATCTCAGAAGCTCCATGGGTAGGATTGATGCAGTTTAAGGAATTCCTGCAGGATGAGAATTTCTGGATCGTCCTGAAAAACACTCTCGGAATCAGCTTGATTAAATTAATCATCGGGTTCCCGCTTCCAATCATATTTGCTCTTTTGCTCAATGAACTCACATCAATGAAGCTTAAGAAAGCGGTTCAAACAATTTCTTACTTGCCGCACTTCATTTCATGGGTTGTACTTGGAGGGATTTTGACAACTTGGCTCGCAGATATCGGTGTCTTAAACGATATTTTGCTAGGTTTAGGGTTGATCAGTGAACGTACGAATTTCCTTGCTTCACCTGATAACTTCTGGGCAATCGTCATTCTCTCAGATATATGGAAAGAACTTGGATGGTCAGCAATCATTTATCTTGCAGCAATTGCTGGTGTATCCCCAGAACTATACGAATCGTCTACGATTGACGGAGCAAATCGTTTCCAAAAGATGTGGCATGTAACATTGCCGTCAATTCGCCCGACAATCACAATTCTTTTCATCCTTGCTGTAAGCGGTGTCTTAAATTCAAACTTCGACCAGATCTTGATTCTGCGTAACTCGTTGAATGAAAGCGCCAGTAATGTAATTGATATTTATGTCTATCAGATGGGTCTGCAAAATGCACGCTACTCATATGCAACAGCAGTCGGTTTATTGAAAGCAATCATTGCCTTTATCCTGCTCCTGTCTGCTAACAAGATTGTCAAGAAACTGAATGGAACATCTTTATTCTAAGGGGGTGAGGTTGTGTTTAAACTTTTTAAACGGAACCGGCGAACAACAAGCGAATACATCTTTGACAACATTAACATTCTCATCATGCTCTTTATATGTGCCATTACGATCTACCCAATCTGGTATGTTCTCGTCAATTCACTGAATGATGGTGTTGATGCTATGAGAGGCGGGATTTACTGGTGGCCTCGAGAGTTTACATTAGAAAACTACAAGGCTGTGTTTGAAACACCGGGTATTGTCACATCATTTGGCGTAACAATTGCCAAAACGGTTATCGGAACAATCACACACGTATTCTTTACAGCAATGGTTGCTTATGCCATTTCGAGACGAGACCTTTACGGCAGGAACTTCTACATGCTGGTCGGTGTCATCACAATGTTTTTCAGCGGTGGATTGATTCCTTACTTCCTATTAATCAGGGATCTTGGATTGTTTGATAACTTCCTAGTATATATCATTCCAACAATGTTTAACTTCTTCCATCTAATCATCTTTGTATCTTTCTTTAGGGAATTGCCAACTTCTCTGGAGGAAGCAGCAAAGATAGATGGAGCAAATGACTTTGAGATTTTTATAAAAGTAATCATTCCTCTGTCAATGCCGGTTATTGCAACAATCGCATTGTTCCAGGGAGTATATCAGTGGAACGACTACTTTGCCGGAGTCATCTTTGTAAATAATCCAGACCTGCAGCCAATCCAGACGTATTTATACAAGGTTGTTGCTGAGTCCAGTTCAAATCAGATGATGACGAATGCAGCAGGATCGATTGCCACGAAGACAGTCACATCCCAGTCTATCAAACTGGCAACGATGGTTGTGACAACACTTCCAATCATGTTAGTCTATCCATTCCTGCAAAAGTACTTTGTAAAAGGAATGCTGATTGGATCAGTAAAAGGTTGATCTACTAAACTTCGATTTAAATTTTTCTTCACTGAAGAAATTTAAATAATCCAGGCTTCATTATTGATATGTCTTGCTTTATTCATGAAGGATACCCCCTTCTGACCTTGGGAAAGGCTGGTACTTAAGAAAAAAGCCTTTCCCGCTTTTTCAAAGCAGTGTACATTTAGTAATGTGGCCCAAAATAACACAAAAGAGAGAGGGTCAAAAAATGAGGAAAAAATTCTTTTCCAAAGGCTTTTCATTATTGCTTGTTCTATCATTGGTTTTAGCATTATTTTCAGGCTGTTCCAGCAAGACAAATGAAAACGCTTCCGATGAGAAAGAAGCAGATAAACCGAAGGCAAGTGCTGATGCACCTGGCTGGCAAGATAATAAGGATCCAATTACGTTTGACTGGTACGTTAACTTTTCATGGTTCGCGCATAAATGGGGCGACGATGCTGTTTCCAAATACGTAACGGATAAAACTGGTGTGTCAGTTAACTTTATCTCACCAGCAGGAAACGAAGCAGAGAAAATGAACACGATGATCGCTTCTGGCAAACTGCCTGATTTCATCACAATCGGCTGGTGGGAAGATGCAGTTAAGAAGATGATCGAAGGCGAGCTTGTCCTTCCATTAAATGAACTTGCAGATCAGTATGATCCATATTTTTATAAAGTAGCAGATGGAGCGAAAATCGAATGGTATAAGCAAGAAGATGGCAACACGTATGGCTACCCGAATGCTTCTTCTTCACCAAAGGATTTCGACAAATATAAAGACCTTAAGCCTTCTAACCAGACTTTCCTTGTTAGAAAAGATATGTATGAAGCAATTGGCAGCCCAGATATGAGCACTCCAGAAGGATTCTTGAAGGCTCTTGAAGCTGCTAAGAAGGAATTCCCTGAAGTGAACGGTGCTCCATTGATTCCATTTGGTTTGAATGAGTTTACTGATGTAGGTAATACTTCTCTTGAAGGTTATCTGCAAAACTTCCTGAATATCCCTATGGAGAAAGACGGAAAAGTGTATGACCGCAGCCAGGATCCTGAGTATCTTGCATGGTTAAAGACTTTCAGAGAAGCAAATGACAAAGGACTTCTTGCGAAGGATATCTTCATCGACAAGCGTCCACAAATGGAAGAGAAAATTTCACAAGGCCGTTACTTCGCAATGCTTTACCAGCGCAGTGACCTTGCAGCACAGCAGCACGCATTGTATGCAAAAGATCCTAATTCAGTGTATATCGCAGTTGACGGCCCAGCGAACTCTAACGGAGACGGCCCTGCATTAGCAGGTGACAGCATCTCAGGCTGGACAGTGACTTTGATTTCTAAAGACGTTAAAGACAAAGAAAGAGCAATTCAATTCTTGACTTATATGATTAGTGAAGAAGGACAAATGGACCTTTACATGGGTAAAGAAGGCGAAACGTATGACATGGTTAACGGCAAGCCTGAATTCAAGCCAGAGATATTGGACCTATTAAATAAGGACCGCGCAGCATTTGACCAGCAGTATGGAGCTTCATTCAAATACTGGATGCTTATGGATACAAACATGAGCCTTGCTTGGGCACCGCCTGCTTCTGAGCCATTCAAGCAAATGGAAGACTGGACGAAAGGAAAGACAGTCAGCTATGCTGAATTCGACGGCATCAGCCCGACTGGAACTTCTGCAGAAGGTGTAGCAGCAAGCAAGATTGCACAGGAATGGGGCAAAACTCTTCCTAAGCTTCTTTTAGCTAAATCTGATAAAGAGTTCGATAAAATCTTTGAAGGCTTCATGAAGAAACGTGATTCTTTCGGTTTTGAAAAAGTTGAAAAGTATCAGCAGGAAATCTATGAAAAGAACAAAGAGAAACTTGATGCAGCAAAATAAATAACTATGGAAAGACTGTTCCCTCTTGAAATTAATTTTCTTGAGGGGGCAGTCTATTCCTCTTTTTGCATACAGGCAAGAATCACTGCGTTTGAGTACACAAAATAACTTCATCAAATTGAAACACTTTACCACAATATTAATATTGAATATCATTTATAATTCTTTTAAGCGGACAAATGATGGATGTGAAAAATATGGATTTTCAAAAAACAATTAACAAAGCTGTAGATCGACTTTCCCTGCAACAAAAGCTTATTGCCTTATATATCCTTATTATCATTATTCCTATTATCATTTTCATTTCTATTTATTCCAGTAACGTGTATGACAGGGCAATCAATGAAATCAGGATTAAAAGTGAAAATGCTCTTGAAATCGAGAAAATCCATATTAAAAATAATATTGAATCAATGAGACGAACGGCTCAAATGGTCGTGTCTGATATAGAATTCATAGACTTTGTTAAAAGCAGGAACGAAGCAAATATTGATCAATTAATTGATTTCAGAATGAACGAGTTGTCGAATGTGACAAGGCTGCAGGCTAATAACCCAGCGATTGAAAATATCCGCCTGTATACCACCAATCCATATATAACCGAGATGTGGCCGATTCTCTTTAAAGAGGATCGAATCATGGAAAAGCCATGGAGAGAAGAGGTCATCAACAGGAATGGGATGGAGGTATGGTGGTTCGACCAGCAGACCGATGATGTCCTTGAAAGACTTCCATCGCAAAACACAGCGAAGATTTCATTGTTACGGGAATTGGATTACCCAAAGGATGAACATTTAGGCATCATTGAAATCAATATGTTCCTTAAAAACTTTTTCCCTAAGATGTTCGGAAGTGTACAGGACCCTGATTCGGTCTATGTGGTCATTGATAAGGATAACAACATGATCAGGAATTTCCATCACACCTACTTTGAAGACGAGGGAATTGATACTGAAGATCTGAAACTTAAATTCAACAAATCAAAACACGAAGGCACTGGCAGTTTTCAATTTGAAAACAATGAAACTCCGTATCTTGTCATTACTGCCTATATTGATGATTTGGATGCATACCTGCTGAATGTTATTTCCCTTGAAGGCCTTTATGCTGAAACGGCAAAGACTAGGAATGTTATTTTCAGCGGCATCATCTTCCTTGTTATTATTCTTTCTTTTGTCACCTATGTATTGGTTTTACTGCTACTGAAAAAAATGTACAAATTGAAAGATTCAATGAAGCAGGTAGAACAAGGCGATTTTTCTGTAGATGTTGAAATTGATGGACAAGATGAGATTTCTGAGCTGGCATTTCATTTCAAAAGTCTTCTTGGTAAGATGAATGGATTGATAGCCGAAGCTGTCAATAAGCAGGCAACCGCAAAAGAAACAGAATTAAAGGCGTTGAAAACCCAAATTGATTCGCACTTCCTATACAACACATTGGAAAACATCAAGATGATGGCAGAAATAGAAGGGCAGTACCCTATTTCTGATGCCGTGACTTCCCTTGGAGAAATGATGCGCTATAATCTAAAATGGAAGAATGACTTTGTAGTGCTTGATGAAGAGTTGAATTATATAAAGAACTATGTGGACATTATGAATTTGCGTTTGGATGGATTACTAACCTTGAATATTGATGTTCCCCAAGAATTACATGATCAGGAAGTTCTGAAGATGTCGCTGCAGCCGATCATTGAGAATGCCATTAAACATGGAATCATTCCAAACGACCAGAAAAACGAAGGCATCTTGCAAGTGAATGCGAGATGTTCAGAGGACTATATCATCATTGAGATCTTAGATAATGGTGTGGGGATGACAAAAGAGGAGTGTGAATCGCTCAACTTATCCATTCAAACAGGGGTAAAAAATCAAAAATCCGATTCTAAAGGTGGAAATGGCATAGGTATCCACAATGTGAATGAGAGAATCCAGCTTTACTACGGAACAGAGTATGGAGTGTTTGTTACAAGTGAGAAAGGCGAATTCACAATGGTGACTGTAAAAATGCCTTGTAAAATCATGAAAGGAGGAAGCCAAAGTGTATAAAGTTCTTATAGCAGATGATGAGAAAAATATCCGATTGGGTATACAGGCAATGATCAAGCGTGAATATCCAGATTTTGAAACATTCATTGCTTCAGATGGACAGGAAGCCCTTGATAGTATATTGGAAAATAAGCCTGATATCGTTATCACTGATATTAAAATGCCAAGGATGGATGGTATTCAATTAATCAAAGAGCTCCAGCAGCTAGAAGAAATTGAAACATCGATTGTGATCCTCAGCGGATACGATGATTTCACGTATGCCAAGGAAGCGATCAAACATAAGGTAAAGGATTACTTATTGAAGCCGGTAAACCGGGCGGAGTTATTCAATACTTTGAATACCATCATAGAAGAACTGGAAAACAGCCAGAAAATGACCTTCCAGCACCTGGATGATTATCGTGCGAGTCAACTGAATTACATTTTGCTTAATCCTAATATTCAACAAGAAGTTGTAGAAGATCTTTATAGGAAAATGAAAATAGAATCTTATCCGGACGGATACTATGTGGGAATCGTTCAGCTGGATGGAGATATAGATGGAGAGGACTTTCTTAATAAGATCAATGAGCTGCTCCATTCAAGCATTGACAGTATTCCATTTCTTGATAAAGACGGCCGAGTGACGATTATTACAGCAGACTTCGAGCAATTTTCCATTCTGAAAGAACAGCTTGGCAGGGACAAGCATTCGATTTTTACCATTGGAATTAGCGAAAAGGAGCAGGATATAAGGGAATTCAAAAAAACTTATGGCCAGGCAGCAACAGCGATCAAGTATCATTTCCTTTATCCGCGTCGTCAGATCATTTTATATGAAAATATTAAAGAGAAACCGGACGTAAACTCTCTCCCGGCTGACCTGATCAATAAAATTTCCAATATGCTAGGAACTGAACGTGAAATGGAAATTAAAGCAATCCTGAGACAGGTTATGGACTTTGATGTCATTGCTCACAGCAGCATCAACTATCTTGAAAACCTTAACATGGAAATCAATGAAACGATCTTTAAAGTTTTTTTCAAGCGGTTGGGGGAAGAATCTCTTGTAACGTTCGAGCTTTTAAATAAGATAGATAACATCTATAACTTTGAAAACTTCCATGAATACTTCCATGCCCTCGAGGATTTGCTAATGAGAATCCATGAATACAATAAACAGGTGAAAGCTGTGTATTCAGAGCAAAAGTACATGGACCGGGCAATTGCGTATATTAGGGAAAATTATCATAAGGATTTGAACTTGGCCGTAGTCGCCAATTACATTTCATTGAATTATTCCTATTTCAGCCATATGTTCAAGGAGTATATTGGACAAAACTTCGTCGACTACTTGAAAATGGTCAGAGTAGAAAGTTCAAAGCGGCTGCTGAAAGAGACAGATTTTAAAATATTGGAAATCAGTGAGATGGTTGGATACAAAAACCCTAAACAATTTGCGAGGGTGTTCCGGGATGTTGAAGGAGTTTCTCCAAAAGAATATCGGGAAATGAATGGATGAAGAGAGCTGAATTGGCTCTCTTTTTTCTGTTTTTTAAGTTGTTGATACATTTGGGCCCGTTTAACAAATTTCGAGCACAATACTGATTGCTCACTCTTTTATAGGGCTTCAATCTGTCTGAAGTCATCCCAGGTTCGGACAAAAGACTGTTGGTGCGGATTCAAATTGTCTGAAGTCACTCCGGGTTCGGACAAAGAATCGCCGGAAGAGCTTCATTTTGCCCGAAGTCACCCTAGGTTCGGACAAAAGCTCGCCGGAGAGGCTTCAATTTGTCTGAAGTCACCCCAGGTTCGGACAAAAGCCCGCCAGAGGAGCTTCAATCTGTCTGAAGTCACTCCGAATTCGGACAACAGATTGACGATGAGGCTTCAATTTGTCTGAAGTAACCCCGAGTTCGGACAAAGAATCGCCAGAGCGGCTTCAATATGTCCGAAGTAACCCCGGGTTCGGACAAAATCTTGCTGGTTCGGCTTCAATTTATCTGAAGTCACCCCAGGTTCGGATAATATCTTGTCGGTGCATCAA